>DAOPOH010000001.1:0-255265 GCA_035357855.1 Candidatus Cloacimonadota bacterium
CCTCCATTAGTTATACTCATAATTCTTTTCTATTTAATTTACTTTATTTTGTCAAGGAAAAAGTAGTTTCGGCAAGTCTAACAAAGTCAATAAGTATTCCCTCTGTCTTTTTATCTTCTCCGCATAAGTGATTAAATATCACGCGTAAGCAGATTGAAAGTGAGAATCTGCCTTACCGGACTGTTAAGCAGACAGTTGAAGCAGGCTAGCTCGTTCCCGTGCGCAATTATGACAAGCCGGAACATCCGCTTTGATAAAACAAAGAGAGAAAGCGTTTTCTGCGTCAAGTGACAAATACTGACGAATAAAATTCTGGACAAAAAAGTGGGTGCCAAGAATTTGGTTATTCTAACAGCCTTTAGGAGTATCAAAATGTCAAACACAAGCAAAAACGGCGACAGAAATGTCAATTATAGGGAATTGAAAGAAGACTACCTTCGCTTATTGGAAGAGTCCTTTCAGCAAACAGAAGAATATAACAAAGGAGATGTCGTGGAAGGAGTGATTGCTTCTTTGAACGACAACTTCATCATCGTCAATTTAGGCGGGAAATTTGACGCCTATGCGGACAGGAATGAATACGCGGAAGCTGACGGGAGCTTTAATTACGAGGTAGGCGATACTCTAAAGGGCTTTATCGTAGATCGCAATGACCAGGGCTTCGTCATCGGAAAGAGCCTGACAAAGCAATTTGTTGATAAAAACGGCATAAAAGATGCTTTTGAGCGGAAAATCCCAGTTCAAGGCAAAATATACGCATCAACGAAAGGCGGCTTCAGCGTTGATGTTTTGGGCGCCCGTGCCTTTTGTCCGCTTTCCCAAATCTCTTTCAGACAACCCTCCGACCCTTCCCACTTCATCGGCAAAAATATGGATTTCGAAATAATCGAATGCACGGAAAATTGCCGGAATATCGTAGTTTCGCACCGCGTAATCGAAGAACGGGAAAATGAAGAACGGAAAAATGAAGCATTGGCAAAACTGATTCCGGGACAAACAGTAACCGGGAAAATCATGCGGTTGACAAACTTCGGTGCTTTCGTCGATTTAGGTGGCGTTGAAGGTCTGCTTCATGTTTCGGAAATTTCTTGGCAGCATGTTGACAGGCCGCAAGATGTTCTAAAGATTGGTCAAATAGTTGAAGTGAGCATTCTGAAAATAGAAGGTGATAAAATTTCCCTGTCCCTGAAAGCCTTGCAGGAAAATCCCTTTACCGGTGCTTTACGCGAATTCAAAGAAGGCGATATTGTGAACTGCAGGGTTCTGCGTTTATATGATTTCGGCGCGTTCGTGGAGCTGAAGCCGGGAGTTGAAGGATTGATTCCCGTATCCGAGCTCTCACGCAGAAAACAAATCAGCCACCCGAAGGAAGTGCTCAAGCCCGGAGATTGGGTGGAAGCTCAAATCCTGCGTATCGACGAAGACCAGCAAAAGATTTCCCTTTCCCTGAAGTCGCTTCAGAAAGATCCTTGGGAGGATATAGACGAGCTTCTTTCCGTTGGCAAAGAAATTTCCGGCACAGTAGAAAACTCTACCCAGTTCGGGGTATTTGTCTCTATTGCTGAAGGCGTCACAGGACTTTTGCCGCGCTCGCACCTGCGGAAAACGGACAACTTCAAACCAGGCGATACGGTCACTTTATCCGTCATTGAATTGGATAAAGACAACCATAGAATTACACTTGATTATACGGACGCCGCTTTGAATCCCGTTGAAAAAGAAGATAGAGCCCCCAAAAGAGAATACAATAACAATAATTATGACACCAGACAGGAAAATCGGCCTCGGCGTTCCCGCGATAAAAACGAAGAATGGCGTCGCTACGCTTCACAAAAAAATAATGCGGACGACAATCCCTTCAAGGATTTGTGATTGAACCGCTAAAACAGAATATATTCAGCGAAGAACGGGTGGTTTGAACAAACAAATCATCCGTTTTTCGTAAAAAGAAACAATCCGAAACGAAAGTAGAAGAGGCAAACGATGGATAATCAGAGCGGACAATTGCTCAAACTGCGCAGAGAAAAATTAAGAAAAATCATCGAGCAGGGCATCAATCCCTACCCGGTCCGAGCACACAGAACTCATCAAATCGGCGAACTCCTTCAAAATAAAGAGAATTGGATAAAAGAGGGTCAAAGCGTTTCCATTTGCGGCAGATTAGTGGCAATGCGTCGTCAAGGCAAGCTCGGCTTCGGCAATGTGGAAGACATGAGCGGCAAAATCCAAATTTATGTGGCGCAAAATCAGGTCGGAGAAAGCAATTACGAAGTGTTCAAACTCTGCGACCCGGGTGATTTCGTTCAAGCAGAGGGGACACTCTTCTATACCGAAGCGGGCGAATATTCGCTCAAAACCTCTCACATCACCCTTCTGGCAAAAAACCTCAGACCGCTCCCCGCCGTTAAAGAAAAGATTGTCGATGGCAAAATCATCCGCTATGATGAATTTTCCGATATTGAACTCCGCTACCGCAAACGCTATCTGGACCTGCTGCTTAATCCCGAACACAGACGCGTCTTTGAACTGCGCTCCCTCATTATTAAAGGCATCAGACAATTCTTAGACGCCCGAGGTTTTATTGAAGTTGAGACTCCTATCCTTCAACCTTTATACGGTGGCGCAAACGCACGCCCCTTCATCACTCATCACAATACGCTCAATACAGACCTCTACCTCCGCATCGCTTTGGAACTTTACCTCAAAAGAGTGATTGTCGGCGGTTTTGAACGCGTATTTGAAATCGGGAAAAATTTCCGCAACGAAGGAATGGACCGCTTCCATAATCCCGAATTTACCATGCTGGAACTCTATCAAGCCTATTCGGACTTGGAAGGAATGCGCGAACTTACGGAAAACTGCATCAAATATCTGGCGAAAAATGTCATCGGAAAAGACACTTTCCGCTTCCAAAGCAAAGAAGTCAATCTGAGCGGAGATTGGAAACAGGCTTCTATGTTTGATTTGGTGAAAGAGCATACCAACCTGCCTCTAACCGAATTTAACGCCGACGATACGGAAGATATTTTAAGACGATATTGCCTTGAACAGCAGATGGAAATCCCGCCGGACGCGCAAAAAGGCAAACTCTTGGCGCTCGTCTTTGAGCAGGCGGCAGAAGAACATATCATTCAACCTACTTTCGTCACCGATTTCCCTAAAGAAGTCTCTCCGCTGGCAAAAGCAAAAACGGATAACCCGCTCTTAACAGAACGCTTTGAATTGCTCATTGCGGGCTGCGAATTTGCTAATGCGTTCAGCGAATTAAACGACCCCGTAGACCAGCGGGCAAGATTGGAAAAACAAGCGCTTATGCGTCAAGGCGGTGATGCGGAAGCGATGTGCATCGATGAAGATTTCCTTGAAGCTATGGAATACGGAATGCCCCCCATGGGCGGTTTGGGTATCGGCATCGACAGATTGGTCATGCTCCTCACGGAAAATAACTCCATCAAAGAAGTCATTCTCTTCCCGCAAATGAAACCGGAATAAATAATAATTCCGCTAACTGGCAATCTCAAGCTTGAACTGCGTTATGCATTCAACCGCTTTACCGTCTGTTCCCTCCGCAGGCATTGCCGTCATTACCTTTCTCTGAACGGTAAATTAACAAGATTGTATATAGCTTCCTGAAGTTTTGTGACCTGCGTGACCTTCCAAAATTATAGAAGCATATAAAATTTATATAAAATTGTCTTGACAAATTAAGAAATATATTTTTTTAAAAAAATAAAGGATGCATACTTTAAAAAAGTCGTAAAGAGGCAGAGGGTAATGAAAAAAAAAGTATTGCTGATAATTATAGTAATTATAGTGGCTTTAGTAACTGTTGTTATTTATAAGTTAACGTACAGCGATTTATTGTTGCAATCTGCCAAAAGAGGTTATGCCGCAGCTCAGTATAATTTGGGATTGTGCTATGAAAAGGGCAAAGGTGTGGAACGGGATGATAAAGAAGCGGTAAAGTGGTATCGGTTAGCTGCAGAACAAGGTTATGTCAAAGCACAGTATAACTTGGGAGAGTGCTATTACAATGGCGAAGGTGTGGAACGGGATTATAAAGAAGCGGTAAAGTGGTATCGGTTGGCGGCGGAAAAAGGTTATGCCAAAGCTCAATTTAGATTGGGAGGGTGTTATTACAATGGCGAAGGTGTAGAACAGGATTATAAAGAAGCTGTAAAGTGGTGTCGGTTGGCGGCGGAAAAAGGTGAGGCCCATGCTCAGTATAACTTGGGATGTTGCTATGACAATGGCAAAGGTGTGGAACGGGATGATAAAGAAGCGGTAAAGTGGTATCGGTTAGCGGCGGAACAAGGTTTTGCCGATGCTCAGTATAACTTGGGATTGTGTTATGTCAATGGCGAAGGTGTGGAACGGGATTATAAAGAAGCGGTAAAGTGGTATCGGTTGGCGGCGGAACAAGGTTATGCTCCAGCTCAATTTAACTTTGGATGCTGCTATTACAATGGCGCAATTGTGGAACGGGATTATACAGAAGCGGTAAAGTGGTGGCGGTTGGCGGCGGAACAAGGTCATGCCGAAGCTCAGTATTTCTTGGGACGGTGCTATTACAATGGTAAAGGTATGGTTCAAAGCTATAAAGACGCTTATTTTTGGGCTTTAATAGCCGCAGCCAACGGAGATGAAGACGCAAAAGAATTAAGAGATGAAGCAGCAGAAGAATTGAATTCCGAAGAAAGCTCACAAATACGAAGTCAAGCGTCCCAATGGTTTGAAACGCACAATAAATAACCTGATTTTTATTTTATAGCATGGCAATTTATTATTTTACAGCTTTGCTTTTAGGCTTAAGTGCAGCCTCAAAATTTCATAGACATAATAGAGGAGAGTTTTGCCAGGATTTTGGGAAAAAACACAAATTGAAATTAGAGGTTATAAAGGAGCAAAAAGGCAAAAAAAAGAGCAAAATATACTCTTTTTTCCGGAAAAACTGCTTTCTCATCCAGTAAATAATCCCTAAATATTTAATGCCCTAATTATTTAACTGTCTTATTGATATAAAATTGTCTTGACAAATTAAGAAATATATTTTTTAAAAAAATAAAGGATGCATACTTAAAAAAAGTCGTAAAGAGGTAGAGGGTAATGAAAAAAATAGTATTGCCGATAATTATAGTAATTATAGTGGCTTTAGTAACTTTTGTTATTTATAAGTTAACGTACAGCGATTTATTGTTGCAATCTGCCAAAAGAGGTTATGCCGCAGCTCAGTATAATTTGGGATTGTGCTATGAAAAGGGCAAAGGTGTGGAACGAGATGATAAAGAAGCGGTAAAGTGGTATCGGATGGCGGCGGAACAAGGTTATGTCAAAGCTCAGTTTAACTTAGGAGAGTGCTATTACAAAGGCAAAGGTGTAGTCCAGGATTATAAAGAAGCTGTAAAGTGGTATAGGTTGGCGGCGAAACAAGGTAATGCCAAAGCTCAGTATAGCTTGGGAGAGTGTTATTACAATGGCGAAGGTGTGGTCCAAGATTATAAAGAAGCTGTAAATTGGTATAGGTTGGCGGCGGAAAAAGGTTATGACAAAGCTCAGTATAAATTGGGATTGCGCTATTACAATGGCGAAGGTGCGGAACAGGATTATAAAGAAGCGGTAAAGTGGTATCGGTTGGCGGCGGAACAAGGTAATGCAGATGCTCAGAATTACTTGGGAGTATGCTATTACTATGGCATAGGTGTGGAACGGGATTATAAAGAAGCGGTAAAGTGGTATCGGTTGGCGGCGGAACAAGGTGATACCGAAGCTCAAGTTATGTTGGGATGGTGCTATTACAGTGGCAAGGGTGTGGTTCAAAGCTATAAAGACGCATATTTTTGGGTTTTAATAGCCACAGCCAACGGTGTTGAATTAGCAAAAGAGTTAAGAGATTATGTAGCAGAAAAATTAAGTTCAGAAGATAGTTCACAAATACAACATCAAGCATCCCAATGGTTTGAAACGCACAATAAATAACCTGATTTTTATTTTATAGCATGGCAATTTATTATTTTGCAGCTTTGCTTTTAGGCTTTACGAGCAGGGCGAAAAGGTAGAATAGAAATTCCACTAAAACAATGACAGCGCCGGTGGGCAGATTGAATTGCCAAGAAAGATAAAATCCCAGAAGAGAAGTGGCAACCGCTATGCTTACGCAAACAACAATAGCGGCAGGTAATCTTTTAATCAAACGGAAAGCGATGGATGCAGGTAAAATAAGCTGAGCAGTCACCAAGATTATTCCCGCAATCTTAACCGCCAACACAATATTGACCGCTAAAAGCAACAGCAACCCGTAATAAACAGGTTGAACTTTCAAACCGAAGACTTCGGAAACCGGCAAATTGTAAGTGAGATAAAAAAGTTCCTTATAGAAAAAGACGATAAAAAGTATATTGACGGCAGCCAAGAGCAATAGCAGCCACAAGTCAGTCCCGTTTATTAAAAGGATGTTGCCGAATAAATAACTGGCAAGATCAAAGGTGTAATCCTTCTTGAGCGCAATTAAAACGATACCCAGAGCCATGGCAACGGAGAGGAAAATCGTGATGACATTAGTTTCTTCGGTTTGAAAAAAGCGCGAGACAAATCCAATCAGTGCCGCTACAATTACAACGAAAAGCAGGGTCGTGATGCTTAAATTCAAGCCCAAAAGAAGCGCCAATGCAATTCCGGCAAAAGCTATGTGTGATAACGCTTCTCCCATATAAGCAATTTTCTTCAAAGTTACGAAGGGGGAGAGGACAGCCAGCGAAATTCCGGAAAGAACTGCTGCCAATAAGGCATTGAGCAGAAAGCCGTATGCCAACATCTTTAATAATCCTTTTCAATCAGTTGCATTGCGTCCCCGAAAGTTTTGTGAATATGCTCCGCAGTGAGCAATTCCGTTGCCGTATGACAATGCAGAGTGCGATTTAAGCAGACTAAAAAGGTGCAATACTTGGTAAGCATATTGAGGTCGTGACTGATAGTAATAATAGTTTTGCCCTGTTTATGCAGGTCAGCAAGCAAATCAAAGAAGCTGACAGTGCCCGGTTTATCGATTCCCGCTTCAGGCTCGTCCAAAATCAGATATTTGCTGCCAGTAACCAAAGCTCTGGCTAAAAGCACTCTTTGCAATTCGCCGCCGGAGAGATTGCCGATTGTTTCCTTTTTCAAATGCATAGCGCCGACTTGGTCCAAGGCTTTTTCAGCAGCCAGATAATCCTGCTTGTGAAAACGCTTTCCCAAACCGCGCTCAGCGGCCAAACCCATCAGCACCAATTCCAAAGCGGAAGCAGGGAAGTTCACATCAAAATCTTCTTTTTGGGGTAGGTAACCGATGCGATTGTGACGCAGCCAATCAGTGTTTTTTTGCTCTTCAATCAGGACAATGCCGCTGTAATCGGTAATGAGATTCAGCAAGATTTTTACGAGAGTGGATTTTCCCGCACCGTTAGGACCGATGACAGCGACAAATTCGTTGGGCTCAATCGTTAAATCGATATTTTCCAGAATGGATTTCCCGTGAACGGTATAATTTACTTTTTGGAATTCAATCATCCGAACTTACAGCCCCGCCTTTAGCAACAGCCAATTCTGCCATAAATAGTCCGCTATGGTATTGACCTTAAGAGTTGTGCCCAAATCATCGTAAGTGAGGACTTTCAAGTTCAATTCTTTTGCCAAAGTTTCAGCTGGTTTAGGATTTATCCGAGGTTCGATAAAGATTGTTTTAACGCCTTTGGCAGCAGCTTTATCAGCTAATTCCTTAAGCTGACGCGGAGAAGGTTCGCGGCCAGGTGAAGGTTGCACCGCACCGATAAAATCAATGTGGAAATAGCGGAAGAAATAAGAGAAAGCGTCATGCAAAGTAATTACAGCGGGATTTTTATATAAAGCGCGCTCAGCTTCTATTCTTCCGTCTGCTTGATTGATTTCCAGAATCATGAGGCGGGCTCTGTTTTGAAAATGGTCTTTCAGCATAGGATAGCGCTTGCTCAAATCATTGCTTAAGCCAAGAACAATGTCAGTCAGGAAGTCGGGTGAAGTCCAAATATGAGGATTGGCACTGAAGAGCGTTTCTTTATGCGAATTTCCAGCATTATTTTCATCTGCACCGCTTTCGTGAATCAGGAATTTGGGGTCTATGTAAGATGACGCTTCTATGCATTTTGTGCCCAATTTATCAATTTCTTTAGCCAAATTGACTTCCAAACCCAGTCCGTTCGCTATGACAAAATCCGCCTGATGTAATTTCTTCAGTTCTTGCGGTCCGGGAGACCAAGTATGAGGAGAAGCATTCGGCGGAATAAGTGTTTCTACGGTAAATAAGGTATCGACTAACTCCCTGACAATCAATTCGTAGGGATAAACTGTCGTAATAATCAGAGGCTTCGTATTTGGAGAAGAAGAGCCTTTTTGACAACCGCAAAGAACCAAAACGCAAATCACAAAGCAAATTATAGTAAAAATAAAGTTTTTCATCAATTTCTTTAACATCTTTTAGTTATTTTTTATTATTTTTACAAGAAGTCAGACTTTGTCAAGCCAAAATTGCGTTAAAATATATCGCTTGCAGCATCTTTTTGATGGTAGAAAAAGAGTTTTGAAGCGAAACAATTGACAATATCAGTCTCGGTATTTATCTGGCATAAAAGAGGATAAAAAAGAGCATTTTTGAACTCTTAAAGATAATAAAAATTACAGATATACAAGGAGAAAAATAATGGCTAAATTTCAAAAAGCCACGATGGACGGCAACACTGCAGCGGCACATGTCGCTTATGCTTTCAATGAAGTTGCAGCAATCTATCCCATAACCCCTTCTTCCGTCATGGGCGAACTGGCAGACGATTGGGCAGCAAAAGGCAAGACCAATATTTTCGGCACACAGGTGGATGTTATAGAAATGCAATCAGAAGCCGGAGCGGCGGGAGCTGTTCACGGGTCTCTTTCCGCCGGCGCATTGACTACCACTTTTACCGCTTCCCAAGGTCTGCTGCTGATGATTCCCAATATGCATAAAATTGCGGGAGAATTACTTCCGACCGTCTTCTATGTTTCGGCACGCTCTTTGGCTTGCCAGTCACTATCCATCTTCGGTGACCATTCGGATGTTATGGGCACGCGCAATACAGGATTTTGTCTTCTTGCCTGCAATTCCGTTCAGGAAGTGATGGATTTGGGTTTGGCTGCACAACTTTCCACTCTGAAAGCCAGCTTACCCTTCCTCGTTTTCTTCGACGGATTTCGCACTTCCCACGAACTGCAGAAGATTGAAGTAATAGATTACGAGACAATGGCTAATATGTTGGATACAAAATACATAGAGAAATTCAGAACTCGTGCTCTCAATCCCGATAAACCGATGAGTAAAGTAGGACAGCAAAATCCCGATGTTTATTTCCAAGGCAGAGAAACAGTCAATAAGTTCTATGAAGCTGTTCCCGATATTGTTCAGGAATATATGAACGAAGTGGAAAAAGTAACGGGGCGTTCGTATCATTTATTTGATTATGCAGGGCATCCTAACGCCGAAAGCGTGATTGTGGCAATGGGTTCCGGCTGCGAGACGATAGAAGAAACGATAAATTATTTGAATGAGAAAGAAGGGACAAAATACGGCTTGGTCAAAGTTCATTTGTATCGTCCTTTTGCAGTTGACGCTTTCAAGAAAGCTCTTCCTCAAAGCGTGAAGCAAATTGCGGTTTTGGACAGGACAAAGGAGCCGGGAGCAATCGGAGAGCCGCTTTACTTGGATGTTATGACTGCATTGAAAGACAAGCCGGAGCTTTTTATCATCGGTGGCAGATACGGGCTCAGTTCAAAGGAATTTACACCCGGAATGGTCAAAGGCGTTTATGACCATCTCAATCGGCACGGCTTCCATAATTTTACTGTCGGAATTACCGATGATGTGGCAAGCCTCTCTATTCCTTATACAGAAGATATTTACACCATTCCCGAAGGCACTATCAATTGCAAGTTCTGGGGTTTAGGTTCGGACGGCACTGTCGGAGCCAATAAAAACAGCATCAAAATCATCGGCGATCACACTGATATGTATGTCCAAGGCTATTTCCAATACGATAGCAAGAAAAGCGGAGGCATTACCCGCAGCCATTTAAGATTCGGCAAATCACCCATCCATTCTCAATATTTGGTGACAGTAGAAGATTTTGTCGCATGTCATAATCAAGCTTTCATCGGCAGATATGACATTTTGGAAGGTATCAAGGAAAACGGCATTTTCTTGCTTAATTCCAATTGGCATAACGACGATGCTTTCAATAACCTTACTTGCGACATGCAGGAAACAATTCAGCGCAAGCACATTCAGTTTTATAACATTGACGCTTTGAAGATTGCCAATGAAGTCGGTTTAGGCGGCAGAGTGAATACTGTTATGCAGACTGCTTTCTTTCTGATTTCGGGAGTTTTGCCGCGGGACGAAGCAATGGAATTGATAAAGGAGTCCATACGCAAAACTTATGGGCGCAAAGGTGAAGAAGTAGTCCGAATGAATTTGGAAGCGGTGGACAGGGTTAATGAAGCCTTGGTGAAAGTGAATATTCCTGAAGGCACACCCGCTTGTTCAATGCCGATGAAAAAACTTGTTCCCGATGATGCTGATGAATTTACGAAGAAGGTGATTGAACCTATTATGCGTGAAAAAGGCGATAAAATTACGGTGGGGCAAATGCCTGTGGACGGAATGATGCGAACGGGAACTACGAAATTGGAAAAACGAAGAGTGGCTCCTTTTGTTCCGCACTGGATAGCTGAGAAATGTATCCAGTGCAATCAATGCTCATTTGTTTGTCCGCATGCGGCAATTCGTCCGAAATTAATAAAGCCGGAAGATCTGAAAAACGCTCCCGCAAGTTTTAACACATTGAAAGCAATCGGTGCGGAAGGCTATCAATATAAAATTCAAGTTTACATTGATGACTGCCAAGGCTGCAAAGATTGTGTGCTTGAATGTCCTAAGCAAGCTTTGGAAATGAGCCCGATAGAGACTGAAAGAGAAAGAGGTGAACAAGCCAATTACGAATTCTTTGAACAATTGCCGTATGACATTTTAGGCAGTTTCAAGGAAACTACGGTTAAAGGAAGTCAGTTCAAACAACCGCTTTTGGAATTTTCCGGTGCCTGTGCCGGTTGCGGAGAAACACCTTATGTGAAACTGATTACGCAACTTTTCGGCGACCGGATGATTATTGCTAATGCCACCGGCTGCTCTTCAATTTGGGGTGGAACTTTTCCGTCCATACCTTATTGCAAAAATCAAGCCGGCAAAGGTCCCGCATGGGCAAACAGTTTATTTGAAGACAATGCGGAATATGGTTTTGGCATGCGGTTAGCAATCAATTCCCATCGTAAATTGTTAAAAATAAATCTCACCGCTCTTTTGGACAAAAATATCAATCCGGAGCTGAAATCCGCTTTTGAATATGCTTTGAACAATTGGGACGCGGTAGATAAAGCGGCAAAAGGCAATGCGGAGAAAATTATCGCTCTGTTACCCAAAGCAATCAGTGAAGCCTGCGCGGGTTGCAAACCGCTTTTGGAAAATGTTCTGGAATTAAGCAGTTATTTAATCGATAAATCAGTTTGGTGTTTAGGCGGCGACGGATGGGCTTATGATATCGGTTATGGCGGGCTGGACCATGTTTTAGCTTCCAAGCGCAATGTTAATGTTTTAGTTTTGGATACTGAACTTTATTCCAATACGGGCGGTCAAGCTTCCAAAGCCACGCCGCTGGGTTCGGTTGTCCGTTTTGCCGAAGCGGGGAAAGCAACGACAAAGAAAGATTTGGGTTTGATGTTTATGAGTTACGGCTATGTATATGTTGCTGCCATCGCCATGGGTGCGAACAAAGTTCAGGCTCTGAAAGCGATTGAAGAAGCGGAAGCTTATCCCGGACCGGCAATCGTCATTGCTTATGCTCCCTGTATTAATCACGGCATTGATATGGCTCTTACGCAAAAAGAAGAAAAGCGGGCTGTGGACACAGGATATTGGCTGCTTTACCGTTATAATCCTTTGCTTAAAGAGCAAGGCAAAAATCCCCTAATCCTTGATTCTAAAGAACCGGCGGGTAATCTCGATGAGTTTTTGGATAACGAAAAGCGTTACTCTTCCTTAAAAGCAATTAACGCGCAAAAATTCATTGAATATCATCAGGAACTGAGAACCTTCCTTAAAGAGCGCTATGAATATTACAAGAAGCTTTCCCAATAAGCAAGAAGCCCAGTTTTTTCTAAGCTAAATATTTGCTGATTATGCAGGAAGAAAACTATACGGATGAGAGCCTGATTTTCACAGTTTCCGAAGTAACTTTGCATATCAAGCAGGTTCTGGAAACGCAGATTGAAGAACTATACATAACGGGAGAAATCAGCAATTTCGTCAGGCATACTTCAGGACATATCTACTTTAATCTGAAGGATGAAAATGCCGTAATTCGCTGTGCTTTTTTTCGAAATCAAAACTATCAATTAGACTTTCAGCCGCAAGACGGTGACCAGGTTGTCTGCTTCGGCAAAATCACAGTATTTGAAAAAAGCGGGCAGTATCAATTAATTGTGCGTAGTATGTTTCCTTCCGGCAAGGGTGCACTTTTACGCCGGTTTGAACTTTTGAAAAAGAAGCTGGAAGCGGAAGGGTTATTCGCTAAAGAGCATAAAAAATCTCTTCCGCGCTATCCGGAAAGAATTGGCATCATTACTTCTCCCACAGGCGCGGCTTTACAGGATATCCTAAATATTCTGAAGCGGCGCTATCCCTGTGAAATTGATGTTTATCCGTCTCTGATGCAGGGTGAGGAAGTTCCGGCACAAGTTATAGAAGGTATTCAATATTTCAATGCAGTCCGAAATGTAGATTTAATTATCATTGCCAGAGGCGGTGGTTCCCAAGAAGATTTGTTTTGGTTTAACGACGAAAACTTAGCACGAGCAATTTACGCGTCAGAACTACCTGTCGTCTCCGCCATCGGTCACGAAATAGATTTTACCATTCCGGATTTTGTAGCGGATGTAAGGGCGCCGACACCTTCGGCAGCAGCGGAACTTTGTACTCCGGACAAGAATGAGATTTACAAAACGATTAAAACTTATGCGCAAAGATTTTCATCCGGTATTACCGCAAAATTGGCAACTGCATCCAACGCTATGCACACAAGCCAGATTAAACTTATGCAGAACAGTCCTGAACGCATATATCAATCACTGCAACAAAGGTATGACGAAGCGGAAGCCGGTTTGGAGTATATTTCAGTTTATTTGTCTCAATTGAATAGAGATTTTCTTTATAGACAGAAAATCTTTTGCCGGGAATTGGCAAATGCAGGCACAAAATTAACTTCGGCTAATGCGAGCAGAGTAAAATTACAGGCTTTGCAGTTGCAGTATGATTTACAGAGGCAATTCCAAGTTTTGGAACGCAAGCTTAATCAATTTGAAGTTTTGTTATCTAATTTATCGTTAAAACAAACTTTGGCACGCGGTTATGCCGTTATCCGGTCAAAAGGAGCAGTAATAAATTCCGTGCGTAAGCTGAAGCCGCAAGATGAGGTGGAATTGATTTTGGTGGACGGTTCAGCCGATGCCGTAGTGACAGATGTGAAGAATAAGTTGCCTGATGCCTAAAAAAATTATTCCGCTTTGTATCTTTTTCATTTTTTGCTTTTCGCTGTGCTCTGCTTTTGAAATTCGCGCGCTTTGGGTAACGCCATGGAATCTGACAACCAAAGAGCAAATAGACGAATTGGTCAATGATGCTGTTCAAAGCAATCAAACCGAGATTTTGGCGGAAGTTCGATACAGGGCGGATGCGTTGTATATTCCCAATAAAATGTCCTCTCAGTATTCCAATCCCGAACCCCGATACGAAAACTTGACAAATCCAGATTTTGACCCTCTGCAGTATTTATTGGAAATTGCTCATGCAAACACGCTTGAAGTTCAAGCCTGGTTGACTGTCTTTTGCGTAACGCCAACCAAGAAAGAGATTTTATCATCTAATTACATCTATCAAAATCATCAGGATTGGATTTTAACCGATAATTACGGCAATAAGATGAATCCTGCAAAGTATTCCGGCTATTTTATTGACCCCGGTAATCCGGAAGTGCGTAATTATCTGATAAATGTAATTCTTGATCTTGTAGACAATTATCCTGAACTGGATGGAATTCATTTGGACTATATCAGATATCCGGACCGACAATTCGGCTACAACTCTATATATTTCAAGCAATTATCGGAAGAAGCAGTGAACGGCATTCAGGGGAACGATTGGCGCAAAGAACAAATTACCGAATTCCTGCGTGTCCTAAGGAGCAAAGCCAAAAGCGTCAATCCGCGTATTTTGATTACCGCAGCCGTTATTGCCAATGTTCAGGAAGCCGAAATTGACTATGCTCAAGATTGGATTAATTGGTTAAATCAAGGCATTATTGACAGAGCCTATCCGATGGCTTATGTGAAAAAATATGGTAATTTTTATCGCCTTCTTTCCGAAATCGGTGAATTAACGCCAGCGGACAGTGTAGTTATCGGGTTGAGGGCTTGGCAGGACAATTATCCTAAAATAGATTATCCCGCTGAGCAAATTATTGAGAAGGCAAATCTTGTTCGCCAAACTGGTTTTGCCGGGATGGCAATGTTCAATTATGACAGTTTGAAGAAGACGGGAATGCTTCCTCTTTTGGCAAATGCTTTGTGGCCTCGACAGGAATTTGACTTGTTTGCTTATGCGGATGACGAATTCCTAACTCAAATCACAACTTCATATCGTTATTACAATTATACAGCAGCTGACACTTTGATGGCAACTGAGCAGAGAAGGCAGAAATCCGTAGAAATGGTTGCAGACCCGCCGGATAATTCTGTCAGAGAAGCCGGTTCCGCTTATTGTGATTATGTTTCTTATCAAAATGAGCAATATTATTTCACTTTTTTCTTTCCTTCTCCGGGAAAATGGAGTTGGGAAATAATTGATTTGCAGAATAGCCTCATCTATAAAAAGCATGGTTTTTTCCCTCAAGGATTTTATATCGATGTTTGGAACGGCGTCACTAAAACCCAGGAGCCAATTTCGCCCGGAATTTATACTTTATTTATCAAAGATGAGCATGGAAATCTGAGCGGTGAGAAAAAGTTTATTTTTAAGTAGTGGCAATGGCGAATAATTTAGTTAAGCAGGCTGGCATTCTTTCCGCAGCAGATTTTTGCAGGTTAGTGGTCAAAACCATCATCGGGATTATCCTCGCCAGAGTCTTAACGCAAGCGGATTACGGCACCTACAGACAATTGTTTTTGATTTATCTGTTAATTTTTTCGGTTTTTATGATGGGTCTGCCTCAAAGTATCTATTATTTTGTCCCTCGCGGTGGAAAAGAAGAGCAGAGAAAATTTCTGCGTCAGACGCTTGATCTTTTAACTATTTTAGGTTTAATCGGGAGTTTGATCTTATTGTTCGGCAGATTCGGGATAGGGAAAATCTTTAACAATCCGAATTTGCCTCAGGCATTGCTGCTTTATGCTCTTTACCCGTTTTTTATGTTTATATCTCAATTGTATTATTATGTGATGATAGGTCTGCAGCAGACGCGCAAAGCAGCAGGCTTCACTATATTTTCTGTTAGCTGCGATTTTGTGTTAATATTGGGCACCGCATTACTTACTCGCAATCTGCAAGCGGTTATAGCAGCAGTGATGATTTCCGTCATCATTCAATGGATTTACGCTCGCCTAAAAATCAATCCCTACTGTCGGGATGGGAAGCCTTTTACTTTTGACCGCATTCTGCTCAAAGAGCAATTGGCGTATTCTTTGCCCATAGGTGTTTCCACTATTATAGGAGTATTTTCCGGACAATTGGATAAACTTCTTGTTTCGTCATATTTCAGACCTGAGCAATTTGCAGTATTTTCTGTCGGAGCGGTTGAACTTCCTTTTATTTCCATTTTGACCAGTTCTGTTAATTCTGTTATTTTGCCGGAAATGAATAAAAAAGACAATCAAACAGCCATAACTGATCTTTATAAAGGGACTGTGCGTAAAAACGCTTTATTGCTGTTTCCGCTCTTTGTCTTATGTTTTCTCTTTGCTCCGCACATCATTCAAATTCTTTATTCGGATAAATATTCCGCTGCCGCTGTTTTCTTCAGGATATATTTATTAACCGTGCCTTTGAGAATTGCCACTTACAGCGTTATGTTCCAAGTATTCAATCAAACAAAATATATCTTTATTATTACGGGAATTACTCTTTTGGCAAATGTCGGGCTCAGTATCACTTTAATTCATTTTATAGGCATCATAGGTCCGGCAATTTCTTCCATTTCCGTAACTTATTTATCCGTTCTGCTTTATCTGATTTTAACCAAGAGCAAACTCAAATTGAACTTAAAAGACCTGTTTCCGCTTTCCGCTTTAGGGAAAACCTTTCTGGCTTCAATTCTTGCGGGTGTTTTAACTTATCCCATATTACATTTGCGGTTGCCGTTATTCTGGCAATTAGTCTTCGGTTCACTTCTTTTCATTCCTCTGTATTATTTCATTGGCAATTGGGTAAAAGCAATTCAGCCCTATGACAATGAGTTATTGAAAAATATGTGTTCTTCAATTTTGTTAAGATTAAAGAAGATTTTCTGATGCTGCACGACAGATTTGAAATCAAAGAGACTTGGCTTAATTATGACGACGATGAGCAAATTAAAGCCAAAAGCCGTCTTATCAAAAAACTGATACCTTATGATGTTCATTCCGTATTGGATGTTGGTTGCGGCAACGGAATAATTACCAATGAAATTGCTAAAAATTGGCAAGTTACGGGTTTAGATAGGTCAGCCGAAGCGCTGCAGTATCTCAAGTGTGATAAAGTCCAAGCTTCCGCAACTGATATTCCCTTTCCGGAAAAGTCTTTTGACCTTGTTCTCAGTAGTGAAATGCTGGAGCATTTATCCGATGCGGATTTGCAAAAAGCAGTGCAGGAGCTGAAAAGGGTCAGCGCAAAGTATATTCTTTTGTCCGTTCCCTGGAAGGAATATTTGCCTGCAAGTTATACCTTTTGCCCTGTTTGCAAACATAAATTTCATCTTTGGCATCATTCTCAAAGTTTTACCGCCAAACGCCTGCAAAATTTATTTGCTCCCGAATTTAAGCCTCTTCTCAACGAAACTGCCGGACAGCTTCAACAAAATTGGCTGCCCTTTTTACTCAAACTCAGGCAATGTTTCGGGCAATGGATGGTTACGAACAAAACAACAGTTTGTCCATATTGTGGCAACACGGATTTTCCGCTTATTCATTTTAATCTTGGCACCAAACTTGTAAACGGCTTAAATCATTTGCTGGCGGGAAAACATCGTTACTGGCTGATTATGCTGTTCGGCAGACAATAAATACTATGCGTAATATTTTATTCATTGCTTATTATTTTCCTCCGCTGAGCGGCTCAGGTGTCCAGAAGAGCTTGAAATTTGCCAAATATTTGCCCGAGTTTGGCTACAGACCTATAGTTTTAACTGTTAATCCTTTTTATGTCCGTTCTAAAAGAGACTATCAGCAGCTGAAAGAACTGCCTGAAGATACATTAATCTTTCGCACTCCCACTTTTGACTGGAGTTGGATATTTAAATTGCTTTGGGGTTTGAAACTCAATAAAGTAGTCAGTTGGCTGCAAAGAAATGTGTTGCTGCCCGACCCTGAAATAAGTTGGCTGCCTTTTGCCAAGCGAAAAATCAAAACTATTCTTAAGCGTTATCCGGTTAAACTTACTTACATTTCTGCAGGACCTTTTTCTTCTCTCCTGCTTGGCTCTTGGCTGAAAAATATGTATCATCTTGATTTTGTAGCGGATTTTCGGGACGAGTGGACAAACAATCCTTTGCATCTGGATAATCAATATCCCGCACGCAGTCTGCAAAAAGAATGGATTTGGGAAAGACAAGTTTTACTTGCTTGTTCGGCTCTCGTTTTTACCATTCCTCAATATATGCGAGCTAATTTTATTGCTCAATATCCTTTTGTTGCCGATAAACCTTACAGAGAAATAACAAACGGATTTGACGAAGCTGATTTTGCGAATTTGCCTGCAGTTAACGCTATATCGCACAAGAAATTCACTATCGTATATGCCGGAACATTTTATGACCGTCGCCAACCCGAACCTTTATGGCAAGCAATTTCGGACTTGTTTGCGCAGTCCGTTATACCGGAAGACGAAATTGAATTTGACATAATAGGGAAGAATACTCCGTCTTTTGTGCTGGGTAAATACAAGGCTGATCCGCAAATCTGCCATGCGGTAAACTTTAAACCTGCTGTCAGTCACAAGGAAGTGCTATTGGCACAATTACAAGCTGACATGCTGTTATTATATATTGCTCCCGGACCAAATTCCGAAGCGGAACTTCCGGGAAAATTATTTGATTATTTACGCTCCTACAAACCTATTCTGGCAATTATTCCCGAGAACGGAATTACCGCGTCCATTCTCCGGCAGAGCAAGTCTGCCTACATTGCTTCTTCTTCAGATGTCTCTGCCATTAGTGACCTTTTGCATTCAGTCTTCAATTTATGGAAACAAGGCAAATTGGAAATCAATCCGGACAAAGAATATATTAAGCAGTTTAATCGCAAAGATCTCACAGCTCAACTTGCCACTCTATTTGATGAAGTTTTTGAGCAAATGAGTAAAAAGGGAAATCCCTAAATTATATTTGCTATGCATATTTTACTTTTGCCTTCCTGGTATCCTTTTCAGAATAACAACGCCGGACTTTTTATTGCCGAACAAGCAAAAGCACTTTCGTGTTGCCCGGATTTACGGATAAGTATAATCAACTGGGGTCCGAATGAATTTGTCCTTAAATTAAGGAAGCTTTCGCAAATCTATAATACGATACAAAGATATCGTTCTTCCAAATCAGAAATTCTGCACTTGAATAATAATCTTACGGAGTATCGTATCCCGCATCTGACTTGGACAAGTCATATAGGCAAAGGCAATTACCCAAGTCTGGCGCATAAAATGTTAAAACAAATTGAATTGATTGAAAAGGAATTCGGCAAGATAGATATAATTCATGCGCATCAAACATTCCCTGCGGGTTTTATTGCTTATAATTTATCACGCTATCTTTCTGTTCCTTATATAATTACTGAGCACAGTTGTCCTTTTCCCTTTAGAGAATTTAAAACTCCTTTCGGGATCAGGAAAATGATGTTAACATCTCTCGCCAATGCCGCTGCAGTTATAGCAGTTAGCAATTGGCTGGCAGGGCTTATCAAGTCCTATATTGATATTCCTGTTATTGTTCTTCCCAATTCCGTTGATACTGATTTTTTTAAACCTTCTTCTTATGTTGGGGCAGAAAAGTCTTCTCCTATAATCTTTAGTATGACTCAACCCATTAAAAGGAAAGGAATTGATATTTTAATCCAAGCAGTAAAATTGTTAAAAAGCAAGGACTGTAATTTTGTTCTGAAAATAGGCGGAGACGGCAATAAACTGTCATATTACAAACATCTTGCCGAGAAATATGAAGTAAAAGATCGTCTTGAATGGTTGGGATATTTAAACAGAGAAAAAGCACTGCCGGAGTATCAGAATTGTGATTTTGTCGTTATGCCCAGCCGACTGGAATCTCTTTCTATGGTTATTTTGGAAGCATTGGCATGCGGGAAGCCTGTTGTAGCCACAGCTTGCGGCGGTCCGCAAGATTTAATTAATTCAGCCAACGGCATTTTAGTCGAACCTGATAACCCTTCTGCTCTGGCTGAAGGAATTGAATTTATGCTGAAAAATTATAACTCTTATCAAGCGGAAAAAATCAGAGAAGATTGTCTCAACCGGTTTTCCGACGCCGCAGTCACCGCTAAATTGGAACAAATCTATAACCAAGTAAAAAATAGACAAATCTCATAACTTTCTGCGCTCCAATATTTTTTATGCAGTAAAGTCAAATTGAAATCTTGAAAAACATAATTTCCTGCTCTTGATTATCGGGGGGTTAACGGAGGGTTAACGGAGGGTAAGCCTCCGTTAACCCCTCGCTTTGAACAGGGAAGAAAGGGGTTTGAGTATTTGTAAAATAATTGATGAAAATCAGTAAAAAGGTAAGAAAAAAGTAAGAGAATTCCGCTCAAAACTGAAAAAATTCCGCAGTATATTTTTCTTGCGGGGAAAATTATTTTAGTAACTTGTCCTGACTACTCTGAAGCCGTATGTTGTTGCTAATGCATAAGGAGGTGCATAACTGCGATTTGATACTCTGCTATATGATGCACTCCCATACCACATCCCGCTTCTGAATACAACATTGGTGCCGGTTTCGGGACCATGAGGATCGATTTCCGATTCCGAGCTGTAAGGTCCGTAAAAGTCCCAAACTAATTCCCACATATTGCCGCTCATATCATATAAGTTTAGTTCATTGGGATTGAGCTGAGCGACAGGATGACTCTGTCCTGAGGAATTATAGTTAAACCAACCGACAAGGTCAAGGTTGTTGCTGCCGGAATATATGTAATTATTAGAATATATACCTCCGCGGGCTGCAAACTCCCATTCCGCTTCAGTAGGAAGTCTGTAACTGTTAAATTCAAAATGGCAGATAATATTATTGTTGTAATATGTGTTCCATCCCTCTGGCCATAAGTCGGTTTCAAACCCGTAACCCGAATATTCATAACAAGGCGGAAGTCCTTCCAACATGCTTCTTCGATTGCAATAGACGATAGCGTCGTAATAACTGATTGTATCAACAGGATAGTGCTCGCCCAAATTAAAATACGAAGGATTTATATTCATAACCGTGAAATATTCGCCTTGAGTAACTTCATGGGGAGAAATGTAAAATGAAGAAAGCGTCACTGAGTGCACGGGATACTCATCTATATCACCCTCAGGGTTATGACAACCCATATTAAAAGTCCCTCCTTCAACATATACCAGAGCTTGATGTTCGTGAATTATATCATAAGTGGCGGATGCAGTTTCACTGCTTTGCCAGCCTGTTTTGAAAGCTTTTGTTTTCAGGGTTGTTGTTTGATGAATTAATATCGGGCTTGTATATAACATTGAATTTTGAGCGGGCTCAGTCAAATCATCAGTGAACCTGATTACTGCTCCTTCGGTGGGGCAAGAAATTGTCACGAATTGGCTTTCGTTATAACTGCCGGTCGGCGGAGAAAATAAGGGAGATGCAACTTGTTGAATAATTATGATGGTAAATTGAGCTGTTGTTACAGGACTGGCATACCAATTATTTCTATAGGCTTTTGCTTTTATAATGCAGCTTGCTTCAATTGTGAAGGGCTTTGTGTAGATTTGAGAGGCAAGAGAGGGATTAGAACCGTCGAGAGTATAATGTATTTCGGAGTTGGGAGTTGAACATGAAATTGATATTGTTTGAGGTTTATTATATGTTCCGCCGTTTGGGTTGATGACGGGAGATTGAACCGTAAAATTATATCTTCCGCTTGCAATATTACTGTCTGTCCATCCTTTTCTGCAAACAACTGCCGCAAGGACAATATTTTGATCAACCGGTATCGGTGCCATATACAAAGCAGATTCAGAAGTAGGTGAAAGCCCGTCAGTCGTATAATAGATTTGCGCGTTCGGAGTAGAGGAAAATATTTTTACTGTTTGCTCATTATTGTAATATCCGGGCAAGGGGTTAAATTGCGGTGCGATAACCTTCAGGGTATAACTTTCCGTTGTGGTATCACCGGCTAACCAATTATCCTTAAATGCTTTGGCTTTAACTATGCAGGATACATCGATATTCAAGGGAGAAGAGTATAGGGGGGAAGTTTGCACCGGTTCCGAACCGTCAATGGTATAATGTATTTTCGCGGAAGGAGTTTCGGTGCTCATATCAAGCTGGAAATCGTGATAATAAATTCCGGTTGAATAACTAAATACGATATTTTTTACTTGGAATATAAAATTTGCCGTAATAGTTTGAGAGGGCTCCCAACCGGCAATAAAACCTCTGGCGGAAAGGATTGTATTTCCATCTAAAAGGAGAGGTTCAGTATACATAAAGTCAGTAGTGTCGGGTTCAGAGCCGTCAAAAGTATAGTAAATTTTTGCACCGGTGGTAACGGCATATATTTTTACAATTAAAGGTTCATTTGACAGACAGCCTTCATGCGAGAAATATAAAGAACCGACAAGAAAGGAATAAGTAGCTTCCGTAATCGGACTTGGCAACCTTCCCTCTTTATATGCCTTAGTTTTTACTGTCGTAGTTGTCCTGATAATAAGCGGCTGCGTATACAGTAAAGAATTTTTGGTTGGCTCAGAACCGTCCGTCGTGTAATATATCATAGCGTTTGCCACTGAGCAAGAAATTTCTAAATTTTGCTGTGAACTGTATATTCCCGGGCGTAATGATAATTCAGGTGCGGGAAGAGGTTCTTTTGGTTTGGAGGAAGATTGGCAGGAAGTAAAGAGCAGACCAATCAAAAGTAAACAAGATGCAGTTGTTAAAATTGATGAGAGTTTATCCTTTTTCACCTATCTCTCCTTTATTTTTTTTGTTTATTATAATCAGATTTTTTTGTCAAGATAATAAAACTTTTTTTCGCTTTCCAGAAGTTTCAAGAGTGCCATTAATTAAAATTAGAAAAATCATTATTAAGACAATAAGAGGGATGGGCAAAATAAAAATTGAAAATAGGAACAATAATTGTTTTATCTATTAATAATTTGATTTAAATAAGAGGATAATTATATGAAGAAGAATGCATTCCTTACCGCTATGTTTTGTTTGGTGAATGTTCTTTGTCTTTCCGCGTTTGGAGTAAATCAAGTCGCCAATAGCGCTTTCAGTATTAAAAATACTTCCGCCCAAAGCATGGAATTGGAGTTTAATCTTCCCGAATATGAATTAGTAAACGAGAATTTGGGTAATACAACCTATCAAAAAATCAGTTTACCGGATGCCGGATATTTGACTGATGCCGGTTTGCCTGAATTGCCCACTTTATCCGCTATAATTGCCATCCCGGCTCACGGTTCCGTTGAAGTGGAAATGTTGGATACAAAAACCAAGCAGGTAAAACATATTCTTCCTTATCCCTCTCAAGGTGATGGTAATGATCCCAATCCCCTTAACATAATAATTAACCGGTCATGTTATGAAGGTAATCAAATTTATCCTCAAGATATAATTCAAATCAGTGAACCTCAAATTATGCGTGACTATCGCGTAGTTACCTTGCAAGTGCAACCTTTTGCGTGGGACAGTGCTACTCATGATTTAAATGTGCGTGAGCGGGTCCGTTTGAGATTGCGCTTTACCGATACTCCGTCAGTGAATGAAAAAGAGGAAGTAACAGCAATTTCTCCTGCATTTGATAAGCTGTATAACAGCATGATTTTAAATTATCGTGATGTTCGTCCCGATATAGTAAAAAATGTTCCTGAACGAATAATAATGATTTACGGCAACTATAATGATGCCACTTTCCAGAATAAATTATTGCAATTTGCGTTGTGGAAAAGGCAAAAAGGTGCGGATGTCCGCTTGGTAAGCACTTCTGTTGCCGGCTCTTCCAATACAGCCATAAAAAATTATCTGCAAACTTTGTATAACGATTCAAATACGCGTCCGGATTATATTGTATTCATTGGTGATGTAACTGGCTCTTTTCCCGTTCCCACTTATACTTCGAGCGGCTCGGGAGATTATCAGTATACTTTGTTGGCAGGCAACGATGAAATGGGCGATTGTTTTATCGGAAGGATTTCTGCAGAAAGCACTTCGCAATTGGATGTAATTTTTTCCAAGATTTATGCTTACGAGCGTGATATAAATGTCAGCACGGCACAGTGGCTGAATCGGATGCTTTTGGTCGGAGATACACAACATGACGGCATTTCCGTTGTCTATATCTGCAAATACATTAAGGAATTGGCTCTGCAGACTAATCCGGATTACACATTTACAATGCTGGCACAAAGCGCTCCCAGTCCTTCCAGTATGAATACAGCTATCAATCAGGGTGTCGGCTTTTTCAATTACAGAGGCTATATCGGCATGAGCGGATGGTCTCCCTCTGATGCATTAATTAACGGTGTCAAATTACCGCATGCGGTAATTATTACCTGTTCTACGGGCAATTTTACTTCCACTGCCACCACGGAAAGTTTCATTCGTTTAGGCACCGCAGCCGTTCCTAAAGGAGCCGTAACTGCTATCGGAATGGATACTTCAGGCACTCATACTATGCCTAATAACGCTCTTTGCGGAGGTATCTTTGACGGTATCTTCGCTCAAAAAATGAGAACTATGGGTGAAGCCTTACTGCATAGCAAAATTAATCTGGCCAGACTGTTTGTGGTAAGTAATTCCGGTCTTGTATCAACTTTCAATACGCTGTGCAATTTGATGGGGGATCCAACTATGGAAGTTTATGTGCAAATCCCTCATACTTTTGCAACAGATGTTCCTTCTTGCCTGCCTGTGGGAACCAATACTTTAGATTTATATGTTATAGATCAAAACGGGATACCGGTTGAAGCTGCCGCCGTAACTTTGACGCAGAATGCAATCATCATAGGTAGGGCTTTTACTGATGCTTCCGGCCATGCTTTCATTCAGATGATGTCGCCTTTGAGTATTAACGGAGCAACTTTAACAATTTCAAAACACGATTTCAAGCCGTTGCAACAACTCATCAACGCTACTGCTGCAAATTTGACGCCTACTATTACTATGATTGACGATGATAATATCGGCAATTCATCAGGAAACGGTGATTCCAATGCTAATCCGGGTGAAACTGTTGAGCTTCTTTGGGGCATGACTAATACTTCCAATAACGCAATAAGCGGCTTAACGGGTTATGTTACATGCCACAGCACTTATGCCACCGTTCTTGATTCTCTTTTGAACTACTATCCCATAGGGGTGGGAGAAATGCAATTAAATGTATATCCCGTGCGTATCCATATCAGTAATACCACTCCGAATAATACTGTCTTGAGATTAACACTTTCTTTGACTGATGACAGCCTTTATACTTATGTAATTCCATATAATCTTTTAGTAACTTCATCTAAATTGGAATTCGTTTCCTATCAAGTCATTGACGGAGCAAACAATGTGCTTGATCCGAGTGAAACTGTAAGCTTTAATATCACAATTAAGAATACGGGAACGATTGAACCCGCTAACATTACGGGAGAGTTGTTCAGCGATAACGATTTAGTTATGGTGACTGACAGTATCGGCTTCTTCGGAAATGTTCCGGTTAATGATCAAGCTACTACATTGGCAGATAATTTTATTTTGCATGGAAGAAATCTGTTAATACCGGGTATGGTAATCCCGATGCGTTTGAGATTAACCAATCCCGACGGATATTTGAGTTGGCTTAATTTTAATTTGACGATCAGCAGCTCTACCTTACACGATCCTTTAGGTCCTGATGCATACGGCTATATTATTTATGATGATACAGATGTGAATTATACTGAATGTCCGGTTTATTCCTGGATTGGAATTGCACCTGCCGAAGGTGGTAGCGGAATAGCTTTACCTATTTCAGATCCGGATCAAGGCTCGGAAGAAGGTGACGGAGATAATGCCACTTCCCTTGCCGTGGTTACCTTACCGTTCACTTTTACTTTTTACGGTCTGCAATATACGCAAATTACTGTTTGTTCCAACGGCTTTTTAGCAATGGGGGTAACGGAAAATGCGGAATTTAGAAATTATCGTATTCCGGGAGCAATGGGTCCGGGTGCTATGATTGCTCCTTTTTGGGATGACTTGGCAACAGCCGCAGACGGAGGTATTTATACTTGGTATGATACAGCCAATCATGCTTTTATCGTAGAATGGTATCATTTGGTAAACGGTTACCAGCCATCATATCAAGAAACTTTTCAAGTAATTTTATATGATCCTGCTTTTTATCCCACCAGCTTGGGAGACGGGCCAATCAAAATCCAATACCAGACATTCAATAATGTGGATACAAGTACAACTACTACTAATCAAGGAGTGTATTGCACGATAGGTATAGAAAATGCCACCCAAGATATCGGTTTGGAATATTCCTTTAATAATACTTATCCGACTGCCGCTTCTCCTTTGGGTAACGGTCGCGCTCTCTATATAACGAATGTGCCCATGTATCATGAAAATGCGTTTTTGGTAATGGGAACAACAGTAATTACGGATAGCAACGGTAACCAAATTGTCGAACCGGGAGAAAATGTGGAATTAGGTGTTCAATTGTTAAATATCGGTAACACAACGGCAAGCGGGATTAATACAACTCTTTCTTCTTCCGATCCTATGGTTACCATTACTAATAATTCTTCCTCCTATTTTCCAATTCCGGGTGACGCTTCTTCTTTTAATCGATATGCTTTTACTTTTACCGTCTCACCCCAATGTCCGGATAATCATAGTATACCTTTTAACTTGGATATTATTGCAAATAATGGAACTTGGCAACGCGGTTTTAGCATTTTGGTGCAAAAATCTTCTTTAACTTATTTTTCATTCTTTATCAATGACATTGCGGGAAATAATAACGGTATTGCAGACCCCGATGAAGATGTCATAATAATCGCCAATGCCAAAAATAATTCCAATGTCAATGCAAATAATCTGGTGGCAGTTTTGACAACAACAAATCAGCTGACCACTATCCAGAATTCGGTAATCTCCAAAGCGGTTCTGGCTCCGAACGATATTGCTCAATTCGCTTTTAATGTCCATTTCGGAGCTGTTCCCGTTAATACTTATGTGCCTTTTACTTTTAATATTATGGCGGATAATGCTGCATCAGATACAGGCACTTTTACTGTCGGTTGCGGAACGAGCGGAGTTAATCTTGATTTTGAAAATAACAACGGTAATTTCATCAGTGAAAGCGGCTGGCAATGGGGAACCCCAACTCAATATTCGGCTCATTCTGGCACAAAAGTATGGTGCACAAACTTGAGCGGTCAGTATCCAAATAACGCAAATTTTGTGTTAAAGACGCCTCCGATTACAGTCGGAACGGGTGCCGTTCTTTCCTTCTGGCATCTCTTAAATTGTGAAAATAGTTGGGATGGCGGAAATGTATCTGTTTCCATTAACGGAGGTTCTTCTTGGACTATTGTTCAGCCCTCTTCCGGTGGAACTTATGCCTCTAATATTACCGGCTTAGGAGAACCAGGATTTACAAACGGACCGAGCAGTTGGACGCAAGTAACATTTGATCTGAATCAGTTTGCCAATCATGAAATCATTATTAAATGGCGTTTCGGTTCCGATACTTCCGTGCAGTATAACGGTTGGTTTATTGACGATGTGATGATTACTGGTTACAGTATCAAGACAGGCATCGTTAGCGGAACAGTCATTTTATCGGATAATTCGGATCCCACGCCTGTCCGTATTTCCTCACAAGATTACTTTACCGCCAATCCCGATACGACAGGCTTTTATTTACTTTATCTTCCTGTCGGAAATTATACTGTTACTGCATCAAAACCATACTACCAAAATGCGACTTCTCCCAATATCGTAATCAGTGAACAAAATTTGAGTTACAATCAGGATTTTACTTTATTTTACTTGCCTGAACCCACGGGTTTGACAGTTAGTGCGGAACCAAATCAATCAACGGTTAATTTGTCATGGGCTGCACCTTCTGATCCGCTTTTGCCTGTTTTAGCTTACAAAGTCTACAGGCGTTTATTACCGGGAAGTTATGAAATGATAGGACAGCTTACAGATCAAATTTTCACTGATAATCTTAGTTTGGAAGGTCACTACTGCTATTATGTCAGAGCACTCTATAGTGCGGGTGAGGGCGCTCCCAGTGATACCGTCGGAATAGATTTTCCTGTTGTCGGTTCCCCTGTAGATCATTTACCCGCTGTCGTAAATGCGCTTTATGGCAATTATCCCAATCCGTTTAGGGGTTCCACCGCTATCAATTATTCAGTGGCAAGCAAAGGCAAAGTTAATCTGAAAATTTATAATACAAAAGGTCAATTAGTTAAGACTTTAGTTGCGAATGAACAAAAATCCGGCCGGTATTCTCTTCTTTGGAACGGAAAAGATGAAACCGATAGACCTGTTTCTTCGGGAGTGTATATTATTAGGATGAATGCGGGTAATTTCACTTCCGCTAAGAAGATGACTGTAATCAGATAATCTGAAAAAAGGGATATAAAATCAAAGAGTAATCTCTACCCAGATACTTAAACTGAAAATGCGAATGCGGTCGTCTCTTTTCTTATCCCGCGTAATTTCATAATTACCGTTTAAACCGCCTCGGATATTTTGGTCAAATTGATACCCTGCAGACGGAGAGATTGTTATTTTTGTCGTGTGAGTATCAATCTGAGTATCACCGCTGCCTTTAGTGGTATCATAGTTCTTTGTGTATGCGATATTCAGAGCAGAAGTTAATTCATTTCTAAGGTTGATTTTTTTGTTGGAGAAGGGTAGACGCATTCCGGTGCTGGATCTGAAGGAATAGGTAAAGTTGCCGTTAATTCCTTGAGCGTTTGATGCGCGAATAATATCGTAGCTTACCATATCCGTAATATTATCAGATTTTGTTATTGTTCCGGCTATTGTTGCCTGTAAATCTTTTGTAATATTTGTGGTTATGGACGCTAAAGGATTATAAGACCAGGTTTTCGTTTCCTGTTTAGGCTTAACCCAATTCAAATCACCCGTCTGACGCAATGTGTATTGGAAAGAAGAATTTAGCCTGGTATTATCAAAATATTTTTTAATTCCGATCAGGTCATCTAAATCCGAAACTGTTAAAGAAATATCGGGAAAAGTAACAGCAACAGTTTGATTGCTGGCATTGGCATATCGCTGATTGATAGAGTAAGAATAATTCAACGTGGAATCTATCTTTCTGGAAAAAATATAACCGGAAGAAATAGTATAGGTATTGTCGTTTTCTCGTGAATCAAGAAAAGAAAGCGGAACCTGATGCGGTAATCCTAACAAAAAAGCATAGTTTGGACGCGAATGCTTACTGGTGAAAATCTGTGTGTATCCGTTTTGATATGTTCCCGATATATTTTTTATTCTTGAGACTACACCCACCATTGTAGCCGTTAAGTTAAAGTTGCTTTTTTCAGAAACTTGTTCTTTCTTTTTTTCTTCTTTCTCATTGACTTTATTTAATGTATCTGAAGGGGCTGAAATGCCCTTTTCAAATTCTTGCGTCTTTTGAATATCCTTTTCATTCTGTTCTTGCTGTTCTTGTTCCAGTCTCTTTTTCTCTTCCATTTTTTTCTGTTCTTCGATCATAATTTCAGCTTTCTTCTTCTCATCCTCACTAAATTCCGGTTCTTTAGGTTGTTCGTTATCTTTATTATATAATTTATCCTCTTCTTTTTTCCGCTCTTCATATTTTATTTCTTTTGATTCGGACTTTATTTTATCGCTATCACTTACTTTTGTCAGCAGATTATTTAACAAATCTGAATTTTGCAAAGTAAGATTCACCCTGATTGTTCTGGTCGAGTTTCCGTCTTTATAATAAACATTTACTTGCTCTCCGGAGACAGTCTCTAGATATTTGCGTTGATTTTCCGTATAACGCGTATCTAAACTATTGCTGAGAGTCAGGATTTGTGGAATGAAATTCGGATTATAATTACAACCGATATTTTGGTCAAATTCTGATTCTTTGCCAACATTCACGCCTTTCCAATAATTCTTTTGCACTAAATCCCTTTTTGTAATTAATCTGAAGGTGGTATTGAAATCCGAAGTGAGGGGCCAAGTGAAGCCGTTATCGGTATTAATATATTTTGTCGGCAGGGTTTGAGGTCTGGTGAACCAACCGCTTAAAGTATCGCGCTTTTCCCAATTATAACTTTTCGGGTCTGAGGAAGTGATATTAAAATTGTTGGTAAAAGAATTAGGAATAAACTTAATTTTATATGATTTATATATAGGTAAAGAAAGAGTGTTTTCAGGTAAGTTCAAATTATAATTGAAAGTTCCCTGCCATGCGAATGTAGTATCAACGGAAGTAGCTGTTTTGTTGATAGTATTGGAAACTTTTCCAGAAAAGTTCATTTTATTAATTGTATATGCAAGGACAGGAGAACGGGGAGGAGTGGTTTGACTTATTCCGAGAGTTGCTGCATAATAAAGATTTTCCGTCTTTTCTCGATCTTTATCTTCAGGATTCATTATGCTGCTGCGCAAGATATCTGAATTTGCTCTATAACGTGGTAAGAAAAGAGAGTAATTGCGTTCCAGATTCAGAGGCAGACGCATTCCCCACGTGTTAGGGAAGAATTTATCAAGGAAGAACTTATTGGATATATTCAAGGAATTGGAGGAAGTGAAACCCGAAGCAAGAGTAGTGCCGCGCTGAATATTTGAATTGAAGTTTTCCGATTTTTGTTCATAATCCACATCCAAAGTAGCAAAATCGGCAAAAATGGAATTTAAGGTCAATCTGCCTGCTACACCTGCATCTTCAAAAGGATCCGCAACTCTGATATCGTCTAAATAGACAATTCCGGAATAAGGAGTTCCGTCAGTGCGATTGTTTTGCACGCCCAAAATAAATTCCCTAATATTGGTTAAAGTCGGAGTTCCTTTATATGAGAAATATTTTCCGTTATTATAATATTCTTTTTCCTGTTGTAGAACATCTTTAATGCTGGAAAAATCCTGCAAATCAAATTCAATAGATTTCCACCAATTTCTTTGCATTTTGCCGTTGGGAGTATTATAGTCAAGGACGGGAAGCGGAATTCTGGCTTGGTAATAATTTAGGGAATCCGCTCCCATTCTGAAAATTATATCTACAGTTTTACCTGCGGTAAAAGGAAGGTTGGCAGCGTTTTCAGGATATGCCCAAAGCACAATTTTGCGATAGGATAATAGGTTGTAATATTCTATTAATTTCTGTCTGAGTAATACTTTATGACCTTGAATTGTATCACCTGCAGCGGAAATATAGCCTGGTTGGATGTTATTCACTTCCAAAGTTAAAGATTGCTCTAATGTAGGTTTATTGGATTCGGTATAAAATGTATTCTTAGGAGAAGTGTAGTGATTGCTTTTCTGATTATCCACGATGCCGGAAAGGAAGCTTTCTCCGTAAGTCTCAAGCACTGTAGGCGGAACAATCGTATTGTTGTAATATCTGACAAAAAAGTCTTCCCATTTGTTGCCCACAATTTGAGCTGAAGCAATCAGAACTCTTGCGGGGATATTTGTTTCTGCCCAAATTCGCGCATAAGAGATCTTTTTAAGAGTGGGTTGGACATTAGAGGTAGAGCTGTTAATAATATTTGCTTCCGTAATTTCATTAAGGGGTATGCGAATCAGCAGATATTTTGTGCTGGGGATATAACTTACTAAATAAGGATTTTGAGTAGGGTTGATGTTTGTAATTGAGGCGGTATAAGTGATATATCTGTCCAATTGGTCTAAAACTCCGTCATTATCCAAATCCTCAGTATCCAAGAGATTATTATGTTCTGTTCCGTTTTTATGAGGATAATCTCCATTTGAATCAGCGTTTTCAACCTCTGCATTGTCGTTAGGATCGTCACCGGGCTGACCGTCCGGAATTCCGTCCAAACCTGTATCTTCAGCGGTAGTGAAATCACCATCATGATTTGAGTCTTCGTTATTAAGGACATTCAGCCCGCCGTAATCAGTATAGAAATCCTCGTTGATATCACCCAAATCCACATGTAAAGTGACATTTGGTTGTGTTTCGCCGTATTTATCAACTTTAACCAGCAGCTCTATATATTTTTTATTGGAAAAATCCAATTGATTGCCGACATATTTCATTATTCCACCCTGGCACCAATTGGTTTGACCTTCCTGCTGAATTGTATTGGGGAAAAGTTTCATTGCCAAGACTGTGATATTATCGTCTTTTTCATCATTGGTTAAGGTGGCTGGATCGTAAACCTGCTGCATTTTAACATTGAGAGGGTTATACCAATTAACTCTGCATCTCGGCAGCGAAGTTTGATAGGGATGACTTGCCAAAACCCAAGTTGAATATGAAAGTCCTAAAGGATATGAATCTAAGATACCTTCCATATCATCAATAAAAGCTTCATTGGGGTGTTGGTCATCGCCCGAGATATTTGGCATAGTCAATGCTGCTTCTCCCGATAGAGAGATTTTTGATTCGGCATTTGTTTTAATCAAAGGAAGAGCGTCAATCCAACGTGTGATAAAAGGAGTTTTCAAAGATGTGCTTCCGTCAATATCAGCCATAAACAATTTGATATTTTCATTACCTATCTTCGGTCTTTTATCCGATACTGTTTCCGAACGGTAAATAATTGTGCCGCCTAATTTTGAATTGTCTGAGATGTTATAATCCGCTCTCACTCCCACCAAACTTTTTGAGGCAACGGCAAAACCTGACCGATATTCATAATCAATTTCTATTTTGGCGTTGGGATCTTTACCTGCAGCAGACAAGAAAGTAATTTGCCCCATGTCATAATCAACTATATAATCAATATTTTCTTTTTGCGTAACTCCGTTAACTTTAACTTTAACGCTGCCTTTGAGCACACCAGTTTGACCTAAAGAAATTATATCGCGTCCGATTTTCCCGTAAACTGAGATGTAATGCTTAAATTCGTCATAAGTGATGTTTTCATTTTCATCTTGATAGATTAAAGTATCACCCAAAGCGTAAAAAGGCTTGATAAAGGGGATGATGATATAACCTGTTGTCAAATTAACCGTGGCGTCATCTCCGTTAACTCTTCCGTCACCGCTGCTGTCTAAATTCAGATATTCGTTGTAAGTGGTAATACCGCTTGTAGTTAAACTGTCCGGAACATTGTAGTTTCTTGTTCTGTCTGTGTTTTCTGTGTATACTTCCAGCTTAAAATCGTCTTTTTTGATATTGGTTAAGCCCATACTGTAAATATTGCGCATTTGGTAGTCCCAAGTATAGGCATAATTCAGATTAGGATTTGGGTCATATTCCTGATTTCTGGTTCTGATGACTTTTGCATGCAAAACTCCGTCTTGAACATTACTGTTTTCCGGAACTAATGTTTCATCTCTGCGAGTGTATTGAACTGCAATTGTATATCGTCTATCCACCAGTTTCAGGATTTCTATTGTGCCGGCCGTATAATCTGTAATAAAATCCGTTCCTTCTATCAATTCATCATAATAGGGAGTATATTCTTCCGTAGAAGATAAATGAATTGTTTCACCTTGGATGGAAGCAACGTTATTTGTTGCGTCTCCGTCATCCAAATACACTTTTACCGTTCCGTTTTTGGGCAGCAGAGCAGGATACAAAACTTGCCATTTACCTGCCGTAGTTTTAATTGCATTGCCAATCCAGCCGTTTGGAATATTCGGGTCGGCACTTGTGTAAAGGTTATAAATGTCTTGCGGTTTTTCTAAATAATAGAATGTTCTGTATGCGAAATTTTTGCTATAGATGATTGTCGAATCTGCCTGACTTTGACCGATATATGTTTTAGTATTTTTTTGGCCTTCTTCTTTGCTGGCGATAGCTGTCAAATCCAAAGCGCCAAACTTGAATTTGGAAGTTATGCCAAAAAGTCCTTGTGAGCTAGTGGAATAGCTGATATAACGTGAACCGCTAAGCGAAAGAGCAATGTCTCCTGCTTCTAGTTTTTGAACTACTTCGTCTTCATCACCGGTATATGTGATATTAATGTTGTTGGGGTCGAATAAAGTTTCATCTTGGTTGGAATTGTATTTGAGGAGGACATTTATTTTCTCGCCTATTGTTCCGCTCAAATTGATGTTTGTGTCTTGTTTCATTTTGAAATCAAATCTGCTGCCGTGGTCTGTTTCATAGATGGGGATTATTTTTCGTTTAGTACTGGTTCCGGTCATAGTTATGCGTTGAGTGCCGTCCAGATTTAATCTTCCCGGTTTATTTCCCAAAATCTTTTTCATTGTTTTAGGCATCGCAATACTGGGTATATCGAGTGTCAGTTCTCTTATCAAACCTCCTGTTTGTGTGGCTGCATGTTCTTTAGCGGTAAGGATTTGGGTAGTAAGTGACCTGTGATAAATTTGATATTCCAGATTGGTGAAATACTTTTCCAAAGGAACATAGACATCAGGATAAAGGCTTTCGTCGCCCACTTTTGTGGAAATTATAACCCGCATGGAATCAAGATCAAAGATTTTTTGCGTCGCAGGTCCCAAAACACGCACAAGGTAAGGATTTTGTTTGTAAAGAGAAATTCCCTTATTGATTTTATAGATATCTACCTGATTATAAATAAAGGGATAATAGTTCGGTAGGTAATATTTTGACGGGAGTTGAGCAGAATAAATTCCGCAGATTATAATGGCAAAAGTTATTATCAAAAAAAATCGTTTTGGCATTTCTTACCGGTTAGTCAATCAGCTGGAAAGAAGTTCTGAAGCCTGATAAATACCGTCTAAAGTCAAGGTTCTGTCCGAAATTTGAATTTCCGGAAGCAATGGAATTAATAAATCAGAAATACCTCCCGTAGAGATTATTTTCCATGGAGAAAGGGCAGCAAAATCATTGTTAAGAGAATTGATAAATCCTTGAACCATAAGAGCATGTCCTTTTACAATGCCGGAAAGCATAGCGTCCTTCGTATTAGTTCCCAATAGTGTTTTCGGCAAAGTTAATTCAATTTCGGAAAGCAAAGCTGCTTGACGGAATAATTCTGCAGCCGCAGTAATCATACCGGGAGCAATTATTGCCCCCAGAAATTTTCCTTCAGCTGTCACAATCTGCAAAGTGGTGGCGGTGCCAAAATCAATGATGAGGCAGTTTGACTTGTATTTTTTCCACCCTGCAAAGGCATTTGCCACTAAATCCGCTCCGATAAAACCGGGATCAGGAACTACATAAGAAAGTCCGAGAGGTGAATAGGCGGAAATTATTATTGCATTTAAGGAAAAGTATTTCTTGATGAGGTGCTGCCATTTACGGGTCAAATCAGGAACTACACCCGCTATGGCAACTTTGTTGATTCCGCCATTTGAAATGTTTTCTTTGGCAAGAGATTGCAACAAAACGAAATATTCGTCTGCAGTTCTGTCTCTGTCTGATTTGAAACGAGCAGACCAACTTAACGTTCCTTCGCTGTAAATACCGCATACAGTGTTACTATTGCCGATATCAATTACTAAAGTATTCACTATAATACCTCAAATTAGCAGAATAGATAAAAAGATAAAAAATTGTAGATAATCAACTAATGGCATAAAAACTGTTTTTGCTTATTATGTCAATTAAATTTCATCAGGTCAATCCCAATTCTTGTAAAGCGGAGTTATTTTTTCTCCAATTTTTTTTCACTTTGACCCAAAGGTGAATTTCTGCAGGTTTACCGGTTAATATTGTAATTTCTTTTTCCGCTGTTTCTCTGATACGTTTCAATCCGTTTCCGCCTTTTCCGATTAAGATCGGTTTCTGGCTTTCGCGTTCAATCCAAATTGTAGCAGATATTACATCGCGTTCGGGAAACTCTTCATATTTATCAATCAAGACGGCAGTGGCGTAAGGAATTTCCTGACTGTAAAAATTAAAAACTGCTTCTCTGATTGCTTCCTGAGCGAAAAACCGCATGGGTAAATCGGAAAGTTGGTCCGGTTCATACAAAGCAGGTCCGTAAGGAAGCAATTTTGCAATTGCGGGAATAACGGCATCAAGGTTGTCTCCTTTGAGGGCTGAGATAAAAAGAATGTCATCAAAATCAGATTTTAGCATAGAAATTGTTAGTTCCCTGCTCTGTTTTACCGGTAAATCAGATTTGTTAATTACTGCCAATTTGGGCTTTTTTACCTGTTTTACAACCTCCAAAAGTTCAAAATCATAATCGGTGGGGAAGGTGCTGTTATCACTTAAAAAGAGCACGACATCGGTGCTGTTGAGCGAATCCAAAATCTGTTTCAGCATACGTTTTTGCATTTCATAGCGGGGTTTTAAATAACCGGGAGTGTCAAGAAAGACGATTTGTTTTTCATTATCGGTGTAAATGCCTTTGAGAGCAAGTCTGGTAGTTTGCGGTTTGGGGGAGACAATGGAAAGTTTTGTTCCGATTAAATTATTCAAAAGAGTGGATTTGCCGACATTTGGTTTTCCCGCTATGACGACAAATCCGCTCTTATAATCTTTTTCCATATTCAGGAAAGGAAACTGCCGGAGATTGATTTCAGCTTCAAACTCCGGCTATATTATTAAATCTTAAATCTCATAATTCGGCAAAAACGGATTTGATGATTTCGACACATTCCGCCAATTGTTCCTGTGTAATAACTAATGGAGGAGCCAAACGAATAATGTGACGGTGCGTAGGTTTGCAGAGCAGACCCTTTTCCATTAATTTTAGGCACACATCCCAAGCCTCAAAACCGTTTTTTGGCTCTATAATAATGGCATTAAGCAATCCTTTTCCCCGCACCAATTTAAGCATAGGATGATTGATTTGAGATAATTCTCTGCGGAAATATATTCCCAGATTATAGGCTTTTTCAGCCAAGTTTTCTTCCTTAATAACTTCCAAAGCAGCCGTTGCCACCGCACAAGCTAAAGGAAAACCGCCAAAAGTGGAACCGTGCTCACCGGGTTTTAGCACCAACATAATATCCTTATCCGCCAAAACTGCAGAAATTGGTAAAACGCCTCCTGAGAGAGCTTTACCCAAAATCAAAATATCGGGGCGCACATTTTCATAATCACAAGCCAAAAGTTTTCCCGTGCGTGCTAATCCCGTTTGCACTTCGTCGGCTATAAAAAGGACATCATATTTTTGGCAAAGGTCATAACACGCTTTCAGATATCCTTCATCTGGAACATTAACTCCGGCTTCGCCTTGAATGGGTTCTACGATGAAACCGGCTACATTTTTCCCGTGATTTTCCAGCACAGCTTTTAATGCTTCATCATCATTATACGGAATTTTAATAATGCCGGGAAGGAAAGGTCCGAAACCGTCATAACAATCAGGGTCTGTGGAAGCGGAAACCACACCCATTGTTCTGCCGTGAAAATTACCTTCGCAAAAGATGAGAAGAGCACTGTCCGGAGCTATTCCTTTCACGTTATAACCCCATTTGCGGGCGAGTTTCATCGCTGTCTCAACAGCTTCGGCTCCGCTGTTCATGGGCAACAACATATCGTAACCAAAATATTCGGTTATATACTTTTCATAAGGTCCTAATTTATTATTGTAAAAGGCTCTGGAAGTAAGGCATAATGTTTTTGCTTGTTCTATTAAAGCATTGACAATTTTGGGATGGCAATGGCCTTGATTAACAGCGGAATATGCACTTAAAAAATCATAATACTTGTTCCCTTCGGGATCCCATAAAAATACACCTTCGCCTTTAGCTAAAACCACTGGCAGAGGGTGATAATTATGAGCTCCGTAACGCTCCTCCAACTCCATAGCTTCCTGGGAACTTATATTCCCGTATAAAAGCTGCGAACTCATAATTCCTCCAATTTCTTCTTTTCTTTCTTTTATCTCAATTCCCTATTTAAAAAGCCGTTTTTGTGTCAATAGAAAAAGGCTCAGCTTTCTTATTTCGCAAAAATTATATCTTTTTTATCATCTTTGACGATGCTGAATATCCACCCCGTATCCACCCCGTATCCACGCCGAGTCCACCCCGACTTCATCGGCGTGGACTCGGGGTGGACTCGGCGTGGTTATTAAGAGGGAAAATTGAGTTTGAAGCCAAAAATGAAATTTGTGCTTGACATATTATATTCATTTTGTGCGAGATAGCATACATAAAAGGCATAAACTAAAAGTTACGGGAGACTTACTATAAAAGAGGGTGTAAAATGAAAAGGATGCTATTTTTTATTTTAACGGTTACTTTTTTAATTCTTAACTTAAATGCAGAAATTGAATCCGCAGGCTTAATAGTGGATGCCGTTGGCAGATTAATTTCTCAAGCTCAACAGGGTGAACCGGTCGCTCAATATCAATTAGGTGAAGCTTATTATTACGGGAAAGGCTTGCCCAAAGACTATAAGGAAGCCGTCAAATGGTTTAGAATGTCGGCGGAAAAGGGAGTGAGTGCTGCACAATGCGCTTTGGGAAAATGCTATAAAAACGGGGAAGGAGTGCCTCAGGACTATAAAGAAGCATTAAAATATTTTCGTCTTTCCGCCCAAACCAATAATCCTGAAGCGCAATATTATCTGGGAATGATGAATTATGCCGGCATTGGTCTTCCCGTAAATTACAAAGAAGGCGTCAAATGGTTTAGACAATCTGCAGAAAATGGATATGTGGAAGCGCAGGCAAATCTCGGTTTTTGCTATTATGAAGGCTCCTGTGTGCCGGTTGATGTTTCCGAAGCATATTTTTGGCTAAAACTTGCCTCTTTGCGCTGCTCCGATGACAAAAAAACAGATTATGCCAAAGCTGCGGAAAATGTCAAAGCGGAATTAACTCCCGAACAGATTGATCAAATTGAGAACAGAGTGCGGACTTGGCTGAAAGACCATAACGAATAACCTTTTTCATATATATTTCACACTATCTTTCCGGCTCAGCAGAAAAAAACTTGTCTAAAACAGCGCTTTTGATGAATTGGAATAACTTTCTACATAAAGAGGATAATTATGCTTGATTTGTATCGGGGAATAGCCAGAACTCATTATTGCGGGAATCTGAGCATTCAGGAAACAGGAACTGAAGTGACAATTATGGGTTGGGTGCATCGCAGAAGAGATTTGGGCGGATTGATTTTTCTTGATTTGAGGGATGTCAAAGGCATCGTGCAGGTTGTTGTTCATCCTGAAGATAAAGAAGCTTTTCAAAAAGCGGAAAAAGTGCGAAATGAATATGTAGTTGCCGTAAAAGGAACTGTCCTTGCCAGAACCGAACAAAATATCAATCTTCAAATGGCTACCGGGCAAATAGAAGTTAAAGCGGAAGCTTTATGGATTTTAAATGAAGCTGCTCCTTTACCGATTCAGATTTCAGATGCGGCGTTAGCGGATGAGGATTTGCGCTTAAAATACAGGTATTTGGATTTACGAAGGGAAAAGTTGCAGCAAATTTTGCTGAAAAGACACGCTTTAATTACGGCAATCAGAGACTATTTAAATCAGCGAGGTTTTTACGAAATAGAGACGCCAATCCTGATGAAAAGCACTCCTGAAGGTGCAAGAGACTATTTGGTGCCCAGCAGAATTCATCCGCACAAGTTTTACGCTTTGCCGCAATCCCCGCAAATGTTTAAGCAATTGCTTATGATTGCCGGTTTTGATAGATATTATCAAATTGCCAAATGCTTTAGAGATGAGGACTTGCGAGCGGACAGACAACCTGAATTTACCCAACTGGATTTGGAAATGAGCTTCGTCACGCAAGAGGATATATTTGCTCTTATGGAAGGATTGATGGCTTATATTTTCAAACAAGTGAACGGACAAGAAATAGTTACGCCCTTTCCCAGACTTACTTATCGCGAAGCAATGGACAAATACGGAATTGATAAACCGGATATAAGATTCGGTCTGGAACTTGTTGACTTGACCGATATCTTTGCCGGAACAAAATTTCAAGTGTTTCAATCAGCGTTGAATGCGAAAGGAACAATTCGCGGTATTTTAGTTCCTAATGGCGCAGCTTTAACGCGTAAGCAGCAAGATGAATTAATAGAATTGGCTAAACATAACGGCGGCAAAGGTTTGGCGTTTTGGAAAATATCAAATTCCGAACCGGATAACGGAGCGGGCAAATTTTTCTCAAGTGAAGAAAAAGCCGCTTTATTAGCAAGGATACAAGGTAAAGAAAACGATTTAATCGTTATGGCTGCAGATTCTAACGACATGGTCTTTAAGGTGCTGGCAGCGGTGAGAAATCACTTGGGCGCAAAGTTGGACCTTATTCCAAAAGATGTTTTCGCTTTTGCCTGGATAACCGATTTCCCGCTTTTCCGGAAAAGTGAGGAAACCGGACGCTGGGAACCCGCTCATCATATGTTCACTTTACCCAAAAATGAACATATTCCTTGGTTAGATGAGCCCGACAAAACAGGTGACATATTAGGTCAATTGTATGATTTAGTCTGCAACGGAATGGAACTTTCGTCCGGAAGTATCAGGTGTCATCGTTACGATGTTCAGAAGAAGATTTTTGATGTTTTGGGTTTGACAGAAGAAGAATTGCAGGATAAATTCGGATTTTTCTTAGAAGCATTGAAATATGGCACTCCTCCGCACGGTGGCATTGCTCCAGGAATAGACAGATTGGTAATGATTTTAACCGGTGCGGATTCCATCAGAGATGTGATTGCTTTTCCCAAAACTTTGAAAGCGGCAGACCTTATGTGCGGTTCTCCTTCAGAGGTAAGTCCGCTTCAATGGCAGGAATTGCATCTGAAACCATCCGATTAAATATGTTCAGAATCGGTGTTTTAACCAGCGGGCAGAGCAGAGGTTCAAACCTTGAAGCGATGGCGGAGTATTTTCGCGCTCAGCAGTTGCCAGTTCAAATTTGTTTCGTGATTAAAACTGTTGCGGATGCGCCAGTCCAAAATGTTTGTGAGAGATTGAATCTTACTTGCTTGTATCTTCCTTATCGGAAGCGGGAAGAATTTGAGGAAAAAGTTCTTCAGCTGGTTAGTGATAACGATTTACACTTGTTGGTATTGGCGGGCTTTCTGAAAAGACTTTCCCCCGAGTTCCTACAAAAGATCAAATTACCGATTCTTAATATCCATCCTGCCTTGCTGCCAAAATACGGCGGAGAAAATATGTATGGAATGAAAGTTCACGAAGCTGTTTTTGCTGCAAAGGAAAAAGAATCCGGCGTTTCCGTTCATCTTGTGGACACTGTTTATGATCACGGTCCGATAATCTTTCAGAAAAAAGTTGATATCTCACAATGTAAAAGTCCGGAAGAAATTGCAGAAAAAGTTTTGGCAGTTGAACATCAAATCTACGGGAAAGCGATTTGGGATTTCTTAACCAGATATTATACATGAAAAAAGCCGCTGTTACCACCCTCGGATGTAAAGTCAATCAAGTTGAAAGCAACGCCATAATGGAGCAGTTGGAAGCCAAAGGCTATGAAATAGTCGATTTTTCCAGCGATGCGGATTTATACATTATCAATACTTGCACTGTCACCAACAGGACGGATTACAAGAGCCGCAATCTAATTAGGCAAGCGCTTTCCCGCAAAGAAATTAATCCTGAAGTCAAAATAATCGTCACCGGTTGCTACGCTCAAAAAGATAAACAGGCAATAGAAAAATTGGGTAAGATAGATTTAATAGTGGATAATCAGGCGAAAATCAATTCAGATGAGTGGTTGAACAATGTTGCTTATGACTTCCGAGACATCAATCAAGCCGATAGTTTCAATTGGGTTCAATTCAGCAAAATGCATGAAAGGACGCGCGCTTTTATCAAGATAGAAGACGGATGCAATTATTATTGCGCCTATTGTGCAGTGCCTTACGGACGCGGAAGACCGAGGTCTTTGGAATTAGACAAAGTGGTGGCACAAGTTCAAGCTTTGCGGCAAAAAGATTATCACGAAATTGTATTAACGGGCGTAAATCTCGGCTTGTATAAAGATGAGACTTCAGGAATAAATTTAGGCGATTTAGTAAAGATTCTTGCAAATATCGATCCTGCCCTTAAAATAAGGCTGAGTTCCATAGAACCTGACCTTTGGAATAATGACCTTTTGTCCGCTGTTAAAAATTCTTCCAACATTTGTCCGCATTTTCATTTACCTTTGCAGTCAGGTTCCGATTCCGTATTGAAAAGAATGAAGAGAAGATACACAGCGGAGCAAATTTCCGATTTAGTGTGTGAATTGAGAAAAATCAAACCGCATTGCGCAATCGGAATGGATGTAATATGCGGATTTCCCGGTGAAACTGAAGCGGAATTTACACAAAGCTTTGAATTGATAAAAATCCTGCCTGTCGCATATTTGCATGTTTTTGGTTTTTCACCGCGCAAAGCAACTCCGGCAGCAACTATGTCTTCTCAAATTACCGGTTCTGTCATCAAAGAAAGAGTCCGCATCATGACTGATCTTTCCAAACAAAAAAAGACAGAGTATCAAAATGAGTTAATCAGTGAGGAGGTCCTTTTATCGGGAATAGTTGAGAAAAACAATACTTTGGCAACCGCTTTGTCTGACCATTATATCCGCATTTACAAAGATGCAGTAAATCAACCGGTGAACACCACAATCAGCGGAAAAGCAGTCCGAAAATACAAAGACGGTATTTTAATTAATTAGCTTTTTTGCCTGCGAAATAATTGATAATCTTCGTGGCAGTGGCTTCTCCGATGCCTTTTATCGCAATTAAATCTTCAAAAGTGGCATTGCGTATTGCATCCACCGAGCCTAAACTTTTCAACAGCAGAAATTTTGTTTTTTCACCTATGTCTTCAATATCTTCCAGTTCGCTGATTAAAGTGCGTTGCGACCTTCTTTGCCTGTGAAAATTAATGGCAAAACGATGCGCTTCGTCTCTGATATTGGTCAGCAGACGCAAAGCAAGAGAAGATTTGGATAGAATAATCGATTCCGAAGAATCGGGAGTAAAAACTTCTTCCAATCTTTTCGCTAAAGAGATAACGGGAATTTTCACCTTTGCTTCATCCAAAATATTTTTGACTGAACTCAATTGACCTTTCCCGCCATCAATAATAATCAAATCAGGCATTAAATCCGGATTGTTTTTGATTTCATTTAAGTAACGGGACATAGTTTCCGCCATGGCTGCAAAATCGTTTTGGGTCACAGTGCTTTTTATGATAAAGCGTCTGTAATTTTTCTTAAAGGGTTTACCGTTCAGGAAAAAGACCGCGGAAGAAACAGTATCTGAACCTTGGATGGTAGAGATATCCAAACAAATGATCTTTCTTGGCAGTTTGGGAAGGTTCAGTTTTTCCTTCAATTCCTGGATTGGCTTAATTGTTCTGTTCGCTTTTTTCAGATGTGCCAGCTTCTGTTCTTCCGCCAGATTAAATGCATTGCGCTTTGCCATGGCAATGAGTTTGGCTTTTTCACCCCGCCGCGGTAAAAATAATCTGTTTCCTAACCACTCGCTTAGGGCGGAAAAATCGGAAGGTTCAAGCGGCAAAAGAATTTCTTGAGGCAGTTCTTCTTTGTCAGCATAATACAATTTCAGGAAAGAAGCAAGAATTTCTGCCGGTTCATAGCTTTCCGTTTGACTTAAGGGATAATTTTCCTGCCGGATTAATTTGCCGTTAATCATTTTTAGCACGACGACAATTACAATTGTCTGTTCCTGATAAAAGCCGATAATATCAATGTTTCTGTTATCGGGATAATAAACTGTTTGTCTTTTTGCAATTTTTTCCAGCTCTCTAATCTTGTCTCTGTATCCGGCAGCTAATTCATATTTTTGTTCTTCCGAGGCTTTTAACATTTCACTTCTGAAGTAATCTACAATTTCCTGATGCATCCCTTTGAAGAAATGCAGCATGATCTCTACAATTTTCATATAATCGGATTGAGTGACACCGCCTATACATGGAGCCAAGCACTTTCCCAATTGATGATTTATGCAAGCTTTGGTGTAAATGATTTTATCCGCGGGAATTTTTCGGGTGCAATTTCTTAGCGGGAAAATCCATTCCAAAAAGCGTAAAGTTTTTCTTAAGGAACCGGCATCCGTGTAAGGACCGAAATACTTAGCACCGTCTTTCGTCACTTCACGCGTAACCAAAACTCGCGGGAATGGTTCATTCAGCGTGATTTTGATAAAAGGATAGCGTTTATCGTCTTTCAGCAAAACATTGTATTTCGGTTTGTAGTGTTTAATCAGGTTAGCTTCCAAGAGAAATGCTTCCGCTTCGGAATTTGTAATTGTATAATCAAGGTCGGCTATATGATTCACTAATAGCTTAGTTTTTTCATCTTTGGGACTGTCAGAAAAATATGATTTCACTCTATTCTTCAGGCTTTTCGCCTTGCCTACGTAGATAACTTCCCCTTCGGAATTTTTCCAAATATAAACTCCCGATTGTTCAGGAAGGAGTTGAACCTTAGTTAGGATTTGCGAAGGAATTTTGAGCATATATTTCTCTTTATTTCTTGCGTATACGCTACTTTAAAAATAAGATAAAAAATAAAAACGACAAGAAAATAAATACACGACAGAATAGCGTCTACTCCGAGTAATATCCAAATATTGGATACGCTGAACATCCTGCGTGACATAATTAAGAAAAAGCAAAGGAATAAATTTATCAATAAAATTTTCAGCAATTGATTCGGAATGCTGGCGTAACTGACTTCCGGTAACGCTTTTCTGATTAAGATAATCAGGATTATATAATTTACCAAAGCAGTAATGGAAGTTGATAATGCCAACCCGCGATGCTGGATGAATTGCATCAAAATGAAATTCAGCAGAATGTTTAATCCAACCATATAAGCGGCAATTTTAACGGGTGTTTTAGTATCTTTATTGGCATAGAAAAGAGGAGTGATAGTTTGATTTAGACTGTAGAAAACTAGTCCGAGCGAGTAAAAGAACAGAGCTTGCGTGGTCATGAGCGCGGCATGTTGATTAAAAACTCCCCTTTGAAACAAAATCATCACGAAATCTGCTCCCAAAGCACAAATTATGACAGTGATGGGAATCATTAAAGCGGTAAGGGAGATAGTGGCGAATTTCAAACTTTCGGTCAATTCGGACCAATTCTTTTCCGTAATATTTTTTGAGTAATGAGGGAGAATAGCAGTGCCTGTTGCAATGCCGAAAATCCCGAGCGGTAATTGCATTAAGCGATTTCCCATATTTAAAGCAGTGATGCTTCCAATCGGTAAAAAGGAAGCCATTAAAGCGTCTGCCACAAGGTTAATTTCTCTGATACCGATTCCTATCATGGCAGGAATGAAGCGCTTCCACAAACTCGTGATTGCTTCTCCCGTAAATTTGAGCACAATTTTAAATTTATAGCCTATGCGCTTCAAATAAGGTAAATTTACTATAGTCTGGAGAAATCCGCCGAAGAAAACACCCCAACCCGCCCACACAATTAAGTCCTGATTAGACAATTCGGACAGCAATGCCGGCAGTAGAATTGTGGTTATCATTCCTATATTCAATAAAGCTGAAGAGAGGCCGGTCATAAAAAAGTAATCGTGAGAATTTAAGATAGCGATAAAAGTGGAGGACAGCCCGATAAAAAACAAATACGGAAACATTATGCGTGAGAGTTTGATGGCAATGATAGAAGTCTTTGATGGCAGTCCCGGATACAAGATTTTAACTATGAGTGGAGCGAAGGCAATCCCGATAAAGGTTAAAACAGTCAGAAATAAAATTAAAACGGATAAAATATTTAAGGCAAATTGGATTTGTTCCTGCTTTCCTTTCTTAATTCCTATTTCATTGTAAATGGGGACAAAAGCGGAAGAAAGAGCTCCTTCTCCGAATAATCTTCTTAATAGATTGGGCAGATTATAAGCGACATTGAAAGCGTCATTTAAATATGTAGTTCCAAAATAGAAAGCCATTACCTGATCGCGAATTAAGCCCAAAATACGGCTAAAGAAAACCGCTATTGACATCGCACTGATGTTTTTGGCTAATCTCTTTTGAGACATATCAAATATAAAAAGCCTTTAAGTAATTGTAATATGCAATGATAATAAATTGCGGATTGACATTTCCGTCAATCATATTGTGCAATTCATCCAGCTTTTTTATCATCGTATCAAAAGTGAAATTTGTGTTCCTGCGCGCGTGTGATTGATTTAACAGTCGCGACTGATCTTCGTTGATAACATCCTGAAGATTGGAATCAAGATTTTCCAAATCAAAAATCCAGAGTTCTGTCTGGCTTAAGATATCGTGCAGAAGGTCTTTTTTAAATTTTTCTTTATTCGGTAAAATATGCTCAATCAGGACGAGATCATCATTATTTAAGACTGCATCGATAATTTTAAGCATAATAGCCCGAGCGGGATTTTCCGTATCCTGCAAATAACGCATGGCAAGTTCAAAATTTCCTTTAGCCATTTTAGCGCAACTGCGTGCACTCTGTTTATTTGCAAGATGTTTTTCAATCAGGATTTCTTCAATGTCTTTATCGGACAGGGGCTTGAAGAAGACCGGTTGGCACCTGGAAACTATTGTCGGATAAAGGGCTTGTTTATTTGTAGTAGTCAAGATGATAACTGTGTTGTCAATAGGCTCTTCCAAAGTTTTCAAAAAAGAGTTTGCCGCATTTTGGTTCATTTGTTCCGCATTTTCTACAATGCAAATCCGATATCTCCCTTCGCGCAGATTAAGCTCAAGATGTTTTTGTAAAAGTTCTATATCGTTCATTCTGATTTCAGTGTTCTTTTCAAAAAATACTTGTTCCCAGGGCTGAGTTTTGCGATTTTCGATGTATTGCAGGTAAAGATTAACTGCTTTTGTATCAAGTTCACCATTTTCTTTAGTTTTTAAAGAGGGAGTGGGGAAGATATAAATAAAATCAGAATGGCTGAATTCCAGAAATTTATGGCAGGAAGAACATATACCGCAAGGGACTTTATTGTTAGCGGCAAGGCAGTTTAATGCCATTCCGAAATATAAAGCTGTCGTAAATTTACCCACTCCTTCAGGTCCGTAAAATAAATAGGCTTGGGCAATCCTGTTGTGCTTTATGGAATTCATCAATAATTCCACAGCCTTGTTTTGTCCTTTAATCTGGTCAAACAGCATTGTATCTTAATTCCTTACGCTTAATCTTAATTTTTGCCAAGTTAAGATATAACTCAAAGAAAATATCAGATCTATTGCAAACTGATCAAAGAGTTTAGCATTATTTTTAATCGCTCAAGAGTTTCATTTTTGCCCAAAGCATAAATGTCAACCGCAAGATTCGGTCCTGAAGCGGCATATAACAAAGCCAAATATAAAGGATGATAGAATTGTTTTGCAGGCAGCTGCAATTCTTGTTTGCCCCTATTGATCGTTTCTTTGATCATATCTAAATTAAATTCATCAAGTGAAGAAAGCTCTTTGATGAACCACTTTAATGTATTAAGCGTATTTTCATTATTAACAGCGAAAATTGTATCCGGCGGCAAAGTATTTCTTTTATAAAAAACTTCGGCATGTGATAGGATTTGGGGCAAAGTGGTAATATAATTTCTTGCCACTTCAATAACGCGGAGATATTTTTCTTCGTCGGAAATGTCAATTCCAGCATGGATAAAGTATATTTTGCATCTTTCGGCAATGTCTTTGAGAGGCAGATTGCGAATGTAATAACCATTCATCCAATCCAATTTGGTTAAATCAAACACTGCCCCCGCTTTATTGACTTTTTCCAAAGTGAATTCCTTAATCAGTTCCTCCAAAGAGTAGATTTCTTTTTCATCGTCACTGCGCCAACCCAGCAATGCTACAAAGTTGAGGATTGCTTCTTTCAAATAGCCTTTTTCCAAATAACTTTCCACAGAAACGTCGTTCATTCTTTTACTTAATTTTGATCTGTCGGGATTAAGTATTAGAGGTAAGTGGACCCAAACTGGAGGTTCCCAGCCGAAACATTCATAAAGATAAAGATGTTTTGGCGTGCTGGAGAGCCATTCTTCTCCTCTGATGACATGAGAAATATTCATCAAATGATCATCTACCACGGAAGCCAAATGATAAGTAGGGAAACCGTCAGCTTTAATCAAAACCTGATCGTCAGATTGACTGGAATTAATTTCGACTTTTCCGCGAATGAGGTCATCTATGATAAAAATCTTTTCGTCGGGCATTTTCAGACGGATAACATGATTTTCACCTTTAGCCAAGCGGACTTTTATATCTTCAGGGGGAAGAGACAAACAGCGTCTGTCATATTTGGGAGAAAGTTTTTTCTCCGCTTGCTCATTTTTCATTGCTTCCAAAGTTTCGGGAGTGCAGAAGCAGTAATAGGCGAAGCCTTTTTGCACTAATTCTTCGGCATATTTTTGATAAATGTCCAATCTTTCCGACTGAAAATAGGGACCGTAATCGCCTCTGATGAAGGGTCCTTCGTCAAAAGCTAAACCCAATTCTTGAAAAGTATGCAGCAAATTTTCTACCGCTCCTTCCACTTTTCGTTTTTGATCCGTATCTTCTATTCGCAGAATGCATTTTCCGTTATTATGTTTGGCAAAAAGATAATCATATAGTGCAGTTCGTAATCCGCCGATATGCAAAAAACCGGTCGGACTGGGCGCAAATCTTACTCTTATTTGATTCATTCCCTATCTCCAAAATGAGAAATTTCTTCAATTACGGCTTTAGTTAAATTCATAACGCGATAATGAGGTTTATATGTCAATCGGAAAAGCTCCGAATGGCTTATGATGCTTTTTTGTTCTATCATTTGCTGACAAGCTTCTATTTGTTGACGATTATTAAATGTTTTGAAATTTTCTTTAAGAAGGGTAATTATATGCTGCCATATTTTTGTCCAATCATCCCACTCCGGAATTAATATTTCATCCCCAAGAAACAAGGCCAGATAAGCATCTATAGTAAGAATTCTTTTTTTGATCACGCTTAAACTAACTCTATATATTCCTTTTCCGTTACTTATATCTTGAAGCAAGGGAAAGTAATCATCTTTCATACCTTTTAATTCAAAAAAAAGCATTTTATTGGCATTCAGTTGATCTTTAATAAAGTGACCTTGACGATAATAAGCCTGAAAGAATAATTTATAGTAATCCGTTAAATCTGCTTGAGGATGATAATTTGCCTCTAAGATAGCTATATTTTTGATATCTTGATCTGAGAAGTATGTATGATTATGCATGAAAAAAAACCGGTTTACCCTTTTTATAAGTAGCTATTATTTGTGCTGAATATATTTGTTCAGGATCCAGTAAATTGTTATTCAAGCAAACAAAATCGGCAGCATATCCCGCTTTCAATATTCCTATTCTATTTTCATCATGAGAAAGCCAAGCCGCATTTTTTGTATACATCAGAATTGCTTGCCAAGCTGTTATTTTTTCGTTTGAATTATGATGATTGACGGCAGAACGGATCCCCTGCAAAGCATCTAATTCAGTAATATACCAATCAGAGCCGCCGGTAATTGTCACTCCGGAATGGAAGAAAGTGTTAAATCTATTCATTTTTTGACTTCGCTCCATTCCCAAAACTTGTGCATAATAACCGTCACTTCCGCCCCAATATAAATCAAAAGCCGGCTGCATAACGGGAACGGCATGAGAAGCGATTATTTGCTCCACTAAATAGTCCGGAGTCATTTCACAATGAATAAGTTCGTGTCTTAAATCATTCGGATGCTTTTTGTAAGCTAAATCATAGGTTCTGTTGATTTGTTCAATCGCTTTATCCCCGATGCAATGGACAGCCACTTGCAAATTATGTTCTGTTGCTTTTATTATGAAATCTTGCCAAAATTCGTCTGAGTGATAAAGAATCCCGCAGTTATTTTCTGTTCCCAAATACGGTTGTTTCAAAGCTGCAGTATATGAACCCAGTGAACCGTCAGCTAATATGCAGCCTCCAATCCTGTTAGCACCCGCATCCAAAGCTGCTTTAAGATTAAAGCTTTGTGGGTAAAGAATAAATTCCACGGGAAATTGCCGAAGATGTTCTTTCAGAAAATTATAATGCATAATGCTGTTTTGAGCGTCTCCCACCATAGTGTGAACAGTGGTAATTCCGTTTTTTACAGCTGTTTCAGCAGCAGTATGATAAGCTTGAAGGATTTCTTCTTCCGTGCAATTTTGAAGAAACCAATGCACGATTTCATCATTCAATTCACCGGAGAACACATCTTTTAATTGAGCGGAAGAGTTAATTTTATCGCTATTTGCCAAAGAAAATTGGTCTAAGGCTCTGCTGTTCACGGCACAAGAGTGGCCGTCAATCCTTCTTAAAATCAAAGGCAGATCGGGACAGATTTTATCCAATTCATCTCTGGAGGGAAATCTTTTTTCTATAATTTTGTTTTCATCAAATCTAAAAGCATCCAAATGATCTTTTGAGCCGGTTTTGGCTTTACGATATTCTGCATCAATCAGCTGCAAAATCTCCGTAACTGATGTCGCTTTAGAAAGGTCTATACTGTGACTGTATAACCCGCCTTCAAAACTGTGGGTATGCGTATCTATAAATCCGGGAAAAACATACAGTCCGTTTAGATCTTTTTTCTCGCAATCAATAGAAGGAGCGCTATCTTTGAATAATTCAATTATTTTTCCGTTTTCAACGAGCATGGCTTGATAGATATCGTTTTCCTTTTGCATGCTGTTAATAATGCCGTTGTAAACAAGAGTTTTCATTCTCTGTTCTCCTTTCCCAATAACTTATTTATCATTGTGTAAAACAGGAAGACGGGAAAGCCCATAACATTAAAATAGCATCCTTCAATACTTTTTATGAACTGACTTCCGTAACCTTGTATACCGTAAGCTCCCGCTTTATCCATCGGTTCACCGGTCTCAATATATTCATCAATTTCATTATCATTTAACATTTTGAAATCGACTTTGCTGCTTTCGTAATCAGTCAAATATTGATTTTGCCGATAAAGACAAACACCTGTGTAAACCTTGTGCCGCCTTCCTGACAATTCTTGCAAAAACAATTTTGCTTCTTCTTTATCTTTAGGCTTGCCCAAAATTCTGTTATTAATGCAGACAAGAGTATCTGCACCAATCAGTAAACCATCGGGGTCAACTAAAGTTTGTATGTTTTGAACTTTGTGAGTTGCATGTTTCATTACCAAATCCGGAGGAGCAATGTTTTCAATCGGCTCGTGAATGTCAGCAGGAATAATATCCGGTCTCAAACCCAATAAAGTGAAGATTTCTTTGCGTCTCGGCGAACCGGAAGCAAGTATAAGATGCATATCTTTAAGTAATGAATGTAACATAATTTGTATCTTATTCACCTTTTATATCCATGAAAAAAGAGTTTATGATTATTGCAAGCAATTTTATAAACATAATAACGCATCGGTCATTCGGAAACGAGATAAATTAGCATCAGTGACAAAATCAATTCATTGATAAAGGACAGAATCTAAAAAGATGTTAAAATATAATCTGAAATTTTATTCTTTATAAACAAAATGCTCAAATTCTAACCTTTTATCTCTAAAGCATAACACACTTATAAACTGAGAGTAAAATTGCCTTCCTGCCTGTATTCAACGGGGGGTTAACCCCCCGCTTCATACAAGAAAGAATAAAGAAGAGAGCATTCTGCTTGACAGAATAAAGCCGGCTTTTGAACTACGCTTATGCATAAAAAAGAAATCGTATATTGTTTTTTATTTGCTTTTATTCTTACCGGAATTTACAATGGTTTTGAGAGATTAGGCAAGGTCTCTGCAGAAAGTCAATATAAGATTGGACAAATAGCAGAACATGATATTACCGCACCATTTAATTTTGAGATTCTAAAGTCTCAAGAAAAATTGAAAGCGGAAGAAGAACAAATTAAAAATCGGATTAAACCGGTATATGTATTTTCCGACGAAGTTCAGTTTCAATTGCATAAAAAGATCAACGATATTTTTCTTCCTCTGTTAAATCCGATGGTAAAACCTGATACTTTGGCTCTTAATGAGATATTAAAAGAAAAAAAAATTGAACTTTCAGCTTCCGATAAGTTATTTCTGCTTAATCCCAAAATCGCAAATTCTTTATATAATTTATTGAATTCTCTGATTGACGATTATTATACAAAAGTGATATTTTCCGGCTCTGCGAAAGCGTTTCCCGATTCCATAACTTTATTCCGAAACGAAAAAGTATCAACCGTATCAACAAACCGATTTATTTCCGTTCAACAAATAATAGACCGGGTTCTGAAGCAGGAACCCAACATAAATTACAGGAGTTTTTTAGGTAATTTCCTGCCGCAAATACTTATGCCAAATTTGGTTAAAAATGACGAATTATATGAAAAAATGGTTCAGCAGGCAGTGAGTTCTTTACCTGTAACTGAAGGAACCGTGAAAAAGAATGAAATCATTGTCCGCAAAAATGAACGAATTACGGAAGATGAGCTGAATAAAATAAATTCTTTAAGAGAAGCCGAAAAAAAGCAGTATCATCAATTAAGCAATGTAGAATTGTGGCTCAAAGACTTTGGAATTTTTGTCTATGCAGTGCTGCTAGCTTTTATTTTGTTGTTGTATCTGAAGCTTTTTAATGCGAACTTACTAAAAGAAAGCAAATATCTGATTATCTTACTTTCCGGTTTGGGGCTCAGCTTCATTTTTGGTTTTGTTAATAACATTTTAGTCACACCCGAATATATAGTAGTGCCTTATGGCCTGATAATATTGAGCATAGCGATTTTATGCGATTTTCGCTTAGCTTTTTTCTATAATGTTATTGCCTTTGCCGCTATGCTCAGCTCTTTATCAAGCTTGACTTTTGCACCGTTTATTTACGGTTTCCTGCCCGCCTGCATAACACTTGTCTTGATGCAGAATTTTGATGATAAACATGAATATTTCAGGATTTGGTTGATTTTTCTACTTTCGTCTTTTCTTTTGTGCGGTGTTTTTTCTTTATTTGGATTTGTTTCGCGCCAGTCTGTGCTTCGGAGTTGCGGATATATTTTTATTTCGGATACTTTATCCGTGTTGATACTAATACCTCTTGTTCCCATCTTGGAAAGAGCTTGGCAAATTTCAACGAAAAAAGAGCTTTTGGAACTTCTGGATTTTAATCATCCGCTATTGAAAAAATTAGCTATTGAAGCAAGCGGAACATATTACCACAGTATCGTTGTGGGAAACTTGGCTGAACGAGCCGCTGAAGCCATTGGAGCGAATTCATTAATTGCCAGAGTGGGAAGTTATTATCACGATATTGGAAAACTTGTTAATCCTCAATTATTCACGGAGAATAACGCAGAATCCAATCTTATCCATGATAAACTAAGTCCTCAAGAGAGTTCTGCAGCCATAAAAGACCATGTGCAAAAAGGAATAGAACTGGCGCATAAATATCATATTCCGGAAGAAGTAACAGCTATCATCGCTCAACATCACGGAACAACATATATAAGATATTTTTTGGATAAAGCCGAAAAATACGGCTCTGATTTTGATTTGGAAGAATTTAAATACGGCGGACCCAAACCTCAAAGTAAAGAAGCAGTGATTGTCATGATTGCAGACATCGTCGAATCGGTGACTAAATCTTGGGATGAGGTTACATTGGAAGATATTAAACGCATCCTAAACGATACTATTTTCAGGCTGATAAAAGAAGGTCAATTTGATGAAGCGGAGATATCTTTGAGTGACCTTAATAAAATTAAAACCGGTATGTTGCCTATTTTGGAAAGTATATACAGAAAGCGTCAACAATATCCGGAAACAGAAACGTTTGATGAATAAACATCCGCAAGTTATAATTACGGGCGAAGACCCGAATATATTGGGAAAAAAGGAATTGGAAGAACTGATTCGGACTTCATGTGAACTGATGGGTAAAGAAACCAATGTAACTGTCAGTTTGGTATACTGCGACGATAATTTGATGCAGACAATGAATGCAAAATACAGAGGTGTAAATAAAACGACTGATGTATTGAGCTTTCCCGACGAATTTGCCTTCAGTCGATTTCATTTGCAAAGTGATGATAATATTTATTTGGGCGAAATAATAATTGACACGAATTACGCTTTGCATGAAATTCAACCTGAAAAATGGTTTGATATGTTGATTTCCATATTTATCCACGGTTTAGTTCATTTATGGGGCTATGATCACTTGACAACTCAGCAGGCAAAAGAAATGAAGCTGATGGAAGATGCAATCAGAGCCGAATTTGAAAAGGAACACAATAAGTGAATAATTCTTATACTATCATTTGGCTAATCCTGTTATTAGCTGCTTCCGCCTTTTTTTCCGCTTCGGAAACAGCTTTGTTCTCTCTCAGTAAATTGCAACTGAAAAAGCTGGAAAATTCGAATAAGAAAATAGATAAAAGGATCTTACAATTATTGTCGCAACCGAGAATGCTGCTGATTACGATTCTCTTGGCCAATACTTTAGTTAATATTACTTTTTCTTCCTTTGCTGCGGTCTATTCTTTATACTTAAATCAAAAGCTGAATATAAATTTGAACGATTCTATCATTATCACAGCCCAAATAATTGTTACAACTATTTTAATTTTATTGCTGGGAGAGATTATTCCGAAATTAATTGCTTGGTCAAAAGCATATCTCATTACTACTGTTGTAACTGTCCCGCTTAAAATACTCGAAGTTTTACTCTGGCCAGTGATAAAACTTTTGGAAATATTCAGTAAACTTATTTCCAAACAGAAGGATGGAGCCGGAGAAGCTGCAATTACGCAAGAAGAATTTCAGACTCTCATTCATTCCAATGCGCCTATGCACAATTTGGAAGAGCATGAAAAGAAAATTCTTGCCGGTCTGTTTCGCCTGCCTAAAACTGAAATCAGAGAAATTATTATACCCCGTGTGCAAATTGTTGCCATTGATGAAAACCGCAGTATTGACGAACTAAAAGAAGTTATTACCGAATCAGGTTATTCCAGAATTCCCGTTTATCGCGGCTCAATTGACGAAATTACCGGAATTGCCTATGCCAAAGACATAATTCTGCATCCTGAAATTAAGACGATTAAAGAAATTATGCGAAAACCGTGGTTTGTAACAGAAAATATGAAAATTCAAACCTTGTTAAATCAGTTCCGGAGCAGAAAAATTCAAATTGCCATTGTTGTGGACGAATATGGAGGAACCAGCGGTCTTATTACTCTGGAAGATATTATGGAGGAGTTGGTGGGAGAAATTCAAGACGAATATGATGAAGATGAGGCTCCCGCTATGGAACGCTTGGAGAATGGCTCTATCATTGTGAACGGAACTTTTGGCATCAGAGAATTGAATAATGAACTTGAATTGAATATAGATCCGGATAAATATGATAATTTAGCAGATCTATTACTTGAATATTTTAACAGTGTCCCTCCCGTAAATGCTAAAATGAAAATTGAGAATAAGGTGGAATTCACTATTTTAGACAGTGATAAAAAGCGCATCAATAAAGTGCGTATAGACTTTTTGCCGGAAGAAGAAAATAATCCGTAAGCGGAAAATCGTCATTTCGAATATATAAGAAAGATGAATAACCGAGCTAATTTCAAATCTTTTATCCTTTTACTTTTTTGGATAATGGCGATTTGGATTGTTTCTTCCCTGCCTGGGAAAGTCTTCCCCCAGTATGATAATTTAAGCTTCGACAAATTAATCCATTTGTTCGAATACGCCATAGCTGGTATTTTGCTGGACTATAATCAAAGAAAAGGAGTGCTGAGTTACTTTAGACGCTATGATGTTTTGATGCTGTTGGTTGTTTTGACCTGTTTGGATGAAGCTCATCAAATATTTATTCCGAACCGGAGTGTATCTGTTTTGGATTTAGCGGCAAATTTAACGGGAGTCTTAGCCGGTTACCATCTTTCCGGCCTTTGGAAAAGAAAAAAATATGATTGAATTTCGGCGCATTAATCTTACGCTTAATCATAAAACAATCTTGAATAATATTGATCTCATCATTCCCGATGACGATAAAACCGTGATTATCGGGCGTAGCGGTTGCGGAAAGACAGTTTTAATGAAGACTTTGCAGGGTCTCTATCATCCCGATTCAGGTTCCATCATTATTGACGGAGAGCCTTTGAACCTTTCACATTACAACATCAGGTCTTTCGTTTTACATAAAATTGCCATGCTTTTCCAAAGTTCCGCTTTGCTTGATTCCTATACCGTTTTCCAGAATGTGGCTTTACCTTTGTATGAACAACATGTTCTCAAACCAAACGAAATTCAGCAAATAGTTTTGGAAACGCTTGAATTTGTAGGGTTAAGTGAAAGCGTAAATTTATATCCGGAAGAACTTAGCGGCGGAATGAGAAAAAGAATAGGCCTCGCCAGAGCTTTAGTAACAAATCCTAAATATATTATCTTGGATGAACCAACTACGGGTTTAGACCCTTTTACCGCTCGCGAAGTTCTAAATTTTCTGAAACAAGTGATAGAAGAGAAACAAATTATCCCCGTTACCATTACTCATGATCCTTACTGCATCAACGAATTGGGGAATTACGTAGTTATAATGCATGAGGGAAGCATAATTTTTCAAGGCGATAAGCGCGAAATTAAGACTCAAGACAATAACATGATAAAGCAATTCTACGACAGTTTTTTTGCCAAAGCAGAAATAAATTAAATACAAATTCCGCTTTGTGATAAAATGAGGATAAAAAGGGATTCACCGATTGATGAGTGAATCCCTTTGTGTAAATTTTATTTGTTAAGAAGCACCATTTTCTTGGTGACTGATTTTGAGCCTGCAGTTAAGCGGTAAAAATAAATTCCTGCTGAGACTGTCCTATTATTGTAATCCGAACCGTCCCACTGCAATGTATAATTTCCCTTTGCCGCTTTTCCGCTGTGCAATACTTTCACTTTTTGACCTTTGAGATTGTAAACTGCCAATTCCACATTCTTTTCCGATTTCGGTAAAGAGAAACGGATAGAAGTAATGTTCTTAAAGGGATTGGGATAATTATCATTCAACTGAATAACTTGCGGAGCTTGACCGCTGTGGTTGTCGTCTGCGGCAGTTGTGATATTGGCAACTTTCTGAGCATACAGTCCAAAGATTGGGGTTTTTCCGCTGGAGCGTCCGTCCGACCAAACAATTATTGCTTTGTTAGGAATTTCATTAGTCAGAACCGCGATGAGAGGATACTGCTGCACCATAATTTCATCACAAACAACAGTACCTGTTGCCGGTCCCAAAAGAGTTCCGTCATAGTCAATAAAACGCATATAAATATCAGCGTTTTCATTACTGTAGTCTTCCCATGCGCAAAGCATACCGCTTTGAGGGAACTGAGCTAAATTGGGCGAAGATTGTTTAGCATTACTTTGCACAATAAAATTACCTAAATCGCCCCACAATGGTGTTCCCGTTAGAGAGTAACGTTGGAGGGCAATGTCTTGATTAGCTCCGGTGATGCTCTCTTTCCAAGCAAAAGTAATGTAACTTCCGCCCAATAAAGAAAATTCATCCTGTTCTCTGCCGTAATCCGCTAAAGAAACTCCGGATGGATTCCATAAAATTTGTCCGGTCGGTGAAATCAATTGACCATAAAGGTTTTTGATAAAGTCTGAACGCAAATCGAGCCATTCAACAAATAAGCCTGCATCAGTCAGCACTGCTTGAGGTAGATACTGTTTTAAATCATCCTCGGCATAATTTGAAGTAACGACACCATATTCAGGCCAGCCGGGTGCTGTATTACCGTCTTCAGTCATACGTTTTGCCCAGACATTAAAAGCACCGTAATTGGCAGGGTTAACACTTGTGCGTGTCCAAACAAAGTATAGGTCAACCATTGTTTCCATCTGACATTCAAACAAGTTATCCGAAGCGGGAATTTGAGAAATTAAAATGCCGTTTGATCCCCACATTTTTTGATCGCCAATTATCTTTTGACCGTAAATATGATATAGTTGTCTGTCTTCTCCCGGGGTTGGAACAATATCCAGATTTGACCAGCCGATGTATAGAGCACCGTTAAAATATGTAATTTTCGGATCTTTTTGCCTTAAAGGTTCGCTGTCAGTTATAGCTATTCCCGTATCTCCCCATAACCTGTTTCCGTTTCCGTCAAGTAATTGACCATAAATCTTAGGATTATTAGTTCTTTTTTCTTCCCATACAACAGCTATCTTACCGTCAGGCAAAACTACGGCAGCAGGAGTGCTTTGGTCATTACCGGTGAGAGTTGTAATCGGGCAACCGTTTTCTTCAAAAGCCAAAGTTCCGTCCTGATTAATTATCTGATAAAAGATTTGATAGCCAAGATTGGCATAACGCGTATCCTGCCAAATAACTACTGTGTCATTTTGCCTGGGCAAATGAATTATTTGCTTCAAAGTGGCATCTCCGCTCAGTCCCCAAAAGACTTGGACACCGTTTGCAGTTAAAAGCGGATTGCCGTTTAAATCTAAAACTTGGTAATAGATACCGTCCGATCCGTTTCTTCTATCCATCCAATTGATAAAAACATGATTACCGGCGTATTTTATGAGAGAACCGGATTGCTCATTGGGAGCGCTACAAACAGCAATTCCGTTTGCCTGCCATAAAAAAGTACCGGAGGAAGAAAGATGCTGAGCATAAATATCTATGTTGGGCGCGTTCCCGTTGCGAGCGTCATCCCAAACGACATAACAGCCGCCTGCATCATCTGCTGTAAGGCGAGGACTGCTTTGACTGAAATCCGCAACCGCAACAGGCACTCCATTCAAGTTCCACAATCTTTGTCCGGAAAGAGAAATCTTCTGTGCAAATAAATCCGGGTCGTCGGCATCATTTCTTTTATCTTCCCAAATGATGATAACTCCGTTATCGGTGGTGTGAACTATTCTGGGATTATCTTGCGGAGCGGGAATGGCTAAAGAAGAATCCGAATAAACGACAAAAGGATCGGGCCATAAAGAATTGCCGTTTAAATCAATCCGCTGAGCGTAAATATCGGGCTGAGTATTTCGGTAATCAGTCCAAGTAAAGACAAAAGAGTCATTATTGATGGGTGCCATTTTGATTTTATTTTGCACAGCATTGGAATAACTTAAGACCACAGGCTGGTTCCACATCATTTGTCCGTTGGAGGCAAAGCGTTTTGCTAAAAGATTTTCCGAGCCGGAAAGCGCATATACATATCCGATTATCAGACCGCCCGTTCCGTCTGCCCACATTGTGTTGTATGATTCATCGCCTGTATCATTAGCTACTGGCATACCGTTAAATGTCCATAAAGGTGCGCCCGCAGAACTTAAATGCTGTCCATAAATATCTTTGCCCGGATTTCTGGAATCTTCCCACACTAAATATGCTCCGCCTGCATTATCCGGTTCTATATTTAACGAAATTTGAATGCCCGCATAAACGCAAACCGGAACTCCGCCTGTTTGCCATAAAAGTTGTCCTGCATTATTGATTTTCTGCGCATAGATATTGCCGTCCACATCATTGGAGAAGTCTATCCACGCAATAATAAAATTGTCATCCGAAGTTTTTGTGATAACCGGATCTTCCTGTCGGTCTATTTTGCCGTCTATCAGCACAGGTTGTTCCCAAACCAAATTACCGTTTGCGTCAACCTTTTGAGCGTATAAATCACGCGCTCCGCGTTTGGTATCTGACCACACATAAATTGCACAACCGTCCGAAGTTTCAGTTCCGGTTCTGAACCATTCAATATTTACGCCTTGTCTGATGGCAACAGGCTGAGCCCATTCCAGAGCAGCCAAACTTATGCATAAGGTCGCCAATAATATCAGTGCTAAATAATTACGCACAATTTCCTCCATTAAGGATTATTACAAATAATAATATATGCAAATTATCTTCCATTTGCGAGAAGGATTTTTTATGAGTTATCTAATTATTTATCAAAAGGAGAAATGTAATTTGCTGATGAAAATTATCAGGGATTTTGTTTGACAAAATGATAACCTTTTGAGATGTAAAGATTGAGACGATTAAATGGATTTTGCCGGAAAATGGATTAGATGGTATAACTTTTTATATAATAAAGAGATATAATAGATAGCATAGAAGGAAGTTTTTATGTTCACGAAAATCCGTAAAAGAAATGGACAAATTGTTCCCTTTGATCAGGCTAAAATCACTGCGGCAATTGCCAAAGCCGGTAAAGTTACAGGCGAATTTGATCAGGAAATTGCAGAAAAATTAACTCTGAGAGTTCTCAATCTTGCTCTCCAAGTATGCGAAAGTGACACACCTGAAGTGGAAAAAATTCAGGATATCGTGGAAGAAGTTTTGCTCGCATCTCCTTACAAAAAGACAGCAAAATCCTATGTTATTTATCGGGATCAGCATGCCAGAATCAGGGAACTTGTTTCATCTGCAGATGTAAAATTGATCGATCAGTATCTGGACAAAGCGGATTGGCAAGTGAACGAAAATTCCAATATGGCGTATTCCTTGCAGGGGTTGAACAGTTACATAGCGTCTGAAGTGAGCAAAATCTATTGGTTGAACAAAATATATCCTCCGGAAGTCAGGCAGGCTCATTTAAGCGGGGATTTGCATCTTCATGATTTAGGGATGCTTTCCGTATATTGCGTCGGATGGGATTTAATGGATTTATTAATGAGCGGTTTTGGCGGAGCGATGGGAAAAATAGAAAGCAGTCCTGCAAAGCATTTTCGCAGTGCTTTGGGACAAGTGGTAAACTTCTTTTATACTTTGCAGGGTGAGGCTGCAGGAGCACAAGCCTTTTCCAATTTCGATACATTATTGGCTCCGTTCATTCGTGAGGACCATCTTTCTTATAAAGAAATCAAGCAGGCAATTCAGGAATTCGTCTTTAATCTGAATGTTCCCACTCGTGTCGGGTTTCAGACTCCGTTCACAAATATCACTTTGGATTTGACTGTGCCAAAAATTTATGCCGATACTCCTGTTGTAATCGGCGGTAAAACAATGGACACCACTTACGGTGACTATCAAAAAGAAATAGATATGCTGAATAAAGCATTTCTGGAAGTGATGATTGAGGGTGATGCCAAAGGCAGAGTTTTTACTTTTCCCATTCCAACATATAACATCACTAAGGATTTTAACTGGAATGACAAAAAATTGGATTACTTATGGGAAGTGACCGCCAAATACGGAATTCCTTATTTTTCCAATTTTGTAAATTCCGAACTTAATCCGGAAGATGCCAGATCAATGTGTTGCCGGTTGAGGTTAGATACCAGAAAATTGGAATATAGAGGCGGAGGTCTTTTTGGTGCAAATCCATTAACCGGTTCAATCGGCGTAGTCACTATCAATTTACCTCGTCTTGGATATCTGGCAACCGATGAAACGAATTTTTTTGCAAGATTGGATAATTTGCTGGAAATAGCGAAAAACAGTTTGGAAATCAAACGCAAGGTTTTGGAAAATTACACGGACAGAGGGCTCTATCCCTACACAAAGTATTATCTGAAAAAGATATATGAGCACAATAATTCTTACTGGAAGAATCATTTTTCCACCATCGGCATTATCGGTATGAATGAAGCTTGTCTTAATTTGCTGAAGTGCACTATAGCCGATGAAGAAGGGCACTTATTTGCTTGCAGAGTTATGGATCATTTGCGTGAAAAGTTAACTGAATTTCAAGTGGAAACCGGCAATAATTATAATTTGGAAGCTACTCCGGCGGAAGGGACAAGTTATCGTTTAGCTTTACTTGATACGAAAATGTATCCTGACATTATCACCGCAAATCCTGATTCCGAAGCTCCTTTTTATACAAACTCCACTCAACTTCCGGTTAACTATACCGATGATGTATTTGAAGCTTTGGATTTGCAGGATGATTTGCAGACCAAATATACCGGTGGGACGGTTCTGCATATTTTTGGCGGAGAGCGGGTGGACGATCCGGAAAGTGTCAAAAAGCTTGTGCGAAAGGTATGCGAAAATTATCATCTGCCTTATTTCACCTTTTCTCCCACTTTCAGTATTTGTCCGGAACACGGATATTTAAACGGAGAGCAGGAAACTTGCCCGTATTGTCACAAGAATTGTGAAGTCTACGCTCGGATAGTAGGTTATTTGCGTCCAGTTTCACAATGGAATGCCGGGAAAAAAGCCGAATTTAAGATGCGGAAGACCTTTCAAACGCAAAACTTTAAAGAAGATGCACAATTAACTATCAAATTGTAGGATAACAAGTTGAAAATCGGCGGAATTCAGAAATTTTCTCTCATTGAATATCCCGCTAAACTTTCTGCGATTATCTTCACAAGAGGATGCAATTTCCGTTGTCCTTATTGTCATAATCCTGAACTTGTAGACCCGAAGCGGTATCGGGATTTGATTTCGGAAACAGAAATCATGAAATTTCTGAAAAGCCGCATAGGCAAATTGGAAGCAGTTGTCATAACGGGCGGAGAACCGACTCTGCAGCCTGATTTAATTGATTTTGCAATAGAGCTGAAAGCTATGGGATATTACATAAAACTAGATACAAACGGTTCTCGTCCAGAGGTTATCCAAAAATTAATCAAACGGAATGCGGTAGATTATTGGGCAATGGATATAAAAGCGCCTTTGGCTTTGTATCCTTCAATTTGCGGTTGTCCAATTCAAGAAAAAGATATTCTCGCCTGTATGGATCTGATCCGCAATTCCGGAAAAGAATGGGAATTTAGAACCACTTATTTCAATCAAGTTCTAAATCAGAAAGACATTGCTTCTATACAAACTTTGTTAAAACCGGGTGACCGTTATTATATCCAAAAATGCAAATATGATAATACTCTTCTGCCAATGCAGGAACCGTTGCAGAATGATTGGGGAGAGTTATTTAAGCAAAAGCAAAGAGGCGCAGAAAAATCTGAAGTTCAACAAACTGATAGAGAAAAAGATATAAGTGATTTACCGCCAATAATAATCAAACTGCGTTGAGCGGTTTTTCCGCAATCACCAGCAGACCGTTGCCTTTGCTATTATATGTATTAAGATCTATCTTCATAAGGAGATAGATTATAGGATATAAACATATATAGTATAAAGGTAATAGTAATAGCATAAATTTGGAATAAGATACAAGTTTTAAAGGCACTTTTATTCCGATTTTCCAACTGCAATTTCCCCATTTACCGTAAGTGTATCTATATCCGCGGATAATGAAACCTGCATTAGTCAGTTTTGTTCTTAAATCGTTCCATGTATAACCGGGCCTTACATGTTCGGCTGTAAATTTAGCAGTGTCATCCCAATTACTTGGAGTGGAGATGATTAATTTTCCTTGCGGTTGCAAAGCTTGGAAGAAATTTGCCAGTACTTTTTCATCTTCGGAAATGTGTTCCAAAATATCTATAGCGGCAATCAAATCATATTTTTCGGGAGGAACAAATTCCGTTAAATCTGCAGCAATCCATTGAAATCTATCGTGATAAGCCTTCTGAGCATAAGAGGAATACGCTTCCAAATAATCAGTTTTCAAATCCGAAGCGAGCACTTTAGAATTCGGGTAGCGGGAAAGAATAAAATCGCTATATTGACAAAAGCCCGCTCCCGCGTCGTAAAATTTAATCTGCCGGGTGAGAGAGAACATTTTCAGGATTTCGCGTTTTACATATTGCTGTCGTAAAAACAACAAATCCAGTGCTTTAAAGAATAATTTGCGCAGAAGGGGAAAGCGTTTTATCACTTTCAGCAGCATATCTTTAATCGGGTCATATTCCATGTTAAAATTCCTTCAAGGTGACAAGGATGCAAGTTTAGGATGAAGTCGGTTTAAACTTACGATTTCAAATTAATTCATTGACGGCTATTCTGTCTATAAAAAAATGAACTTAGAGGCTTTTCAGCCTTTTTACAAGGGACAGAAAGAATGTTTATTATAAGGACTGCCACCGAAAGACAGCGATGAGAAAAAATGTTGAATGAAGAACTTATTTCCGGCTCCAAACAAAGGATTAAAGCGGTAAATTTGCATTTGCATTCCCGCTATTCGGACGGAGCTTTTAAGCCTAAAGCTTTGTTGCAAACTGCTGTTCAGAATGGTTTGGATTTGATTTCCATAACCGATCATGACACTGTGGAAGCGTATGGTCATCTTCCAAACGGCGAATTGCCATTGCGCCTGCTTCCGGGAATTGAATTCAGTTCCGTATGGGACAACAATGATATACACATTTTGGGTTACGGACTGGATGTTAAAAATCCCGAACTGCTGAAAATATTGGTATGGATGAAAAACGGAAGGCGTGTTCGTGCCGAAAAGATGCTGGATAATCTTGCGCGAATGGGGATAAAAGTGCCGTTGGAAAATGTTTTGAAATACGCCGGTGACATGCAACTTATTATCAGACCGCATATTGCGCAGGCGATGGTGGAAGGGAAATATGTGAATACAAAGCAGGAAGCGTTTGAGAAATATATTGGCAATGAAGGTCCGGCTTATGTTCCGAAGCCGATTCTGACACCGGAAGAAGTAATAAAATACATTCACGATGCCGGCGGAATGGCTATTGTGGCTCATCCGGGAAAATTACCTTCTCTGAAATATCTAGACGACTTTCTCAAGCAGGGAATTGACGGATTAGAGGTTTGGCATCCTGAACATTCGGACGACTTAAAATTCCGTTTAGCAGAATTTTGTGAGCAGAACAAACTTTTGCAGACCGGCGGTTCTGATTATCACGGCGAAGAGGGATACGGTTGTGATTTTTATTCTATACCCGCTACCGATGCTATTCTAAATAGTGTTCAAACGTTGTGGGAACATTATATATGGACAAAGAAATAAGTTCTCAACCGGCTGAGCAATTTAAAGCTAAGCGCTACAGATTTCATCCTCTGGTGCGCTTTTTAATGTTGGCAATAGCCTCATTGACTTTTTGTTTGAGCCTTTATTTTATTTTTTTGATTATTCCGCGCTATTCGCCCGTTTCCCTATTTTTTAAAATTTTGATTATCATTATTCTTTTTATTTCCGGAAATACAGTTTACAAACATCTGACTGCCCTGAATTCCGTTATCATCAGAGAGGAAAGATTGGAACTGACTTTTCTTTTGCGCAAAAGAATTGTCATCCCTTGGGAAAATCTTGTTGGAATGGAAATATACAAATCCGTTAAACATTATTGGCGATTAAAGTATAAAGATGACAAAGGAAATATTAAACAAATTACCACTGCTTTGGCTTTTCCGGGAATTTGGGACATTTTGCTTACGATTCAGGATCGCAAACCGGATTTGGAATTAAATGATTTATTAGCACAGGTTTTACGCTATCGTCGTAATATTCTTAATAAAGAAAAAACTTCTTCTCAGTCATCTGAAAATTGATACTTGGAAATTTTATTCTTAATAACCACCCCGTATCCACCCCGAGTCCACGCCGGTGAAGTCGGGGTGGACTCGGGGTGGATACGGGGTGGTTCATAGGAAAGGAATAGAAAAAAATCTTGCCAGCCAACTGAGGGCAGAAAATAATAGAACTATGAAGAAACCAAAAATAATAAAGGAGTAAAAAATGGAAAGAGTGCACAACTTTAACGCGGGACCGGCTGTTTTACCCGAAGAAGTATTAAGGGAAGCGCAAGCCGATCTTTACAATTACAAAGGGATGGGTCTTTCCGTGATGGAAATGAGCCATCGCAGCAAAGAATTTGAAGCCATAATCAATGAGGCACATGATGCCGTCAAAAGGATTTATGGCTTGGGTGATGATTATGAAGTTCTTTTCCTGCAAGGCGGAGCAACCCTTCAGTTTTTGATGGTTCCTCTGAATTTCTGCCCGGAGGATAAAGTCGCAAACTACATCAATACCGGTGTTTGGGCTACCAAAGCTTTGAAAGAAGCGAAAAAAATCGGCAAACAAGTCAATGTGGCAGCCAGTTCTGAAGACGATAAATTCAGCTACATTCCCAAAGAATGGACGCTTTCGGAAAATCCGGCATACCTGCATATCACGACCAATAATACAATTTACGGAACTGAGTGGAAGACCGATCCCGATGTTCCTAACGGTGTTCCATTGGTTGCAGATATGTCATCAAATTTTATGAGCAAGCCTGTTCAGATGCAGAAATATTCTCTCGTTTATGCCGGAGCACAGAAAAATGTAGGTCCTGCAGGTTGCGTAGTAGTTATTATTAAAAAAGAAATGCTGGATCGCATTAATCCTAATTTACCGACTATGCTGAATTACAAGACTCATGCGGATGCTGGCAGTATGTTTAATACCCCACCGTGTTGGTCAATTTACATTATCGGTTTGGTGCTGAAATGGATAGAAGACATGGGCGGATTGGTCAGAGTTCACGAAAATAATGTAGCGAAGGCGAAATACATTTATGACGCCATTGATGCCTCCAACGGTTTCTACAAAGGCACTGTTCGTCCGGAAGCGCGTTCCTTGATGAATATCACCTTCCGTCTTCCCGGTGAAGAATTGGAAGATAAGTTTATCAAAGAAGCCAAAGCAAACGGAATGATCGGTCTGAAAGGACACAGAGATGTTGGCGGCTGTCGCGCTTCTACCTATAATGCATTACCTCTAAAAGCCTGCTATGATTTGGCTGCTTTCATGAAAGACTTCATGCAGCGTAACGGTTAAACAAAATATTCGGGGCACGGAACAAAACCGTGCCCTCCCTTTTATTATCAATTCAGAAGGTAAAATATGACTTTATTGGACTTTTTCTTCAAAGGCGGACCGTTGATGTATGTTCTGCTTTTGCTTTCTATCGCGGGAGTGGCTTTGGTAATAAGTAAATACCGCCAACTGTATAAAGTAAATCGAGCTCATAAAAATATGACTAACATAATCGGAAAAAATTCCGGTGTGAATGAAATTCATGCAGCTCTTGGTATAAATAAAGAAGAATGTCCGTTAAGCGCGGTTCTGATAAAAGCCAAAAGTTTGGAGGGTCAAGACTTAAACTTGATTAAAGAAAGCACGGAAGCAACGGCAAATTTAACTGTTCATAACTTGGAAAAAGGTTTGGGCTGGATTTCTACTATTTCCGCCATTGCACCTTTGGTCGGATTTTTGGGAACGGTGACAGGAATGGTGAGAGTCTTTATCAATATTGCCGCTCACAGTCAACAGGGAATTGATATTTCTATGCTGGCAAGCGGAATTTGGGAAGCTTTGCTGACCACTGTAGGCGGCTTGGTGGTTGGCATTCCGGCTATATTTTTCTACAACGATCTGGTGGAACATGTGGAAGACATAGCCAAATTTCTACAAGCTCAAATTGACGAATATGTGATTAAGCTTCACAAATCCAGATTAGAAGCGCAAAAATGAAAGTTGAGACAACGAAAAAAAAGATAGCAAGCACCTATTTGACTTCCATGACGGATGTCATTTTTCTGCTGCTTATCTTTTTGATGCTGGCTTCCAATTTCATCACTCAAACCGGCATAAATGTCCGTTTGCCGGGTTCCAGTTCAGGGGTGCAGCATAATCTCAAAGCCATTGAAGTAATCTATAACAAGGATCACCAAATCATTATCAACAATATCTTGATGGATATGGAACAATTTAAAAGTGTCCTTCCCACTTACTTCCTCAATAAAGATCAGGTTGTGAGGCTGGTTGCGGATAAAGATGCTTCCCTGCAGGAAGTGATTTCACTGATGGATATTATTCGCAACACGGGCTTTGAAAAAATTACTATTGCCACTTACCAAATTCCGCGTCAGACAAATGAAAATCAACAAAATAAACGGAATAGATAATTACCTGATTTCCGTTCTCCTGCATTTAATTCTGTTTTTTAGTCTTGGTTTTATCACAATTAAACAATCCGAGCAAGCTCACGATTTGGTAGTGGAATTATCTACGCCTGAAAATCCGGTTACGGTGCGTAAAGATTTTACCAAATTCGGCTCTGCAACTGCTGCGATTGAAGAAGATTATGATTACGGAAGTGCTATAATCAGCGGAAGAAGCAATGTTCCTTCAGCTGAAAATCAAGCTTCTGAAACAGAAGTCGGCACTTCAATCGAACCTCCGAAAGTTAAACCTACCGCCCGAATAAATAGCAGTCCCATTTCAGGAAGCACTTCGGGTTATTTATCAGGCGTTAAATCTCAATTGGGAATAGGTGGAACGGGAAGCAGCGGATACCAAATGGAAGACGAAGGAGGCAATATTTCCGTTTTGTATTCAGTTTTGCCAAGTCCGCAGATAACGGATTACGGAACAGTGCGTTTGCAATTTAGAATCAGGAAAGATGGGACTGTGGACTCCGATTCCGTTGTTCCTATTATTCTTGACGACCCGACCTATACCGATGCTGCCATCGAAGCATTGAAGCAATGGCGCTTTTCCGTGAAAAATTTTTCCGGGACAAAAACTTACCGTATTACCTTTATCTTTAAACCGGAAAGCCGATGATTCCTCCTGAACACTTCCTCGCTAAATTATTGAAGAAAACAAAAACTCCTTTGCTGATGGGGATTCTTAATGTTACTCCCGATTCCTTTTCCGACGGTGCTGTCTATTTAGAAAAGGAAAATGCCGTCAATAGAGCAAAACAGCTCATTTTTGAAGGTGCCGACATTATTGATGTCGGAGGCGAATCTACTCGTCCGGGTTCGCATTCGGTTTCTGTTGAAACTGAATTGGAAAGAACAATTCCCGTCATTTGCGCAATCAGAGAATTTTCGCCAATTCCGATTTCTATTGATACCAGAAAAGCTGCAGTAGCGGAAAAGGCAGTTCTGGCAGGCGCGAATATCATTAATGACATTTCTGCTCTGCGAAGTGACTGTGCTATGATTGAGGTTGTAAAAAAGTATCCAGAGACGGGAATAATCTTAATGCATATGGCAGGTGAGCCGGAAAATATGCAGCTCAATCCGCAATATAATGATGTATTAAAAGAAATCAAAGTTTTTTTTCAAGAGCGAATAAGTTTTTGCTTGCAAAACTATATTTCCGCAGACAGGATTTGTTTGGACCCGGGAATAGGTTTCGGAAAGAATCTACAGCACAATCTAACTATTTTGGCAAATCTGAGGCAATTTTCCGAATTGGGCTTTCCAATTGTTTTAGGCGCTTCCCGCAAGAATTTTATAAATATGATCTCGCCTTCCGAACCGCACAACAGATTAGCCGGAACTCTTGCTTCTGCAGCTTTCGCTTTACGGCAAGAAACCGATATTCTTCGCGTTCATGATGTTAAAGAACATCGCCAATTCATCGATGTCTACAGAGCGATTTCCGAGAAGGAAAATCAGGAATTATGAGCTTTCTGATACCTACTTTCAGTGACATCGTAGACATTCTTCTCATCGCTTTTCTTATCTACGAAGGAATAGTCATTCTCAAGCGCTCCGGCAGCTACCGTGTCCTGTATGCAATTTTAATTATTATCGGTCTTTATATTTTGTCCAATTTGTTTAATCTGAAGATGGTTTCCGGCATTCTGAATTCCTTTAAGGAAATGTGGCTTGTCCTTCTGGTGATAATTTTTCAACCTGAATTGCGGGATGCTCTCAGTAAAATAAAATGGTCAAATCCGCCTGCACGACACAAAAACAATCTCAGTAATAAGGAATTTTCCGGAGCTTTGATAGATGCAATTTCCGCTATGTCTTTCCGCAAAATCGGAGCTTTGATTGTTATTGAAAGGAAAAGGCGCTTAACTGAATACATTAATGCGGGAGAGTTACTGGATTCCGTCTTGTCTTTAAGGCTGATTCTATCCATCTTCAATCCTAAATCAGTTCTGCATGACGGCGCCATAATTATCAGGGACAATCGAATTGTGGCAGCAAAAGTAGTTCTGCCGCTATCTACAAATCCGGCAAATAAACTCAAATTCGGCACACGGCATTTGGCTGCAATCGGCATAACTGAAGTTTCAGATGCACTGGCTATCGTTGTTTCTGAACAGACAGGAAGAGTTTCAGTTGCCTCCAGCGGAAAAATCAAAACCGATGTCGTTTTTGAAGAACTGATGCAGATAATTTCTGATGCAACAAAATAACAGACCGAAAATTATCGGCATCACAGGTTCCATAGGCAGCGGAAAATCAACTTTTTGTCGTATTCTGGCTGAAAAATATCCTGTTTATTCAGCGGACGAAATAGCTCACGCTCAGCTGAGTAAAACAGAAGTCAAAGACACTTTGATTGCACGATGGGGGAAAGCTGTATTAGTTAATGATGAACTTGACCGGGGTAAAATAGCGGCAATTGTCTTTTCCGATAAGCGGGAACTTGACTTTCTCAATTGTTTAATTCATCCTCTGGTCTTGGTTGAAATGCAAGAAATTATCAATCAAGCATTGTCACCGGTTTTATTTTTCGAAGTGCCCCTTTTATTTGAAGCCAATCTGCAAGCCTGTTTTGATTATATTGTATCAGTTATAACCGATCCCGAAATTACTATACGGCGTTTGCAGCTTCATAATACTTTTCAGGAAAAAGATGTCAGAAACAGGCTGCAGGCTCAGCTGGAAAATCATGAAAAAATCAAAGCATCCGATACTATCATAGAAAATAACGGCTCTCTGACCGACCTGCGTAACAAAGCAACGGAATTTTTAGCAAAAATAGAAGAAATTCCATATCGGTCAGTAAAGCCTTTTTATCCTATCACGAAAAATTAGTCTTTATTTCAGCAATTTATTTACGGCGGGAGCTCTCAATCTGTGAGAAGAAGGAAAACCCGAACCCAACAGCGGTCTGAGATAATATTTGAAAGCATCAGTGACGCCATTTCCTGCCGCATTTATGAATTCAGTTTCCATCGTCCTTGTTTTTCCGGCAATTGCACTAAGGTCCTGCAAAGTGTAATCTGCAGAATAATATCCTGTCCTTTGAATGGAAATAGAACCGTCCAAATTGTGCCAGATTGCATAATGTGCTGCTTTTTCACCCACTTCTCTTGCTTCGTGCTGATCTATGTCAGACACACATCCGATAAAGGATCTCTGCAAATAACCGAAAGTGTCTGAGCGCACACGCTTTATCTGTAAATTCTTTTTTACTAAGTCAGAAAGTAAATCGCCCAACATTCCCGTTCCGGATAATTGCAGATTTCCATGAGCATCTTTTTCTACTTGATTGGTCAGTTTGGTAACAATCGGAACGCCGTTTTCATCTATTATGCCTTCAGAGACTGCTACTACGCATCTTCCGTATTTGTCATAGACGGCTTTAACATCACTCAGGAATTTATCACGATGAAACGGTCTCTCCGGTAAATAGATAAGGTGTGGTCCGTCATCGGGATATTTTTGTGCCAAAGCGGAAGCTGCAGTTAAAAAGCCGGCATTTCTTCCCATTACTACACCGATGTAGACACCCGGTAAAGCTCTGTTATCAAGATTTACGCCAATAAAAGATTGAGCTACAAAACGCGCAGCTGAGCCGTATCCCGGAGTGTGATCATTCAGCACAAGGTCGTTGTCAATTGTTTTCGGAATATGAATAGCGCGAAATTCGTAATCTGCTTTTTGCGCTTCTTCGTTAACAATTCTGACTGTATCTGCAGAATCATTTCCGCCTATGTAAAAAAAGTAGCGGACATCGTGTGCCTTCAGAACAGTAAAGATTTCTTTGCAATATTTGGCGTCAGGTTTATCGCGTGTGGAAAGTAATGCGGAAGAAGGAGTATCCGCTACCAGTTCAAGATTGTGTGTAGTTTCCTGAGTTAAGTCTACAAAGTCTTCATTTACAATTCCCGCTACCCCGTGAATTGCACCGTAAACTCTGGTCACTTGTGTAAATTTTCTTGATTCTAATACGACGCCGACCATGGATTGATTGATTACGGCTGTGGGACCTCCGCCTTGAGCAACAACGACTTTTCCTTCCAACTTCATAATTTTACCTCTTTTTATACTGCTTTATTTCATAGAACTTTGTTAATAAAACCTTTCTTTTCTGTAAAGGAAAAAAACCTTGCGCAATTCTCCCCACGGGAAATTGTGTATCCGGAGGATGAATGAGTTATCTTGTTTTAGCGCGCAAATACAGACCTCAGACGTTTAAAGAGGTATATTCTCAGGAGCATATCACTCAAATTTTGGCTAATGCGATCAAAAGCAACAGAATTGCTCACGCTTATTTATTTACCGGACCTCGCGGTGTGGGGAAGACCTCTATGGCTCGCATTTTGGCTAAAAGTTTGAATTGCATAAACGGTCCAACCATCACTCCTTGCGGTGTATGTCACAATTGTGTGGAAATAGCGACAAGTGTTTCACCCGATGTTATAGAAATTGACGGAGCCTCCAATACAGGCGTTGACGATGTGCGCGAATTGCAAAAGGAACTCATATATGCTCCTTCGTCTTCTAAATATAAAATCTACATCATTGATGAAGTGCATATGCTCTCCAAAAACGCTTTCAACGCTTTACTTAAAACTTTGGAAGAACCGCCCGAAAATGTTATCTTCATTTTTGCCACTACTGAACCGCAAAAAGTCATTCCTACGATTATTTCGCGCTGTCAAAGATATGATTTCCGCCGTATTCCTCCTGATGATATTGTAGCTAATCTTAAGCATGTAGCAGCAATGGAAAATATCAAAATTGATGAAGAGTCTTTGTATTTGATTGCACGTAAATCTGACGGCGGGATGCGTGATGCGCTGTCGCTTTTGGACCAAGTACTGACTTACGGAGAAGGTGATATCAATATTAATATAGTGAGAAAAATTTTCAGCGAAGTTGCTCTTGTCGTTCATGCAAATCTCTTGCAAGCCATGCACGAGCATGAAGGCAAAGAAGTAATCAGCCAATTTCAGCAAATAGTAAATCAAGGGGTTGATCTGGTAGAATTTCTCAACAGTTTTATGGAATTTTTAAGGCAGGTGCTTTTAATCAAAGTAGGTTTTGCTCCTCGAGGAATAATGAAAGAGGACTTGGAAATTATCCGTGGATGTGCAAACAATTTTGAACTGAATACTTTAATGTATATGATGACTTTGTTTATTCAATTGAAACAGGATTTGAGAACCGCTTCCCACCCTTCAATATTGATTGAGGTCACTCTGCTAAAAATGTCACGCTTGGATGAAATGGAAGATTTAGAAAAAATTCTTGCCAAATTACAAAAGAGTCCTGCCAAAAATATTCAACAACAGGTTCCTGCTAAACAGGTTTCTGCTCCGACGAAAAAAACACAGCCTCTTCCGGAAAGAGAAGTTGAAGAACCGGTCGAAGAGATTGAATATGTCCCTCCTCAAAAAGTTGCCGAACTTACCAAAGAGCATGTGCTGGAAAATTGGCCCGGCTTTCTAAATCATATAGGGAAGAAACGCTCTGCTCTTGTAATAGCTTTAAAGAACGGGAAAATCGTCAGTGTAAAAAGTAATATGATCTTTATTGATTTTGACAGCTCTCTTTCCTATAATATGATAAGTAAATCGCAAAAGGATTTGGAAGAGCTGCTCTCGGAGTATTTTAACTTGCCGGTAAAAGTCATCACCAATTTGACTGAAACTTCAATTGTAAATGATACTCATACTCCTACTTTGCAGGAAATTAAACAAAATAATCCAGCCCTCGCTCAGTTAATTGAGCTGACAAATGCGGTTATAACTTCGTCAGAGGAACCGAAAAGGAAGTAATTATTACATCTTTAGCAATTGGGCTTTGACATAGTTAAGCTGATTTAACTTTTCCACCAGTTCATTCAGCTCTTTTGGCTTCCCTTCCACATGCAAAATTATCATTCCGTCTTGAGCACATTTTTCGGCAGAAACTTCATGTAGACCCAAACGAACTTTGATGTTGCATCCGTATTCGGTCAAAACCTTTTGCACCAGTTCCGCTTCCTGACTGCGATGATCAATCTTGATTAAAATTATTTTGTATGTCATAAACACCTCAATTCCATTTCTATAAAATTAAGCCTTTTTGTCCAGTTTTATGTGGCAAAATTAACAGAAACAAAGACAGAAAGTTTCACCTCATAGTATATGTATTCCCTACTAAATCAGACAAAATAAGAAAAAACTTTGTAGAACTCAATAAAATTGAAACTGAAACAAATAATTGCACCGGAAATTGCTTAAACATAAGAAAAAAATTTAATAGATAAAGAGGCAAAGTATGTCGCAATCGCATTTTAGTCCGTTTCTTAAAATATTATTAATTACTTTTTACTTAAATGTATTTATAGGTTTACTATTTGCTGTTGATAATAATAACTTTAAGATTATAAAGCAGACAAATAATAGTATCGAACTTAAATTTGACCTTGGTAAATGGGCTTTGGAGGATATAGTTGAAAACGGAAAATCCGAACAATCTATTATTTGTGACGCTAAGTATAATTTATTTATCGGAGAAGACGAAACTTTGCCCGTTTTTTCCGCTTTAGTTGCTATTCCGGATGGAATGGATGCTCACCTTGTGACAAATATAACTCAAAATGAAACGGTTAAAGTAACTAATTTGACCAATCAGGACAAAATGACAATGGCTAAAGGCAATAACGATCTTTATCCATCGCAAGCGATTGTTATGTCCGAACCGGCTCAATTCAGAGATTTTCGAGTCGTTAATCTGAATATTTATCCTTTTCAATATAATGCTAAAAACTCTGATTTGCAGGTAATGAAAACCGCTGAAATAAGCCTTAGGTTTGTTCCCTCAGAACAAGGTTCCACTAATCCCTATGCCGGTTATTATTCAACCGCCTTTGATAATCTTTACAGAGCTTTAATTCTAAATTACGACGATTTAAGGGATGAATTGACGCCAATTAACCAGCCTATTTTATTAATTATCTACCCCTCCGGCGGAGATGCTACCTTTACCGCTAAATTAAACGATTTGATAAATTGGAAAAGGCAAAAAGGTTATATAGTTAACAGTGCTTCCACGGCTACAACGGGAACAAGTTCAACTGATATTAAAAATTATATTCAAGCACAATACAACAATATAACTACCCGTCCAGATGCCATTTTGCTGATAGGAGATCCTGATTCCGGATTAGTGTTAGCTTCTAATTCTGCCTCTTACGGTGATTTCCCTTATATTCAATTAAACGGAAGTGATGAATACGGAGATGCGCAAATAGGAAGAATTTCTGTCAGTACCACTGAGCAATTTAGCATTTATGTAAATAAAGAAATCTGGTATGAGAGAGATATTTCGGTAACTTCGCCTTCTTTTTTGGATAAAATGCTGTTAGTTGGAGATTCAGCATCTTCCGGTATATCAACTTATTATAATAATTATTACATCAGAGACATATCTTATCCGGTGAATCCCAATTATACTTATAATATTATGAACGGTTCTTACGGCGGCGGAATGCAGTCAGCTTTTGACACTGCTCTAATGCAAGGAGTTGGTTTTTTCAACTATAGAGGTTATATAGGAATGAGCGGCTGGAACCCGGCAAATACAGCCAATTTCAATAACTATAAACCTAATCACGGTGTTTTTATAACTTGCAGCACAGGAACATTTTACAGTGGGACTTCAGCTACGGAGACATATATCAGGGAAGGAACGACAAGTGTTCCCGCTGGTGGTATAACTTGCCTTGGGATGGCAACTTCAGGAACTCACACAGGAATTAATAATTTTCTTTCCGGTGCCACCTTTGGCGGTATTTTCAATTATGGGATGCGAACTATGGGGGAAGCATCCCTCTATGCAAGAAATTATCTGCAAAATATTTACGGGATTTCTGATCCAACTGATGCAAATAACTTTAAACGCTATTATAATTTGATGGGAGATCCTACTGCCGAAGTTTATGTTGCTACCCCGAAAACTTTTCAGGTTAGTTCTCCCACATCAATTTTAAGCGGAACCACCACAATAGAAGTTACAGTCAATGATACTGCCAATAATCATATTGCCAATGCAAAGGTCAATGCGTATAAAAGCGGCTCTTTTAATTTTACCGCTTATACGAATAATACCGGAGTAGCAATTATAACTTTACCTGATACATTAACCGGCACATTTAAGATCACAGTCAGCAAGCATGATTTTAAAACTTATACTCAAAGCATAAATATCAGCGGAGGAGGATTGGTTTATAACGGTTCCGTGATTGACGATGACAACAGCGGCAACTCTTCCGGCAACGGAAACGGGGTAATTAATGCCGGCGAAACTATAGAGCATAAAATCAAATTAAAAAATACATCCTCTTCCACTATTTCTTCCATTAACGGCACTTTGTCTTGTAATGATCCATACATTACTCTGTTGGCAACTTCCACCAGTGTTTTAGGCTATATAAGCGCAGGAAATACAGTTACAACTATGACAGCTTTCCGTTATAGCGTAAGTCCCGCTTGTCCTGATTCTCATTTGGTAGTATTTTATGTTAATGGCACCAGTTCAGCCGGTGCATGGAGCATAACATTCAAGCATTATGTTCGCAGCGCAGATCTTGACTATGTAAGTTATACTGTTACAGGTTCAGATAGTTATTTAGCACCGGGAGAAACAGCAAATATTTATGCAACAGTTATCAATCACGGAACTGAAACAGTTTCTTCAGTGTATTGTATTCTGCGCTCTATATCCAATTATGTAGTTGTGAATGATTCTTTGAAGTTTTTTGGGAATATTTCCTCAGGAGCTTCTTTTTCAAATTCTTCCGCACCATTTAATCTCACTGCGAGAGCAAATGCAATAAGTGGAATGACTATACCCATGGAACTTTATTTATATAACGGTTCCGGTTATAATGAAACTGAAGCATTTACTTTAACTATCGGACAAATTACGGTTACCTCTCCTTTAGGACAAGATGCTTACGGCTACTTTATCTATGACCAAGGAGATACCGGTTACATAGATTGTCCGGTTTATAATTGGATTGGAATAGCCCCCGCGGAAGGAGGTTCAGGAACTTCTCTTTCAATTACTGATACAAATGACACAAGTGATGAAGGAGATCAAATAGGTTCCGATGCCGGAGAAGTTGTAACTTTGCCGTTTTCTTTTAAATATTACGGCGTAAATTATACGACAATGACTGTTTGTTCAAATGGTTTTATTGCTTTCGGAGCTACGAATAATTACGATTGGCGTAACGGAAGATTACCGGGAGGAAACGGTCCTAATGCTATGGTCGCAGCGTTTTGGGATGATTTGGAAACTCATTCCGGAAGTGGTATCTTTTCTTATTATAACACTACAAGCCATTACTACATTGTGGAATGGTATAATATGTTCAACGGCTATAATAGTAATTCAGTTGAGACATTTGAAATTATTTTATATGATCCGCTCTATTATCCAACCAGCACAGGAGACGGTCCAATCAAGATTCAATATAAAACTTTCAATAATGTAGATACATCTTCTTCTACGACAAATCATGGAAATTATTGCACGATAGGCATAAAGGATCACACTGGAACAATTGGTCTGGAATACAGTTACAGAAATGTTTATCCTACGGCTGCTTTACCCTTTGCAACTTCTGACTCCAACAAAGCTCTGTATATTTCTACTGCGCCTGTAATGTCATCTGCTCCTTCGCTTTGGATTACTAATCAAAACATCATTGATTCTAACGGTAACGGGTATGCAGAACCGGGTGAAACGATTGATGTTAGGTTAACAATTTCTAATTTGGGTCTCACAACCGCCAATAATGTCCAAGTTACAATTTCGGAAACTGATCCTTGGATAAATATAACCGGAAACACAGCTACCTTTGGAAACATCAACAGTTCTTCTACAGCTGTAAATACAGGAGGGTTGAGTGTTAATGTTTTAACCGGGTGTTCTGATAACTATATTGCCACTGTTAATGCTCTCATTACCTGCATCGGTTACTCTTTTAACCGAACTTTTACTATAACGGTGCATACTCCTCTTCTTGGTTTTGGTTATTTTACCATATCAGATCCAAGTCCGGGCAATAATAACGGTGTTCTTGATCCGGGAGAAACAGTAACCTTATCAATACCGTTAAATAATACAGGTGTGGTTGCTTCTTCTGCAGGAAGCGCAACTTTAACAAGTCCGACTACAGGAATAACAATTAACCAAGGGACGGCAAATTTTGCCGCTATAGCTGCAGGCGGAAGCGTTACTCTTACTTTTAATCTTACTGCCGCCGCTTCAATGAGTATAGGCACAATTGCTTATTTAGTTTTTAATGCTGCGGCAAGTTCATATACCGCCACTTCAAACCTATCGGTAGAAATTGGAGCTCCTCTTGTAATGACTATAGGAAATGGAACTTCATCACAAACTTATCCGCTTGACCGTTATTATAATTATTGCTCTCATGAGGCAATTTATTTGGCTAGTGATATTGGAACTGCATGTTATATAAAATCGATAGCATATTATAAAGCAAGCGGTAGTGATGTTAGCCCGATTGAAACAGTAAATATATATATGAAAAATACTACTAATTCTACTTTAACTACTGGAAATTATAGCACTGATGGCTACACGCAAGTATACAGCGGCACTTTTCCTAATGATGCAACAAGCGGATGGATGGAAGTCAACTTAAATTCCTTATTTGAATATGATGGTATATCAAATTTATCTATATTAATTGTTAAAGGATATCAGCAATGGATATCATCATATCCTTATTGGAACTATTCAACAACATCAACTAATCGTGCCAGACAAAACCGTAGTGATTCAGAACAACCACTTTCACTTACTGCTACAAATAATTTACCTAATCTCAGAATGAAATACTTTCCTATTGGCAATATCTTATATCCCCCGAGAGAGTTATCCGCTTTTGTAGGTAACAGATATGTTAATTTAAGTTGGTCAGCTCCGATTTCCGGAACTCCCATAGCTTACAGAATCTTTCGTAACAGCTCTCAAATCGCTCAAGTAACTGGATTGAGTTATCATGATGACACTGTGGTGAATGAAACTACATACACTTATTATGTGGTAGCGGTTTATTCGGGAGGTGTTTCTGATCCTTCAAATTATGTTACTGTGACACCGTCATCAAATCCGCTCGTTGAAATTGTTCTTGGCAGTGGAACTTCTATAACCGGTAATTCCACTCCTTCACCGATAAATATTTGGTATAAAAGTTTACACGGTCAATCTGTTTATACCAGAGCAGAGCTAAATGCAGCAGGCATTTACGGACCGACAAACATTATTCGAGTGGGATTTTATGTAGCTTCGAATCCTCAATATGCCCTGCCGAATTTTGTCGTTAGAATGAAACATACTTCAGCTACTGATGTTTCCAGTTGGCAGACTGCAGAAAATATGGTTACCGTGTATTCCTCAACTTCTTATATGCCCACTGCAGGCGGGTATGATCTTCTGACTTTAACTACTCCCTTCCAATGGAATGGAACTGACAATATAGTTATTGATACAGCATTTAGCTTATTAGCGCAATACAATCAATCAGGAACAGTTCAATACACTACAGTTACAAATGGTTACAGATATGTTCAAAGCGACAATGTAGACGAGACTAATGTTTTCACCGGCGGTTATACTTCTACAAATCGTCCGAACATAAAATTAGTCGTGCAAAATATACATTTAGATGCACCTGTCGTTACGATCGAAACAATTTCAGGTGGAGTTCGTTTAAGTTGGACGCCCGTTTCCGGAGCAAACAGTTATCTAATTTATGCAGCAGACGACCCGTATTCAACATTTGATGAAATTGGAGTTGTAACGGGAACACAATTTACCGATACCGCAGCCGTTACTCACAGATTCTATAATGTTGTAGCTTCCAATGTTGCAGGAACTTCCAAAAATGAGCATTAGCAGTTTAATCGCACAAGAGAAGGAAGGTTTAGAGAAAAATATTACAATACTTAAAAATATTTCTTGCCAGAATTTTAATCCGTAAATAAAAAGCATTAGAGATTAAAAGTGGATTTTAAAAAATGGATTACAAATTACCTGACGGGACGATAATAAATTTAGCAGATATTTATGAAATATCTGAAATTAAGGATTTAGGTGGCGATTCTCATACGATAGACGAATCGACATTAAGTTTTACCGTTAGATTCAAAAGTCACAGAAGCATGCAAGTAACAAAAAATTATCATTTCAATGAATGGTTTGAAGTCTTTAAAGAATTAAGGAAAGTTCATGACGATTTGATTCTTCAATGGGAGAAATACAAGCAAGAACACGGCAATTAATCTTTTAACAAGTTTGGAATTATTTAATAAAAAATAAAAATAGAGGAGCAAAGTATGTTCAAATACGGATATGATGTTCCCGAAAAGCCGCGCAGGACATATCTTTATGAGTTGGAAGAAATGTGGTATCAACCTCTTTTGGCTCGTCGCCTAAATCTTCCGTTGGAGCCGATAAAAAGAAGCAATTTCGGCTATTATGATATGGCAGTTAATTATCTCACTTCCGTTTTGGAAGAAGCTAAAGCCATTAATAAAGTGGCTGTATATAACATCGACCACATGGCTCAGCTTGTTTTCAAAGGGAAAGATGCAGCCAGTCTTTTGCACAGAACTCTTGGTGCCAATATTTTGGACATGAAGATTGGTCAGTGTAAGTATACTTTGCTCTTGAATGAGAAGGGGGGGGTGCAGGATGATATGATTGTGATGAAGTTGGATGAAGACAAATTTATCGCAGTCATTAATGCCGGACATGATTTAACGGACACTCCCGAAGAGGGTATGCAGCATCAATTAATAGCGGATATTGATCGCATTATGATGCACAAAAAAGAGAATGAAGATGTTACTGCTTATGACGCTTCGGATAAAGTGGTTAAAATAGACGTTCAAGGGCCTCTTTCTTTCAAATTAATTAAAAAGCTTTACGGCGAAGCTTGTCTGAAAAATCGCTATCAGCCTGAAAAAAATATGAATTTTTTTACCTTTAACACTTTTGAATTTGAGGGACAAAAGTATTTATTCAGTCGCACCGGTTATACCAATCGTTGGGGCTGGGAGATATATATTCCGGTTGAAGTTGCCGGCGAACAGTTTAAGCGGATAGTGACAGAGGTATTAGATTTGGGGGGATTGCTTGTAGGATTAGGCGGACGTGATGAAAACAGAATTTCTGCAGGTGCAGCCGGTCTTCCTCTAATGGGTCAGGAATATGATTCACAGCATACACCTGTTAATGCACCTTTATTTGAAGCTGCAATAGATATGTCAAAATCTGATTTTATTGGTAAATCTGCTTTGGAAGCAGAAATAAAAGCCGGCTCCACCAAACGTATGGTGTTGTTTATTACAGAAGGAATAGTTACCGGAAGAGGTATTTATAAAGACGGAAAGCGGCTCGGAACCGTTACTTCCAGTATAAATTCACCCAATGTTCCGGAAGAAAAAAGAGCCTTTTTAAATTCCGCCCGCAAAAGCGTTCTCGGACCGGACGGCATTGCTGCTATAGGTCTGGGCTGGCTTTACAAATCACTTTTCGCTTTAGACGAAGAAGGAAAAGATATAACCGAAATAAACGGACAGCCGGTTCGCATTCCCGCTGAATTTTATCGGGAAGAAAATAAACAACCAATCGGGACGCCGATAAAAGGTTACATTACTCCTGATGGCGTAAATCCGGCTACAGCTCATAAAGCGCTTAAGAATATCGAAAACCTTTAATCCGTGATTGTTCCTCATCAGAGAGAAAGGCGACAGTGTCTTTCCCAAAAATTAGAGATATACAATAATTTCAACTATAAATGCCCTATATAGGTTATCGCTTAAAAGGTATATTCGAACTTTGGAACTGAACTAAACAAATACCAACGGTAAATTAAGCTGGAGACATTCCAGACACAAAACGAAATCAATTTTGCCACATAATCTCGTGGAATTGTTTTTATTTATGGAAGCATAAAGACTTCGATTTCTTGTAGATATACGGTGAGTTATGAAGAAGAAAATTCCTTGCTTATCATAATTATTCCATAGATATATACGCTGTAGTTGGAGGGAGTCTCTGGGAAAAAATCCCAGAGACTCCGCCGCATCACTACCGTAACTAATAAAGCAAGAAATGACCGGAAATACGAGAACGAGAGTAAGGGATATAGATATAAGGAAAACAAAAAGATTGTTATAATATTTGATAAAATAGCAGTTTATAAAAAGATAAACAGTGAAATTAAAATGGCGGAGAGTCAGGGATTCGAACCCTGGGTACCCGTAAGGGCACAACGGTTTTCGAGACCGTCCCGTTCAACCGCTCTGGCAACTCTCCTTCATGGAAAAATATAATAAGCAGAAAGCTTGTCCGTAAAAGAATTATACTTTCAGCCACTTGGCATTTATAAAGAGATAGGGAAAGATATTTATGAGAAGATATTCCTTTTATTGCGGAAAAAATCTTTCAGCAAATTTCCCGCTTCTTCTGCCATAACCCCGCCGCAAATTTCCGGACTGTGATTAAACTGTTTGTCCTTTAGCACATTATAGATAGAACCGACACAGCCTGCTTTGGGATCGTAAGCGGCAAAAACAAGGCGTCCCAACCTGCTCCAAATCATCATTCCGGAACACATTACGCAGGGTTCCAAAGTTACATATAAAGTATAATCATTCAAATACTTCGCATTTTGGGCAAGAATCTTGTCAAGAATAAGTTTTTCCGCATGTGCTAATGGATTATTCATTTGACGGGTTTTGTTGTGTTCGGAAAAAACAATTTCATCCTGCTTGACTAAAACTGCTCCGATGGGGATTTCATCTTCGGAAAAAGCAATGCGCGCTTCCTCCAGAGCTTTACTCATAAAAAAAATATCTCGCTTTGAAATATCAGTCATCGGTGTCTTTTTTGTTGTGCAGTTTGATTTCTTTTTCCGTTTTCAGGTTAAATATTTTAGCTTTGAGTAAAAGCAATATGGGATTGTTTTTATCTACATAGACGAGAGCACGATTAAGGGTTTTTTCCGCAGCCTCCAAATCTTCCTTTTGCAGATAAAGGCGGAGCAATTCTTCGTGTAAAATACTGATGTAAGGATTAACTGTAATGGCTTTTTCCAGAATTTGAATTCCTTGGTCAATTTTACCTATATGATAACATGCTTGTGCATAATACTGTAAATGGTCCGGTTTGATAAGGGGGGAAAGTTCGTCTGCGGTCTTAAAAGCCATGTATGATTTAAGCCAATTTTTTTTGAAATTCCAAACTATGCCTTTGAGAATTTGCTCATACTGATGAATTCCGAGATGCTTTTCCATTTCATCCAATTGCTTTATGGCGTCTTCATACTTATGCAGACGCAGCATTTCTTCCACCAAAAAGTAATAGACATTCAGATTATCATTCACTTGGCGTAAAAGCAATTTCAAATAATGAATGCTGAGTTCGTGTTCATTGTCGTAAGCATAAGCCAAAGCTTTGTTATAATACATTTCGGGAGTATCAAAAGAGACCTGATCGTAATAGTAAAGCGCCATTTTGTAATCATTGAGGGAGAGGTAGCAATTTCCCATAATAAATTTCAAATACTCATCTTTGGGATCGAGAATCAGTGCTTTTTGATATGAACCGATGGCTTGCTCAAAGTTTCTTTGGCGCATATAGATATCGCCCATGGTCAGATAAAGTGAACGCTCACGCGGATAATCTTCTGTGGCTTTTTTTAAGATATGAATGGCATGCAGCCAATTTGAGCTGACTAAAGCCTCTGCCTGCAGCAAAATATTGTTAATTTCCAGGTCACGTTTAGACATTTTTACTTAATTTGCTCCCTTAGAATTGAAACTGCTTGTTTCAATTGAAGGTCATTGTCTGCAACTAAATCGTTCAAACTAAGTTCTACTCTGATATCAGGTTGAACGCCGTTTCCTTCCATATTTGTTCCGTCTAGACAATACCATCCGGAGCCGGGCATCCGCATAGTGGAACCGTCAATCAATTTTACTTGCCAGGTTCCGATAACAGAACCGCTTGTCGGCATCCCGATTATAGTGCCGAGTTTTGCTTCTTTAAATAAATGAGGGAAGATTTCAGCATCTGAAAAGGAGTTTTCATCAATTAGGAGAACGACCGGTTTATTCCATGTTCTTCCCGGTGTAAGTTGACGGACTGCACCGAATTTGCGACTGGAGGTCAAAGCGTTCGGTTTTCTGGTAAGGAAATCCAAAAGGTCGTTATGAATGTGGCCGCCTTCATTACCGCGGATGTCTATTATCAAAGCTTTTTTATCAGCATTGCGGGAAAATACATCACTGATGAAATTATTATATTCTTCACCATTCATACGCGGAATATAGACATAGCCTACATTGCCCTCTGAAAGGACTTCAGTCGTTAATCTCTTGCGTTCCACTTTGTCATTAAACCATATTTCCCGATTTTGACTCCAGCTTAAACCTTTCACAGATGCAAAAATAGCTTTATTTCCTCTTTTAAATACTAAATCCAATTTTTTGTTCACTTTATTCGTAAATAGGGAATCAAGAGGTGTTTGGGGAGTGAGGATATATCCGTTAACGGAATATAAGATATCTCCTTCTCGAATTCCGTAAAAATCATAAAGCGCGGAAGCAGAGTAAACTTTTGAGATTAACATTCCCCGGGGAAGAAGGTTGCGTTGGTCAAATTCCAAACCCAGATAAGCGATTTCCTTATTGGGTAAAGGATTGTCCCTGCGGGGATAATAACCCGTGTGAGAAGCATTCACTTTCCCGATCATTTCATTAATCAAAGTTTCCAAAACGGCAGAATTATCCGCATATTGCAAATACGGTTCGAACTGCTTGTAAATCGCATTCCAATCAGTGTTGTGCATAGTCGGGTCATAAAAATTACGCCCGAAAATTCCCCACACCTGTTTAAACACATTCATATTAAGGGTTTTCAGGTTATAGTTATAGTTAAAACTATTATTGATTTCAGCTTTTGTTTTGGATGTCAGGTTAAAGGCTTTTAATTTGCTGCCTTCTTTGAAATAAAATCCATTTTTATCCGTAAACTGAAAATCCGTATCGGCAGGGAAGGACCCTATTTCGGAAGAATAACGACCGTAAATATTAACTTGAGCTAAACTAAGTTTAGCGTCTTTACCGCGGACACTTTTCACATAATAAAAAGAGGTATCGTCAATAGCTTTGACAGGATAAAGAAAATCAGTATCAGTCAAGATAGTAATAATACGTTTATCAATTCTGTCCCAATTGACTTGTGCGAAAGTAAGCTTCTCTTGTTTGACTTCAGATATGGCGGAAGTTTTACTTGTCTGCTTTGTGGTTTTAGTGCTGTCCTGTGCCACCCTTGTCGAAGATGGAGCAAGAATTTCTTTCCAGTTGTCCTTCTCCAATTCTAAAGAATTACGCGGAATTAAATCCAGTCTGCAAATTGAGCGCCCGCTTTTGTTACTTCCGAAAAGGATCGATTTTTGGTCAGGTGCCCAGGTAAAAGAATCAAGCCAAGCATCTGTATTAGTGATATTTCTTCTTTCTCCCGTGGAAAGGTCAAGCAGATAAAGTTCCCTAACATAAATGTCATTTCTGAGAGTGGCAAAAATAGCTATCTTACCGTCCGGACTGCAGGCAAAATTTGTGCAAATTACTTTATCGGTCAAAACGGGAATTATATTATTGAAAACTGAATCGGCAATTGCAATTTTGCCCCCGCCTTCATTATTCGTATATTCAATAACCCAATGCCAATCAGAGGAAGAATAAAAATTATCAACATTACAGGAATCTTTGCCATACCAAGGAATCTCTTCTATGGTAAAGAGGGAATCAACTTTGGTTTTGAATAAGGCAGATAAACCGTTTTTATAGCGGCTGAAAACGATAGTTCTGTTATCCGGCAAAAAGGCTATGTTTTCAATTCCGAATTGGTCAAAAGTGATTTGTTTTACTTCTCCTCCTTTGCGAGGCATAACAAACAAATCGTATTTGTAACTAAAAGCGACCAGTGCTTCATCATCAGAAACAGCAAATTTATCAAAATTATCCGCTAATGTTTCTTCTTTTATCAAGTCCGGCCAATCGTCTTCCGCAATTTGAACGGTAAGTTTGAATGCTTTTGTGCCTTCTTCTCTGTCGGGATCGTAACACCAAATTGCATCAAACAATTCATAAACAATGCGGTCATTTTGACGGGCAAGAGATATGTCGCGAACAGACCATATTGAGAAATCTGTTAATTGTTCACAATGCTCAAAACTTTGATTAACGGTGCGAAAGATTTGGTAGCGTGAGCCGTCCGAAGCGCAAAAATAGATTTCATTTGTTACATCAGAAACGCGAGGATAGCGTTCAGTGTAATCTGTTGAGGTTAAACGGGTATAGGTTTGTTTAGAAATGTCATAAGACCAGAGGTCTCCGTTTGCACTTCCTCTGTAAGCAGGCCTGTATGCATCGCCGTAGCGGTTGAAAATAATACTGTTGTTGTCTTTTGTCAGGCAGGAAAAATAATCTCCTATTTCGGAAATGAGGACAGGTGCGCTTCCGTCCAAAGGAACTTTATATAATGAAGTTCCCCAATTTAAATTGTTTTTTGAGCAAAGCAGAAATTTGCCGTCTTTAAACCAATCGCAAACTGTCATTCTGCTTTTGTAAACAGGACGCGCAGTTCCTCCGGAAGAAGGAATAACATACACATAAGACGAGCCTTCACGATTGGAGGTAAAAGCGATGCTTTTGCCGTCAGGAGACCAACAGGGACCAAATTCAGAAGCAGATGTGGAAGTCAATCTGGAAGCAGTTCCACCCGTAAAAGGCACCAGCCAAAGGTCACCGTGATAGGAAAAGCAAACTGTTGTGCCGTCAGGAGAAAGGGCCGGGTCTGTGATAAAGTGCGGTGCATAAGCATTCAAAAAAACGCTTATACCGATAAATAAAAGAGTTAAAGCAAATTTTCCCCGCATAATTTTGTTCTTATTCTTCCTTAATTTCTTTACCAATTTGGTCGGTTTTTACTAACTCAGTCTTATTCAACACTCTCAAATAGACATTCTTGAAAAGTTGATTTCTGATTTTAATGATTCTTTTCGTTTCTGAAGATTTTTCAAGATAAGCTTCAATTGCAATTGCCAAAATATTTTCCGCTTCTTGTAACTTTTCTTTTAGAAAATCTATTTCGTCGGCGTTTTTGACCGGGTCGTTGAGCAATTGTGCAAAATCTGTTCTCAACCGGATTATTTTTTCTTTCAGCAAGGGACTGATTGTCACTTCCAAATCAGTAGGATTGTTATTTTCGTCACCGGCATTTGCTATGTCAATTATACCGGCAGTCAATATTTGACTTTTTTTGACGACGCTTGCATCAGGAATTCCCCATACACCTTTTTCCGTTATTACTCTGGAAGATGAAATTTCCTGCTCAAAAGAAATCTCACCTTCGGAAAGAACAAGCGAATTAAATATACTTTTTACTTTGATATTCCCTTTGCAGTATACTCCGGTATTGTCGCAATCTGAAATTATGCTTTCAACCGTCAAATTACCTTCTGTCCGGATTTCGGAAGCTATAATATCGCCTTGGACGATTAAATCGCCTTCCGTAGAAATAGAGGAATTGCGGATTGAGCCTTCAACGAATAAGGAATATGGTAAATTCAGCGGTTGCGTGACAGAATTGATATCTCCCTTGAAAATAATTTTATCGGTTACATTGATTTTACCGTTATCGTCCGCATAGGGGAGACCGGAAATATCGGCTAAAATGCGCTTGTTATCTTCATCCAATCTAACATTTTCGCCTATAAGGTCACTCGGAAAAGAAGAATCTGCCAGGTCCGGCGTCAATTCTCCGAAGATATTATAGACAGAACTGTCGTCAGTAAAGAGATTGTAAGAAATTTCCGCCAAAATATCGTCTTTTTTTACCGAAGGTAAAGAAGATAAATCTTCTGCTTTAATGTCAAGAGAAGGATTATATGCTTTTTCCTTATTGAAAAAAAGCTTCACTCGGTCAAGATGGATAGATGATTTACAAAGTGCTACCGGAAAAGGGTTTTCAAAATCTTTTGGGCAGTTGTTAGCCGCCATCCATTCCAACGCTTCTTCAAAGCCGTAACAGATGCCTGCGTCCTTGATTAAATCAAGGATTTCTTTTTCGTCAATAAATTTGCCGGAATTATGAATATAGAGCCAAGCCGACATTTTATCGGGATTGATGCGAAGAGACACATTTCCTGATTGACTATATATGATATTTTCCATCGCTTATGCCTATCAAATTGATTTGCCGGTTACGAGTTTTGTCTCTCCGATAGGAAAAATAATTGTCCTTCTCGTAAGTGCAGGCAGGTATGGAAGTGACATTTTGCGGTAAAATAGCCGCCTGATATAATTGCTGTAATATTATGCCCTTCAAATCCAAATATGGAAAATCTTCTTTCGTTAAAGCGGGATTGTAATGTCTGCAACTTTGATAAAATTCTTCCCAAACAGAAGAGCTTACCGTGTAATGTCGCTTGCAAATTCCCGCTCCAACCCAAACTTTGATCTCGGAAGGTGAACATTGAAATGTATCGCACATCGCTTGAACCGTTTTACCTGTCACATTTTTGCGTGTGCCTTCCCTGCCGCTGTGCACTGCGCCGATTGCTTGAGTTTTTGTATCATACAACAAGATTGGGTAGCAATCTGCTGTCCTAATCAGCAAAAATTGATTTGGCTGGTCGGAAATCAATGCGTCACAGTCTTCAATCTGAGGATGGGAACCGAAACCCGCACCACAATCATCTTCAGAACAAACATGGACATTGTCGGAATGTGTTTGCTCGGCAATTATGACGCGTTCAGCAGGAATTTTCATGTTCTGCACAAAGAAATCTTTGTGTTCATCCATTATTTTTCTGTATGGAAGGCTCCTGTCACCTAAAAATACGATTAAATCATTCATTTTGTTTATCCAGAGCTACATTAAAATCAGGCGGAGGATAAATTGCTTGGACGGTCGGTTCGTGTTTCAGCATCATAGATTTGATTGCCGGATTGACCTTTTTCTGGATACTGATACTGTAACCTGACCAAAGTAAGCAAACAATAGCACAAATTGTCAATGTAAGAGGAGCTCCGATGCTTTTGGACAAAGCGCCCACCATAAGACTTCCGAAAGGTGCTACGGACATACTTGCCATGGAATGCAGGCTCATTACTCTTCCGCGCATTTCATCCGTGACTACGCTTTGCAGAATTGTGTTGGCAGTTGACATCTGAAACATCATGCCTATCCCGATAAGAATCATGAGAAAGAGGCTGAAGGGATAATAGCGTGACCAGGAAAACATCAGTAAAGAAACTCCGAAAAGGGAGAGCGCATACACCATTCTGTAATTGAGTCCGCGAATTGATTTACGCGATGCCAGATATAATGCACCCAGCAAAGCACCCACTCCGGACATGGATAAAAGGAAGCCCTGGGTTTGGGCGTTACCGTGTAAAATATCTTTAGCAAAAATGGGAATCAAAACCGCATATGACATTCCGAAAAAGGTGGTGATTGCGTTATTTGAGATTAAGAATTTAATGGGCAGATTATGAAACGCATATTTCCAGCCTTGCTTAATTTCCGTGAACACCGATTGCTCGCGTTGGGGCGGTTCTTTGTAAGGAATGACAATCATAAACAGCGAAATCAGCACTGGAATAAAGCTGAAACCGTTGATTAAGAAGCAAATTCCCTCGTTGGAAAGAGCGATTATGATTCCCGCTACGGAAGGACCTATCAATCTTGCTCCGTTAAACGAAGCGGAGTTTAGAGCGATAGCATTCGTCAGCAGCGATTTCTTTTGAACCAATTCTATTACGAGAGCGTGCCTGGCAGGGGAATCGGCAGCTTCTATAATGCCGGAAAACAGACTCAAGATTATCAAGTGCCAGATTTGGATTGTGTTTGTTACTACCAAAATACCAAGCGTCATAGCTTGCACTAATGCCAAGGACTGCGTCACTTTCAAGATGCTCAAACGGTTAAATTTATCAGCCCAAACACCGGCAAAAGGACTGATAAAAACTGAAGGTATTTGACTTAAGAAACCGATGAGTCCCAGAAGTAAAGGTGAACCGGTCAGCCGGTAGACATACCAGCTCATAGTGGTTCTTTGCATCCAAGTCCCGATAAGCGAGATGCCTTGCCCGATAAAGTAAATGCGATAATTCTTTACGCTCAGGGACTGAAACAGGTCTTGGATTTTTGTTTTCATATCACAAAATAAAGCGTGATAAATCTTCACTTTCAATGAGCGGCTTCAATCTGGAAGTGACCATATCCGCATCAATTGTGATTGTCTTGTATTTTTGATTTGGTAATTCAAACATATATTCGTCCAGCAGAGCGTTCAAAATAGTGTGCAATCTTCTGGCGCCGATGTCTTCCATTTTCTCATTTGCCAAAGCAGCATATTTAGCGATTTCGGAAATCGCTTTCGGGGTAAATATCAATTTACTTTTTTCTGCTTTGAACAGAGCGATGTATTGTTTGGTGAGGGCGTTTTCCGGTTCAGTTAGAATGCGCTCAAAATCGGCTTGACTAAGACTGTTCAATTCTACTCTTATGGGAAAGCGGCCTTGCAATTCGGGAATTAAGTCGGAGGGTTTTGCTGTATGGAAAGCGCCTGCGGCAATGAATAAAATATGAGAAGTGTCTATCATTCCGTATTTGGTGGGGACATTGCTTCCTTCCACAATGGGAAGAAGGTCGCGTTGTACGCCGGACCGGGAAACATCTATTCCGCTGTGTTTGTCCGAATTAGCAATTTTATCCAGCTCATCAATGAAGATAATGCCGTTGTTTTCCACCAAATCAGTGGCTCTTTCCACAACTTTTTCCTGATTAACCAAACGGCTTGCTTCCGTTTCTTCCAGATATTTCAAAGCTTCCGAAACTTTCATGCGTCGGCTGCGTTCTTTGTTTTTTCCCGGAATGATATTGGCAAACATTTCTCCTATGTTCATGTCCAGCATTTCCAGACTTAAATTGGAAAGGACTTCAATGCCTGGACCGTGGCTTTCATCGTTTTTGATTTCCACTTCTCTGCCGTCCAATTTTCCATCCAGAAGAAGTTGTCTCATTTTATCTCTACTGCGCTGATATCTTTGTTCTTGAGTTAGTTCTTCTTCAATCGGCATCTTGTTTCTGCCGTTCGGTTTGGGCGGTAAAATTAAATCAAGCACGCGTTCTATGGCGTTAAGGTGAGCTTGTTCACGGACTTCATCCAGCATTTGATTGCGGACCTGATTGACCGAAACATTCATCAATTCTCTTACCATGGATTCTACATCTCGTCCCACATAACCCACTTCCGTGAATTTGGAAGCTTCCACTTTGATGAAAGGAGCGTTTGCCAAGTGGGAAAGGCGTCTGGCAATTTCAGTCTTGCCCACGCCCGTAGGACCAATGAGAATTATGTTGTTGGGAATGATTTCCTCTTGCAATTCACCTTCCACCTGCTGGCGACGCCATCTGTTGCGCAAAGCGATGGCTACAGCTCTTTTTGCATTGTCTTGGCCGATAATGTATTTATCCAATTCCGCAACTATTTTACTGGGAGTTAGTTTTGCGATTTCTGTTTTCATATTTCCTCGATAACCAGATTTTGGTTTGTGTAAATGCAAATATCGGCGGCAATTTTTAAGGATTCGCCGATAATATCACGGTTGGAAAGCTGCGTATGTTTAGACAAAGCGCGGGCAGCTGCCAAAGCATATTGGCCGCCTGAACCTATGGCTATAATACCGTCATCAGGTTCCAAGACATCACCTTGCCCGCTTATTAAAAGCAGACCGGTCTGATTTCCGGTAATCATCATCGCTTCCAAACGACGTAATATCCTGTCTGACCTCCAGTCCTTAGCTAATTCTACAGCCGCTTTCTTCAGATTGCCTTTGTATTCTTTTAGCTTTGCCTCGAATTTTTCAAACAGGGCAAAAGCGTCTGCTGTAGCACCGGCAAAGCCTGTGATCACTTGATTGTCATAAAGCTTGCGGGTTTTTATCGCAGTTGCTTTCAATACTGTTTCACCTAATGTGACTTGACCGTCGCCGCCAATGCAGCAATGTCCGTCACGCAAGATGCCGATAATTGTTGTTCCATGCATTGTATCCGTCATAATATTCTGTATTCCTTTTTGTTTTATTTTCAAAATACCTTGTGAATTTACTGCTTATATCGCTCTTTTGACCCTCTCTCTAAATACACCATAGATGCCCTATAGATAAAGGCAGAAAAACGCTCATCTTCCAATAATCTATTGTGCCTGAATTCGTTATGCATTAAGCAAGATGAAAGATATCAGCCTGCTTATATTTTTTGTCGCTTACGGTAATGACGGGAATTCATTAAACTTGTTCCGGCCGACTTGTCCCCTCATTATTAACAGGAGGAGCGGTATTATCAGGAGTTTGTTCAGATTCCTTATTTTCTGAACCAGCTTCCGTTTCCTGTTTAATTTCTTTCTGCTTGGGAGAGTATTCAAAACGCATTTCCAAAGCCTGCTGATATTTCTTCTCAACTAAATTGCGATATTCATCAGTGACATATTCTCTGATAGTGTCAAATATTTCCTCTGTGCCGAGCGTTTCTTTTTCCAGTAATTTTTTAGCTAAAACATCCATCAATTCACTGTTGTGAGAAAGTATATCCAGAGCTTTTTGATGAGCGTTATTAACAAAATTCCTGATTTCGGAATCTACTATTTTGGCAGTTTCTTCGCTATAAATATCGCGAGAAAGGATTTCTTTACCCAAAAAGATTTCTCCTTGGTCCTTTCCGACAGTCATCGGTCCGAGTTTATCGCTCATTCCCCAAGAGCAGACCATTTTTTTAGCGATGTCAGTGCAACGTTCTAAATCATTTCCCGCGCCGGTAGTCAAATCGTTAAAGACCAATTCCTCCGCTGCTCTGCCTCCGACTAAAGTAACCAAAAGTTGCTCCAGATAGGCTTTTGAGTAATTGCTTTTGTCGCTCAAAAGAAATTGAGTAGCACCTCCGGAAAAACCGCGAGGAATAATTGAAACTTTATGCACAGGTTCAGTTTTGTCCTGAAAGATGGAAGTTAGGACATGGCCGACTTCATGATAGGCTGTAAGGCGTTTTTCTTCTTCAGGAATAACTCGGCTCTTCTTTTCTTTACCGAGAATCAGTTTGTCTTTGGCTGCTTCAAAATCTTCCATTTCAATCTGCTTTTTGTTCTTACGGGCTGCAATCAAAGCGGCTTCGTTAACAAGGTTGGCAAGGTCTGCACCGCTAAAACCCGGTGTTCCTCGTGCGATTAATTCCAGATTTACATCTTTTGCCAAGGGGACTTTGGCGCTGTGGACTTTCAGGATTTCCGCTCTTCCTTTGATATCAGGCAGGTCAACAACCACTTGTCTGTCAAAACGTCCGGGACGCAAAAGTGCCGGGTCAAGAATATCAGGTCTGTTTGTGGCTGCGATGATAATTACGCTGTCATTGGGCTCAAAGCCGTCCATTTCCACCAAAAGCTGATTCAAAGTCTGTTCCCTTTCATCATGGCCGCCGCCTAAACCGCTTCCGCGATGACGTCCAACAGCGTCAATTTCATCAATGAAAGTGATGCAGGGCGCATTTTTCTTGGCTTGGTCAAAGAGGTCTCTGACCCGAGCTGCACCGACGCCGACAAACATTTCCACGAAATCGCTGCCGCTGATGGAAAAGAAAGGCACACCAGCTTCGCCGGAAACTGCTTTTGCCAAAAGTGTCTTTCCTGTTCCCGGTCTTCCGATTAACAAAACTCCGCGAGGAATTCTTCCGCCCAAGCGTTGGAATTTACGAGGGTCTTTTAAGAAATCCACGATTTCTTGCAGCTCTTCTTTGGCTTCATCTACACCGGCAACATCTTTGAAAGTAATCCTATATTTACTTCCTTCGTAAAGTTTGGCTCTGCTTTTTCCGAAGCTGAAAGCTTTATTTTGACCTTGATTCATACCTCTGAAGAGCAAAAACCAAAAGACAATAATCAGGATTGTGGGGAAGAGGTAGACTAAAACACTGCGCCAAGCCGAAGGCTTTTGCGTACCGACAGAGACGCCTTTGCTCAAAAGGAAGTCAACCAGTTTGGGGTCGTCAAAAGGCATCAAAGTGTGGCCTTTACGATTATCAAATTCAAACATGATGTCTCTGTCCATAAAGGTAGCTTTGGATACTCTGCCGCTGTCCGCTAAAGTAACGAAATTTCCGTAGGGAACTTCTTCCACCTGTTTTTTGCCGCCTGCCCAAACTTGATAGAGCAAAGCTGCCAAGAGCAGCATCATAATCCAAAAAGAAAGAGACTGATGAGGCTTACGCGGTTTAATGTTTACGATATAAGGTTTTTTATTCTTATCACCCGAATCAGGCGGGTCAGATTTTTTATTCATTTATAAATCTCCTTTTTCAGGATGCCGATATAAGGCAAGTTACGATACTTTTCATTATAATCCAAACCATAGCCGACGACAAATTCCTTTCCGATTTTGAAGCCGACATAATCAAAAGTAACATCCAATTTATGAGCTTCCGGCTTGTCTAAAAATACGCACATGCGAATGGAAGCGGGGTTATGCTTTTTTATGTATTCTCCTATATATTGCAAGGAAAGTCCGGAATCCACAATATCTTCCGTAATAATGACATCCTTGCCGGCAATGTCTACATCAATGTCCTTTTTAATTTTTACTATACCGGAGCTGGAACTTCCGCTGCCGTAACTGGAGATTGCCAAGAAATCAAGTTCCACGGGTAAAGTGAGCTTCCTGACCAAATCCGCCGTAAAGACAAAAGCTCCTTTCAAAATGCTGATAATTACGGGGCTTTTTCCTTTATAATCGCGTGAAATTTCTTCAGCCATTGCGCTGACACGGTTTTGAATGTCAGCTTCGCTAAAAAGAATTTTTTCTATATCAGAAATTATAGATGTCATGTTTTTCCTCATTGATAAAGAAAGTTCTGTTGGCAGCTCTTTTACGACTTTGGTTGACTGGTTCGGCGCTAATCATCAGAATGCGATTGGTGTTGCCATTGCAGACAGCTCGCCTGTCCAAACGATAACCTACAATCCAAATAATTTTTTCGCTGTCAGTTAAAATGGGCACTTTGTCCCTTTCAAATTTTGGGACTTTTTCGTCAATAAAAAATTCTTTCAATTTCTTTTCATAATTTGTTCCTACAGGCTGAAAGCGGTCACCGGGTTGACGGCCTCGTAATTTCAAAGGCGGAACGACTTTGTTCATGTCGATCAAAGCATTGTATCCTGTGGTCAAATCAACGGGCTCTTCAGGAATGTGCCTAAAATATCGGAAAGTGAAGCGACAATTGAAAAACAGCAAATGAGAACGCTTTTCTTTAATGACCAATTCCTTTACTTCAGAAATTTCTTTAAGAGGGTTCTGCGTAGTCAAGATCAATTCGTTGTATTGTTTGACAGCCCAAACATTATGCGCCAAGCGGATTATTTTGCTTCCGGAAGATGTCAGGATTGCTTTGATCTCCTCATAACTGTATCGGAAAAATTCCTGTTCAGTCTTACTTAATTGACTGTAGCAATTTCGCAAAATGTAATATTGCTCAATTTCAGAAAGCTGACGCAAGAGCTCAATATCCAAAAAGATTTGTTCCGGATTCTCTTCCAAGACGATTTTTTTTCTTAAGGGAGCGGTGTGAGCACGCAGAAAAGCATCTGCTTTTTGAAAAGTTTCCGCTTGCAGAAACAGACGGTCAACGACGTTTTTATTCACATTATTTTCCAGCCAAGGTATAAGTTCATACCGGATGAGGTTGCGAGTAAAGCGGAATGATAAATTTGATTTATCTACGCGCCATTCCCAATTGTTGGCAATAAGCCACTCTTCCAGTTCCTGTTTGGAAAAACATAAAAGTGGTCTGATAAATGGATAGTTTTCAAGTTTAATGCCGCCCATTCCCGTAATGCCAGCTCCCCGAGCAAAATTCATTAAAACAGTTTCCGCTTGATCATTCTTCTGATGAGCCAAAGCTATGCGGTCAAAATTGTATGATTTCATGATTTGAAGCAGAGTTTTTCTTCGTCTGATGCGAGCCTGGTTCTCCAAATCTGCTTCTGTTTCAAAATGTATATGCTTTACTATGCAGTTTATAAAGAGATCATTGCACAACCTTTTGACGAACTTTTCATCTTCGTCGGAAGCCTCTCCGCGTAAATGATGATTAATGTGCACAGCCAAAAGAGTGAGATTCATCTCCGCTTTCAATTGTTGCAACAAATGCAATAAAGCTACAGAATCCGCACCGCCGGAAACAGCAATGATCAGTTTCATACAGGGAGAGATTAAACCTGTGCTAACTACATGTGCAGCAAATCTTTGAGCCAGAGATTGCTTACCCGGCATATTCTCCTCTTTTGGACTTATTTTATTTTTATTCATTTATTTAGAAAGTCTATCTGTTTGTCAATTATAAAATTTTCCCAGCAAATTGACTTTGTTTTCCTTTTTCAGTGCTTCCGCTATCAGCGGTTTGTTTTTCGGTATGTGCCATGTGATTAAAGCCTTTTGCAGACGGATTTCTCTGCCCTTGGGGACATAAATCGGTTTTCCGGTCTCAAAATCCAAACCGGTGTAATACATACAAGTGCTGATAGTCATTGGTGTGGGAGTAAATTCCTGAACCTGCTCAGCTCTGATATTTCTTTGCTTTAGCCATAATCCTAAACGGATTGCAGCGTCAAGAGTGCAACCCGGGTGACCTGCAATAAGATAAGGAACAATGCTGCTTTTCTTACCTGCAGAGTAAGTGATTTTATGAAAAATCTTACAGAAATCGGTATACAGTTTTATTTCCGGTTTGCCCATAGCTTTCAGAACTTCCGGTTCTGTATGTTCGGGAGCCAGTTTTAATAAACCGCCCGTGTGATAAAGAGCTATTTGTTTTATATAATCAGGATTCTGCAAAGCTAAATCAAAACGGATACCGGACGCCACATAGACGTGCTTAACTCCTTTCGTTTGTAAAGATTGTTTTAATAATTCCGTAATCCTCTGCTGCGAAGTTTCCAAGTTTGAACAAATATTGGGATAGAGACAGGAATTTCTTTTACAGGAAAGAGGAAAATCTTGCTGACAAGTTAAGCCGTACATATTAGCGGAAGGACCGCCCAAATCAGAAACCGTGCCCTTGAAGAAAGGTTGTCGGGTAAGTTTATTAATTTCTTGTAAAATTGATGTTTCCGATCTGCTTTGAACAGCTTTTCCCTGATGATACCCAATAGAGCAAAAATTGCAACCTCCCACACAACCGCGATGAGTCGTTATTGAATCTTTAATCTGTACCCAAGCAGGAATAATGCTTTTGCCGTATTTGGGATGGGGAAGACGAGTATAGGGCAAAGAGTAAACTGCATCTAATTCCTTTTCTGTCAAAGGCTCGGGAGGCGGATTGTGCCTGATAAATCTTCCTGCAACCTGCTGGTAAATTATTTTCTCCCTGAAATTAGCGTGGAAAAGTTTTGTCATCGTATAAAAAGTCTGCTTATCAGAACATTCTTCTGAGGGAGGAAGTAATAGACAATTTTCTGTGGAAGCAGGCAAAGTATCGAATACGACAGTTCCTTTTATATTTTTCATTTCGGATAAGGGGATACCTTTTTTAAGTTTCAAAGCAATCTCATGGAGCGGTTTTTCCGCCATGCCATAAATCAGAATATCGGCTTTGGCGTCTGCTAAAACAGGATTACGGACTTTATCCTGCCAAAAATCATAATGAGCAATGCGACGCAGAGAAGCTTCCAAGCCGCCAATAATAATGGGCACGCCTTTATAGAGTTGCCGCACTTTGTTAGAGTAAATTATTGTAGCGCGGTCCGGACGCAAACCGAATTTACCTTCCGGGGAATAAGCATCGTTATGGCGAAGTTTTTTTTGCGCTGTATAATGATTGACCATGCTGTCCAAATTTCCCGCAGTAATTCCGAAAGCGTATTTTGGTGCGCCAAGTTCCAGCCAATCGTTATCGCTTTTCCAATCCGGCTGAGCAATGATTCCTACTTTGAAGTCGGCTTTTTCCAATACTCTTGAAATGATGGCAGCACCAAAACTTGGATGGTCTATATAGGCATCACCCGTAATGATGATAAAGTCGCATTGTTTCCAACCACTTTGTGCCATTTCAGAACTGCTTGTCGGAAGAAAAGATGCGGAGATTTTGTTTTTTGCAGTATTCATATAAAAAAGGGTAAAAGCATTTTTGCCTTTACCCGCTTAAACTCTTTCTAACCGTTTTCTTGTTATTTATTAACCCGAATTATGTTAATGGCTTGAATACCTTTATCGGTTTCCATCAAATCAAAAGTTACTTCTTCGTCTTGTTCCAAAACTTTTAATTCACGGGGAGAATTAGTAACAATAGACTTCCAATGCACAAAATATTCCTTGTTGTCGTCAGTAATAATAAATCCGAAGCCTTTATTTTTGTTAAACCATTTGACTTTACCTTTCATGCGTTAACCTCGCTTAAATATTGTAATCCATAAATAATATACTGAAAATTTCGTCAATAACAATCTAAAAATTTAAATCAGAAAGAAGTAGCAAAATATTCTCTTCTATTTTCATTCAGATTATTTTATAACTGATAGGAATTTCTCGTTTCATACATAGTTTTGTTTTAAAAAGTTTACAAACATTTTAAAAGCTATCATATAAACATGCGAAAATTAGGGGAAAAAACAGAATAGCGGTTGACAGAAAAAGGTGCTAAGACACAAAGGTATATCAAAAAAAGGAATATATGTGTAAGTGTATATAAAATAGGAGGATAAATGGAATCCAAGAAACGCGTGTATCGATTCGGCAACGGAACTGCTGAAGGTAAAGCCGAGATGAAAAATCTTTTAGGAGGGAAAGGTGCTAACTTAGCGGAAATGAATTTAATCGGTGTGCCAGTGCCGCCTGGTTTTACTATCACTACCGAAGTTTGTACCGAATATAATAAATTGGGTGCGGCAAAAGTCCGCGAAATACTCAAGCCAGATGTGGAAGCAGCTATGCTTGCTGTGGAAGAACAGACTAATACGAAATTCGGTTCAAAAGATAATCCTTTACTTGTATCTGTCCGTTCCGGAGCCAGGACTTCCATGCCGGGAATGATGGACACTATCCTTAATCTGGGATTAAATGAATCTACAGTAACCGGACTGATTAAAAAGACCGATAATCCGCGATTTGTATGGGACAGTTACAGGCGCTTTGTTCAAATGTATGGAGATGTTGTTTTGGGACTTAAACCATTGAATAAAGAAGATATGGATCCGTTTGAGGCGATAATCGATAAAGTTAAATCAGAAAAAGGTGTGAAACAGGATTTGGAATTAGAAACTCAAGATTTGCAAAAATTGGTTATACTTTTCAAGCAATTTGTCAAAGAAAGAACCGGACACGATTTTCCGGAAGACCCCTGGGAACAGCTTTGGGGTGCAATCTTTGCCGTTTTTGACAGCTGGAATAATGAACGCGCAAAATTATACAGAGCCCTAAACGGCATTCCTGAAGAATGGGGAACTGCAGTTAATGTTCAAGCTATGGTTTTCGGCAATATGGGTAACACTTCTGCAACGGGAGTAGCTTTTACCAGAGATGCGGCAACGGGCGAAAATGTCTTTACGGGAGAGTATTTAATCAACGCTCAAGGGGAAGATGTGGTAGCCGGTATTCGAACTCCGCTCCAAATTACTCTTGCAGGTTCCAGACGCTGGGCTGAGCTTGCGGGAATTTCAGAAGAACGGCGCAAGGCGGAATTTCCTTCTTTGGAAGAAGCAATGCCTGAAGTTTTCAAGCAGCTGATGGAGATTCAGAAAAAGCTGGAAGACCATTATAAGGATATGCAAGATATAGAGTTCACAATTCAGGAAGGCAAATTGTGGTTATTACAAACCAGAAACGGAAAGCGCACCGGCGCGGCAATGGTCAAAATTGCCATGGATATGTTTCGCGAAGGGAAATTAGATGAAAAGACTGTCCTTTTGCGGATGGAACCAAATAAATTGGATGAACTTCTTCACCCGGTCTTCAAACCTGAAGCTTTAGCCAAAGCCAAAGTAATCGCAAAAGGATTACCTGCTTCTCCGGGTGCGGCTACGGGTCAAATAGTCTTTTTTGCCGATGAAGCTGAAAGTTGGGCAGAACAGGGAAAGAAAGTAATCCTTTGCCGAATTGAAACATCTCCGGAAGACTTACGCGGAATGAATGTGGCGCAAGGTATCCTTACAGCCAGAGGAGGGATGACATCCCACGCTGCAGTCGTAGCAAGAGGAATGGGAAAATGCTGCGTTTCCGGTGCAGGAACAATCATAATTGATTACAAAGCGCGCACTATGACTGTAGAAAGCAAGACTTACAAAGAAGGAGATTGGATTTCTCTTAACGGTTCCACCGGTCAGGTTTTGGAAGGACAAATAGAAACGCAGGCTCCTGAATTGAGCGGCGATTTTGGTAACATACTTGATTTAGCGGAAAAATATTCTCAAATGAGTGTCCGCACTAATGCCGACACTCCTCACGATGCGCAAGTGGCAAGAAATTTCGGTGCCAAAGGCATCGGCCTGACAAGAACGGAACATATGTTTTTTGAAGGAGACAGAATCAAAGCAATGCGCGAAATGATTTTGGCTGATGATGAAGCCGGTAGACGCAAAGCATTAGAAAAGATTTTACCTCTCCAAAGAGCTGATTTTGAAGGCATTTTTACTGCTATGGACGGATTCCCTGTCACCATAAGATTATTGGATCCGCCTTTGCATGAATTTGTCCCTCAAGAAGAATATAATCAACTGGAAATGTCAAAAGACATGGGAATTGACATACAAAAAATTAAAGACAGGGTTGCAGCTTTGCATGAAATAAATCCGATGTTGGGTCACAGAGGTTGCCGTTTGGGAAATACTTATCCGGAAATTACTGAAATTCAAACCAGAGCTATTATTGAAGCTGCGCTGAATGTAAAAGCAAAAGGCATTAAAGCCATTCCCGAGATTATGGTTCCGCTGGTTGGAACGGATACAGAATTTAATATGCAGGAACAAATTATAAGAGAAACCGCGGAAAAAGTATTTTTGGAAAGGGCTGACCAGATTGATTATCTTGTCGGAACAATGATTGAAGTTCCCAGAGCGGCTTTAACCGCAGGGAAAATTGCCGAAAGAGCCGAATTTTTCTCCTTTGGTACGAATGACCTGACACAAATGACCTACGGCTTTTCCAGAGACGATGTAGGCAAGTTTTTACCCATTTATCTGCAAAAAGGACTGCTTAAAAATGATCCTTTCCAGATTTTAGATCAGGAAGGAGTGGGTGAATTGGTAAAACGCGGCACGGAAAGAGGCAGAAAAACGAGACCTGAACTTAAAGTAGGAATCTGTGGAGAACATGGCGGAGAACCAAGTTCGGTGGAATTCTGTCATAGAGTGGGAATGAATTATGTCAGCTGCTCTCCTTTCCGCGTTCCCATTGCCAGAGTAGCAGCTGCACAAGCTGCGCTTAAAACTCCTCGGTAAATACAATATTAAAACAGCAAGTATTCAGGACTTTGAAATAGCTGGAGAACATTAGATTATTATAAATGAATTTTTAGGGCAGACCTGCGTGTCTGCCCTAATTATTATGTTTGACATATAGGTTCGTTCATACAAATAAAAACCGCTGAATAATTTTCGGAGGTCTTTTTGCACCCGTAACCATTCCTTTGAATAACGGGGGGTTAACGTGGGCTAACCCTCCGTTAACCCCCCGTTAACCCCCCGTTAACCCCCCGCTTCATACAAGGAAGACATAAAGAGGCGAAAAATATCAAAATGGCAAAATAGCACGGAAAGGACACGTAAAAAAGTTGGGGTTTGGATTATTTGTGGGGTTGTCTACGGTGTTATTTTGTTATTTTTATATTTTTATGACAGAAAGATATATTAGATTAAATTCTGATGATTAACGAGAGGAAAATAAAATATTAAAAGAACTTGCTTATATATATGCCTTGGCGTCGCAGCGTGCCTCTGAGATGAAATCGCAGAGAGACCTCCGTATCACTACCATTGGTATTAATGGATGAACACAGGAAAAAACGGGACTATAAAATTTTGTGATGTATTATCAATTATGGCAGCCAGTTATCATTAATATATTTCGACGAAGTTACATCATTATCGTCTTTACCGACCCGAAATTGTTTATTAGTTAAACTGTAAACTAAATAAGCGCCTTTTTTCCCGAAAGCCGGTTTAGTTTCAGCAATAACCAGACTGTCATCCGGAGAAATTGAATAAGTAAAATAATCTGATTCAATCTTTTGGCCGAGATTCAATTGCGAAATATCGGGATAGTAACCATTATCGGGATTATTCTTAAATTCTTCCGCTTTATCGCCAATCATTTTAAGAGTAGCAATGGCATCAGTAATATGAGTTCTGCTGACTTTTGCTTGATGAACAGGGACAATAAAAATAAACAGCAAACCGACAAGGAGCAAAATAGAGAGTAATTCTATAAGGTTAAAATCGGATTTTAATGTGTTGGAAACCGGTTTCTTTTCTGTTTTTGTTTCGGTCATCACATCCTCCTGTACATATCAATAATAACCTTAAAAATAAAGAAAGTAATTTTGTCAAAGGAATTTCTAAAAGCGGAAGCTTCTTTTCACCATAACTTCATGAGCGTTTTCTTCATGTTTGGGGCGCAGACTGAACGTATAAATAAATTTGAAGTTCCACGGTAAATTAAATCGGACTGAGGCATTGTGATACATATCCAATTTTGTTTGCTTAGCCAAGTCCGTTGTTTCCTGCAGATAAATTTCGTAGTCAAGATAAACACTGTGCCCCAAATATTTTCCCATAGAAACGGAAAGATTATTAAGAAAGACTGAGGAACTGAATTGCAAAATTTCAGTGTTTAGATTTGATATGTTTGCATCATTAAACTGATTTCCGGAAGTAAATTCCACGAACAGGTTTTGGACAAAGCCGGTGGTGATGGAAAAACTGTCCAATCCCAAAAAACGGCGAATTTTATTTTCAATCGGACTGAGAAATTGAGAAACATAAGTGGTGCTGACACTCGTGCTTATCAGTTGCATGGCTTCGTCTTGTAAAAGCGCTTGCCTCTGGTCCGGATTAAGTTCGTCCAGATTTCTGTTGTAACGCAGACGAGAAAGAATTTGCGTGATTGTTTTGTCTTCAGGATTGTCACTGGTGAGACTGAATTCTAATTGGTTAAGGACATTGCCTCCTTTTTGGGGATTAGTGAGAACCTGCAAAGTGATTAATGTGCCGTCTGCAGCCTTTTTTGTGAAAACTCCGTTTATAGAGAAAACATTACTTTTTGAATTAATGACCAGAACGGCGTTTTTCACTTCAAAGATAGTTCCGTAAAAATCAACAGTCCCCTTCTCGGAAGCGAAATTAGCCTCTTCAGCATACCAGTTATTTCCGTCATAAGTAATGCGCAGAAAACCTCCGGGTTGGCATGTTAAATCTGCAGGATAAGTTACATAACGAATATTGTCACCAACATCTATAAGAAGGTCAAGCGTGAAAGGAAGAGGTAAAGCTTCCGTTTGCTCTTTCTTGCCGAAAAGATTAATCAGTTGAAGCAAGTTCTTCGTATTTGCGGGATAAACAACACTGCCGTTGGATGCAATAATTTCCGCTTTAATTTTCATATCGTCAAAAGGACCTTTGATATAAGCTTCACGAGTGCCTTGCCCTTTAATGATACCGGTTGCGACTGTATTGTCAGGAAGGTATCCAGGAATATATATTTTTAAGCCGTTGTCATTGGTATGAATTAAAAAGTAACCAAGATTTATGGGTCCTAAAAAGAAATTATCCTCATTGGGATCAATATCATTACGAATATACAGCTTCCCTGCACCCTCTTCACAAGTGAATTTTTCCAAATGTAGAACATTATCTCTTATCACTGCGTTGATCTCGAGATTGCTAAAAACATCATCCTGACTTTTCAACTTGAAAGTTCCGTCCGACAAATTAATTGTTCCCCTTTTGACGATTATGCCTTCTTCGCCGGTTCTGATAGTCATATCGGCAACAAGATTGCTTTTTGTCGCTTGGACAAAAGGAACGAAATGATGTAAAATGCGTAACGGGTCTCCGGTTAAAGTTAAATTTAGAGAATCTGTTCCTTCATAGCTGTTGCCGGAGAAAAAATTGTAATCAAGACCACCCTGAGCGGAAAGAGTTGCTAATTTTTTATTGCTTATGTATAAAGAATCAACTTGCAAGACCTCGTCTAATTGTGCCGCCTTGATGATAACAGCATCAAGCGGAATTTCAAAAAGAGAAGTTCTTTCACCGCTTATATTACAACCTAATTCTGTATGCGGTTTACCCTGACGCGGCAAAGTAAAATTCAAATTTACATCACCGCTGATCCAGCCTTTTAGCATTTCCTTTGGAACTATTTCTGCCAAATTGAAACGCTTTAAAACGGCATTTGCTTTCAAATTGAGTTCAGGTTGACGAACGAGTAAACCTTGTATATTAATATTATTATTAGAATATGAAATACCGGTATTAATTAAAGTGGAATCGCTCGTTCCGGAAAAATTCAAGTTCAGATTCATAGGGTGCAATTGAGCTAATTGGACGGGATTTATTGTCAGAAAGCCGGTCACTTGTTTATCCCGATTAAGATTATAATCCAAATCAGCGGAAAGTTCGGCATTCAGAGGAAGTTTATTTTTACCGGGAACAAACATTGTCCAATATTTTGCGAAATCAAGGCTGTCCGTATAGAGAGAAAATCCGCTGTCAAAGTAGTCTGAAATATTAGTCCATCCGCTTACGACTAATTTATCGTCTAAATTGAAATTATTAACATGGATATATTTACCGTCATAATCGGCTTTCAAACTAAGCTCGAAAGGCATTCCCGCAGCTTGAGAATTTTCTGTCATCAGAGAAAGTTCTGCATTTTTTTGAGCAGGGTCATAACTAAAAGCGGATATGAAATCACCTTTTATCGAATTAGGAGAAATCAGATTTATTTTTAATTCGGCTGAACCCGAAAGTTTATCATTGCTATACAGAGCATTTACCTTTCCGCTTGTTATTAAGTCGATGCCGTTTTCTTCAGCTTTCAGCCAATATTCTTGTAAATTAAAATCAGTTAAGGTGGCAGCAGTTACCAAGTTACTGTTTTTGAGCCCGCCTTGAGAACGCACAGCAAATCCCTTACCGTCACTCAAATCTATATCTAAGTTTAAATTTTCGATTGAAAAGTTCGGCAGATTAATAATGGCGTAACCATGCAATCCGGAAAGATTTATTTCGGCAGATGCTGCATCCAAAGTCCGGAGGTTAACTGTCGCTTTGAGTCCTTGAACAAAATTCAGGTTTGCCGATAAATCGGATTTTACTCTTAACTCCGCTTTTTCAGAGGTTGGAGCCGTAGCCAAAGAAATGTCCATTTGACGGTTGTCCAAATCATAGACACCTGCTAATGATGATGTCTGTTGCCGCCAGGAAAATGGTTGAGTTGTAAAATTGACTTCTTTTCCGTTATATTCTGCAGTTACTTTTATGTCTGTAATTCTTTCTTGTTTTACATTAAGTTCGGGAACAGTGATATGACCGGAAGCGGTTAAGGAGGAAACTTTTCCGTTTAGATTGACAATTCCTTCAGCAGTGCCATTTAGTTCGGGAGAAATATCTGAAAGCGATAATTGCGATAAAATAATCTGACTGTTGATTGCAGGTTCTTTCAGAATATCGGATAAAGAGCCTGTTGCCCTAAACCTGTTATCATTCAATAAACTTTCGCTGATGTTAAAGTTAGTAATATTTTGATTTCCTTCTATTTGCATATAAGGGAGTTGCAACTTATATTTGTCTTTCTGGATAGAAGTATTCCACAAAATAGAATTAAAACTTATAGTCGGTTGGGCAGAAGGTTCTTTTTTCCTGTATTTCAACAAAACAGAAATTTCAGAATCCAAATTTTGACAGCCGGATAAATATATTGAGCGCGGTCTATATTGCTCCAGCATAATGTCTATTAAGCTGATATTTCCCTTATTCATTGTAACTTTTAGTTTAACATTACCGTGATTAGAAGTTTCTGTTTGGAGCATAGCATTTGTTTTATTTTTATTTACGGCGGAAAGAGTTATGTTATTAAACTGTTCATTGTATTTAAGACTGTCTGCAAAAGAGCTGCCTAATTGAGTTGCAAAAGTGAAATCTGCTTTGCCGTTCTTAACTGTGAGAGTGCGAAAATATGGTGTCAAATCCGGAATTTTGAATGCTTTCTTTTCTTTTTGCGGCTTATAGATATAAACTATTTTTGCCGCAGGCTCATAGACTATGATTTCCCGAATAACGCTGTTCAGCTTAAAGCCGGAAGTTATGATTTTAAATAAATTATAATTGATTTGAACCTGAGCCGCTTTAACATATACAGTATTTTTATCATCGCGGAAGGATATATTGTTTGCGGTAATGTGGCGTTCATTGACTGCTAATTTTTCTATGGTCAAACTGCCGTGAAGTTGTTGACTGAGATATTGTTCCAGTTTACTTTTTACTTTTTCCTGACCATCTAAAGTATACCATAAAATGAAGAAGGTTACATTAATTATCAATAATATAAAAACTATAATTAAGAACCATTTAGGATGTTTCATAAGATATAATACTTTAATTCATTCCGAGTTTCTGCTCAATACTCCGTTAATTAATTTATAATTTTTACTAAATTGCTTCGCAATATTAGGGTCGTGTGTTACGAGCAAAAAAGCTGTGTCTAATTTAGCGTTGAATTTGAAGAAAAGTTCAAGCACGGCAGAACAATGAGCCGGGTCTAAGTTTCCTGTGGGTTCGTCAGCCAATACTAAAGCCGGTTGATTGATTAAGGCTCTGCCCAAAGCAACTCTTTGTTGTTCACCTCCGCTCAGTCGGTTCGGATAGAAGTTTTGACGGGGCAGCATATCCAATTCTGCCAACATTTCTTTTGCCTGATTCAAACTGTATTTTCGGCTGTGTCCCGCAACCATTAAAGGTAAAGCTACATTTTCCAAAGCTGTAAGTTCTTCCATTAGATAATGAAATTGAAATACGAAACCTATATATTTATTTCTGATTTGGTGCGCATTCGGTGCTTCCGGAGAAACAACTTCTCCGTTTAGAGTGATTTTGCCGCTGTTCGGTTTATCCAAAAGACCCAATAAATGCAGTAAAGTACTTTTCCCGCAACCCGATTGACCGCTGATGCAGGCAAATTCACCTTTCTCCAATGTCAGGTTTATGTCTTCCAAAATTCTAAGTTCCAGATTGCTGTCCCGGAATGACTTTGCTAAATGTTCAACAATTAAAACAGCCATTTATCGTCCTTTATACAGTGCCTCTTAAAATATCAATTATTTGTAAAAGCTTTATCCTTCTTAGGGGGATTGCAATGCAAATCATAATCATAAGCAGGGAAACAAGAAAAATCAGACCATAATTATAAAATGTAAGATAGGTTGTAAGTTTGTCAATAAAATATATGTCACCTTTTAAGGAATAGAGGTTTTGTTGCGTTATTAGCCAAGCGCAGCCTGTGCCTAATCCCATTCCGATTAAAACGGATAACGTGCATAAAAACAGGACTCTTATGTATACTATTTGTTTCAAAGATTTTATGTCTGCGCCCAGAGCTTGAAGCAATGCTAACTCCTTTTGTCTGTCAACAATAGCAGTGGAAACGGAGCTGATGCAATTGAGAGCGGCAATTAATATTAAGAGGCTGAAGACAAGGAAAATCAGCCATTTTTCAACTGTTATAAGGGAAAAAAGATTGCCGTTAAAATCTATCCAATCCCTGATTATAACTTGCTTTTCCAATTCAATGTTTAATTTTTGAGATACAGACTTGACTTTGTCTACCCACTGCTCTGTTAAATTGATTTCCAGAAATGAATATTGCGGAGGAATACCGTAAAAACGAAAAGCGGATGAATCAGACATTACAATCAAAGTGTTATCCAATTCGTAATAGCCGACTTTTACAATATCTTTTATGAGGAAGGAAGCGGACTTCGGAATAATTCCGGTAAATGAGATACTATTCGTTTGAGGAAATTGCAAAGAGAGGCTGTCTCCTATTTGCAGTCCCAATTCAGATGCTAAGTTCGTTCCTATCAGAATTTGTCCGTCATTTAAATACTCTGTTTTTGATTTAGTATATTTTGTATACCAATAATTTTTGGCCGCCTTTTGAGGATACGCTTGAACATAAGCATTTTTTATCTTATTATTATGCAAAGCGATAGCAGCTTTATTATAAACCGGAAAAGTAGAATTGATTTCCTGATGAGCGTCTGTTTTTTCTTTAATGGCTCTTGCTTCTTCAGATGTAAAATAACCTTCTTCCGAAGGGAAAATCATAATATGAGCCGTGCTGTCCAAAAGCAAAGTTTTAAGAGTATGCTGATAACCTTCAAATAAATTTAAAGCAGCGGTCACAACTGCTACGGAAATGATAATCCCCGCAATCATAACCTTAAAATCAAATCTGAGCTTTTGCCCCGGCTTCTTTTTAAGAGAATTCCATGCAAGGTAAGTCACAAGTTCTTTCATACTTGGTCCGGATAAAAACTGCTTATTTTTTCCGGAGGAATATTTTTGACTTCTTTGATGGAAATTCTGATTTCGCGTGACAAGCTGCGGTTGATGATTAATTCACTGATTAAGCCCATGGAAAACAATTGCACGCCTGTCAGGATTAAAAGAATGCCCAAAAACAGTAAAGGACGGTTTGACAGCGGATAATTGTAAAAAATCTTTCTGATTGCAAGATAGCCTGCTATTAAAACGCCAATCACGCCGGAAATTACTCCTATTCTGCCAAACAAATACAATGGACTTTTTACATATTGGGTCACCATTTTTACTGTCAGCAGGTCAAAAAATCCTCTTAGATATCTTTCTATTCCGTATTTGGATTTTCCGTATTTTCTATAACGATGATTTACCGGAATTTCTGTTACACTAAAACCTAAGGCATTTGCCAAAACAGGAATATAGCGATGCATTTCTCCGTAAATATATAATTCTTTTACCACAGATTTACGATAAAGTTTAAAACCGCAATTAAAATCCTTGATGTGCAGTTTAAAGGTTCGTGCCGTTACGAAGTTGAAAAATTTTGAGGGCAAAGTTTTAGTTATCGGGTCGTGCCTTTTCTTTTTCCAACCGGAGACTAAATCGTATCCCTCATTGATTTTAGCGATAAAATTAGGAATTTCCGCCGGGTCATCTTGCAGGTCTGCATCAAGTGTAAAAATGAGGTCTCCTTCAGCTAAATGAAAACCGGCTTGCAGTGCCGCAGCTTTGCCGAAGTTTCGTCGGAAACGAATGACTTTCACTTTTTCATCTTTGTCCGCTATTTCACATAAAAGTTCATAGCTTTGGTCTCGGCTTCCGTCATCAATAAATATTATCTCATAATCGGGTTCGGGATTGTTTTGCCTTATTTCTTGATAGAGTTGAAAAAGGGAATCCTCTTCATTGAGGACCGGAATAATATACGATATTTTCATCATTACCTGCTTATACGAAGATATTGAACAAGGACATTGCTATTCCTGCGCTGATGGGAATTTTGATATTATCATCCACCGGAATATTCCAAATTTCCGCTAAGGTTGCCATAAGGCATCCTACCACGTATATTAAAGGATTTATGCGATTTCCGAATATAAGGGAAAAGATAAGAATACCGACAAAACATGCCAAACTTCCTTCCAGGGTCTTGTTTTGTCTTAAATATTTACGCTTGCCTTTGGTCATGCCGACTGTAGCAGCCAAGGTATCTCCAACCGCCAAATAACTCATTGACAGAAATGCGATTTCCGGTTTGAAAAAGGCAGTGCAAAGCATAGCGGATAAAATAACAAATGTTGCTCCGGTAAAATCTCGTCTTTCATGCCTGCGCAAAAGAGGGCCGAAAAGCTTGTGGAAAAGTTTTCTGAAAGTCGGCTGTTCCAATCTTGCCATTTCAATCGCAAAATCCAAAATAAGCGCTCCTAAAAGTATCAGAAACATAAGCAGCCGATTGTAATTGAAAATATATCTATAAGAAAAAGGAATAATCAGAGAGCAGACATGAATGGACTTACGGATAACCTCATTTGCTTGCTTCTTTTTCATTTTTACGCACTGTCTTACGTCTCGAAGAAACGTTTTATTTCAGTTAGCCGAATCCTAAGCGCTTTCCGGCTCATAATCCAATATTTTGATTAAATTAGGGCCTTTTAACTGAATTGCAATTTTGCCTTTGAACTGAGGGTCAAAACTCATACCCCCGTTATCCAAACTGAAGAGAGCAGTGATTTTTTTAATTGTGCAATCCGTAATTACCAAAACCGGTTCGGGATTTTCTTGTCCGTAAGGCAGCAAAAGTTCCAATTCCTGCCATAAATTATTATTCAACTCTACGGAAGAAAGAACAGCATCCACTTGTAATATAAGAGCTTGCTTTATTGCTTCGGAACGCGGTTGCAGATAAGCGTGAAATTGTTCTATGAATTTGTCGTAATTTTCAGGCTGCATTGTAAATCCTGCCGCTTTAGCATGACCGCCAAACTGGAGCAAACTGTCTTTGCAGGCAGTAAAGGCTTCCACCATATTGAACCCCGTATCGCACCTGCCTTCGCAAGCAAGAGTGTGGTCTTTTTTCTTGAGCATAAGCGCCGGTATTTTTAGATTATTGACTACATAAGTGGCAGCGGTCCCCAAAAGAGAATAGGGGATTAGGTCATCATCGTCAAGATAAATGAAAGCGTCTCCGTTGAAGTTTTCCATCATTGTATCCATTAACTTGAAAATCCTATTCATTTCCATTTCCCACTTATTTTTTTCTTCTTCCAGAATTTGAAAAGAGTGAGCTTTTTCATCACTTACTTGGAGCATGAAACGAAGGGCAAGATGCTGACCGTTTTCTTCTCTGCCGTTAGCCAAAAGTCTGCTGCAGAATTGAATAAAATTCATTTTATCGGTTGTGGAGGAAATCCGATTAAAATTCCTCAGCAAAAAATCTATAGTATTATCTTTTGCCGTTTGCCAATTGTCTAAAACGAAGCGAATAAGAATGCGATTAAGATCGGTCATCGGAACTTTGTCTGCAATGGACCCGACTGCTGTCCAAAAATACAATGCAGGGTCTATCGGATGGTTCAATATCTTTCCTAAATATCGAATCAGCATAAGCGTTACACCCACTCCTGCCAACATCTTAAAAGGATATATGTCATCCGGTAACTGCGGATTAACAATCGCATAGGCATTCGGCATTTGGTCCGGCTGAACTAAATGATGGTCGGTTACAATAACATCACAGCCCATCTTATTTAATTCTTCCACTCCTTCGTATGCGCTGATACCGTTATCCACTGTTATGACCAAAGGGTAGTTTCCGCTTTGGGCAAAATTCAGGAATGAAGGCTGAATGCCGTGCGGTTCCAAATTGCGGTTCGGAATGTAATACTGATGCTTTTGATAGCCGCAGGCTTCCAAAAAACAGTATAAAATGTAAGCGGAAGTAATGCCGTCCGGATCATCATGCCCAAAAATTACCAAAGGTTCGTTACGATAAAGAGCTAATCTGATTCGCTGTGCTGCTTTGTCTATATTGCTTAGTAAACTTTCATCCGGCAAATCATCCAAGGTCTTATGCAGCGCATCATCAGTTAAACCTCTTGCTTGTAAAACCTGCTGCCAAACAGGCTGACCGGGTTGCGTCTTAATCTGCCAACGCATCTTCATTCGGTAATTTCCTCCGCTTTAGGAATTTCGCGAGGAGCAGAACGGTCGTATGCTTTGGTCAAGATATCAAATCCGGTCATTCCTATCATAAACATCAGGGCTCTGTCTTGCAGATTGTTATCATCTAAATTTCCGCGCCAGGAGTATTGCACACCGAAATCCAATCGCGTTTCAACTCTCTTTAGCGGTATAGCAAAACCACCGGTAACAGCAGTTTCACGAACGGTATTTCCATTTGCTAAAAATGGCAATTCCCTGAAGGTTACTCCGCAACGCTTATTCATTTGCCCAACGAATGTCTTGTGTGAGTGTTCTTTGGGCTCATGTGCGAAGCCTATACCCATTTTCCAACTGTTATGATTCATTCTTGTATTATTTGTTTTGTCCCAAAAACTATATACATAATCTCCGGAAATCTTGTATTCATCTGCAAATTTAGCAGTAAGTCCTGTTCCTAATTCATCCGGAACATCAAATTTTGCATCTCCGGCGTTTTCAGTTTCAAAAATTGAAGAAAGTGTCCTGCTGCCTTCCAAAGTCCGTCCCAAAGAGTAATATAGTCCCAAGGCAATATTATTCCAATCGCCCGTAAAGCCGAAAGTGGCAGAAGGATTTTTGAAAGTATATGCATCTTTATACACTGCGTTAAACGGCTCAAAATCAATGTCCTGAGCTACTCTTCTGATATCGTGGCCAAAATAATAATTCAAAGCCGCACCCCAATTCATGTGCTGATAGTGAATGGCATAAATCAAGTCTGCGCGATAGATATATCCGTCAATCGATTGCAGTTCTAAAGCTGAAAGTGTGTCACCGGTTTCAGTATATGCTGTAAATCTTTTCCTGCTTTGAACTGACCCGGAAGAATAGGAATTGAATTGGAAGCCGAAATGATGATTTTTTAGCGGAACTGCCACACTGAAATAAGGAAAATCAAGAGAGTTATCCCTATATGATTTTTCTTCTTCATCTCTTGATTTATAATTTGTCCAGCCGCAAAGAATACCGGTTGAAAATTGAGTTGCAGTGATTGAACCCAAGATTGCGGGATTGCCGTAACCAAAATTGCGCCGGAAAATATCTGAAATTCCAGTATCTCCCATGCTCATCCCGTAAATATCGTTGCCGTAATTTTTGCAAGCCATTCCGTCTGCAGAAAAGATGGAATTACCGGCACTCAGACCGGTGCTCAAAATAATCATCAAGAATATTAGTAAATAATGCAATTTCATTTAAGATTTCCTTTTTCTATGTCTAATCGGAGTTACTGGATCGGGGGGAATGCGAAAGAACTTATAGGCATTTTCGAATGTCTGTTCCGCGACTTCGTTTGGAGTAATGCCCTTAATTTCAGCTATTTTTTCCACGACTAGATTCAAATAAAGAGGAGTGTTTCTTTCGCCTCTGTGCGGTTGAGGGCAAAGGTAAGGACTGTCCGTTTCCACCATAAATTGGTTCATCGGAACAATTCTTATCACATCATCCAGATTGGTATTATGATAAGTGACATTGCCCGTAAAACTTAGAAACCATCCTTCATCCAAAATTTGCTGAGCAAAAATCAAATCACCTGAAAAGCAATGAAATACCGCCTGTTTTATCTTTTCCTTTTTCAAGGTGTTAAAACATTCCTGGTCAGCGTTGCGATTGTGGATTATCAAAGGCAAATCGTATTCCAAAGCCAGTCGGACCTGAGTGGCAAAAACCTCTCTTTGAACCTGGTAGGGTGAAAGATTGCGGAAAAAATCCAGTCCTGTTTCTCCGATAGCCAAAACTTTCTTTTCTCGCGCTAATTTCTTTACAATTTCTGCATCAAAATCCATGGCATCGTGCGGATGATAACCCACGGTGGCAAAAATGTGCAAATGCTCTTTCGCCAATTCTAAAGAGCCCAAAGATGTTTCTTTATTGAACCCTACGTTTATTATGTATTCAATGCCGCTCTGAAAACACTTGTTAATAAGATTTTCCCGGTCATGATTAAACTCAGGCAAATCCAGATGCGCATGTGTCTCAAATAGTTTCATATTTTTTTAATCCTTTTTCACCTTGTAATTCAATCAAAAATAATTATAATAATCTTGTCAAAGGATTTTCTCAGACATACATTTTGCCTTGATGAATGAAAAGTGACAAACCAAAATGCAAAATAATAAATCTCCGAAAAATTCAAGTCAAGACATTCTTTTCTGAACTCGCCATTTAGGTTTTCTACAAAGGGGTTCTGCTGAGGTTTACCGTGAACAATGAAGCTGAGATCAACCTTATTATCCTGAGACATTAATAAGATATATCGTCAAAAGGAACTGGCTTGATATGACCAAGAATCTCACCTGTGACAGCATCTATATATAAAATATGGGCTTCTCCACTTGGCCCGACTGAGTATGGCATTCTCCAGCAAACCTTATAATGCTCAGGTCTTCTTATATGTTGAAACTCAGGGGAATAATTCCGAGAAATTAACAATTCATCTTTAAATCTTTGCTTATAATCATTACCAATTTTTTTATCAAATATTCTAAGCGCTTCCTCGTAAGTCAGATACTTTGACTTAACAAAGTGTAAATCCGGTATAAGAGAACTAATAATATTAACTTCTATAAAGTTCTTTGTCCTAAACACTACCGTAATACCTGAATGCGGTTCCATTTTCAGATTATCGATTTTCTGATTAAAAGACACCTTGATTCCCATATCATCAGTTCTCATACTTTTTAGAGATAGTTGATTTATATCTACTCTGATATACGGCAGCAAATTACTGATGAGTAACAAGGCTTGGGATTGGGCCTCAACGGTATCTCTAACTTCACAATTTGGAAATGTTCCCCACATTTCCTCGATAACACTTGCGTCCAAGTCAAAGTTTATGGTTCCACGAAATCCAGTCTCTGCTTTAATTCTATCTACCAACTGACGTTCTTTTGCTTGCCTTTCAGCCTCTTCAGCCGGCATACTATCTGCATAAATACACGATATGAAAAGTAATAAAATAATGAATGCCAATGAAATGCGTACCATTTAACTCTCCCTCATATCTTTTTTTATCTGACAATTCTGTTTATTATAGCTTATAGCTTGTAGGTTTGTATATTTATAATGTGAAATTTTCGATACTATGTTTCTTTTATTTATCATCCATAGTCATATCAACTATCTTGTAAACTTGTCCGGTTTGTGCATCAACATATATAGTCCTTGTGTATCCACCAGTCCAGCAGAGACGATACTCTGTTCTGGTGTCCCCTTCCCATTCATTATAAATGTTGCAAAAGCGCAAACCCAGAAATGGTCTTCTTTCACGTATGTTCTTTATGGTTTCATCATCTTTGACATTATCATCATATATTATAACTGCATCTTCGTAGGTAAGGATTGGAGTAATAGTTTGACTCGGCAATTCCACAGTTCCATTACTGATAGAGAATCTGTATCTTCCCGCATCGTAAGCTATTAATATTAAACCACCATTTTCAACTCTATATCCATTCACTGTTTGGCAGTACTCTGTTTCGGTTCTCCCCAAATTATTACTTATTCTGCTCATTGATAATTGACTGCGCGTAGCTAAGGTGTAGGGTAAGAGTTTGTCTATAATCCTATTACATGCTTGCCTGAAGGAAGTAGTATCTTCATCAGCAGAGAATGGAATATCGGTAAAGTTACCTTCTAACTTTCCGATTCCCATAGTTATGTCGTTAAATTTAATTTCCCCTCTAAAACCAGTCTCTGCTTTAAATCTATCTGCTACCTGACCCAACTGGTGTTCTTTGGCTTGCCTTTCAGCTTCTTCAGACGGTAAACCATCTGCATAACCATAAGATATGGCTAGTAGCAAAATGATGAATACTAATGAAATTCGTGCCATTTTATTGTCCTCCCATTAGATATTATTGTATCTTCTATTTATTATTTATTTAAAAATATGATTTGATTAGTTATTATTTAGAATATCTTTCTTATCAATGTTCCTAATTACAGAATTAGATACATCTATGTAAATTGAATAACCGTAAAAGGATAGTACATAGCACAGATAATACCGGTTTCCGTTCTTATCATCTCCCTTTACGTAAGCTATCCTTGGGTTATTTGGTTTATCGTTATCTCCGATAAGCTTATTATCCTGTGCTATTTTTACTGCTTGTTCCAAAGATATATTTATTGTGATATTTTCAGGCAATTCCACGCTACCGTTACTGATTCTAAAACCATTGCGTCCGACTTCATAGACAATTGTAAGTTTGCCGGCTCCTTCCACCCGATAACCATTGATCTGTTGAAAATACACGGCTCTAATATACCCCGTTTGCTTTGAAATTTTTGATCTACTCAGGTGTTCACGTTTGGCAAAGGTATAGGGCAGGACTTTATCTAGTATCTGCTCGAACACCACTCTGAAAGAAGCTGTGTCGGCATTTGCAGTTATCTGAATGTCAGCAAATTTACCTTCTAAAAAGCCCAAGCACATCCTATTTGTATCATAGTTTATCTCCCCTCTAAAACCAGTCTCTGCTTTAAATCTATCTGCTACCTGATCAAACTGACATTCTTTGGCTTGCCTCTCATCTTCTTCAGACGGAAAACCATCTGCATAACCATACGATATGCCTAGTAGAATAATAATGAATGCCAATACTATGCGAACCATGTTATCTTCTTTCATTATTTTTGTTTTATCTTACCTGTCTATATATTTTTTTTATCGTTTATGAGTTTATGATCATATAATGTAAATATTCCCGATATTATGGTTTGCCTCTATCAATCCATAGTCATATCAACTATTTTGTAAACTTGTCCGGTTTGTGCATCGATATATATAGTCTTTGTATAGCCACCTACCCAACATAGACGATATTCTGATCTGGTGTCCCCTTCCCATTCATTATAAATGTTGCAAAAGCGCAAACCCAGAAATGGTCTTATCTTTCGTATGTTCTTTATAGTTTCATCGTCCTTGACATTATCATCATAGATTCTAACGGCATCATCGTAGGTAAGAGCCGAAGTAACATTTCCCTCCGTTAACTCTACAGAATTATCTCCTATATCGAATCTATTCCTACCGGCATCATAAGTGATAACAATAAACCCGCTATTTTCTACTTTGTATCCATTAACCCATTGCTCATATTCAGTACTGGTATAATTTCCTTGTCTTTTTGTCCGATTCATAGACAATTGGTTGCGTTTAGCTAATGAATAAGGCAGTATTTTGTCCAATATGGCATTACATACTTGCCTAAATGCAGTAGTATCGGAATCAGCCAAGTAAGGGATATCAGCAAAGTTACCTTCGAATGACTGAAGTTTCATTCGATTATAATCATAATTTACTTCACCTCTAAAACCAGTCTCTGCTTTAAATCTTTCTGCTACCTGATCCAACTGACGTTCTTTCTCTCTACGTCCAGCTTCTTCAGCAGAATAATCATCTGCAAAAATACACGATATAAAAAGCAATATAATAATGAATACCAATGAAATTCGTGCCATCATAGTCTCCTCCAACTTTCCATATGATTTAACTTTTAACTGTTGATTCACCAATGTTAGTGTAAATTCCAACTCATTGTTTCTCAGGTTGTTTTAGGGCATCTGATATCTCTCGTTACTCACAATCTATGTAATGCCAAACGACAACTTTCATTATTTTCATCTTATAAATTCAAGTCAAGTTTTTTTAAAATAAGCTAACTTATTTCTAATGGCATCGGCTTTTTCAGGTTTTCTCTGATTTTTTCCATAGTTTCTGATAGGCACATATCCGGTCTTCTGAATAGCCTTGCAAGAGCGCAACGGATCTTTTATCAACGGCAGCAACCCCAGCAGATCAGTTTTGGACATTTTGCTCCGGGCATTGCACATCAGGTGGACAATACAGTGTTGCTTTAGCTGACCGTAAACCATTTTGCGAAATAACTTGACCAATTCCGCTCTTTCATCTTTCTTTTTCATTGGTTGAGTCATGATCTTCTCCTTGTCTTTTAGTTTTATTAAAACCATCAAAACAAAGAGACAGATCCGGCTCAACCTTTTTCTTCATTAGGTTCACCTAATTTACACCAACCTTTGAGACACTACCGGAATTCCATTTAGTTTATGTTTAACACCGTTTGTCTGTGGAAGAATTCAGAACTACGAAACGGATTCGAGTGCATTGAAGTCCTTTTTAACTCCCAAAAAACACCAGAAAAGAGCGTAATAAAGAAGTTATTACATTTCATGCTTCATAAAATTATGCTAACCGAAATTTATACTGAAATTTATTTGGAATAGGTAACACCCTTGCATATAAACAGTATTCTAAGGCTGACGAAAGAAAAAAGAAACGCAAAAAAGCAATTTGGTCTTGACAAAAAAGAGAGAAAAATTGGATTGAACCGTAATTGCATTAAGAACGGAGATAACAAGCGGGGGCGTAGTTCAGTTGGTTAGAACGTCTGCCTGTCACGCAGAAGGCCGCGAGTTCGAGTCTCGTCGCTCCCGCCATCTTTTAAACGCTGTCTGCGGGCAGCGTTTTTTTTGTTTTAGAGATAAAGGAGAAAGAAAGGATGGACGCGGCATTTTTATTTTATACTTTGGTTAGTGAGACGCTATACTTCCTTTTTTCGCCTATTATTTTTGCAATTTGGGGACACAAAACCAACGCCGAAAGATTGGCTATAAATTACCCGCGGACACATTACCAAATCATCGTCCATGCTGCTTCCGTGGGTGAAATCAACGGTATAAAACAACTGCTCATTGACATTTTGGAAACGCATCCGAATTTACGAATTCTGCTTACGACTAATACCAAAACTGGAAGGCATAACGCTCAAAACATTCATCCGCGATTGGATGTCATGCTTTCACCTTTGGATTTGATGCATTTGAGGCTTAAACAATTCAGGTTTAGTCAGCCTCAATTGATTTTGATAGCGGAAACGGAAATTTGGCCCTCGCTTTTGTTTGCTGCAAAAAAGATACGAATTCCGGTTGTCTATATCAATGCGCGCCTCACGGAAAAGTCTCTGCGTCGTTATCTGAAAATGCGCAAGTTCTGGCAAAATTTGGGACGAAGCGTCAAAACAGTATGCGCACAAACGGACTCTGACCGCAAACGCTTTGCTATGTTATTCGGCACTGAATGCATAGCAGCAAGCAACTTAAAATTCAGTGTTCGGCAGCCAAATTATGATGAATCCGAACTGCGAAAAGAAATGGGTTACTCTTCCGATGCTCAAGTCCTTGTTTTGGGAAGTTCTCGTCCCAAAGAAGAACAGTTACTGCTGCAAAGTTACGATAGTTTGAAACCGAAATATCCAAATCTGAAACTGATTATCGTTCCCCGTCATCTCAAACGCTTGGTGGAAATTGTAACTTTATTGGCAGGAAGGGATTTTTCTCGATTCAGCCAAACGAAACAGACAAAAGATATTCACTTGATTGATGAAATGGGACAATTGCTTGCCGCGTATGCGGTTTGCGACATTGCTATAATCGGCGGAAGTTTTTTCCCTTACGGAGGTCACAATCCTTTGGAAGCTGCATATTACCGCAAAGCAATTGTAATGGGTCCGCATTTCGATTCCTGCCGTGGTTCTGTTCACAGTTTGCAGGCGGCTAACGCAATTTTAATCAGTTCTAAAGAAAATTTGACTGTAGACCTTGACCGATTGCTTTCCGCATCTGAAGAACGAAAAAAGATGGGGGAGAGGGCAAAACAAGTTTTGGACAAAAATGCAAACTCTCTTGACAAACATTTAGCAGTAATAAATCAATATCTGGGGGAATAATGAAAGAGGCACTTTACTGGGAAAAATTAGATAACAATAAAGTTAAATGTAATTTATGTCCGAATTATTGCGTGCTTTCAGATGGACAAGTAAGCACTTGCAACAGCAGAAAAAATGTCTCCGGTGTCTTAATAGCGTTCAATTATGCACGCACTGTTTCATTAAATATGGATCCGATAGAAAAGAAACCGCTTTATCATTACTATCCGGGTACCCGGATTTTTTCTTTGGGACCGAATTCCTGCAATTTGCACTGCCAATTCTGCCAAAATTATGAAATCAGCCAAGAAGAGTGTCCAACAAAAGTAATAAGTCCGGAAGACCTTCTGGATTTAACTCTGCGCCAGAATTTGGATCAGGTTGCTTTCACCTACACCGAACCTTTTACTTGGTATGAATATATTTACGATTGCGCAATACTGCTATCGGAGCACAAGAAAAAAACTGTCCTCGTTACAAACGGATACATCAATCCTGAACCGCTCAAAGTTCTTCTTCCTTACATAGACGCCATGAATATAGACCTGAAGAGTATCAGACCTGATTTCTACCGTAAAATATGCAAAGGGAAACTTGAACCGGTTTTAGAAACTATACGATTAAGCGCTGAAGCGTGCCATGTGGAATTGACCAATTTGTTAATTCCCGATTTGAACGATACAGAAGACGAAATTGAGGAACTGGTAAATTTCGTTGCTGATGTAAATCCGTCTATTCCCTTACATTTTTCCCGCTATTATCCCCAATGGAAATGCTCGCAACCGCCTACTCCAGAAAAAACTTTGCTCAAAGCCTACGAAATAGCCTCAAGCAAGCTAAAATATGTGTATTTGGGAAATATTCAACCCGGCAAATATTCCGACACTTATTGCCCTTCTTGCAGCAAACTTCTTATCTCAAGAGGCATTTTCAGCGCCAGTAAAGAAGGTATGAAAGGAAACAAATGTTCCGGTTGCGGTTATACGATTTACGGCAGGTTTTAAATGCTTAAATCCGGTCTGAAATTGTTAAATGCAGCAGATATAGTTTTAATTATTATAATAATCTTGACGGCAGCAGGCAGTTATGTGATTATACACAAATCAGGGAAAAATCAGAATGCCTACATTTATTATCGTTCAAATTTGATAGGCGTTTTTCCGTTAAATAAAAATAGGAAGATAAAAATCAAGGAAGGTTGCATTGCTGAAATCAAAAACGGCAAAATCAGAATGATTCAGGCAAATTGCCCGGATAAAATTTGCGTGCGCCAAGGCTGGAGTGATATGATGCCGATCATCTGCCTTCCCAATCAAATAGTAATTGAAATTAAAAGTGACAACAGACAAGAAATCCATATCTTGCATTAAGTTCACCGGTTGATAACAGAGATGATAATTCTTTCATAGTAAAGCAAAAAAAGAAGTATGAAATTTTACCTTGAAACTTACGGTTGCCAAATGAATGAGGCAGATAGCGAATTAGTCATGGCCTTACTAAAAAACGCGGGTCATGAACCAGTCGTTGATATTGACCAAGCTGATGTAATTATTTTCAATACTTGCTCTGTTCGTCAGCATGCAGAAAACAGAGTTCTGGGAAGAATCAGTTGTGAATTAAAGCGCAAATTGGACAAACCTGAATTGAAAATTGGAATTATCGGTTGTATGGCTCAAAGAATAGGGGAGGAGCTGGTCAGAGAAAACATAGGCTTGGATTTTGCCGTAGGCGTTGACCAATACGAAAATCTTCCGCAATTGATAGCTAAGAGAGAAAACATTGCCTTAACATCATGTAAGGAAGCAGAACTTTATGAAAATTTAAATCCGGACTTTACCGGCAATTTTTGTGATTATGTAACTATCATGAAGGGCTGCAACAATTTCTGTTCATATTGTATAGTTCCTTATGTCAGAGGCAGAGAACGCAGCAGAGCCGTTAAAGATATAGAAAATGATATTAAACTTGCCTCTTTAAAAGGTATCAAAGATATCACTCTTTTGGGACAAAACGTAAATTCCTATCATTGGCAAGATTATAACTTTCCTAAATTACTAAAGCATTTGAATAAATGTGAAGGCTTTTCCCGTTTGCGCTTTCTAACTTCTCATCCCAAAGATTTATCAGATGAGCTAATAGAAGTTATGGCAGAAGGCGGAAAAATATGCGAGCATATCCATTTACCGTTACAAAGCGGCGATAATGATGTTCTTGCACAAATGAACAGGCATTACACAATAGAAGATTATTTAATCTTAATTGATAAATTAAGAAAGAATATTCCGAACTTGGCAATTACTACAGATTTAATTGTCGGTTTTCCGGGCGAAACTGATAAGCAGTTTGAAAATACTATTATGGCTGTTCAAACAATCGGTTTTGATTACGCTTTCTGTTTTAAATATTCGAACAGGTCAGGAACTAAAGCTTCTGAAATGACAAATCAAATAGATGAACAAACGCGTCTTTTAAGGTTGCAACAATTAATAGAAGTTCAAAGAGAACAAACTAAAAAGAAGTTTCAAGCGCAAATCGGCAAAACCGTTGAAATATTAGTGGAAGGCAAAAGTAAAAAAGGCGGTAATCAAGTTTCCGGTAAAACAAGAGATTTCAAAATTTGTGCTTTTGAAGGCGGAGAAAATATTATAGGTCAAATTGTTCGAGTTAGAGTAACAGGTGCGACAGCGGGGACACTGATAGGAGTCATGATATGAAATTTTACAATATATACATTAAGATATGTTATGTAAACTTCCTCATACGTCACTATCTTTCTGACATGCTATGATTTACTCTCCCTCATTCTTTTTAATAATTTTAGTTTAGGAGACTATTATGATCAGTATGACCGGCTACGGTAAAGCTTCAATTTCTAAAAATGAATATGAAATTGAAATTGAAATAAAATCAGTAAACGGCAAATTCCTGGATTTGAAATTGCATCTGCCCAAAGAAATGAGCGTTTTAGAATTACCTATACGTTCTTTAATCAGCCAATACTATAAAAGAGGAACTATTGAATTAAAGCTTCGCTATACTGATAATTCAGAACCTGATATAAAATTTAACGAACAAAAGCTGATTGCTTTAAGTAAAACCTTACATAAGGTAGCTAATATATTGAGTGTAAAAATGATACCTATAGAATATATTTTAAACCAATATGAGATTATAGATTTGGAAAGTTCCTTATTCGAACGGGAAGAATTTAAACAAGATGTTTTAGAGACAATAAAACAAGCAATAGAAAATGAGCAGAATATGGCTCGCGAAGAAGGGCAAGGCATATTAGAAGTGATAAATCACTCTTTACAAGTTATTTTGACTGCAGTAAAAGAAATAGAAGGAACCATACCTTCTTTTCGCCTAGAATTATTTGAAAAGATGAAAGAAAGGGTTTACGAAGTTTTGCCCGAAGCCTCAAAGCAGAATTTGGAACAGCGCTTGATGCAGGAATTGGCACTCTATCTTGACAAATATGATATAGGCGAAGAATTGAATCGCTTAAAAGAACATATTGATACGGTGCATCGTCAAGTAATTGCCAAGGAAGAAAATGATTTAGGAAAGACGCTAAATTTCATTTTTCAGGAAATGCAGAGAGAAGCCAATACGCTTGGTTCTAAGTATTCTAATTATCATTCCTTCGGTAATATACTTTTGATAAAGGAAGAGATAGAAAAGTGCAGGGAGATTGTGCAAAATGTCATGTGAACCCTTATTGGAATGGGATTCTTTCCCTTTTGCTGAGCGTCCGCTGACTTCCTTTATTCTGGTCATATTTTTAATACTGCTCTCTTATTTATTGTGGAAAGTGGCAATTGAGGCTTGGGGTTCTCCGATTTTCTATTACGGCGGCATGCTTTTAGTAATAGGCAGCCTTCTTCCCTATTTCATCAGCACCCACTACGCACTTTATGATGACCGCATAGTTATTCGCTACTGGTTTATTAAGATAGAACGTAATTATTCCGATTTTGGTTGTTTTTATCAGGATAAACGCGGTGTGATGCTCAGTACTTTTAAAACTCCTCGAAGATTGGACCCCTTCAGAGGTCAGTCTTTACGCTTCTCCGGCAAGCAAACGGAAAAAGAAAGATTAATCTCCATTTTGAAAGAAAAGATAGGAAAACAATATTAATGAGAAGGAATAAATTAAATCTTACTACATTGGAAGCAGATATACGTAATCTTTTTATTCAAAATTCTTCGCAAAGCTTTAGCATTAAAGATATTATAGATGCTTTACATCTTACAGTGAAGAGTTATAAAGAAGTCGGGGATGTGGTCTTTGCTTTGCTTGAGAATGGATTTATTAGGAAAGAGAATAAAAAATACATTCTCAATGCGCAAAAAATATCCTCCCTAAAAGTAAATCAACCCTCTCCCCAACTTCTTCAGGGGACTTTTGACGCCACACCTATGGCTCGGAATTGTTCATATGCTTTTGTCAGAACTGAACAAGGCGATTTTTATGTTTCCGCGGAAGATACTTTAAACGCATTTCACGGAGATACAGTAGCAATTGAACCTCATTATAAAAACAACAAACCGGACTTTTGTTATATTAGAAAAGTCATCAAACGTGCAGCTGAAATTTTAGCCGGTGATTTACAGCAGAGCAACGGCAAGTATTATTTTTTATGCAGTAATCCCAAAATCTATCAGTGGTTCGAAGTTAATGACATAGGAAATGCAGAACCCGGTATGAAAGTTATGTTGCAAGTCACAAATTGGGGAAACAGATCTTTGAGTAAACCGCCTTTAGGTAAAGTTATTGAAGTTCTCGGTCCTGCGGGAAATCCGGATACCGAATTATTAGCTGTAATCCGGCAAAATAATCTGCCTTTAGAATTCCCCGAAAAGGTCATTGATGAACTTAGTTCCCTTCCTGAAACTATTTCAAACGATGAATTATTAGGGCGAAAGGATCTTCGTAATTTGACTACCTTTACAATTGACCCGGCCTCTGCTAAAGATTATGATGATGCAATTTCCCTTGAAGACATTGAAACCGGCTGGCGACTTTACGTGCATATAGCGGATGTCTCTCATTATGTAAAAACTGATTCTATGTTGTTTGAAGAATGCGTTACTCGCGGAAACAGTTATTACTTTCCGCGTAAAGTCATTCCTATGCTTCCGGAAAAACTTTCTAATCGCCTTTGCAGCCTCAGGCAAAATGAAGATAAATTGACACTTTCAGTAATAACAGATTTTGACCGAAAATGTAATATCCTCAAGCAAACACTTTGGGAAAGCGTTATCAATTCAGACGCCCGCCTAACTTATGAGCAAGTTGACGCTTTATATGAAGACAAAGAAAGCAATTTAGCAGAGGAAATAAAAAAAGCCTTAAATTCCGGCAGGGAACTTTCACGCATACTTTCTGCCAAAAGGGATAAAGATGGCTGCCTTTTTTTTGATTTGCCGGAAACTGAATATATATATGATGAAGAAGGTTTCGTTAGTCGCATGGAGCAAAGTGCAGAGACTGAATCCCATAAGTTGATTGAAAATTTCATGCTTGTTGCCAATCAATTTATCGCTGAACAATTGACACTTCTGGCACCTTTTACTATCTACAGGGTGCATGAATTTCCTGATATGGAAAAATTGAAGAGGTTGTCTGTCTTACTTGCCAATTACGGTTTAACGCTAAATTTTAAGGTAGACCTGAATCACAGTCTTCAAAGACTGATGCAATCCTTTCCTGATGCAATCTATCACAAAGTTTTCGATAAACAAGTGCTGCGCAGTCTTAAAAAAGCAAAATATTCACCTCAGCATCTTCCCCACTTCGGCTTGGCTATGGAAACTTATACCCATTTTACTTCACCTATCAGAAGGTTGTGCGATTTGGTTATTCACCATCTCTGCAAGCAATATATTCTTCACTCCGAACAGCCTTGTTTTAACAGAAAACAGATTACTCAATATGCAAATCAGGCTTCAGACAAAGAACTCGTAGCAGATGAATCTGAACGTTCAATTGAGCGGGTAATGAATGTTATCTATATGAAAAATCGCGTAGGTGAAATTTACGACGGGATAATCACAGGTATGAATTCCACCTCTTTATTTGTCCAACCAACCACTCTCCCTATTACCGGTGTTTTAAGTGCAGATTTATTACCTAAAGGCAAGTGGATCTACAATGAACAGGCACAGCGTTACCAAAACGAAAGAACAGCTGATTATTACCAATTGATGGATACGGTACGCGTTCAGGTTATGCAAGTCACGGATGATATATATTTTGAGCTTTTAAACGAAGCAGGTTCTCATCTTCATCATGTTTCCGGCTTGACACGGAAAGTTACAATGCAAAAAAGGAATTTCAGGCACCAATATAAACCCGGCAGGAAAAAACGGAATGGGAGGAGACACAGATGAAAAAGCCAATCGGTATTTTTGATTCAGGAATCGGAGGTTTGACGGTTTATAAAGCTGTCCGTTCTGCTTTTCCGGAAGAAGATTTAATTTATTTCGGAGATACTGCTCGTGTTCCTTATGGTCCCAAAAGTCCGAATACAATAATTGAATATTCTCTACAAAATGCTCGCTTCCTTTTACAGCACCAGATTAAAATTTTGATTGTAGCCTGCAACACTTCTTCCGCCGTAGCTTTATCCGAATTACACAAAATTACACACATTCCCATTTTGGATGTTATACAACCCGGTGCGGAACAAGCAATATTAAAAACAAAAAACGGACGCGTCGGTGTTATCGGAACTGAAGGCACAATCAAAAGTCAAGCTTATACAAAAGCCATAAAATACTTAAATCCGGAAATAGAAGTTTTTTCGCAAGCCTGTCCCCTCTTCGTTCCTTTAGCTGAAGAAGGCTGGAATGCTAAACAAGCAGCTTATGAAATAGCTCAGGAATATCTTCAAAGTTTATTGACAAAAGACATTGACACTCTTGTTTTAGGCTGCACTCATTACCCTTTACTCAAATCGGTTATTCGTCAAGTCACGGGCGATTACATTACTTTAGTTGACAGTGCGGATGCAATAGCTTCTTTTTTGCGAAGAATGCTTCCGGAAGAAATTGATGGCACAAAAGGGAAAGATGAATTTTATGTAAGTGACAATGAGCAAAAATTTGCTGAACTTGCGGCTCGGATACTTGGCAGCGATACCTTTAATTTGCAAAGAGTGCGTTTAATAGAAAGCTGGTTTGTAGACGAAATCATAATATAAAGTAATACTTTTATTATCTATAGGTATATTATAATAGAACAATATATTAGATTATTTAATAAATAAGGAAAAAGCTATGGAACCTTTGATAATTACTGCAGCTATTACGGGTGCAGAAACAAGTCGTAAAGACCAGCCTAACTTACCTATCACTCCCAAAGAACAAGCAATTGCAGCCAAAGAATGTTTTAAAGCCGGAGCGCGAGTAGTTCATTTGCATGTCAGAACTGATGAAGGTGCTCCCACACAAAGTCTTGAGCGCTTTCAAGAAGCGATTGAACGCATCAGAGAAGTCGTTCCTGAAATGATTATTCAAATCAGCACCGGCGGAGCTGTAGGTGAGGATTTTGATAAAAGACTTGCTCCCTTACAGTTAAAGCCGGATATGGGAACACTTAATGCCGGGTCGCTTAATTTCGGAGATGATGTCTTTATAAATCATCCGAAAGATATAATTCGTTTAGCGGAAGCTTTCAAGACTTATGAGGTTGTTCCGGAAATTGAAGTGTATGAAGCGGGAATGGTTGATGCAATTGCTAAATTAGTTGACAAGGGCGTAATAACTCACACACCTTTACACGTTCAATTTGTTCTCGGAGTGCCGGGAGGGATGAACGGTTCTCCTCTGAATGTGATTTATATGAAAGAGCATTTGGCAAGATTGATTCCTACTGCCACTTGGGCCGTTGCCGGCATCGGCAAATGGCATATTCCGGCTTCTCTTACCGCTTTAGTTAATGATGGTCACATTCGAGTCGGTTTTGAAGATAACATTTATTATCACAAAAATGTGATAGCTACTTCAAATGAACAATTAGTTGCTCGGATTGCTCGCATAGCCGAAGAAATAAATCGTCCTTTGGCTACGCCTGCCCAAGCACGTATGGTTTTAGGTTTAAATAAGGCAAAGGAGTAACGAATTTGCAACTTTCGGAAAATGCGCTAACAGTTTTGGAAAAAAGATATTTCAAAAAGGATGATAATGGTAATTCCATAGAAGATTGGAAAGGCATGCTTACACGAGTGGCAAAAAACATTAGTGCCGGTGACAAAGAAAAATTTAAGCGATATTACAAATTAATGGATTCAGGAAGATTTTTGCCGAACTCCCCCACTTTGATGAATGCAGGCAGTGACTTACAGCAGCTTTCCGCCTGTTTTGTTCTTCCTATTGAAGACAGTATGGAAAGCATTTTTGAAACGATAAAAGATGCAGCGCTCATTCATAAAAGCGGAGGAGGAACAGGTTTCAGTTTCAGTCGTTTGAGAGAAGCCAATGCCAGAGTGCGTTCCACGAATGGCGTATCCAGCGGTCCTATTTCTTTTCTGAGAGTTTTCAATGCTGCCACAGATGCGGTCAAGCAAGGCGGAACCAGACGCGGTGCCAATATGGCTATTCTCAAAGTCAATCATCCTCAAATTTTTGATTTCATAACTTGCAAAGAAGATCCCTCGCAGTTGACGAATTTTAACATTTCCGTCGGCATTACTGAAGAATTTATGCAAGCAGTTTTTCAGGATGAGGAATACGAATTAATTTCTCCTCATACAGGGGAAGTAAAAAAGAAAGTTAAGGCTCGCGATGTATTTGACTTAATAGTGGAAATGGCATATAAGAACGGTGAGCCGGGTATAATTTTTTTAGACCGCATTAATCGCTTCAATCCAACCCCCGCTATAGGTGAAATTGAATCCACCAATCCCTGCGGAGAGCAACCGCTTTTGCCTTATGAAGCTTGCAATCTCGGTTCAATCAATTTAGCAGCTTTTGTTAAAGAAGGCAAGATTGACATGGAAGCGCTTAAGCAAACTATTTATGACAGCGTAGATTTTTTGGATGACGTGATTTCTGCATCTCGCTTTCCTTTACCACAAATAGAAACTTTGGCAAAAAACAACCGCAAAATAGGTTTGGGTGTGATGGGCTGGTCAGATTTACTCTATGAGTTAAAACTTCCCTATGCAAGTGAGGAAGCAGTTCAACTGGCGGAAGACATAATGGAATTTATAGATTTTCACGCAAAAACCAGATCAGTGCATTTAGCACAAGAATTGGGTGTTTTCCCCAATTTCAATCAGAGTATTTACAAAACCGGTAAACTTATCAGGGAAAAGAACAAACTCAATTGGGCTCCTCTCATAAAAGACATCAAGACTAAAGGAATACGAAATGCCACAGTGACTACTATCGCACCTACCGGCACTATTTCCATGATACTTGATGCCTCCAGCGGAATTGAACCTCAATTTTCTTTGGTTTACACCAAAAATGTCTTAGACGGGGAAAAGCTTTTATATGCCAATAAACGATTTGAACAAGCTTTACGGGAAGCTGGTCTTTACAACAATCAAATTTTAGAGAAAGTTGCCGCCTTCGGAAGTATTCAACAGTTGGATGAAATTCCCGCTGAGATGAAAAGGATTTTTCAAACGGCATTAGACATTTCACCTGAGTGGCATATTAAAATGCAAGCTGCTTTTCAAAAATACACTGATAATGCCGTAAGTAAAACTATCAATTTTACTCAGAACTCAAGCAGGAATGATATTCGCATGGCTTTTGAATATGCTTATCAACTTGGTTGCAAAGGGTTAACCGTCTACCGTGACGGAAGCAGAGAAAATCAAGTTCTTCAAAACGCAGCTCAATCCTTTGGCAAAAACTTTTCTGCTGGGAAAGTAACTCCTCGCGACAGGCCCGAAATCACGCAAGGCTTCACTCAAAAGCTTGAAACCGGCTGCGGACATATGTATGTGACAATTAATTCGGATGAATACGGTGCTTGCGAAGTGTTTATACAAATGGGGAAAGTGGGCGGCTGCGCTTCTGCACAGTTGGAAGCGATAGCTCGTCTTGCGTCTTTGGCTTTGCGCTCCAATCTTAAACCGGAATCTCTAATCCGCCAACTAAAAGGCATTCGTTGTCAGTCTCCGATGTGGAATAAAGGGAAAATGATTACTTCTTGTGCGGATGCAGTAGCTCTGGCTTTGGAACAATTTCTCTCATTAAATGTGAATTCTGAAACGAAACTTACAGATATTAAAATTCAAGCTGTTGAAAAAGAAGAAACTGGCTCTCAAAGAACGATTGTAAACTGTCCGGAATGCGGCAGTTCAATTGAACATGTAGAGGGTTGTTTGAAATGCCCTGTTTGCGGTTGGTCCAAATGTTAGCATTTGACAAAAACAGGCATTTGTTTTTTTTGATAAGAAAATTATGAGAGGGAGTATAGATGCGCTGTTCACACTGCAATGAAAAATTGGCGGTTCATGATCTTTGGTGCGCTAAATGCGGCAGAAGAACAGAAGTTTACAGCAAAGATTTATCTGCCGTAAAAAGTCTTAAAGAGACTTGGAATAAGTATAAGCCAATTATGGGACAGAACTTTCCTGTCGGTATTTGGGCTGCCTTAACGGGAATTTTACCGCTGATTGCTATGATTATTATTTTCAATTATTTCTTTCCTGCTATACCGAAGTGGTATGCAATGTTAATCCGAAATGTAGTCTTTTTATTTTTCCTGCCCGTATTATTTGTTCCTTTTCATGCTGCTTGTGCTCAAGATGATAATAAAATTAAAGTTAAGGATTTCTTTCATTCTTTTACGCACTATGACAATTACTGGATCTTTAGTCTGATTTCGGTGCTTTATTATTTAGTTATCTATTTTGTTTGCAAGGGAGACCCGATTCTTAATTTAGTATGGCTTGTTTTAGTTATGTATTGGGTAGCGATTGTCATTCCCGTTCCGATTTTAATGGAGCATTACAGATTAAATGCCTGGCAAGCAATAAAATTGGCTTACAAAAAAGCGGGTGATGTGCGCTGGCATATTTTTGCGTTAGGATTAATTTTGATGCTTATTAATCTTTTGGCTGCCGTTTTTCTGGTAATCGGACTATGTGTTACTGTTCCTTTTACTTGGTTTGCCATTCGCGATTATACGGACAAACTTATAGAATATGAACTTTTTTATGAGAAGACATCCGAATGAAGCGTAAAGAAATAATCTCTTTAATAATTCTCATAGCCGTCCTTGCTTATGGATTTTATCGTTATGCAACGCGGAGTTACACAGCGGAGAAATCGCAATATCTGATGGATACTATTGTAAAGATATCTGCCACTTCAAAAGATAAAAATGTAGGTCAAAAAATAGATAAGGTTTTTGATTATATTCGTAATCTTCAGGATGATTTGGACGAATATAAGGAAGGCGGTTGGCTTTGGGAAGTTAATAATACAGATAAATATCACTATACCATGCATCCTGACGCCTACAAAATTTTGCTTTTGGCTGATAGTTTATATCGCTTTTCTAACGGCAATTTTGATATCACGATTAAGCCTGTTTTTGATTTGTGGCAGTTCAATTCCGCCAATCCTCAACTTCCCGATTCCCTTTTAATTAAGAAGAAATTGAAATTAGTCGGATTTGATAAGATAAAATTCAATGAAAATCATCTCTATAAGCCGCAAGGAATGCAATTTACTTTCGGTGCTTTGGCAAAAGGCTACATTATTGACCGTGCCAGAGATTATATGTTAACGCAAGATCTTTATAAAGGGTATATTGATTGCCAGAGCAGCATGACCTTTTTTGGAAATTCGAGACTGCCGGAAATCGTGGGCATTCAGCACCCCAGAAAAATGAATGATGTGATAGCCACTTTGAAAGTTAAGAATATCTCTCTTTCCACTTCGGGCGATTATCAGCAGTTTTTTGATCTTAACGGTGTTCGTTATCATCATATTTTGAATGCGCATACCGGTTATCCCGGGCGTAATGTCTATTCCGTCACAGTCTTAAATCCTTCCGCTTTTTACTCGGACGGGCTTTCTACCTGCCTTTTTATTATGAATCCCGAAGCGGCGATGGATGCAATAAAGCGCATTCCTGATACGGAAGCGATTATTTATTACCAGAAAAACAATACCATTACTTCCCTTAAGTCCAGAGGGATAAAAGACCTGTTACAAAGTGAAAGCACTCAGTAAGAAAAAAGCTTTAATGGCCGATTTACAAAACGGAAAAGACAAGCGGAAAATCACTATCGATAAAGTCGGTGTCAAAGGAATAAAATATCCGGTTGTCGTTTCCGATCGCTCAAACAAGACACAAGCCACGATTGCCGATATTAATCTCTATGTTGAGTTGCCTCATTATCATCGCGGAACTCATATGTCACGCTTTGTGGAAGTGTTGAACCGTTACCATCAGGAAGAAATTGTCTTTCATTTGCAAAATTTGCTGGATGACCTTAGGCAGTCCTTGAATGCAAATGCTGCTTACATAGAAATGAACTTTCCTTATTTTATCAGTAAAGCCGCTCCTGTTTCTGGCATTGAATCTTTTTTAAACTACGAATGCATGTTCAAAGCTGCATTGAAAGATGAATACGAATTTTGGATCGGAGTAAAAGTGCCGGTTACAACTCTTTGCCCCTGCTCAAAAGAAATCAGTGATTACGGCGCTCACAATCAGCGGTCAGAAGTATCTTTAACCGTGCAATATTCCGAATTTATGTGGCTTGAAGAGTTGATTGACCTGATTGAAAACACCTGCAGTTGCGACATCTATCCACTTTTGAAACGTGTTGATGAAAAATATGTAACGGAAAAAGCATATGACCATCCGATGTTTGTTGAGGACATCGTGCGAGAATTAACTCTTTCTTTACAAAAGGATAAACGCGTCCTTCACTTTGAAATAGAATCCGAAAACTTTGAATCTATCCACAACCACAGCGCTTATGCTTATATGAAAAGATAACACGGAGAACATTTCTGCAGCTTATTCACGCTTCTGATTTCACTTTAGTAAACGGCTTCAAAGTCATCTTTGCTCGTGATAATTCCAATTCGCTTGTTAACTTGCAATTGTATATCAGAGTAGGTTCTGTTTACGAAAATAAACAAACCTCAGGATTTGCTCATTTAACTGAGCACATGACCTTTAAAGCAACTCAAAATTATCCAGATAATTTTATTTCTTATTTTATTTCCGATTTGGGCGGTGTGATAAACGCTTATACGGAATATGATACCACCTGTTATTACGTTATGATGCCCTCCGAGCATTTGGAGAAAGGCATTTCTGCTCTTTCCGATTTGGCGTTCAGAGCCCTTATGCGAGAAAATGATTTGGAAATAGAAAAAGATATTGTCTGCGAAGAAATTAAGCAAAACGCCAATGACCCTGATACCGGCTTTCTGGATTGGATTCAATCTACATATTTTACTTCATCGCCTTTAAAAAATTCCGTTTTAGGCACTGCAGAAACAGTTCGAAATGCTACTTCCGCTCAATTGAAAAATTTCTACAAAAAGTATTATTTGCCTCAAAACTCTTTTTTTGTTGTTACCGGCTGTTTTGAGCCTGCACATTTAAGGAAACTTACTAAAAAGTATTTTGCTGATTGGCGTGGGGAAAAATCCCTCTCTCGCTGTAAAAAGATTTATTTACCTGAAGCAAACGGTTTTGGATATAATGATAAAAAGAAATCTGCCAACGGAGATTACATAGCTTTCGTAATTCCCGAATTGGAAGCAACAAATTGTCTTAGTGATGCCAATCTTTTTCTAACCAGAGCTTTTGCTTCAGGAAAGCAGAGCCGCCTTTACAAACGCCTGATTGAAAAAGATAAAACTGCTCTTGATATCCGTCTTTATTCTGTCGGAGGCTTACTTCCCGGCATAACTGTAATTCAAATATTACCTTATAATTCCGAAACAGTGCCTGATGTTATTTATGCTTTTTATGACGAATGGCTCAAGGTCGGGCAAAATTGTTTTTCTGTTTCGGAGCTTGAACTTTTGCAAAAGGAAATGTTTTATTCTTGGATGTATGACTTTGAATATCTTGAAGCTTTGGGCGGCAGTCTTGCAGATGAGGAATTGACGAAAGATTACAAGGAGCATTACAAATTTCCGGAAAGAATTGCAGCAGTCACTTACAAAGAATTGAAAGAATGTCTTGATTTATTGTGGCAATCTCATTACTTAAGTATTTATTATCAAGGTAAAGAGCTTCTGCCCCATCTCATAGTCAATAATATTCGCAAACTTTTTTCTTCTTTACCTGCACCCGCCTTTAAAGTTCCTGAAGCAAAAATCCATAAAGACTTTATTGCCCAAAAATTACTTTCCCAATCAAAAAAAATATCAGACAGCAGTCTTAAGGAAGTCGAAATCACGAAATTACCAAACGGACTTAGGCTTATCCTGCGCAAAGTAAAAAATAAGCCAGTATTCGGAGTTGCGTTATCCTCCTCAGTTTCCCAATTAATGGAACGAGAAAATGAGAGAGGTGTCAATTTTCTTACCTCCGATATGCTTTTATTCGGCACTGAAAAGCATAATTACGACGAAATTCAGAAGCTGTGCCTCAATGAAGGTTTTCCCGTAAAGATAAGCCGAACTTTGGAAACGACCACTTTGTCGGGAAAATGCCTTGAATTTAATTTGGATACATTATTATCTTTGTTAGCGGAAATTTGGCAGCATCCCATTTTTCCGTCCAAATATTTGCGTCAAGCCAAAGCCACTGTTTGTGAAAATACCAGAAGAGAAAAAAGCAATCCCTTTTCCAATGCATTTAACCGTTGGTCAAAATTGCTCTTGGGCGCAGAAACTAATCTGAACAAACCATATTCCACTGTTACTAAAACATTAGCCATTACCGAAAGTCAAATCCGGCAATGGTATAATACGCATTACGGGCTTGAAAATTGTGCTTTGACAGTTGTAGGTGACTTTGATTTCCGACAAGTGAAAGAGCTTTGCGCCAAGTATTTCAATATTAGAAAGCCTTCGCCCGTTAAACAAAAGCCTGCCCCATATTTTCATTCTTCCTTATCCCGAATTAAATATGCTAAAGCCGCTTCCGATCAATCAAATGTGATTATGGGTTCTTGGTGTTGTCCTACTTCGGATTTGACTTCTCTTACTGCTCTATATATTTTGGCTCAAGCATTGGGCGGCGATTTAGGCTCACGTTTTTTTTACTTGTTAAGAGAAAAATATGGTTATGCATATCAAACGGGTTTGGATTTTGCCGCCATTCGTTCGCTTGGTTATTGGTATGGTTACGCTATTTGCGATAGAAATGACTTTAGCGAAGTGCGGCAATTGATGCAGGATATCATTGCCGATGTCTATCAACACGGTTTAACGGAAGAGGAAATAACCTCTGCCAAAAATTACCTGAAAGGTGTCCAAAGAATGGATTTGGAGAGTTTGCGTTGGCAAGCGACAAGCCTTTCAGGAATGTCAGTTTCCGGATATAATTGCGATTATTTCTTCAATTGGGAAGATTGGGTGGAAAAGGTAACTTTAGAAGACATCAAACAATTGACCCAAAAGTGGTTTAATCCGGACAATCTATACCTCTATTTGGAGAGATGACTGTGTCTTTTATTTTAGGTGTGGATTTGGGCTCACGCAATGTAAAACTGATCTTATTAAAAGAGCAGGGAAAAAATGTGTGTTTCAGCGCTTGTCAGGATACGGGTGTGAATCCTGTTCAAACTTATGAACATCTTTTGCGACTTTGTATTAATCATACCGGGATTTCAGCTTCAGACATAAGGCTTATATATACCACGGGTTATGGCAGAAAATTGATAAAAGCGGATAAAGCTGTATCCGAAATTACTTGTCATGCTGCCGGAGTTTTATCGTTAATTCCGCAAGCGAGAACAATTATTGACATAGGTGGTCAGGATTGCAAGGTCATAACTTTACAGGGAAACGGAAAAGTAGCGGATTTTGCCATGAATGATAAGTGCGCTGCCGGAACCGGTCGCTTTCTGGAAATGGTTGCTTTGAGGCTTGGTGTCCCTTGTTCAGAATTAGGACAATTGGGTTTGTCCGCAGATAAAAATCTGCATTTGGCAAGCACTTGTGTCGTCTTTGCCGAATCGGAAATTATCAATCTCATGGCGCAAAATCACTCAGCAGCAGAAATAGCCCACGCGGTTCACTTATCGGTTGCGGATAGAATTTCGTCTCAGATCAATCAATTAGCATGGCATCCGCCTGTTGTTTTTACCGGAGGAGTGGCTCTTAATGCAGATTTACAAGTAATTTTTTCCCGTTTATTACAAACCGAAATTCAAATACCAGTGGAGCCTGAACTTACTGGTGCATTAGGAGCGGCACTTTTGGCAACTGTAGAAAAAGAATGAAAAAAGATTTTCATTTACATGCGGATTTCAGTCCGGACAGTTCAATCAAGTTAGCAGAACTTGTTCCTCGAGCCGCAGAATTAGGCTATTCAGAATTGGCAATTACGGAACATCTGGATTTGATGCCGCAAGAAATTGCAGTTTCAGGTCTCCCCTCTTTGCAGAAATATCAAAAAATGGTCGCCGAAATCCAAGCTTTATATCCACATCTGAAACTTCATTGCGGTATTGAAGTAGGTGATTTTACCGAAGTTCGCTCGCAAGCAATTCCACTGTTGAACGAATTTCATTTCAGACCAGTGCTCGGCTCCATCCATATCATTCTGCAAAACCTCAATGTTGCTATTCCGTTGAAGAAAAAACTTCGCCCTACAGAAATCAAAGCTTACTATGAAACAAATTTACGAATGGTAGAAACCTGCCCCATTGATATCTTGGCGCATTTAGGCGTTTATAAACGCTACTACTCCGAAAAACCTGTTGAGATGCACTGCCAAAGCCTCATTAGCCGTATCTTTGAAGTCATGATTTATAGGGGGATCGCTCTGGAAATCAATTATTCCGGTTTGCGTCGTCCTTACAAATCTTTGCTTCCCGAACCGGAATACTTGGCTTTATATAAAAAACTCGGAGGCAAACTTGTGACTATTGGGTCTGATGCCCATAAACTTCAGTTCTTTGACGATTTCTATCATATAGCCTATCAAGCTGTTACAGAATTCGGCTTTGAAATTCTGTCCCTTAACTAATCCCGTAAATCTTCTCTTCTGCTCTATCATAGTTCTTGCTTCATAAATGAAGGATAGATGATGGTTTGATAAAGATTGTTTGACAATTATGTTAAGGTCATTTATAGTTAAAACAGAAGCGAAACTCAAGCACAAAAAATGCTGCGAGATTACTGATTTCAGATAAAGGAAATCAATATTGAAAAATACTTCCGTTGGTAAATTCTCGAATGATGGAATTATATGGCACCAAAGAATCCGGAATGTCTCTGATGAAGCTCAAAAGCAGTTCTAACCTTTGCGCTTCCGTAAAAACTGTTGATTTGGGAGAAATCTTTTGCAGCATCTTCCATGCGTATTTGCGAAACACGCCCAGTTCATAAGTCAGGCTGCTGTTGAACATAAAATCAGCGTTTTCCTGATAAGGAAAAATATTCTTCTCTTCTCCTTCGCGGACATCAGGCCAACGCATCAAAGTTTCCTCAGCAGAATAACCCCTATAGCGATAATCGCGAACCATGCGTCTAATTAGGCGACAATCGGTTGTTGCAATGCGGTTATGATTATCTATATTTAATTGGTTAAGTGCACTCACATAAATCTTTACTTTACTTTTCGCATCCACACCGGATGTTAATAAATCATTTAATCCGTGAATACCTTCCATCAAGATAATGGAATCTTTATTCATTTTAACGGGAACATGAGAGCGTTGGCTCATCCCGCGGGAAAAATTGAATTTTGGTAATTCTACGCTTTCACCTCTGAGCAGTTGATTTAATTGCGTATTCAGTAAATCCAAATCAAGTGCGTAAATGCTTTCAAAATCGTATGAACCGTTTTCTTTCTTAGGCGTTTTTTCCCTGTTCAGAAAATAATCGTCCAGACTGATCACCAAAGGAGTTGCTTTACAAGCTTGCAATTGCACTGAAAGCCTTTTGGCAAAAGTAGTTTTTCCGGAAGAGGAAGGACCGGCTATTAAAACGATTTTCCATTCCGGATTGGCTACAATTTGAGCTGCAATTTCAGCAATTTTCTTCTCGTGTAGAGCCTCTTCCACCAAAATAAACTGCGAAATGTCATAATTATCAATCAATTTATTCAAATCTATGATGTTGTGCACTTTCAAAATGTTCAACCATTTGTCTTGCTCTTGATGCAGGTTGAAAAGTTTAGCTGATAAAGTAAAAGGATGGGTAAGTATTCCCCCTTTTCCCGAAGGAAGACGCAAAACGAAGCCCGGGGCGTTGTAGACAAGCTCAAATTCGACGATATATTTGGTGTTGTCAACCAAAGGACGAATGTAATAATCATAAAATTTTCCGCAGCGATATATGATCAGATTACGCATTGTGAAATATTGCAGGTTCTTCAGCAAATCATTGCGCCCCATAGTACTGAAAATATCCTCTGCTTCGTCGAAGCGGACATCCAATTTCTCTATGGGAAGCGCATTATTGACTATTTTGCGCATTTCTTCTTCTACATAAGCGCAATCTTCTTCAGTAAAAGCTTCCACTTTAAACACTTCACAATAAATGCCGTCGTTGATTGAGTGCTCTGCTACCAATGAATGTTCGCTGCCAAAAATGTTATACATGGCTTTGGCAAGAACAAATAATGCGGAATCTTGATAAATGCGATACCCTTCCGGATGACGGATAGTAATTCCTTCTACTTGAGTATCACGGTCCAGCAGATAATCCTCATTGACATAAAGATTATGATTAATTTTGTAGGCAAGAATGGGATTGGTAATTCCGCTTACGGATGACATCAGCTCCTTAATCTTCAAGGGGTTGTCTATCTCAAAATCCTGCATGGGATTACCGTCAATTTTTAGTTCTATCTTCATAGCGGGAGACTAATCAAGCTATACGGCATTTTCGTCAAGCAAAACAAAGGAGAGAACAATGAACAAAAGAAAAATCAAATTAGGTAGAGAAATTGAACAATATTTCGGTATTCTTATCGGAGCAGTTCTTTTCGGAATGGGCTACGCCTGGTTTCTAATTCCTTACAATATTGCTCCGGGCGGAGTTGGCGGTATTGCACAAATCTTCCATTACTTTTTTGGTTTTCCTGTTGGCATTACAATGATTTGCATCAATATTCCTTTGTTTGTTATCAGCTTTATCTATATCGGGAAATCCTTCGGAGCAAAATCAATCTACGGAATGCTTGTCAGTTCTTTTATGACGGACTTACTCAGCCTGCCTTCTCTCTTCAAAATTGGTATGATTTCCAATCTGGAAAAATATACCTTCATAGTTAAAGGACATTTGATTTACGCAATGCTCGCTCCTTCTGATATTTACTTGAGCGCAATTGCGGGAAGTGTGCTTTTAGGTTTAGGTTTGGGTATAATTTTCAGGTTCAGAGGCTCAACCGGTGGAACTGATATTCCTGTTGCAATGATTAAACAAAAAGCGGGAATTAGTATCGGCACAGGTTATTGGTTAGTAGAAACATTTATCATCCTCATAGTGGGTATCAGTTTGAAGGATTTGAAGTTAGTTATATGGGGCTTTCTCAATTTGTTTATAACAACCAAAATTACCGATCTTGCAAGTGAAGGGCTTCCCTATATTAAAGGTGTGTATGTCATTTCTCCGGCAGTTAATGACATCAAGCAGGAAATATTTGATAAATTAGACAGAGGTGTCACTTTTTTCAAAGGCATCAGCGGTTACACTCAAAAGGAAATCAATATCCTTTTTTGCGTTGTAAACAGAAGGCAGGTTTCAGAACTTTCCGATATCGTAAAAGACATTGATAAAGACGCTTTTATGATTGTTACAGAAGTGCACGATGTTATGGGATACGGTTTCAGGTCCAGACAATTAAACCTTAAAGACAACGGCTGAAATATACATTTCCGGTTCATATTTTCGCAGTAACTTATTATTAAAATCTAATATATAAATAATATTATGATATTTTATTAATCTTTTTTATTATGCCGTTTGTCATCAATATAATACTCCAACATTCTGATTACATAGTAATTCTTGTAGGACATATATCGTGGTGTTGAGGGGAGTCTCTGGGAAAAAATCACAGAGACTCCGCGGCATCACTACCGTAGATATTAAAGGAAGAAATATATTGTTCTCCTGTTTTGAATTTCTTAATTAAGTAAATTAATAATATGCCTGTCAAAACCTATCTTAAAAGATTGGGATAGAGTAAATATAAATTACAATGTTTAAATATTAAATTCATAAATATAATAAATAAAGGCAATAAGTTCTTTAGTTCACTATTTAAGATTGATGGGGATAGAGAGTAAATCACGAATTACATAAGATGCCGCAAAAAGTCCCATAACGGCAGGTAAGTAACTGATTGAACCTATTAACTTGCGTTTTCTTCCTCGTTCACAAATAATTTCATCGGCTTCTTCATCTTCATCAAGGTCTGTCTGAAGAGGCTTTTCAAACGAAAAAACAATGGGTAAATCTTGATAATAACCATGATGATGAAGAGTTTTACGAACGCGTCTTGCCAGAGGACAATTCCAAGTTTTGGATAGTCCTCCCAATTCCACTTTTTGTGGGTCAAGTCGATTTCCCGCACCCATAACGGAAAGGACAGGTATATTTTGATCAAGGCAATATTCCAATAAACCGATTTTCGGACCCAAAGCATCAATGGCATCAATTACATAATCTAAATTATTAAGATAGTCGGAGCGATTATTCTTATCCAAGAAATCAGTTATACATTCTACTTCGGCTTTAGGATTGATAGATTTGATGCGGGCACTCATAACTTCTGTTTTTTGCATTCCAATAGTTTCGTGTAAAGCAATAAGCTGACGATTCAGATTAGATAAATTTACTTTATCAAAATCAATCAGCAGAAAATGACTTATACCTGCTCTGGCTAAAGCTTCGGTTGCATAGGAGCCCACTCCTCCCAATCCGATTACTGCCACTCTTTTCTGTTGTAAAATTTTTATATTATCTTTCCCTAAGAGCAATTCCGTTCGTTGAAATTGATTATATTTCATATATGATAGCAGAGTTTATATAAAGTATTGTTTAACATTATTCATTATATCATATTGCAGCGCTTTAGGTTGCAAACCGCTCATTCTACTTACAGACATAGCGTAATAGCACAAATCCAAAAGAGGATTTTTAACTTTCTCTTTTGAATTCTCACTTTGTTTCAGATTATAGGGTGCATCTGTCTCAATAAGGTAATTGCCGTAATTAACTACTGCCCTGACAGTTTCATGTTTCAAACTATCAATCATGACTTTTCCCAAAGAATAAGTTAAGCCGAATTTACCGAACTGAGTCACAATTTCGGATGATGATGTAAAACCGTGCCAGATGCCGATAACCGGTTGATCGGTAAGGATTTTGTAAAATACATCCAAATGCCCTACTACATGAAAAACACATGGCAGGTTGAAACTTCGTGCTATTGCCAATTGTTCTTTTAACAAAGTTATTTGTTGCTCAAGCTTGCTGTTGCGTTTATCCAGTCCGATTTCACCTATGGCAAAAATCCGTTTTTCTTCAGCTAATCTGTTCAAGTCATCCAAGGTTAGAGTGGTACCTTCTTGGGTAAGGGGATGGATGCCTGCGGAAAATTTTATCAGAGGTGAGTGATTAATTTTATGCCAATGCACTTCTTCCCTGCTTAATGCGCAAGACAACCAGCCTTTGATGTCTCGCTTGGAAGCTTCTTCCATAACTGTATTAAGGTCAATTAGTTCGCTTAAGCGACTTAAGTGGCAATGTGCGTCAATTAACATTTTTAATTTACTTCCTTGGAAATGAGAGCTTTGATTTCATTGGATGCTCTAAAACTGGCTTTCCCGTCCAATTCATCAAAGAAAATAGCATTAGCTACCGTTCTGTATGGTCTTAATTCATCTTTATGCGATAAGGCATAATTCATTTTTTCTTCCAAATCGGCAAAGCTTTTAACTTTGTAACTGATGGCGTCAATAAGATCTCTAATTTCTTTCAAAGACCGTTTGGCTTGCCCCAGATATAAAGTGATAATGGGTTTATCCAAAGCGCAACATTCAGCTAAAATGGAACTGGTGTCTCCGACTGTTATATCTGCCAGCATTATGTAAGGCAATGTGTCATAATCCTTAATAAGATAAACATCAGGTGTATTGTTAATCTTATCTTTATATGCTGGTTTTATCCACGAATGTAAAGTGACCATAACATTCCATTTTTCGGTCAGACGATGCAAATTATTACACCAAAAGCTGATAGCAGACATTCCGGATGAATCATAAGTAGCGGAAAATAAAACTATCGGTTTGCCATTATTAAATCCTAATCTGCTCCTTAACTCAGCTAAAGCAGCAGCCGTTATTTCTCCATTAAAAGCAGGGTCTAATTTGGGAAAACCTACAGCTTTTGCAGAAATTATACCCATTTCTTTTGCGGCATTAACATCCATTTTACTTGTCATCAGATAAAGATTAAATTGGTTATAATTTTCGGGAGATGTCATACGCTTGAAATGGTAAGCTCCATGCCTCATTCCTATCCGGCAGATTTTAGAATAGGGAAATTTGTGCGTAGAGTGCCGAGCCATAATTACGCAACGAGGATAAACGGGCAGAGATTTACATTTTATTCCTTTTTGCGCAAGATAAGTTTTTACTTTCGGCTTATCGGTTACATAAACAATTTCATCAAGATACTTCGCAACAGGCAAAAAAACATGATAATCAACAGGATCTCCACAATAAAAAACAACCGGTATCAGCTTTCCGAACAGTTTATAAAGATGCCAGACTAGACTGTAAGGAATTTTGAGCAGATAATTACTAAAAACCATATAAGAAATCTCTTTTCCCGATAAACAGGGAAAAATGAAGACAAGAATTAATTGATAAAAGCTGCTGCATTTTCATATTTTCTTACGAGGAGTTTGCGAGCTAACTCTAAATCATCTTGAGTGTCAATTTCACACCAGTCACGATTATCTGCAATCAAACCCTGAAAGACATACCCGTGTATCAAAGCTTCTTGAATGACGACTTCGTAAAAGGAACGGACATCAGATTTGTGGATATGGTATGCAAGACGCGGCAAAAAAAAGTTGTTTACGAAAGCCGGAGCAAAATTGTAAAAATTAACGGTCTTATATGCCTTACTATAGTTGAATTTTTCCGTTTGTTGACTCTTGAGAAATAGCTTCACAACATAATTATTTTTATCCAGAGTAACAACCGACCCGTTCATAAAATCCTCATAAGGAGCTACTAACATTGCATTCTCATTTTGGCAAGATGAAAGTGCTTCAATTATACTTTCTCGGCAGAAAACATCCGCTTCAAAAAGAGAAAACCCTTGTTGCATAAAGGACTTTGCCAACCATAAGGAATAAATATTATTTGTAGTCTGATATAATTTATTCTCTACAAAGATAAAGTTAATTTCCGGGAATTGCTCATTCAGATGAGCTTTTAGCTTTTCCGCTTTATAACCGACAACAATTACAATTCGGTCATATTGATGAGTAAGTAATAAATGCACAAGATTGGAAATGATAGTGCTGTCTTTTATAATTACCATCGGTTTTGGATGTTCCAAACTCATTTCCTTGAGGCGACTTCCTCTTCCTGCTGCAAGAATTATAGCTGTGTTATGTTTCATCAGAAATTAAAGTTCCACTTTTTTGCAGTTGTCATCAGTTCGGAAGTTCCATTCTTTTTTTACGACTTGCCAATCACCGTAATGATAAGTCAAATATCCTTTGTAATCAGCAGGAACGGAATAAAGCTTACCCATAAATTCATATTGCGTAAGCTGTTCGTAATATTGACGCGGGCATGATTTTAAGACGGGATGTTTATCGTCAACAGTCCAATAGTATTCATCATCAATAAGAGTTTTAAGGAAAATATCCATTAAACTGACCCCTTTGAAGAAGAGAAATTTTCTGGTTTGAATGCGCAGGATTTTCACAGTTCCCTTCTTAAACGGTCCGGTATCTTTTTTGTATCTGTGAATACGAGTGCGATAACCTGCCAGCCACATTTTTTTTCTTGCGGAAAGCAGTTTTTTTTCGTAAGGTTGCAGAACCGTAATATCCATATCCGAATCCCACGGAAGTAGACGATTTTCTCTGATAATTCCCAATAAAGTTCCCGCTTCCAAAAGATAAGGGATATTTTCTTTTTCTAATATGGAAATTATATCCGCCAACATTTTCAGTGCTTGATCTGCATATTTTCCAGTAAGCTTAACTTTTCCGCCCATTATCTTAGGTATCCTTTTCTAAATATGCTGTGATAAATGACTTGAGCTTTTCTAAAGTAATTTTTCGGCTTATGCGGTTTGGGATAGAGTTTTGGGTCCAAAACCTCCAAGGCGGTTACGATGCGCTCGGAGGTTTTGCCGTCCAAATACGGATTGACTTCTGCCATAATTTTATCTCTTCTTTGTTTGAGCCAAAGTGAATATGACAAACACTCATTGATAGCGGGTCTTAACTGCTCCGGCGATGTTATGTTAAAAGCTTTTTCTGCATTCGCAATCGCTTTGTAAGTAATAACAGGTTTATCCAAAACCATAAATTCATACACTACAGACGAAGTATCTGAAACCAATAGATCTGCTAAATGCAGATAAGGAGTAATATCTTCTTTTTTCAAGATGCGTATGTTTGGCAAATTGAGTTGCTCATAAGGGCGAATAAGTTCTTGGGGCATCAATTCATGAAATTTCAGCAGCCAGAATTCGTTGTCCGAAATATATTTTGGCAAGTAAGGAAGTAATTCGGAAGCAGATTCCATGCTTTTACTGAAAGTAGGAGCATAAAGAATAACTGTTTTATCAGCTGGAATTTCATATTTTGATTTAAGGTCAGTGGTCGGGTAATTAAGAATCCAATCGACTTTCAGCCAACCGGTTTCTATGATGTCAAAGTATTTGTATTTCTTTTGCAAAGCTTGATAACGAGCAGTAACATAAGGACCGGATGTCAAATAAACATCGTAAAAATGCCTGATTCGATAGTGAACAGGTTTCTCAACTCCCAAACCGTGAAAGAGTTGGACTTTAATTCCAGGAATACGATAATCTACAAAATTACCCGGTGAAAGGACAAAATCGGGATGATAGCTTATGGCTTCAGAGATAGATATTAAAATCTTCTTTTGCTTCCATTCTGAAGGAAATAGAGCTTTAACACGGTCAGAAATATAAAAGGCAAAATCTCTGTCCGTTTGTTGTAAATATGAAACAAGAGGAGCAACGATGGGAATGGAATATGATTTTGCCAAATAAAACAGATATTTCATTGCTCTCTGTCTACAACTTTTAACAATTCTAAAAATTTTTCGTAGACCATTACAGGTGTAATACCCAGTGTGCGATCCTTTTCGTCCATGCACTTATAGTTGCGTAAATACGGGTGAATAGGCAGATGCCATGCTTGCCATTTTTTAGGATTGGAATGAGGTCCGAAAATAGCTATGGAAGGAGTATTCACAGCAACAGCCAAATGATTGATTCCTCCGTCTTGAGAAATATACATAAAAGCGCGGTTTAATAACGCGGCAGCTTCATTGAAATTAGTAGGAGGCGCAATTACTACGGGATATTTAGTATTCTCAGCAATGTATTGACAGTCTGTTTCTTCACCTGGTCCCCATAATAATACAATTTGATAAGGATGATTTTGCTGAATAAGGTCTGCGAGAGCTACAAAAGAATCAAGAGCCCATTTTTTGGCAAGCACGGGAGTTCCGGGTGAAAAGACAATGAATTCTTTCGGTTTCAGATTTACAGCAGCGAGCCAAGCGTCTATTTTCTGCTGAGATTGCTCCTTTATGAAATAATAAAGTTCATGCGGTGTTTCCGAAATTCCGAGCGGTTCTAACAAATGGAATTTCATCAGAGAATAATAGCGGTCATTGGAACGCGGTTTGCGGTAATTATAAACGAAATTCCAACGCTTTAATTGCCACCCTATGCGATATTTTGCTCCGCTGAATAAGGTAATTAAAGCTGAACCGGTTCCTCGCATTTGATCAATTATCAGGTCATACTTTCTTGCTCTGACTACTCTGATAATTCTAAGCCTCTCCTGATAATATGCAAGACCTTTTTTATTATGGGTAATTACCAGATTATCAAGATAGGGATTATCTTCTAAAACTGTAATATGCGAATCTCGAATCAAAAAATCGATTTGAGCATTAGGGAATTTTGCGCGTAAAAAAGGAAAATAACCCGTATTGAGAAGAATATCTCCAAAAGGTTTATATTGAATTATCAGTATTTTAGTTATAGTTTTTAATTCCGCTTCGGGAATTATTTTATTGGTATTTGACATATTCCTTTTCTTCAATTAACTCAGAACCGTATTTTAGGTTAATTTCTCTTTTGATGGCAGCTCTTTTGTCGTTTTCAAAATATACACTGCGTGCTAATTGGATGAATTTATCACCGAATCGCTGATTTTGCTCTTCAATTCTAATCTCGTCTTCAATCTGCCAAAGCTTGAGATTTACTTCTTTCAATGCTTTGTATTCTTCAGAATCGGGAGAAATACCCAAAGGTTCAATTTGTGAGCGTAATAAATCATACTCTTTAATTACATTAGCCAATTTCTCTTGATTTTTGATCTTTTCTTTTTTGATTTCAAGAATAGTAATCTTATCAACAATTTCTCCGATAGAAACATCAATTTTCATTATATTTCCCCTCTCTTAATAATTGAACGAAATGCTGTGTCCTGAGCAGATAACTGCTGAATTGTGTAAAACTGCCCTCTTCGAAGACAAATGCATTATTTTGAAAAACAAAACGTCCCGGTTGTCCTTTATAATACATAAGATGTTCTGTTGATTGCCCCCAAATTGATTGTAGTTCGTTGACTAAATAACGTCCGTCAATAGTTTCAAAAATATCAAGGTCCATACTGAGAAAATTTCCTTTATCGCATATCTTTTTCGCTAAGAAAAGTAATTCCTCAGAAGGTGCTTCCCAACCTTTAAGTTTGGAACCGCTGGCAAAATTCCCCTTAAGCAGCTTTTGATGTCCGAAATAAAAATTTCCTATTCTAACCACTCTCCATTCCCATTTTATTTTTTCAAATTTTTGAACTATCAAATAGTGCCGCTGTAAAGTTCCTATAGCCGGAAAAGGGATTATTTTACCTGTTTTTTGAGCAGTATATCCCAAAGAAAATTTCGGATTGGGCCAGCCAAAAGTCAATTCGGCTATTATCTTAGCTTTCGTTTTGCTCTTAACGATAGTTACACCCTTTGAAGTAGAGCCGATATTACTTTTGATCACAAGAGGCATTTCTGCATTTTTTAAGTAATCATAAAAATCTTTTTTGAAATAAAAAATTTCAGTATAGGGGTGGGGAAAGTTATTCAGCTCAAGCCAATAATACATCATTCTCTTATTCTCGTAAATATACAATTCATCATAAGAAGGATAAATTGGTTTGAGAAGGATTTTATTAATAATATATAATCTTTCATCGAACATAGTTTTTCTATCTTGATAAGTTGTGGGGGGACGACATAAATATCCGTCACAGTCAGATTGAAGAATATTATCTATCCACTTGGGGCTTATAATGTCTATAATTTGATAATCAACTCCCAATTTTTCACATGCTTGGACATAAAACATGTGCTGATCATAAAAAGAATTAAAAATACCCAATTTCATTGTTATCGCCAATACTTTTTTATATAAGAAGCTGACCTATTTGCAGCTTTGCCGTCCAATTCATCAAACATAATTTTATTATATTTTTTCCTGGCTTTTGTATGATAATCAGGTTGTAAGACAGCTTGTTGCAAAGCTGAACGTAATTCTTCAAAATTATCAATCCGATAGGAAATCTCCTCTAACATTGATCTGATTTCACTTGTAAAGCGTTTTGTTTCTTCAACGCGAAAAGTAATCATCGGTTTGTCCAAAGCACAAAATTCCGCAATAATGGAACTGGTGTCCCCAACCATTACATCAGCTGCAACAAGATAAGGCAAGATATCTTTGTCTTGGATGTAATGAATTTTTTGATAACTTAACAGCAATCTTTTATATTGTTCTGATGTCCAATGATGAACAGTGATCAAAATATTATATTTATCCGCAAGTTCTTCGATTCTATATATCCATTTGTCTATTGCCGAATAACCTTTTTTATCCCAAGTTGCAGAAAAAAGAACAGTTTTTTTCTCGGGATCGAGCTTTAGTTCAGTCCTTATCTTATTAATATCGTCTGCAGTTATTTCATGATTAAAAATAGGATCAAGTTTGGGAAAACCTACTGCCACTCCGCAGACAATTCCTTTTTGCACAGCCAGTTCCACTTCATGAGAGGAAGTGAAAAGATATTTATCAAAAGCATTATAACGTTCTGGAGCTACAAAATCCTTAAAGTGATATGCCCCATGTCTCATTCCGATTTTGACTATTCGCTTAACAGGATATTTGTGAGCTAGGTGCCTTGCCATTATTACCAAATCGGGGTAAGTGGGATAGATAACTGCTTTGATATTTTTTGCGGTTAATTCATTATAAGTTTTTTTATTCCGCGCCACGATTCTGACTTCAGGCAAAAGTTTATAAATGCTTCTAAAACATATATAGTCTACATATCCTCCGCATAAGAAATCTGCTTGAAATTCCGGATGAAAGCGCTTTTTAAGATGCCAGGTAATTTGATACGGCAAATATGAAATACGCTTCCAAATATTCATAATTTGCGATTATCTCTTTCTATTTTTCTTCTCTAATCATGGTTTTTATGCCGCTGGAAGAGATTTCCGGCGTTCTCTCTAAATAAATCACTCGGCAGTAATCTTTGAGAAAATCAAATTTCCCTTCCCAGTCATTACCCATCACAAAGATATCAATGTCATATTTTTGAATATCGGATATTTTTTGTTCCCAACAAGTCTCGGGAATGACTTCATCAACATATCTTATTGCCTTTACAATTTCAGCTCTTTCTATATAGGGATAAGTGCATTGCTTGTTTTTAACTGCATTGAATTCATCGGTTGAGACTCCCACTATTAAGTAATCCCCAAGTGCTTTTGCTCTTTGTAAAAGCCGAAGATGTCCATAATGAAAAAGGTCAAAAGTTCCGTAAGTTATTACTTTGATCATAGTATTTAAGCTGGTGATACCGATACTCTTTTTTCTTTAACATTGAATTGGAGATTATACAATTGTTGATAGCGCGGGCATGATTTCAAGAGTTCCTCATGTTTTCCTATTCCGACGACTCTGCCTTTATCAAGAACCACTATTTTATCTGCTCCTAAAATAGTTGAAAGCCTATGAGCAATAATTATGACTGTCCGATTGGAAGTTGCACGGTCAATTGCCTCTTGAACCTTTTTTTCCGAATCTGAATCTAAAGCAGAAGTAGCTTCGTCAAAAATTAGGATAGGAGGGTTGGCAGCTATAGCACGAGCTATGCAAAGTCTTTGTTTTTGCCCTCCGGATAAGTCAGAACCCTTTACTTGCAGCATATGATTGTATTTATCCGGATAGGTCTCTATAAATTCATCCGCATATGCTATCTTTGCCGCTTCTATAATTTTGCTCTCATCCAGTGCTTCCTGATTCCCGTATTGAATATTATAGGCAAAAGTATTGGAAAAAAGTTGAGATTCTTGAGGAACTATGCCGAACAAGGATCTTAAGTCTTTTATTTTTATCTGAGTTATAGGAATTCCGTCAATTGTAATTTCCCCTTCTTTCAGGTCATACATTCGGTTCAAAAGATTTGCCAATGTTGTTTTTCCGGAACCGCTGCTTCCGACTAATGCCACTTTTTCGCCTTTATTGATGTCAAAAGTAACGCCTCGTAGAACCCATTTGTTCTTTTTATAGTAAAACCCGACATTATTAAGATTGATTTTATCGTCAAAAGTCTTCTTTTCAACTGCGTTTTCAGCTTCTTTAATTTCAGGCTGAAGATTTAATACATATGATATTCGGTCCAAAGAAACCAACGCTTTTTTTATGTTGGCATAAGCTTGAGTGAGAGTCTTTAAGGGATGCATCATGGCAAAAATGGCAACCAAAAACGCTGTAAATTCTCCTAAAGTGAACTGACCTTGTGAAGTAAGCATTTCATGACCGGCAACCATAAGAATAACCACACCTATCAGAGCAGAACTGATTTCACTAATCGGCAAATTCAAAGCAGTATACATTTCAACTTTTTGCCAGAGTTTGCGATGTTTATTATTGATCGTTTTATAATTTTTGAGCTCAAAATCTTCTTTGGAAAAAGCCTTCACTATCCTCATGCTGTTTAGAGCTTCTTCCACTTGAGAAAACATTGTGGAATATTGAAGTTGAATCCTTTTAGCGTATTTCTTGATCTTTTTCCCCAAATAACTGACCGAGATGACAAACACAGGTGTCACCAATAAGCTGATCAAAAACAAATGCGGATTCATCATATACGCTATTATCATACAGGAAATCATTACCGTGAAATCACGCAGAACTATAAACAAATTGGAAATAAATTCATTACTGACAATTGTAACATCCGTATCCAATCTGACTTGAGAATCACCTACTCTGTTTTGATTAAAGAAGGCTAAAGATTGTGACAGATATTTACTATACATCAGATTTCTGATATCGCGAACCGAACGGCCTCTAAGATTTGTAAAAGTATATTTGTTAAGATAATAAAACAAATTTTTCAACACAAATAGGAGAACAATTATGATGCTGATTGTTTCCAGGACAACATAAGTATTCGTATTCATTAAGACTTGCTTCAGTTCGTTAAGCAGTCCGGAATGATTAATGTTCTTTAATCCTTCATAGGTAAAATTATGGAAAAGATAAAAATTGATTTTATCCCATAGTGCCCTAAATAATGCTCCAATAGTATGAATCGTAGGTGTTATTGTTTTAGGTTTCAAAACGATATCTAAAACGGGAACAATCATGGTAATACTGATGCCGTTCATGAGGGCATAGAGAATAGTCGTAACAATTCCGCCGATAATGTATCCCCAATAATGGAACATTATTGCGTATATTTGTTTCAGGTTAACCCATTGGCTTTTTTTATCTTTGGTTTTTTTATTTTGCTTCTTCATCTCAAAAAAAGAGCCAGCAAAAGCTGGCTGTAAAAATGGCACGCCCTAAGGGATTCGAACCCCCAACCTTCTGATCCGTAGTCAGATGCTCTATCCAGTTGAGCCAAGGGCGCATACTAATAACTCTATTTTTCTTGCCTAATAATTTGTCAAGCAGTTCCTCTATATACAAAATCCTGCCTTCCTGTATCATCTTAATAATTATCATAATATTCAGTATCCAAAGTATCAGATTGAGAAGTATAAGAGGGTCCTCTGCTTATATAAAGCTTTACCTTTGTGTTTCTTTGCACGCGCTCTCCGTAAGCGGGAATACTTTGAACTATTGCTTCTCGCGGATAAAAATCAGAATACACCGAATCTGCAATCGTAAATCTTAATCCGTTATTTTTCAATACGATCCATGCGGATTGAACATCTAACCCGGTTAACTCCGGAACTCGGACATATTTGCTTCCTTTGCTTATAATTAAATATACTGTCCCATCGGGTCTAAGATAAGTGTCAGGTTCCGGTTTTTGAGAAACAATCTTGCCTTTATCTATATCTTCCGCATAAATGGAGTCTTTTAGCACATAATGAAGTTTATTATTAAGAAGAATAGTTTTTGCTTTTTCTACTTCAAGATTGTAAAGATTGGGAACTTGAATAGATTTTGGCCTGCTGAAGAAAAGAGGAATAACAATTTGACTGGTTATGAAAGCTGTTACAAAAATGATACCTAATCCAATTCCTAAATAGTATCCGAAAAACTTCCATTTACTTTTACTCATTTACTCAGCCCTAAAAAATTTAGCGGCAAAAGCTCCGTCCATATAATGCTGGTGCGGAATTGTCTTCAAATAACCGTCAGCGGTGTATTGAACAGGTATATATTTTTCTGCCGGCACTGATTTAAATTGTTCGTGCTTTTTTAGGAATTGCTCAACTGCCAGTTCATTTTCTTCCGGATTCAGAGTGCAAGTTGAATAAACAAGATAACCGCCTTTTTTGACGAAATTGGCGGCATAATTCAGAGCTTTTTGTTGCAAGTTGCAAAGTTCTTCTATATTTTGATGTTGTTGCCAGCGCAAATCTGCTTTTCTGCCTAAAACACCCCACCCGGAACACGGAGCATCAACTAAAACCCGATCAAATGCAGGTGCCACGGGCCCGTATTGAAAAGCGTCTTTCACTACCAAGTTAATGTTTTCGAGCTGTAGTCTTTCCATTGCTTGCTTGAGTAATTTCATTTTTCCGGGAGATTTATCAACGGCAATAAGTTCACCCTTACCTTGCATTTTTTCAGCTATATAAGTGCATTTTCCTCCCGGAGCAGCAAATAAATCCAGGATTGTTTCTTCCGGTTTCGGAGCAAGCAATTCAACTATTAAAGCTGCCGAAGTGTCTTGAACCGAAAAATAGCCTTCGTTGAAAGCAACATCTTGCAAAGCCGCTGCAGGATTATCACAAATTAATATATTGCTACTTGCTGGCGAAGGGTGGCAAATTATGTTACGCTTAGAAAAATATTTAAGCAGTTTATCTGTATTTGTCGCCATAGTGTTCACTCTGATATGCAACTTTGTCGGTTCATTGAAATACATTGCCAAAAGCTCTGCTTCTTCCTCACCCCATTGTTTTATCCACTGTCTGATTAAATCAAGAGGGTAAGAATGTTCAATTGCAATTCTTTCCGCAGAATTTTCAGGATATTTGATCTCCGGATTTCTCAAATATGACCTTAAGATAGAATTAACAAAGTCTCCAATTGATTCATTATAAAGCTGTTTGGCAAGTTCCACAGTTTCATTTACGGCAGCGTAATCAGGAATTGATTTTATAAATTTCAACTGAAACAATCCCAAATAGAGTAAAGCTTTAATATTAATTTCAGTTTTATTAAACTTTTCCGGCTCGGTAAATTGCCTGCAGATGTAATCAAGATTAGCCTGATACTTGATGGTGCCTTTCACCAGTTGATATAACAGAGCCATACTCTCTTGACTTTCCTGCGCAAATTTACGCGCTTTTTGATGCAGTAAGTTATCAGAGTAATCTTTATGTTTAAGAACCCTGACAATAATATCGTAAGCTTCCAGTCGGATGTTCATACTCAGGATTGCCGATAAATGATTTTTATTATCTTTTTGATTTGATGTTCTATTGGTAACTTTTTGTCTTCAGCGGTTAATTCCGGCAAAGCTTTATGAATATCTTTGGTGGAATATCCTAAAGCTGTTAAGGCTTTTTCCACTTCAGCCATATTTATATCAAGCGCGGAACGCTCTTTTGTTTCCAAATAATCAGATAATTGCAAAACATCGTCTTTCAATTCTATTATTAATCTTTGCGCAGTCTTTTTCCCGATACCGGGGACTTTTGCCAAAAGACCTTCTTCTGCTGTTTGAATGGCTTTTATAAACATACCGACATTAAGAGAGGACAGAATTGATAACGCTATTTTGGGACCAATCCCGGATATAGAAATCAGTTTGATAAAGACAGCTTTTTCTGCAGGGGTGGCAAAACCGTAAAGACGCATTTCATCCTGATTAAGACTCAGATATAGATGGGTATGCAGAACACATTCCTGCCCGCGTTCCGGAAGTTTTTCATATGTGCTCAATGGAATCCTCAGTTCAAAAGCAATTCCATGTGTTTCTATTATTACGCTTGTAGGTTTTTTATCTTTTAGGATGCCTGTAAGAGAAAATATCATGTCAAATCCTGTTGCGATTGAAATGGCACAAGGCGACCGCTAAAGCGTCTGCAGCATCGGAAGTAAGTTTTTCTTTCGTTATGGGAAGCAATTGGCTCACCATATACCGAATTTGTTGTTTTGAAGCATTTCCGTTACCGACAATCGCCTTTTTTATTTCTCTGGGACTGTATTCACTTATAGGAATGCCGGCTTGAGCCAAAGCTAAAATTATCACGCCGCGTGCTTGTCCCAAAGTGAAAATACCCTGAATGTTTTTGCCGAAAAACATTGTCTCCACTGCTGCTTGTTGAGGCTTGTATTCATCAATAATATTTTTTATTTCATCGTAAAGAACACAAAGTCTTTCATTTATATTTTTCCGCTCGTCTAAATAAATGAAGTCACAACCCGCAGCAATTATTTTGCGTTTTTCCACTTCAATCAAACCGTAACCGCAAAATCTGCTCCCCGGATCAATTCCTAATATCAAATAAGGTTTATCAGTCAAATTATCCTGCGTCTTTTTATTCTTGATTAAGCCTTGTCATCACTTCATCTGAAAATTCAAAATTAGCATAGACTTTTTGCACATCATCCAAGTCTTCTAAAGAATCAATCAGTTTCATCAGCTTATCAGCCACCTCATCCGCATTGATTGTGGTTTTGGGAACTCTGGTCAACTCGGCATTTTCTACTTTATATCCCGCTTGTTCCATTTTGGCAACTGTATTGTGAAAATCAGCAGGAGCAGTGTAGACTTCATAAAAATCATCGGATTTTTGAACATCATCAGCACCCGCTTCCAGTGCAGTCATCATTAATTCATCTTCATCCACACCTTCTGCTGGAATGGTAAAATAACCTTTTTGTTCAAAATTCCAGGATACAGCACCTGCTTCTGCCATAGTACCGCCATATTTGGTGAAAACATGTCTGATGTCTGCGACTGTTCTGTTTTTATTATCAGTCAAAACATCGACTACAATTCCCACACCGTTTTGACCATAGCCTTCATAGGTAACTTCTTCATAAGCGGCACCTTCAATTTCACCGGTTCCGCGTTTAATAGCTCTTTCAATATTTTCCCGAGGCATATTAGCTTGTTTAGCAGCGGCAATTGCAGTTCTCAAACGAGGATTGCTTTCGGGATCCCCCCCGTTTTTGGCAGCTAAAATTATTTCTTTTACGAGGCGGGTGTATATTTTCCCGCGTTTAGCATCAGTTGCAGCTTTTTTATGCTTAATTGTGCTCCACTTATTATGACCGGACATACATTACCTCTTCATAAATGTTTATTTTCTTCTATTTATCCTTATTTCTCAAATATGAACATGTGTCAAGAAAAGAAAAAGGAGGCGTTAGTCTCGCCTCCTGACTTAAATTTATTCGTTATTTTCCGAATCGCTAAAAAGATTAATCTTCTTCTTTATCCTGCCAGGCAGCGATTATTTTCTGAGTTATTTCGTCCGGAACTTTCTCGTAATGCGAGAATTTTTGCTCAAATCTGCCTCTTCCCTGAGTCAAAGATTTTAGCGTCGGATAATAATTAAACATTTCTGCCGCAGGTAACTGCACTATCAAATACTGCTTTTTACCTCTTTGCTCCATACCCATAATGCGTCCTCTGCGAGTAGAAATGTCACCCATCACGTCACCCATATATTCAGGCGGAATAATTATAGTCAGTTCGTGAATCGGTTCCAACAAAATCGGTTTAGCTTTTAAAAATCCTTCTTTCAAAGCTTGAGCGGCAGCAATCTTGAAAGCCATTTCAGATGAATCAACTTCGTGATAACTGCCGAAATACACATCTACGCTTATATCTACAACTTGGTAACCGGCAATAATACCTTTCTCCATTTTCTCTATCACGCCTTTTTCAATTGCGGGAATATAATTGGAAGGAATAGTGCCGCCTACAACCGAATTTATGAATTTAAATCCTTCCCCTCTATCCAAAGGTTTGAGGCGTAAATAAACTTCACCGTATTGACCGCGTCCGCCGGTTTGTTTCTTATGTTTATAATTAGCTTCAGACGGCATTGTAATTGTCTCTTTATAAGGAATGCGAGGCTCTTTCACTACGGCTTCCACTTTATAACGATTTTTCATCTTACGCAAAGCTAAAGAAAGCTGCTGTTCACCCATTCCGGAAATGACATTTTCCCGCGTTTCCTGATTAAGTTCCAACCTGATTGTGGGGTCTTCGGCAATAACTCTTGCCAAAGCTTGTCCAATCTTATCTTCATCACTTTGGTTAAGTGCTTTAATACTTTGCCACATTACCGGAGAAGGTAATTCCACAGGCGGAAGCATTATTTTACTGCCGACGGCCGTTATCGTATTTAATGCTCTGCCGTTTTTCAGCTTAACTAACGCACCAATTTCTCCCGCTTTCAGCTCTTGTGTATCATGACGATTTTTGCCCAGCATAAAATACATATTTCCGGCTTTATCTTTTACATCTTTTTCCGGAATATAGAATTCCATCCCCGATTTCAAAACTCCGGAAAAAATTCGCACATAAGTGAAATCACCCATACCAGGGTCGGCATATAACTTAAAAATATAGCCCAATAAATTTTCTGCGGGTGACGCTATCAAAGTCGTATTTTGACCGTTTTCCAGAACCTTTACTTCCTTTTTGTCTTCCGGAGAAGGAAAATAATTCAGAATAGCGTCCATAAAAGCTTCTATACCTATTCCGGTTCCTGCAGAACATACGAAAGCCGGTACTATTTCGCCTTTGGCAAGTGCATTCTTCAAACCTATTGTCAGTTCCGTTTCACTTAATTCGCCTTTTTCTAAATAATTGTTCAGTAAGTTCTCATCAGTTTCAGCTACGGCTTCCATAAGTTTATTATGAGCTTCGGTAACATGATTTTTCATTTCGGACGGCACATCGGTTTTTTGATCGTGCAAAACTGCCTTGAGACTTATTAGGTCTACTATTCCTTCAAAAGTATTTTCCCGACCAATGGGCAAAAAGACGGGCACGGCAGCTACACCGGTATTTTCATGAATTTGTTCCAAAGTCTTTTCAAAATCGGCATGCTCATTGTCCATTCTGTTAACTAAAATAACTTTACTGCAATTTTTATGCTCCAATTGTTCCATTGCCAGTTCCAATCCAACTTCAAAACCGCCGGTGGCATTGGCAACTATAACAGCGGTTTCGGCAGCGGGAATAGCAGAAATTGTGTCACCGATAAAATCAGGATAACCGGGAACATCTATAATATTAATTCTTACATCCTGTCGGTCAACAAACCCCAAAGCCAAGCCCAAAGACATTTTCTTGGAAATTTCTTCGGGGTCAAAATCTAACTGAGTATTACCTTCATCAATTTTGCCCAACCTGTTCGTCATTCCCGAAATATAGAAAAATTGCTCTGCCAACGTTGTTTTTCCTGCTCCGCTGGCTCCCGACAACAATATGTTCCGTAAGTTTTTCATCGCATACTCTTTCATTCTTTCCTCATATCTATTTATCTTTTTTCCTATTAGTTAAACGATTTAATGCAATAACATTTACCTCTAATTTTACCATCAACTCTATGTCAATGATTATCTTAAGCTTGGATTTAATTGACAGAATTTACTTCGGAATTTTAGTGCAATCGGAAGAAGAAGGAGCTTTAATAAAATGAAACAATTTTTTGCTGTCTTTTTTTCGCTTTGTTTAAGTATTTTATGTGCACAACCTTGGCAGTCTGATAATTCCGTATTTAACCCAAGCGGCATTCCCAGCCTGACTTTTTCCCAACCTCGTTTTTGTGATTTTGATAACGACGGCGACCAAGATATGTTCTTAGGAAATATAAATCGCTCTCCTTTATTTATTCTTAATTCCGGAACTCCTGCAGCTCCGCATTTTGTGACGGGAGATGATATCACTGCTCAAATTTCTTTTCTGGATGCTGAAGTTGCTGTTGCAGCCGATATGGATAATGACGGTGACCTTGATTTAATCACCGGCGGCTACACCGGTTTGCATTTATTTTTCAATAACGGAACACCTTCTGCACCTGTATTTATTGAGCAGCAGGGAATTTTTTCCGAATTGGAAGTCGGCTCTAATCCCGTTCCCGATTTGGCTGACATCGATAACGACGGAGATTATGATTTAGTGGTCGGTTTAAGTGAAGACGGAAGTGTCTTGTTATATATTAATTCCGGCTCTGAATCAGCTTGTCAATTCAGTCAAGCGTCCATGCAACTAATCGGAGATATAGGTCTTTACGCTTATCCTGTTTTTTCCGATTTGGATAGTGATGGCGATCAGGATCTATTATGCGGAAGGGACGCACAAAATTTTATCTATTATGAAAATGTCGGTTCTGTAAATAGTCCAATCTGGCAGGAAAATTCTTCTCTTTTTTCAGGGCTCGGGATAGGAACATATTTCAATTCGCCTGATTTGGTCGATCTCAATAATGACGGCCGTCCGGATTTGATTTACGGAACTGCAGATGGTCCTTTACAATACTATGTTAATGCCGGTTCAGCTTCAGTTCCAATCTGGCAAGTAAACAACACTTTGTTTGGAGGAGTGTTGGATGTGGGTGCTGCAAGTTCACCATTCTTCTTTGATTTTGACGGAGACGGTGATTTTGACCTTATCAGTGGCAGCCAAATGGGAAACATTGTCTACTACGAAAATACGGGAACTTCCTTTGCGCCCGCATGGCTGGAAAACAGCTCCTATTTTAGTTCAATAGACTATTCTATATATTCGTCTATAACTTTGGGAGATGTAAATGGAGATAATCTTCCCGATGCAATTGTTGGCGACCTTAACGGCGGATTGTATTTTTTACGGAATACCGGAACAGGTTTTGTTGAACAAAGCGGGATTCTACCGGTAATTTCTTTGGGAGGTTGGTCTGTCCCTCGCTTGCTGGATATGGATAACGACGGAGATTTAGACCTTGTTACCGGTTGCGAAGCCGGCACTGTGCGTTATTATCAAAATCAAAGAAATACCACAAATCCCAATTGGGTGGAATTGCCTAACTACTTCGGCTCAATTGACATAGGATCAAATTCCGTTCCCGCTATAGCAGATCTGGATTACGATGGAGATAAAGATTTATTAATTGGCGACAGTTGGGGTGATTTGCACTGCTACCTCCATCAAAGCCATTCCTGGATTGAAAACACAACAATTTTTAGCGGAATTTCAGGTAACCAAAACACTGCTCCGTTTTTAATCGATCTTGATCATGACGGCGATCTTGATTTAATTTTAGGTGATTACGACGGAACTTTTAGCTTTTATCGCAATCAATTATATTCCCCTTCAGTTTTAAATCCTCCTTTAAATCTTGGCGTTCAAATAGAACTCACTGTTCAAGCTTCGTGGGAACCGCCTGCGGACGGAAGCAGCTCTCCTTTTGAACATTATAATATCTACCTCAACGGCAATTTTATAGCCTCTACTAACGCCTTAACTTATGTCTTGGAAAATTTAGTTTTGGGACAACAATATACCCTTCAGGTAACCGCTCAATACATTGCCGGTGAATCAATACCGGCAGAGACGGTTTTTATTTTCACTACCACAACAGATGAACACCAAACTCCAATTCATCTGCGAAATTATCCCAATCCTTTTCAAACGCGGACAACCTTCAACTTTTCCGTGCCTAAAGGAACTACTGCATCAGTCAGTATCTATAACCTGAAGGGACAATGCCTAAAATCTTGGGCTGATCTGAAATCGGGAAACCAAGAACTGGTTTGGGACGGAACGGACAATAATGGTAAACCTGTTGCAGCGGGATTGTATATTTCCAAACTCAATATTGGTTTCTCATCATATATTAATAAAATAATACTATTGAAATAGAATATACTTTAAGTATATAACATTATCTACTTATATTGTAATATGATGTAATAGACTTTATAAAATGGATGTTTATATAGTGTTAATATCTGCTTTTTATATATAATGTTCTTTTATTAAATGCATTATTAAAACTATATATTTTTTATTACAGCATTATATTCTAAGTTATTATCTCTAATTTATGTCTCTATTGCTACACTATGTAGACTACTATCACTCTTAATAACCACGCCGTATCCACGCCGAGTCCACCCCGACTTCACCGGCGTGGACTCGGGGTGGATACGGCGAGGATGTTAAGAAATAAAAATTTAGGATCTAAGTAATCGTTATACACTTTATCAGATTGCTGGCTTATTTTTTATTGACAGAAGTGCTAAAGTTAAGAGACATAAATCAGGAAAGAAAAAGACTATGACCGAAAGAATAAATTTTAAGACTAACGAGCTAATAGCTTTGGTGGATTGTAATAACTTCTATGTTTCCTGCGAGCGGGTATTTAACCCCAAACTTGAAGGCATTCCCGTAGCTGTTCTTTCCAACAATGACGGCTGTATTGTTTCCCGTTCGGAAGAGCTTAAAACACTCAATTTGCCTATAGGCGCTCCCGGATTTAAATATGAAGGTTTGATAAAAAGCAAAGGCGGAGTGCTCCTTTCTTCCAATTATACCTTGTATGCCGATATGTCAAATCGCGTGATGCAAACCTTAGAATATTTCTGTCCGGATATTGAAATTTACTCTATTGACGAGGCTTTTTTACTTCTTAATGGCTTCCGCAATAGGGACTTAAATGAATATTGCCGTCATATTAGGAAAACCGTTCGTCAGTGGACTGGAATTCCTGTCTCCATAGGTATTGCAAACACGAAAACTTTAGCAAAAATAGCCAATAGAATAGCCAAAAAATATAAAGGTTACGACGGCGTTTTTAACCTGCTCAAACATCCCAAAATTGACGCTATTTTGGAATCTGTCCCCGTCGGCAAAGTCTGGGGAATTGGTTCTCAATACGAGAAATTTTTAGTTCGAAAAGAAATTAAGAATGCACGCCAATTAAGAGATGCAGACGAGAAATTCATTGAGCATTACTTAACTGTCGTCGGTTATAAAACCGTGCTTGAACTGAGAGGTTATTCCTGTATTGATCTTGATGATGCGCCTTCGCCGAAGAAAGGTATCATTACTTCCAAATCTTTCGGCAAACAGGTAAATGATTATAGGGAATTGCAGGAAGCAATTACGACCTATGTCACTCGGGCTGCGGAAAAACTTCGCCGCCAAAAATCTGTGGCGGGTCATCTGATGGTTTTCCTCAATACCAATCGCTTTAAAGACGGTCCTCAATACAATAATGCCGCTTCCACTACAATTTTCCCACCCACTGCATATACTCCCGATCTGATTAAAACTGCATTAGAGCTTTTGGACAGTCTGTATGTGCCCGGTTACGAATTTAAGAAAGCCGGCGTTATGCTCACCGACATCATTCAGGAAGAAGATGTCCCCCTCACTTTTCTGGCGGAAAATTATCTGGACGATAAACGCAAAGTCCTGATGGATGTAATTGACGCTATTAATATTCATCTTGGACAAGATACAATATTTTTTGCGGGCGCAGGAATAAAAAAGGATTGGGAAATGAAAAGAGCAAAGCTCTCACCGCATTATACCACCCGTTGGGATGAGCTGGCAAAGGTAAAGTGAAAAAATTATGAAAAAACCGACAGATAATTTGCAAGACAAATTAACTTTAAAAACAATAAAAGAACCAACTGAAGCCAAAATCAAAGTCAAAAGATCGGAATTTATCGCTTGTCTTTATCCGGTTGAAAATCCTGATGCAGTAAAGCAGACATTAGCTCTGCACAATGAAAAATACAAGGATGCTTCCCATAACTGCTATGCCTATATTCTTGGCTCCAAACAAGAAATTCAATATTTTTCCGATCAGGGAGAACCTTCAGGCACTGCCGGAAAACCAATTCTTAATGTCCTCCTTCATTATAATATCACTGATGTGCTTGGGGTTGTAACTCGTTATTTCGGAGGAGTTAAACTCGGTATCAGAGGCTTGATTGATGCCTATTCCGAAGCGATGGAAGCTGCAGTTTTACAGGCTAAACTTGTAGACAGTCTTGCTTTGGAAAAAATCTCGATAGGTTGTAATTACCAAAAATTGGATCATTTGAAAAAAATGCTAAAACCTTATCAAGCGGAACTTACTAACATCAATTTTGCCGAAGTTGTGGAAGCGGAAATCATTTTTCCGAAAGAAAAAAGTGCGGAAATCAATAAATTACTTGACGAATTGGTTGAAAGCGGACAAATTATAATAATGGATCCGGATTAAAAAATAGATGTAAAGGAGGCAAAAATGGTCAGAAAAGCTATGTTCGCCGGAAGTTTTTACGAAGGTAACCCCGCCTTTTTAAAAAAAGAAATTGAGCAATGGTTTGAACAAGCTCAAGTTCCGAAAACAGAAGGAAGAATTTGCGGAATTATCTGTCCTCATGCGGGTTATATGTATTCCGGAAGTTGTGCCGCACATTCCTATAAGTTTTTATCCCAAATTCCTTTCACCAGAGCCGTGATTATTCATCCTTCTCATCGTGGAAACCATTTCGGTTACAGCCTCTCCCCCTTTACGGAATATCAAACTCCTTTGGGAGACTTGAAAGGAAGCAGGGAATTGGATGAGTTGCTTGCTTCAGGTTCCGACAATATTGACCCTTGGTATCATGTAAACGAGCATTCCATGGAAGTCCAGCTTCCCTTTATAAAATACATCAATCCGGATGCGGAAATTCTACCTGTCCTGCTGGGTAATCAATGCGACAAAATCAGTAAACAGCTTGCGGATAAGTTGTTTCCTTTGTTCAAAGACAAAAATGACAAAACCGTGATTGTAGTTTCCAGCGATCTTTCGCATTATTTATCCGCGCAAGAGGCGGAAAGTATGGACGGAAAATTAATCGAACATATTTTGGCTGACGACATAGGAGATTTCTATCATAGCATCGCTACTCGCAGAACTGAAGCTTGCGGTTTTGGCGGTATATTGACTTTAATGTATTTAGCAAAAATGATCACAGGCGCCAAATTTTATAAATTGCGTTACACTCATTCCGGAGAAGCCTCCGGTGATTATGGTCAAGTGGTGGGTTATTTATCTGCCGCTTTACTGATAAAGGATTAAATATGTTCACGAAAGAACAACAAAAGGCTTTGCTTAAATTAGCGAGAGATTCCATTACTTCTCGTTTTACCGGCAAACCTATTCCCTACCCTCAGGATGAGGCTTTTCGGATAAAAACCGGTGTCTTTGTAACTCTTAATGAAAAGGGTGAATTAAGAGGCTGCATAGGTTACATAAGAGGCTATAAAGATTTGGTGACAAGCGTTGCTGAAATGGCACAAGCAGCCGCATTTCAAGACCCTCGCTTCCCTCCTGTTAAAGAACATGAGCTGAATGATATTAGAATTGAGATTTCAGTTCTCTCGGATTTGTATACCGTAAAAGATATATCTGAAATCGTAATCGGAAGAGACGGTCTGATGATAAATCACCCTTACGGCAGCGGATTACTCTTACCTCAAGTTCCGGTTGAATGGCATTGGGATTTGCCTACTTTTTTGCGCCAACTTTGTTATAAAGCAGGTTTGGGACCGGATAGTTGGAAAGATAAGCAAGCACAATTATACAGATTTACCGCTGAAATCTTCAGTGAAGATGAAGAAAATTCTGATTGACAAAAAGTAGTGTGTTTTCGTTGGTGATTTTTATTGTAAAAATAGCGGGAATAGCTCAGTGGTAGAGCGCTACCTTGCCAAGGTAGATGTCGCGGGTTCAACCCCCGTTTCCCGCTCCAGTTTAATATGGCGACATAGCCAAGTGGTAAGGCAGAGGTCTGCAAAATCTCTATCCCCGGTTCAAATCCGGGTGTCGCCTCCAACTTTTAGGTGCCGGAGTGGTGGAATAGGTAGACACAAGGGACTTAAAATCCCTCGGGCTTTTGCCCGTGCCGGTTCAAGTCCGGCCTCTGGTACCAATTTTTTGAGCGGGAATAGCTCAGTGGTAGAGCGCTACCTTGCCAAGGTAGATGTCGCGGGTTCAACCCCCGTTTCCCGCTCCATTTTTTTATGTGATAAGGAATTATGACGCAAATAAAATATCAAGCTGTAATTTTCGACTTAGACGGAACTTTGATAGATTCTATGCATATCTGGCGAAAAGTTGACCAAGAATTTTTAGGTAAACGCGGTTTAACTGTCCCTCCTGACCTTTTTGACCATTTACCTCAAGGCAACAGTTATATTCAAACAGCTCAATATTTCAAAGACCGTTTCCAACTTAACGATACTGTTGAAGATATCATGAGCGAATGGACTCGCCTTGTAGTGTGGCACTATGAAAATTCCATTCCGCTTAAACCAAGCGTGAAACATGTAATAGAATGGCTTGCTGAAAAGAATATTCCGCTTGCAATCGGCACCAGTAACTCTTTGGAATTGGCACTTGCAGCTTTAAAACAACACAAACTTCAAGATTATTTTCAAACTATTGTTTCCGGTTGCCGGGAAATCAGGGGGAAGCCTTATCCCGATATATACTTAAAAGCAGCGGAAGAGCTGAAAGTTTCACCGGAAAAATGCATCGTTATTGAAGATACTCTCAGCGGAATTTTGGCAGCTAAAAATGCAGGAATGCACACAATTGCCATTTATGATGCAGATGCTGATGACCAGCGAAACGAAATCAATGCTGAAGCTGATTTTCCCGCAACAGATTACATGGAAGTGCTTGAATATCTGGAAGGATTGTTATGAATAATTTATTATATATCATCATCGGTGCTTACGGCAGCGGTAAAAGCGAATATTCCATTCATTTAACCCGCAAATTGAAAGCTCAGGGCTTTGATGTTTCTTTAGCTGATTTGGATGTAGTTAATCCATATTTTCGCACTCGTGATGTAACTGACGTTTTTACTGCTGAAGGAATTGAAATTATAGCACCTGAAGGTCAATACAGGCATGCTGATGTTCCCATGATTTCTCCTCGCGTTAAAGGAGCTATAGAAAATTTGGCTAAAACCGTTATTTTGGATGTTGGAGGAGATCCTGCAGGATGCAGAACTTTGGGACGCTTTTTGGAACCGATTGAGCTTCGCCGTTATCAAATGCTGTTTGTAATCAATACAAAACGCCCGTTTACTTCAACGCCTGAAGAAATTATCACGATGCAGGAAATGCTTGAGTTCTCTTCCCACCTCAAGATCACTGAGTATATTTGCAACACAAATTTAATGGAAGAGACAACAGCTGAACTGGTTCAAGAAGGGATAAACATTATTAAGGAAGTTTCTGAGCAAACAGGAATTCCTTTGCACAAGTATTTAGTTCTGGATAAGTTTGCGGATAAAGTTCCTGAAGGTTTGGCAGGTCTGACCAGAGAAGTGATGAATTACACTCTTCAAAAACCGTGGGAACAAAATATCTGATAGCTTAAGCTAACCCTATAATTTTACGCAATTCAACCATTTTTTTGCCGGCTAATTCGCGAGCTTTGGTTGAACCCTTCAGAAGGATTTCATCTATATAATCTTTCCGCTCTAAAAGTGAATAATATTTATCTCTTAACGGAGCCAAGCACGCGTTCATAACTTTGAATAATTCATTTTTTGCTTCCCCCCAACCCATTCCTCCTGCCAAATATTTTTGTCGTAAAGTTTCTATTTGTTCAGGAGTGGCAAAGTTGCGATATAAGGCGAAAATATTACAAGAATCGGGATCTTTAGGTTCTTCTACAGTTTGAGAATTAGTAACAATGCGCATAATCAATTTTTTAAGTTCGGCTTCAGGAGCAAAAAGAGGGATGATGTTTCCGTAGCTTTTTGACATTTTGCGTCCGTCCAAACCTACGACAATTTTAGTTTCCTCAGTTGCTATGGGAGCGGGTAACTTAAAAGCGTTGCATTTATAATTAAAATTAAAGCTCTCCGCAATGTCTACAGCCATTTCAATATGCTGAAATTGATCGTTTCCGACAGGAACATAATCCGTATCGAATAAAAGAATGTCAGCTGCCATCAATACCGGATAAGTAAAAAGTCCCATATTGACACCATCGTCCGGATCTATGCCTTCTTCTTTATTCTTTTGCACAATCGCTTTATAAGCATGAGCTCTGTTCATTAAACCTTTGGGCGTGAAAGCCAAGAGCATAGCCAAAAGTTCAAATGTTTCAGGGACTTGAGATTGACGGTAAAAAAGAACTTTATCCGGATCCAGTCCGCAAGCTAACCAAGCAGCGGCAATTTCATAAGTTAATTTTTTCAGTAATTGCGGATCTTTAATGGCGTTTAACGCATGATAATCAGCGATAAAATATCGTGCTTCACAAGTTTCAGCCAATTTTAGCGCAGGTCTGATGGCACCTATATAATTACCTATGTGTGGTGTTCCCGTAGGTTTAATTCCGGTTAAAGATACTTTTTTCTGCATACACTCCTCAATCTGTTTTCCGATTAAGCGAAACCACTTTTCGGAAGCTGCCAAATAGGTCAATATCAATTACATCTTCAATTTGGACTTGAACAAGATCGCCGTAATTGCAACCTTGACCTTGAAAATTTACGACACCGTCAATTTCCGGAGCGTCAAACCACGCACGACCAAGATAAGTTTGCTCTTCAGTATCTACTTCTTCCACCAGCACTTCAATTTCTTTTCCTACATATTCCGCCAAATATTGAGCGGATAATTCACGATGCAAAGAAAGCAGTTCCTGCTTGCGTTTTAAGGCAGTTTGTCTGCTGACTCTGTTTTCCCAATCGTAAGCGGGAGTACCTTCTTCAGGAGAAAAAGCAAAAACTCCCATTCGCAGAAAACGATTATCCTGAACGAATTGCGTCAGTTCATTGAATTCTTTTCTCGTTTCTCCGGGAAATCCGGTCATGAAAGTGGTGCGAAATTCCGCATCAGGCATAGCTTCTTTAAACATTTGCAGCGTATTGATAATATCTTTTTTACGATAATTGCGATTCATTTTCTTCAGGATATCATCATTGCAATGCTGCAAAGGAATCTCAAACGCATGCACGATTTTTGACAGTTTAGCTATAGTCTGCACCAATTTTTTATCCGTATGCCGCGGGTGCAGATACATCAAACGGAGCCAGTGATATTCTTTAATTTCATGCAGCCGTTCTAAAAGTTCGGGTAAATGTTTCTGACCGTCAATATCCATTCCGTAAGCTGATGTGTCTTGCGCAATAACAATAAGTTCAACTGCACCCTGTTTTGCCATCTGCTTTGCTTCATCAACTAAATCATTAATGTCTGCACTATGCAAATTGCCTTTAATAGAAGGAATGGTGCAATATGAACAGCGATTGTTACATCCATCGCTAATTTTCAGGTATGTATACGGACCCTCGGTTAAAGCTAATCTATGATACTCCGGAAGACTGTTTTGCGTAATCAATTTCTCAAAAGTCTTGTAATCCGCCATAGGAATCCACGCATCCACTTGCGGAAATTGCTTTTGAATAACATCCAACTGACGCTGCATAATGCAGCCCGTAACAAAAATTCTTAACACCTTGTCTTTGGACTTGTATTTTACAACTGTGCGTAAAACTCTTTCCAATTCATTAATTGCATCTTGGATAAAGCTGCAAGTATTGATCAGGACAAAATCCAGATTGCGGAAATCGTCCGCTTGCTCATATCCGTGCTTTGCGGCTATGTAATTAAAACTTTCACTGTCCACAAGATTTTTTGGACAACCCAGACTGATTAGCAGAAAGCGTTTTCGCATTACAATAAATGAATAAATAAGCCGGAACGCAGTTTCGGTTCAAACCAAGTTGACTTGGGCGGCATAATTGCACCTGCATCAGCTATGCGCATCAATTCATCCAGCGAAGTGGGAAACATAGCAAAAGCTACGGCTTCAGCACCGGAATCTACCCTTTGCTGTAATTCTTCCAAACCGCGAATACCGCCTACAAAATCAATGCGTTTATCTCGACGAGGATCTTCAATTCCCAAGATAGGTTGCAAAAGATTGTTCTGCAGAATGGATACATCCAAAGCCGCTACAACATCACTTTCATCCCAAGTTCCGGGTTTTGCCATAAGTTTGAACCATTTATCTATTAAATACATTCCGAAAGTATGACGTTGTTCAGGATGATATGGAATTTTTCCTTTGACTTCAACAGTGAATTTTTCGCTTATTTTTTCCAAAAATTGTTCAGGTGTGTTGCCGTTTAGATCACGAACGATGCGATTGTAGTCCATTATTTGCAACTGGTTATCCGGAAAAATAACAGCCATAATGTAATTGAATTCTTCATCGCCTTTGTAATCAGGATGCTGAGCACGACGCATTTGCCCAACTTTGACAGCGGAAGCAGTTCTGTGATGTCCGTCCGCCACATAAAGATAAGGCAAAGCTGCAAAAGCTTCTTCAATCTTTTTTATATCTTCAGGTCTATTCATAACCCAAAGAGCGTGACTAATTCCGTCATCGGCCACAAAGTCATAGACAGGTTTATTTTCTTTTCGGACACAGTTCACTATATCATCAATATCATTTCTGTGCCGATAAGTAAAAAAGACGGGTGAAGAATGCGCATTGCATGTATCAACATGACGGATGCGGTCTTCTTCTTTTTCGGCTCTGGTAAGTTCGTGGCGTTTAATTCTTCCTTCCAAATAATCGTCGATAGAGGCAAGTCCCACTAAACCTACTTGCACGCGCCCGTTCATAATCTGCTGATAAATATAGAAAGCGGGTGCAGGGTCTTGAAACATCAGATTATCAGTTAAGTAAGCATATAAGTTTTCTTTGGCTTTGGCATAAACTTTGGGATCATACAAATCTGTTCCCAAGGGAAGGTCAACTTCCGGTTTTTCAACCTTGATAAAGCTTCTGGGATGTTTTTGAACTTCTTTTCTCGCCTCATCGGAATCCATTACATCGTAAGGCAAAGATGCTATTTCAGCTGCATATTGCGGATAAGGACGCACAGCTCTGAACGGTTTGAATATTGCCATTTCTGATCTCTCCTATTTTTGATCTTATATTTACTTTTTATTTTGTGTAAAAGTGCTGCAAAGCTTGGATAAGAAATTCGTTATCATAAACTCCCATAGTCTCGCGAATGGAGTGCATTGCCCACATCGGATTGCCGATATCGACTGTATTGACGCCAAGCTTTGCTGCAGTAATAGGTCCGATTGTTATTCCTGAAGGCATATCGGAACGATTAATAATTTTCTGATAAGGAATATTCGCAGCCTGGCATATTTCTTCAAAATAAGCACTGCTGGCAGCATTTGTGGCATAATTTTGATGGGCATTCATTTTAATTACCGGTCCGTGATTCAGTAAAGGCTGATAGGCAGGATCGTGTAAATCGGCATAATTTGGGTTCACAGCCTGTGCCATATCTGCAGAAATCAAAAAAGATTTACGTAAGGCAATCATATTTTGCTCAGGTGTCAGGCCCAATGCGAAGGCAATTCTCTGCAAAATATTACTCAGGAAAACTGAATCTGCACCTTGAGGAGTGGTGCTTCCAATTTCTTCATTATCAAAAAACACAGCCATTTGTAAAGCGTCGGCAGCCTCTGATTCAAGGATTGAACTCAATATGGCATGCGACATCCCCAAATTATCCAGCCTGCCGCTAACCAACATTTCTCCGTCTATACCTACTATACATGCCGGTTTAGGATCATATAAAAAGAGGTCCATTCCGATTATGGAATCCGCTTTCTGACCGGAAAATTCGGCTACGATATCTTTGAAAGTGTATTTTTTATCTTCATTCAGCGAAGCTTGTAAAATGGCAGGTAAGTGATTCTGCGCATTATATTCGAAGCCGTTATTTAATTTGCGATTAAGATGAAAAGCGGCATTGGGAATAATGGCAATAGGCTTTTTGAAATTCACCGGAATACTTTGCAAAGAATGGCTCTTATCTTTAGCGGAATTTTTTGTTTTCACTATAATTCTGCCGGCAATGGAAAGTTCTCTATCAATCCAACTGCTGACAATCGGAAAGCCGTAAATTTCTACGAATATTCTTAAATTATTATAATCTTGTTTTTCGCTTTCCGGTTTAATTTTCAAGCCCGGGCTGTCCAAATGAGCAGCAGCCATTTTGTAACCGGTCTGATGCGGTAGTTTGTTACCAGTTATAAAAGCCACAACAGCAGAATCATCTCTGACGACAAAATATTTTTTGCCTTGTTTCAGCTGCCAAATCTCAGTTTCTTTGAGTTCTTTAAATCCATTTTCCTGCAGAGCATTTTTAATGTTTTCCGCTGCTTGATAACTGGTTGGCGATGCGTCCAAAAACTGCATAAAAGATTTTAGATGCGGTTTCCTCATTTCTACTCCTTGCTTAATTATCACTTATAACTGTATAAATTCAAACATAATTACATTTTTTGACCTCATTTAATTAATTTATTAACTTGTCAATTATCAATTAGACTGAGATGAAGAATTCCAGAGTAGATTCATCTTATTCTGCTTAATAGCCACGCCGGATCCACCCCGAGTCCACCCCGACTTCACCGGCGTGGACTCGGGGTGGATACGGGGTGGACTCGGGGTGGTTATTAGGAGAGAGATAAAATTTGGAAATCCGATTTTAATTGACATATAACTAATATTCAAAGAGAAGGAAAAGAAAGGTGGAGAAAGTAATGAATGGATTTTTAGCCGGATTAACGATGTTGGATTGGCGACAAGCAGTGATGCTATGCGTAGGTTTTGTCCTGATTTATCTCGCAATTAAGAAAAATTATGAACCTGCATTGCTTTTGCCTATCGGCTTCGGAACCATTTTAGCTAACATTCCTGTTTCCGCAGCTATCGGAGAACAAGGTCCGCTGACTATTTTGTTCAATGTCGGTATCAGCACAGAGCTGTTCCCGCTTTTGATTTTTATAGCCGTGGGTGCTATGATTGATTTTACTCCGCTTTTGACTAATCCCTATATGTTATTATTCGGAGCTGCCGCACAATTCGGAATTTTTGCAACCATTGCTCTTGCTACTTTATGCGGATTTCCTTTGCGGGAAGCCGCCTCTATCGGAATTATCGGTGCTGCGGACGGTCCGACTTCCATTTATGTTGCCAATAAATTTGCCCAAAATTTGCTGGGACCAATTTCCGTTGCAGCTTATTCATATATGGCTCTTGTGCCGATTATTCAACCGCCTGTGGTGAAATTACTGACTACACAGCAGGAACGAAAAATTCACATGGACTATCACAGCGGCTCTGTTTCCAAAACAGTCAAAATAGTCTTCCCCATTGCCGTAACCTGTTTAGCCGGAATTGTTGCACCGGCTTCCGTAGCGTTAATCGGCTTTTTGATGTTCGGTAATTTAATTCGCGAGTGCGGTGTCTTGGAAAGCATATCCCAGACCGCGCAAAAAGAACTTGCCAATTTGGTAACAATTTTATTGGGACTTTCCATCGCTTCCACGATGACAGGGCAAAATTTTGTGCGCTTACAAACGCTGATTATCATTTTACTCGGTTTGGCAGCTTTCATTTTTGACACTGCGGGCGGTGTTATCTTTGCCAAATTTCTTAATTTATTCAGAAAAGAAAAAATCAATCCAATGATCGGAGCCTGCGGAATTTCCGCTTTCCCTATGTCCGCACGCGTTATTCATCAAATGGGGCAAAAGGAAGATCCCTTCAACTTTTTACTTATGCCTGCGGTCAGTGCAAACGTTGGCGGCCAAATTGCATCCGTTATAGCGGGCGGATTAATCCTTTCACTTGTTCATTAAGGAAATTGATCATGCAAATTGATAATATTAAATGGCAGGAACTTTTAGAGAAGGCAAAAGCAACTTCCAAACAAGCCTATGCACCTTATTCTGGATATAAAGTCGGCGCTGCAATACTATCTTCTTCGGGGAAAATATATTGCGGCTGCAATGTGGAAAACGCCTCATTTTCTTTGACAATTTGTGCTGAACGCAATGCTCTCTTTCAAGCAATCTCGGAAGGTGAAAGAAGTTTTAATGCTCTAGCGATTTATGTTGATTCCGATAAATCTTTTCCGCCCTGCGGAGCTTGCAGACAAGTTTTAGCTGAATTCGCTCCCAAGCTTCCAATCCTGATTGCAAACAGAAAAACAAGTAAAGAGACAAGTCTCGATTTGCTTTTACCAGACCGTTTTACCCTGTCTGATGCCTGAGCTCATTCCCGAATTAACAAATTGCAAAATGTGCCCGCGTAATTGCGGTATAAATCGTTATGAGACAACAGGTTTTTGTAATGCTCCGGCTCAATTGAAAATAAATCTTTCTCAGTTACACCATGGTGAAGAGCCTGTCCTCAGCGGAACAAGAGGAAGCGGAGCTATTTTCTTTTCACATTGTAATCTTAGATGCGTTTTTTGCCAAAATTATCAAATCAGTGCTTTAGGGTGGGGCAACTTAGTTTCCGATGAAGAGTGCGTGCGAATGATGCTGCAACTTCAGGAAAAAGGTGCTCATAACATCAATCTGGTATCGCCTACGCATTACAGTCTGCAATTGGTAAAAATATTGCAACAAGCAAGAAATGAAGGATTGGACATACCTGTCGTGTGGAATAGTAACGCTTATGAAAAACAGGAGACTTTGAAACGCTTGGAAGGTTTGGTTGATATCTATCTGCCGGATTTGAAATATGCATCCGGGGAAGCGGGTAAAACATATTCTAATGCGGAAAATTATCCCGAGATTGCAAGAAGAGCAATTCCGGAAATGCACAGGCAGGTTGGACTTCTTCAATGCGATGATGAAGGAATAGCAAAAAAGGGATTGATTATTCGCTTATTGGTTCTGCCAAATCAAATAGCAGGAGTAACTGACTCTTTGCGATGGATATATGAAAATTTGGGAAACGAAACTTGGATTAGTTTAATGGCACAATATTATCCTACTTGGCAAGCTGAAAAGTATCACTCTCTTCAACGAGGGATTCTGCAAAGAGAATATGACGAAGTTCTGCAAGTTGTCGAAGATTTGGGATTTGAAAATGGATTTATTCAAGAGCTTTCCTGCTCTCCGGAATGGACCCCTGAATTTATACGAGAAGAATAATGAAGACAGACATCTTTTTTGTGCGAAACATTAAAACAGAATTGATTTTATTGCTCTGTTTTCTGAGCTTGAATATCGTAACAGCTTTGACTGCAGGAATTAATAAAGATTCTTTGGAAGTAAGTATCCGCGGGACAAACCGGATAAAATATCTTGCCGTTACCGTAATAAATAACAGAGAATATTGCGCATTGGACAAGATTGCAGAGCTTTTTGAAACTTCTGTTCGCCCTGATTACCCCGATAATAGAATCACGCTAAACATATACGATGAGGCATTTATCTTTTTAATGGATACAGCTTATTTTTCTTTCAAGAATGCAGATTACAAAATGGTCTTCCCCATGCTGACAATAAACGGTGAAAATTATCTTCCTCTTTCGTTCGTTACCGATTTACTGCCAAAATTTTTCCCTGATAAAGTTGTTTGGAAGGATAAAAAACTTACTATAAAAGAGCCGGCAACAAAAATTATCAGAACTATTGTTATAGACCCGGGACACGGTGGTAAAGATCCGGGCGCAATAGGCAGAAGTTTGAGGGCTCAGGAAAAGGATATTAATTTAGCTGTAAGTTTGATGCTGAAAGAAATGCTGGAAAAAGAAATGGGTGTAAAAGTGCTGCTAACCAGGTCCGACGACAGGTTTGTTTCATTGCAGAGCCGCACTAAATTTGCCAATGAAAATAAAGCCGATCTTTTCATTTCGATTCATACTAATGCTTCGCGCGATATAAACAGTAAAGGAGTGGAATTGTATTACCTTTCAACCGCTAAAACAACTGAAGCAAGAGCTGTGGAAGCTTTGGAGAACTCTGTTGTAGAAATTTATGAAGGCGGGAAAGAAGCGGTTCGTAAATATGACGGGGTGGACATCATCCTTTCCGATATGCTGCAAGCGGAAAATTTGGAGCACAGCAGTAATCTTGCCCAGAAACTTCAAACCAATATTTGCGCAGGCACTTCAGCATGCAACAGAGGTATCAAACAGGCAAATTTCTATGTATTAAGAGGCGCTTTCATGCCTGCTGTTTTAGTTGAAATGGGTTTTATTTCTAATGCCACGGAAGAAGCTTTCTTAGTTAACAGGCAATATCAGGAAAGGCTCGCCCGAACTATGTTTGAGGGCATCAAAAGTTTTAAAAATAAGTATGACCGCATCATGACTTCGTAGAATATCTTTAATAACGACTATGAATTGGTTAAAGTCAATTTATATAAAATCAGAAAGCATCCTGGGGAAATTTTTTGTCTTGGCTTCAAATAAATATTGACAAAAAAATACTTAATTAAATTTATAAAAGTTATAAGAAATCCTATAATGAAGGGAAAAAGGAAGTGATTATGCACAATATCGGTTCTTATGAAGAAAGACTCAAACAGGACACTTGGAAGCTGGCTGAAGAGGAATTGGAATATACTCCCGGCGGAAATATCAATATCGGTTGGTATTGTTCCGACCGGATTTGCCAAAAGGGAAAGGGCAATAAGCTTGCTTTAAAGTGGGAAGGAATCGGCGGAAAAGAGAAAAATTACACTTTTAACGATATCAGACAGCTTAGCAATTCCATAGGCTCTTTTTTACAACGCATAGGTATTCAACCGGAAGAACGTGTCTGTCTATTTATGGACAGGATTCCGGAACTTTATATCGGTTTTTTGGGTATTTTAAAAATTGGAGCGATTGCACAACCGCTTTTTTCCGCTTTTGGAGACGAATCTCTCTTGGTAAGATTGGAAAATGCAGAAACTGCAGCAATTTTGACGCAGAGAAAACATGTCGGCAAAGTGCGCAAAATATTGGATAAATTACCATATTTGCGCCGGATAATTATTGTTGATGACCCGGGCAAAAATCCTTTGCAGGAAAGAGAACTTGCCTTTAATATGGAAGAAGCTGAAAGAATTGATGATTTTAGCGTTTATCCCACTAAAGCGGAATCCCCTTCAGTTTTACATTATACATCAGGAACTACCGGCATGCCGAAAGGCGTAAAACATGTGCATTATTCACTAATTTCTCAATATCTGACAACCAAATGGGTTTTGGATTTGCAGGATGATGACATATATTGGTGCACAGCAGATCCTGGTTGGGTTACGGGAACTTCTTACGGCATCATAGGTCCTTGGTCATTAGGAGTAACTCAATGCGTTAATGACATCGGTTTTTCTGCAGAAGCATGGTACAGCTTCATTCAGAAACATAGAATCACTGTCTGGTATTCCGCTCCCACAGCTATTCGCTCTTTAATGAAAGCGGGGGATGATATTGTCAAACAATATGATCTTTCCTGTTTACGTCACTTAGCCAGCGTAGGCGAACCGCTTAATGCAGAAGCTGTTATCTGGTCTGAAAAAGTGTTTGGATTGAAGTTTCATGATTCGTATTGGCAGACGGAAACAGGTTGTATAATGATATCCAATTACCCCGGAATGAAAATTAAGCCCGGCTCTATGGGAAAACCTTTCCCGGGAATTACTGCTGTCATTCTTGACCCTGAAACTTACGAAGTTATCAATGAAGTGGGTAAAGTAGGTTTAATAGGTTTCAAACCCGGCTGGCCTTCAATGATGCGAACCTATTGGAAAAATGAAGAGACCTATCAAAAGAAGTTTCAGAACGGATGGTATATCCCCGGCGACAGAGCATATATAGATCAAGACGGTTATTTTTGGTTCGTCGGCAGAGATGACGATATCATTAATACCGGCGGACATTTAGTCAGTCCCTTTGAAGTGGAATCCGCTTTATTGGAACATCCTGCAGTTGCAGAATCCGCTGTTGTCGCTAAACCGGATTTTGTTAATATGGAAGTTGTAAAAGCTTTTGTAACCTTGAAGCCGGGATACGAACCCAGCGATGAACTGGAATTGGATATCATGAACTTCATCAGAAAGAAACTGTCACCTCTTGCTATGCCGCAGGAGATTGAGTATGTTTCTTCCTTGCCTAAAACGCGCAGCGGTAAAATTATGCGTCGATTGCTAAAAGCAAAAGAATGGGGCGAGGAAATCGGAGATACATCAACTTTGGAAGACGATTAAACTTTCAACTAAATAAAGGAGAATAAGCAATGGAAGATATCCGTGACGTAGTATTGAATTATGTAATCAAAGAATATCTGGAAGATCAAGATGACGAGATTACATACGACACACCTTTAATTTCGGGCGGTTATGTTGATTCCTTTTCTATGGTTTCACTCAAACGCTTTCTGGAAAACAAATATAAAATCAACCTGCCCGACGACAAAGCCACTCCGCAAGCTTTTGACACTGTCAACAATATTGTCAAACTTGTAGAGGAATTTCTTAATAAATAGGAGGGACAATGGCTTACAGCGATAAAGTCCGTTCCACTTATCAAGCAGAACTGAAAAGCCTTCAGGATGCAGGTATTTTCAAGATTGAAAGATATATCCATTCCGTTCAAGATGCGGAAATAGAAGTGGAATTCCCTCCCGGCGCACCTTTAAAAAAGGTAATTAACATCTGCTCTAATAATTATTTAGGATTATCCAGTCACCCGGAAGTGTTAAAAGCCGCTCATGAAGGTTTAGATAAGCGCGGTTTCGGTATGTCATCCGTTCGCTTTATATGTGGCTGCCAAGACATTCATAAGGAATTAGAAAAAAAATTAACGGAATTTTTGGGAACGGAAGATACAATTCTTTTCCCCAGTTGCATGGATGCTAATGCAGGTGTATTTGATGCAATATTAAATGAGCAGGATGTAATGATTTCCGACCGCTTGGTGCATGCTTCTCTGATTGACGGAATAAGACTTTGCAAAGCTATGACAGATTCCTTCAAACATTCTGATATGGCACACTTGGAAGAGAAATTACAAATGCATATGGATAAACGGCACAGAATGGTAATCACTGACGGCGTTTATTCTATGGATGGAGACAGTGCAAAGCTTGATGAAATGGTCGCGTTGTGCGAAAAATATGATGCAATGCTTTTGGTTGACGATTCACATGCTTCAGGTTTTATCGGTAAAACAGGACGCGGAACCCATGAAAAATATGGAGTGGTCGGTAAAGTTGATGTTATAACTACCACTTTCGGTAAAGCTTTGGGTGGTGCTTCAGGTGGTTGTGTTTCCGGAAGAAAAGAAATAGTGGAACTTTGCAGACAAAAAGCCAGACCCTATCTTTTCTCCAATACTATTGCTCCTCCTGTCGTAGCCGGTGTAATTGAGGTTTTGAATATTCTGTCCAAGACTACTGAACGGCGCGATAAACTTGAAAAAAACGCTGCTTGGTGGCGAAAGAGTCTGCAGGAAGCCGGTTTTATCATCCAACCGGGTGATACACCAATCGTGCCTGTGATGTTATTTAACGCCAAACTTTCACAAGATTTTGCCCGTGACCTTTATGAAGAAGGTGTGTATGCTATAGGCTTTGTTTTCCCTGTCGTCCCTCAAGGTAAAGCCAGAATAAGAACGCAAATTTCCGCCGCTCATGATATATCACATCTGGAAAAAGCTTTGGCTGCTTTCATCAAAGTCGGAAAGAAATATAATATCTTGGGTAAAACCAAAAATGAAATAACAGAAATGTATGGAGCTTAATGCTTCAGCATCTTATGCGATAAAAACGCTCTTTTCAAGTGAAGAGAGCGTTTTTTATTGACAATAAAAAAATCATTTTATCTTGAGATAATTAAAATAATAAGAATTATTATTCAAATTACTTACTGAACAAGGAAATTGTAAATTATGATACAAGGGACATTATACCTCGTTCCAACGCCGATAGGTAATTTAGGTGATATGACTTTTCGAGGCGTGGAAACACTTAAAACAGTCGATTTAATTGCGTGCGAGGATACCAGAACTTCGCAAGTGCTTCTCAATCACTATGGGATAAAAAATAAATTGATAAGCTATCATAAATTCAATGAAGCAAAGCAAACAAACTATCTTTTAGAACGGCTTAAAGAGGGTAAAAATATCGCTGTCATAACTGATGCAGGAACACCCGGAATTTCTGATCCGGCTTCAGTGTTAGTTAAAGCCGCTATAGCTGAAAAAATTAAAGTCACTTGCCTTCCCGGTGCTACAGCTTTAATTCCTGCTTTGTCTGCTTCAGGATTAGAAACGGGCATTTTTACTTTTGTCGGATTTCTTCCTTCCCAAAAGAAGGAAAGAAAAGCTTTGCTTAAAGAAATCCAAAATTTATCTCATACATTGGTGATTTATGAAGCTTCACATCGGATAAAAGAGACTTTGTCTGAATTAAGCGAATATTTTTCCGACAGGCAATGCGTTATCGCAAGAGAGATATCCAAACTATATGAGACTTTTTATCGCGGCAAGCTGGAAGATTTCATCACCTCAGAAGAAATAGAAGCAAGAGGGGAATTTGTCATCTTATTATCAGGCAAACTTCAAACTGCTCTAAATGAAGAAGAGCTTATTCCTTTGATTAAACAAGAAATCGATAAAGGAAAATCTCTTAAAGAAATTGCTAATGAGCTTTCTAAAGCTACAGGATGCAATCGTAATAAGATTTATACTTTGGCACTAAAAATAAAACAGCAGTGACTAATCCTACCGAAACACACCTTCTTTATGTGTATTAATAAGATGCTTGGCGTTAATTTAAACTTAATTAAAGGCTATTTCTCAAAGAGGGTGATGGAGTTTTATGTTTTTCATGGTCAAAACCATATTCTTCGAATTTACTTGAGTGCCCGTGGAAGTAAAGTGGCAGATCAGTTCATCATCATCATTAACACCCTCAATAACAAGAGTTCCCCCGCCCCTTTTGAAACTTTCCCTGTTTACAATATTTCCAGCCAGAACGAATTTTATTCTGTAGCCCTTTTTACCGAATATTTTTAGCCAAAAAGCAGGTTTTTGCAACGGCGTAAGCCCAAAATCAGCATCACCGATAGAACCTTGAGCTTCACCTTTTTGTGAAATCTCCAGATAAATAGGAATTTCTCGTTGGCTTAAGAATTCTGATGACAATCCACTTTGCGCCAAACCTACCCAAACACCCGTAATTTCTTTAGGAGGAATAGATTGGCGGTAGGAATTGCAAGCCGTTAGAGAGAGTAGGACAATTATTGAAAAAACGCTTGCCCAAATAAATGTTTGTTTACTCTTGAACATTATGCCTCCTCTGTAATGTAAAAATGATAAGTTAGAAAATTGTTTATGCTCCAAAGAGACGGACTGCTTAAAATATATTAAGCAGCCCTCTCAAATTTACTTATACCATTTCAATAGTTTTTTGCGGGCATTTGTCATAGCAAAGACAGCAGCCTATGCAAAGATCCTGATTGACGACATGAACTTTTTGAGGCTCACCCGATATGGCTTTAACCGGACAATTTACGGCACAGATATGGCATCCGTTACAGCCTTCCGGAATTATATGCGATTTTTTCCGCTGTCCGGCTTTTAGATCTTTGATAACTTTAGTCGGACAAACAAGAGCACATTGTCCGCAGCTGATGCATTTAGAATAATCAATTCGCGCCAAATTAGAAGAAAGAGTTATTGCACCAGTCGGACATTTTTTTACGCAAATACCGCAACCGATACAAGGTAATCCGCTACCGCAAAGAACTTTGGAGGCGGGACCTTTATCTTTTGAGGAGCATAGGATATAGACAACTTTTTGCTCTGGAACCAACATTGGAATCTTTCGCGGGCAAGCTTTTACACATGCTCCGCATCCCGTACATTTGTCTAAATCAACATGCCGCATACCTTCTTCATCCACACTTAACGCATCAAATTTGCATGCTTTGACGCAATCGTTAAATCCCATGCATCCCCAACGGCAGGAATTTGGACCGTCCGCAATATTGACTGCAGCTTTACAACTTTCTATACCTTCGTATTTATATTTCCAGTTTGTGTTTTTATAACCGCCGCTGGTACAATGAAAAACAGCTACATTTTTTGCCGAATCCAAAGCTTGCATACCCATGATTGCAGCAATTTGAGACATAACTGCAACACCGCCGGGAGCGCATTTGTTGATATCTGCACCTTTGTGAATAATCGCATCAGCGTAACCTGCACAACCCGGCATTCCACATCCCCCGCAATTTGCTCCCGGTAAAACTGATATTATTTGTTCAACTCTGGGGTCTATGTCCACATGAAAGAAATGAGCCGCAACTGCTAAAACTGCACCAAAAACTAATCCCATACCTCCCAATATGATTACGGGAGTAATTATTGCCGAAGTTTGGAATGCGAGTAAAGTTAAGCTTATCATTTATTTATCCTCCGCTCACATCTTGAAGCCCATAAAGCCCCAGAACGCTAAAGCCATTGTTCCGGCTAAAATCATTCCTATGGCAAAACCTTGCATGGATTCGGGAATATCAGCATATTCCAATCTTTCGCGAATGCCTGCCATTAAAAGCAGAACAAAAGTAAAACCTACTCCGGAAAGGCAGCCGTTTAATGTAGCTTCCAAAAAGTTAAAATGACTTCCGTCGGGCCACGTAAGTGTAGTATTCAATAAAACGACACCCATAACTGCACAATTGGTAGTAATCAGCGGTAAATATATTCCGAGGGCTTTATATAAAGACGGTGAATTTTTGAGAATAAACATCTCCACAAATTGCACCAAAGCTGCAATAGTCAGAATGAAAGCAATTGTGCGCAGATATTCTAAATGAAAAGGTATCAGCAAATAGGCATCCACTAAATAGCAGAATGCACCCGCCAAAGTCATCACAAAGATTACCGCCATACCCATTCCGAAAGCGGAATCCAGTTTTTTGGAGACTCCCAAATAGGGGCACAATCCTAAAAAGCGAGATAACACAAAGTTTTGAATAAACAGCGCCGATAGCGCCAGGAAGAAGATTTTTCCAAAAAAGCTCATTTCCTTAACCTCTCTTCTTCTGCAACATATTCATTAACCCCATGAGCAATCCCAAAGTAATAAATGCTCCGGGAGTTAAAATAGCAATCAACATCGGATCGTAAGATTGGGGCATGATTCTGATACCACTCCAATCCCAAAGTAACCACCTTCCCGCACCCCAAGTGCCGGAACCTAAGATTTCTCTGATTGTTGCCATCACAGCAAGAGAACAAGTAAAACCAAGTCCCATACCTATTCCGTCCGCCATGGAATTTAGAACGTTATTCTTACTCGCAAAAGCTTCTGCTCTTCCCATAATAATGCAATTTACCACAATCAAAGGAATAAATATTCCCAAGGATTTACTGAGTGCAGGAACATAGGCTGCCATGACCATATCTACAATAGATACGAAAGCAGCAATAATTACAATATAGACTGCGATTCTGATTTTGTTGGGGGTAAATCCTTTGACCAAAGAAATTATTATATTGGAGCAGACGAGGACAAAAGTAGCAGCCAATCCCATTCCGACGGCATTATTAACCGCGGTGGTTGTCGCCAAAGTAGGACACATTCCCAAAACAATGACAAAAGTCGGATTTTCTTTAATAAATCCTTTTAATAATTCTTGCATGAATCTCATTTGACACCTGCCTTTACTTGAGTTGCCAAATCCGATTGTAAGAGCTGGATTGCTTCTCTTAATGAATTAGTAATAGCTCTTGAAGTAATAGTAGCACCGGTTATGGACTTAATCGGTCCGCCGTCTTTATCTACTCTCAATTCAGTTACACCTTTTCCGATAAAACGTTGGGGAAAATCCGGATCTTGAGAATGAGTTCCCAAACCCGGCGTTTCACTTTGAGAAATGACTTTCAGGTTTATAATATTAAACGCTTTATCCAAAGCAACCATTGTATGCACGTCACTGCTGTAACCGTGTTTTACAGCTTCAAAAACATAGCCGAGAGTTTGATCTTTATCGTCTTTGGCAATGTAATAGACGAATGCAGTATCAGCTGCAGCTTTCCTTTCTTCGAATGTAACTGCAGAAGGCATGAGATACTTACGCGTTTTGATGGCATCTTCCGCTTTAAGTTTTGTAATCGTAGGAAAGGTGATACTGTTCACCCAAGCCAAGATACCTGTTGCAATTGCACAAATGACACAGAGGATAAGCCCCAGCCTCAAAATATCTTTAAGCATGTTTTTTCACCTCCCCAAAGGGTTTAGGAATTGTAAATCTGTCAATCAGCGGGGTAAAAACATTCATAATCAGAATGGAATAACAAACTCCTTCCGGATAACCGCCTCTGGTTCTGATTACTACTGTAAAAATACCGCAACCGACGGCAAATATTATCCTGCCTGTTTTCGTAATCGGACTTGTCGTATAATCCGTCGCCATGAAAAACGCTCCCAACAGCAAACCACCGGAAAATAAAGCTATCACTGCTTGCATAATATAGCTGGCATCAAGACCGTGAATTCCTCCGAAGAGAAGTGTGAGCACGAAAACAGTCAATAAATAAAAGAACGGTATACGCCATTCAATAATATTCTTATACAAAAGATAAGCGGCTCCAATCAGTAAAGCAAAAGCTGAAACTTCACCCAAACAACCTCCGATATTGCCCCAAAACAATGATTTCAGCGTTCCCAAACTACAAATTTGCTGATAAATGCTGTTGGCAATATTGTGATTTTCAACCAGACCGGGTGTCATAGAATTAACAAATACTGTATCACGCAAAGTTTTAATCACATTTAGCGGAGTAGCAGAAGTTACAAGTTGATATGCTTTGGGAGCTGTATGTTGTAAATTTGGCATAATCATATCGGGAGAGATTCCATTAATAGCACCAAACCTTGTTTTACTCCAACCTGAGGTCATTAAAGTAGGCCAGGAAGCCAAGAGAAATGCTCTTCCTAACAGAGCCGGATTGACTACATTGTGTCCCAAACCGCCAAAAACTTGTTTACCGATTCCGATAGCTACGATAGCACCGATAACGGGTAACCACCAAGGTGCATTGGCATCAATATTATAAGCGACAAACATTCCCGTTAAAAAGGCACTTCCGTCTGCTATAGTAACCGGAATTTTGCGAAACTTCTGGATTAATGCTTCCGTAATCATAGCTGCAGCAGCACCGTAAAGAGTTAACAGCAAAGCGTGAAATCCGAAGAAATAGATTGCAGCAATCAAGGCTGGAACCAAAGCGAGAACTACACGCCACATTACCCATTTAACTGAAGTCTGATCATGAATATGAGGCGCGGGTGTTACAATTAACTTTTCCATTCTTACCCCTTTATTTTGCAGCCCTTTGTTGTTCTGCCAGTTTGATTTTCCCCGTATCAATCCATTGGACTAATCTGATATGTGCGGGACAAACATAAGCACAACTTCCACACTTTATGCAATCTGTCATTCCTGCATGGTCGGCTGTTTTCAAATCTTCTTTTTTTACAGCTTGTGCAATCAAACTGGGAAACAAATTCATAGGACAAACGTCAACGCAGCGTCCGCAACGTAAGCAAGTGTGCTCTTCCTGAAAATGAGCTTCTTGAGTTGAGAAAAGAACCAGACCGGAGGTTCCTTTAGCAACGGGTGCATTTAAATCGGGAATGGCGCAACCCATCATCGGTCCGCCGGAAATTATTTTTCCGATTTCTCCTGATGTTCCACCGCAAGCTTCAACCAATACGGAAAAAGGAGTTCCGATTCGAGCTTTTAAATTTGACGGTTTGGTGACAACTGAACCTGTTACTGTTATGATTCTGTCAATTAAAGGCTTTTGAAAACGCACTGCTTCATAAACGGCAACAGCGGTTCCAACATTTTGCACAACTACTTTTACATCCATAGGAAGACCGCCGCGATTGGGAACTTTGCGACCCGTAACTGCGTAAATCAATTGCTTTTCTGCACCTTGCGGATAACGTAATTTCAAAGCTACGACTTGGATATTTTTTTCCTGTTGTGTAAGTTTGGACATTAAATCAATAGCATCGGGTTTATTAGCTTCAATACCGATAAAACCTTGTTTTGCACCCAAGATCTTCATCATAATCTTCATACCCTGAATGATGTCTTCACCTCTTTCTAACATCAAACGATGGTCAGCAGTCAAATACGGCTCACATTCAACCCCGTTCAAAATCAAAGTATCAATCTGTTTCTCTGCAGGAGGAGAAAGCTTTACGATTGTCGGAAAACCTGCACCGCCCATACCGCAAATACCAGCGTTGCGAATTCTGCTTTTCATTTCTTCAACGGATAAAGAAAGAAAATCTTTTGTGTCCGTTAATTCCACCCATTCGTCCTGACCATTGGCAGTAATTTCAATTGCTGTTTGACTTGTTCCGGTGGGATGGGGGAAAATGTCAATCTTAGTAACCTTTCCCGTAATGGAAGAATGCTGCGGAATAGAAACATAACCTGCAGCCTCAGCAATCAATTGCCCGCTCTTAACTTCGTCACCAACTTTCACGACAGGAGTAGAAGGAGCTCCAACATGCTGTGATAGCGGAATAATTACTTTCTGAAGCAAGGGTAGTTCCTTGACGGGAGAATCTTTAGAATAATGTTTACAGTCGTGGGGGTGAACACCTCCAGGAAATGTCTTAAGTTTCATTAACACTCCCTTATGCTTTTGCTGATGAGGCAAAGAGCACTTTTTCTTTTTATTTTAAAGTCACTTTTTGGTAAGAATTAAAAATGGCAAGGAAAATTCTCGCTAAAGTTACTTAAACTAAAAGGCTTTTCCTAAATTCCCCATTTTTTTCAGACTAATTATTTTTCTTTTCTTTTATATTAGAAAGGTTCAAATCACCTTTATTTATATTATCCCGCTCATAGTTATCGGGGGGTTAACGGGGGGTTAACGGAGGGAAAGCCCGCGTTGACCCCCCGTTAATTACAGGGAAGATAACAAATTTTAATGCTTTCCGACAAGCAAAGTATAAGTCAAATTGTTAAAAGCTGATAATTAATCTTATTTTAGGATAGTAAAAAAGTATTTTGACATTTATTATTAATTGAAGGAAGAGGATGAAAAATATTTTAATAACTGAAATGTAATTTGCTAAGAAATTAGTGAGATACGACATTATTTGAATAAAATAGTTGCCAGTTAAGCTGCCTCTAAAATTATGGATTTTTATAGTAAAAAAAATAAAATTATGCTTCTTCGGAGCGGAAAGGAGGTCGTTATGTTGAACGCTTATCTCAACAGCGGAAACAAGTTCATTCCGACCGTCAGTCTGGATGGAGCCTTTTGGATTCATCTGGATGATCCCGATGCGACAGAAGTGCAGCAGATTTTGGATAAATATGAGCTGCCGGCAGATTTTATAACTGATCTTAAAGACGCTGATGAAAATTCCCGCTTGGAGTATGATGACGGCTCTATTTTGATCATTATGCGTGTTCCGGTTTTTTATAAGCATAAAACTTCCAAACTTCCTTTCGCTACAGTTCCCTTGGGATTGATTATTCTACCTGAAAAAATAATTTCTGTTTCTTTTTTTGATCAGGAAATTCTTACTGCTTATCTGGAAGGAAGAAATCGCCCTTTCAATATTACTCCTCAAAGTTTTATCTTGAATATTTACTTGCGGGCTTCCCTTTATTACCTTCGCTTCCTGAAAGAAATTAACCGCAGAACCAATCAGATTGAAGATGAATTGCACGGTTCAATGAAAAATAAGGAACTTATCCGTCTGTTGCGTTTGGAAAAATCATTGGTTTATTTTACTACTTCTCTGAAATCCAATGAATTGATTTTGGAACGAATTCAAAGGTCGCGTTGGCTGCAAAACGATCCGGAAGGCGAAGACATGATTGATGATGTAATAATTGAAAACAAGCAGGCAATTGACATGGCAAACATCTACAGCGACATTTTAAGCGGAATGATGGATGCTTTTGCGTCAGTTATTAACAATAACTTAAATATTGTTATGAAATTTCTTACTGTGATTACCATCATTATTGCCATTCCGAATTTGATTTTCAGCATGTACGGAATGAACATCAAATTGCCTTTAATGCAATCGCATTGGGCTTTTCTTTATGTAACCGGAATTTCCTTATTCCTTGCTGCGGTCGTGATTGTAATTTTCATCCATAAAAAATACTTGTAAAGTGACAAATACCATGTATAAACTCAATGTTACGGACACTTTTTCCGCTGCTCACAAGCTTCCGGGTTATGAAGGCCCGTGTAATAATTTGCACGGGCACAATTGGAAAGTTCGTATTTGCGTAAAATGCGAACAATTAGACGATCTCGGCTTGGCTATGGACTTCCGCATCTTAAAAACTAAGCTGGGAGAGGTTTTGGACGGTTTGGATCATCAATATTTAAATGAACTTCCCGCTTTCCAAAATATTAATCCCACATCCGAACAAATCGCCGGATATATCTTCGAACAGATGCGGCAAAAACTTTCTTCCCATTCCTGTGAATTAACAGAAGTGGAAGTCGGTGAATCCGATAAAACATCGGTTGTCTACAGCTTATGATCAGAATCGTAGAATCCTTCTTTGTCAAAAGTGCAGTTGAACCTAAAGATTATCCCGCTTCAGCTTATACCGAATTCGCTTTTGCAGGACGCTCCAATGTAGGGAAAAGCTCCTTAATTAACCTCCTCACTAATAAGCATCTTTTGGCTAAAATCAGTCGGACACCGGGAAAAACACGCGTGCTAAACTTCTTTTTAATTCGCTGGAAAAATGACGATAGCGGTCAGCAAGGCTTTATGCAATTTACTGATTTTCCCGGTTACGGTTTTGCGGAAGTCAGTCAAGCAGAACAAGAAAAATGGCGCATAATGATTGACAAATACTTAAACATGCGTCAGCAATTGAAGGGAATTTTCGTATTGGTGGACATTCGCCATCCTGCCGATCCCAAAGATAAAACTATGCTGGAAATGCTCTCCAAAAGAAATATAGATTTTTGCGTAATTGCCACCAAAGCGGATAAAATTCCCAAAACTAAAATAAAAGCTGCTTTAAGCCAATTAGCCAAACAACTTGATTTAAGGGATAAAACTATTATTGCCACTTCAGCAGAAAAAAATATTGGTATAGATAGCATGCTGGCTTGGCTGGAAGAACGTTTATCCTAATTTCTCATTCTCAATTATGAATTCCTCTCATTTTGATGTTTTAGTCATAGGTGCAGGTCATGCCGGCGTTGAAGCCGCTCTCGCTTCTGCCAGAATGGGTGCAAGCACTGCAATTTTTGTAATAAAAATGGAAAGTATCGGACGGATGAGTTGCAATCCATCAATCGGAGGTCCTGCCAAAGGTCATTTAGCAAGAGAAATTGATGCTCTGGGAGGAGAAATTGGAAAAGCGGCGGATTTGACGGGTATCCATTTCAGGATGTTAAATAAGAAAAAAGGTCCTGCTGTATGGGCTCCCCGCTCTCAAAATGACAGACAGCAATATTCACTTGTTATGCGCGAAATTTTGGAACAGCAAGAAGGGCTGCAAATAATTGAAGCAACAATAAGCGATTTAGTTATTGAAAATAATGTAGTCAAGGGTGTAATAACTAATCTGGGAAAAACCTATTACGGAGACAAAGTTATCATCTGCAGCGGAACATTTTTGAACGGCTTAATCCATGTGGGTGCAGTTGCTTATCCGGGCGGGCGTAGTGGAGAACCTGCAGCATTTGGTTTATCGGAAGCGCTTATTAAAGCAGGTTTAAAGTTAAATCGTTTTAAAACGGGAACCCCTCCTCGCGTTGATTTGCGCACCTTGAATTATAATCGATTAAATTCTCAACCCGGAGATCTTAATCCTTCAGGATTTTCCTTTTACCGGGATATTCCTTTGCATAATTTGATTTGTTGTTACCTTACGCATACCACTTCTGAAACTCATCAAATTATAAGAGAAAATTTGTATCTTTCTTCTCTATACGGTGGTTACATTCAAGGCATCGGACCTCGCTACTGTCCATCCATTGAAGATAAAATTGTCAAATTTCCGGATAAAGAAACACATCATATTTTTATTGAACCGGAAGGAACAAAAACTCACGAAGGTTATGTTAACGGTATTTCTACAAGTTTGCCTCCCGAAGTTCAAGAAGCTGTCGTGCATTCAATTCCCGGTTTGGAAGATGCCGCCATTATGCGTTACGGCTATGCCATTGAATATGATTATATCGAACCGGAAGAGATTTTACCTTCTTTGGAAACAAAGAAAGTGCATAATCTCTATTTAGCCGGTCAAATAAACGGCACTTCAGGTTATGAGGAAGCTGCAGCCCAAGGTCTTTTGGCAGGAATTAATGCAGTCCTTTCGCTTGATGGTAAAGACCCCTTAATCTTGTCTCGTTCTCAAGCTTATATCGGTGTCTTGATAGACGATTTAGTAACAAAAGGGACACAAGAACCCTATCGTATGTTCACTTCACGAGCAGAATATCGGCTTTGCCTGCGCCAGGATAATGCTGATGAACGCCTCATGCCTGTCGGTTATAAACTTGGTTTAATTTCAGAACAGCGTTGGCTACGCTTTCAAGAAATGCTGAAAATCAAAGAACGTGAAAAACAACGATTGATTACGGAAAATTGCACTGTTCTGAATGATCTTCCCCAAGCGGAAAAATATGCCGTTCTATTAAAAAGACCGGAAATTTCTTTTGACGATTTAGTCCGTTTCGGATATCAAGTTCCTGCTGATTTAAATCATGACATTGCATCCAGAATAGAGCTGGAAATTAAATATGAAGGTTATCTGAAAAGGCAGGAAGAAGAATTACAACGCTTCTCTTTAACGGAAAATATTCGCCTTGATAATGATATCGATTTTATGCATATTGACACCATAGCTTGGGAAGCAAGAGAAAAAATGATGCGCATAAGACCGCAAAACATAGGTCAGGTTATGCGAATTCCCGGTGTCAATTATACTGACGCAACAGCCTTGATAATTTGGCTGAGAAAACACGGTAAATTTCAATCTGAAATAAAAACAGAGGAGAAATAATGAAGTTTAAGCATCTATACATTCCGCTGCTGATTTTATTTTGCGCAATAATCTTTTCGGGTTCAAGTAAAAACAAATCTGTAAATCCGCCGAAAAACGGCATTCAATTAAAATCCGGACCTGTTACTGTTTATACAAATTTAGACGTTCCTGCCTGGCTTTTATATCTTCCAGAAGGTGATTTTGCCATTGGAGTGGCTGCTAAAGGTAAACTTAAATCCGATAAAATAGAGAAAGCTGCTTGCTCATTTGCCGCAAATTCTTTGGCTAAAATGCACTCCCAATTTGAATATTCCGCTGAAGATGCTCTCCAATATCTTTCCGATACACAACAAAGTAATTCTGGAAAACCTTTTATCGTAAGCTTCAATCCCAATCCGGAACTACAGAAAATATATACTCAAGAGCTGAAACCTTTAGCTCAAACAGATGTTTTTGGTTACAGACTTTTTCTAATGGGAAAAGGAAATACGGAATTAAATAATGACCTTGTTCGCGTTTCGGCTGCTGCTTTGCCCTCGTGGTGCAGAATAAATAAACCCTATAGTGATAAAGGTTATATTTTTATTACCGGCACTGCAGAGGACAAAGATTTGCTTACAGCTTGGCAGCAAGCTCAGGAAAACGCACTGCAAAAGTTGGCTGTTTGGCAATTGGATAAACTTTCGGAAGAAATAAAGGCAACTGATGATCCGGCTAAAAAACAAGAACTGATAAACAAAGCCAAGACTAATCCCGGCCCCGTTTTTGCCAAAATCTGGTTTTATCATAAAACGATTGACGCAGTTCCATTTTACACTGTTTTTATGCAATTTAAGGTGAAGGAATAATCTTGAAATTTGCAGCGATTATTCCTGCCCGTTACTCTTCGGAAAGGTTTCCTGGAAAGCCTTTAGCTTTACTGCAAGGAAAACCCGTTATTTGGCATGTCTATATGAATGTCCGAAAAAGTAATCTTTTTGACCAGGTAATTGTTGCTACCGATGATAAACGCATTGCTGATGCGGTTCAAGCTTTCGGCGGTATATGTAAAATGACTTCTCCTCATCATCTCAGCGGAAGCGATCGGGTAGCTGAAGCCGCTATTGATCTGGATTGTGATGTTATCTTTAATGTTCAAGGTGACGAACCGATGATAGAAACAGCGGTTTTGGCAAAGCTAAAAGATTTATTTAAGGAGCCTGAAGTTCAAGTGGCTTCATTGATGACACCTATAACGGATACTGAAGAGTTAAATAATGCTAACCTTGTTAAAGTAGTTACCGATCACAAAATGAATGCTCTTTATTTTTCCCGCTCCCCTATTCCCTACAATCGTGACGGTAAATCAGACGTTAAATATTTTCGTCATATAGGAGTTTATGCATACTGCCGGCAAACTTTACTTGATTTTGTAAAACTGGAGCCGGGTAAATTGGAACAAGCTGAAAAGCTGGAGCAGCTTCGTTTTTTGGAGCATGGAATACCGATTCGGATGGCAATTACTTCTTATCATGGGATCGGAATTGACACTCCGGAAGATCTTGCAGCCGCTGAAAAGTTATTAACTCACACGTTTTAATGAGATATCAAAAATTCAGGCTAAACCATTTCTGCTTTCTTGTTTGCCCGAATAATCCCCTTTTTCTCTAATTTGTTTTATCAGTTTACCGGATAATTCTTCTTCACCCGAAGCAAGACAAAAGCCGATTTGCAGAACAATCAACATTGATTTCAAATCAGGAAAATGCCTCAACTTGGCAAAGTCTTTTTCCGTTGTGACAATCCGTTGTGCCTGTGATTTATTTAGCAAATTTAAAATTGTTTTAATCTCAACATCGTTATAAGCATAATGATCCTGAAAAATCATTTGACCGGCTATTTTAATACCCAAATCCTTTACCGTAGAGATAAAACTACTCGGATTGCCAATGCCGCAAAGGATAACGGCAGCCTCTCCGGAAAGACTTTCAATTTCAATATCCCTTCCCGTAAAATCACAAACACGCAGAACTTTGTAATAACCTTCATAAATAGGCTTTCCGTAACTTTGCAAATGTTTCAACAAGGTTTCTGCGTCATTGTTTCTGCTCTCGGCATGATTTAAAATAAGAAAATCAGCTAAACGCAAAACTGAAACCGGCTCTCGTAAAGGACCTGCCGGCAGAATAAATCCGTTTCCGAAACCGGCTATTGCATTAATTAAGACAAAATCCGAATCATGTTGCACTTGCAAATGCTGAAAAGAATCGTCCAAGATAATGCATTCCAGATCGGGATAAGTTTTATATAATAATTGAATTGCGGCTTTGCGTTTTTTTCCTGTTGCAATCGGAATTTCCGGTAGTCTTTTTGCCAAAAGCCAAGCTTCGTCACCTGCTAAGTCAGCTTCGGGCAAAAGTCCTTCTCTGTCGGAAATCAGAGTTACTTTATTTTCCAAAACGCTTTTGTATCCTCGTGCGGAAACCGCTGTCCGTATTCCTTTTTTTGCTAATATTTCAGCTAAATATATCGTGAATGGTGTTTTGCCGGAACCGCCCACAGTAATATTTCCTATGCTGATAGTAAAGATGGAAGGTTTATAGGAATGAAAGATTTTACTGTATAATTTCCGGCGTAAGGAAACAATCAACTTAAAAAGCAATGAAACGGGATACAGCAACCGGCTGATAATTGAACGTCTAAACCAATGTTTGGAAACGAAGTTTTCCTCAGCCATTTTTATAAGAGGTGCTTCTCTATTATCTCAATCAGCTTACTAGTTTCAAAAGGTTTATAAAGGACTTCCTGAAGGCCGTCTTGTTTAGAACGCACGAGAACATGATTAGGGTCGTAACCGAAACCGGTCATCATAATCACCGGAAGGTTTGCATCATAATCTTTGATGCGCCAGAAAAGCTCGTAACCATCCATATCGGGCATGGCAATATCGGTAACAACGATATCAATTTTGCCTTTCATTATTTCTTTAATTGCGTCTAAACCGCTCTGAAAAGTTAAAACTTCCCAGTCTGGACGCAAAGCTTTTATTTCGTGAGTCAGGTTCTCGGTTAAGTCTTCTTCGTCATCAACCAGACAAATTTTCTTCACCATTGTTTTTCCGTATCTCCGGTAATGAGCTTGTAAATTGTAATATATTTTTCTCTTGTCTGCTTGACAATTTCAGGCGGAAGACTTGGTGCAGGAGGATTTTTGTCCCAACCGAGAGAAGAAACATAGTCGCGAATGAACTGTTTATCATAGCTGAGCGGTGTTTTACCGATACTGTAGCTTTCCAAATCCCAAAAACGAGAAGAATCCGGAGTCAGCACTTCGTCAATTAACAAAACCTGCGAACCAATTGCTCCAAATTCAAACTTTGTGTCCGCAACTATGATATTTTTCTTGATTAAAAGGTCGTGCGCATAAATGTAAAGTTCAATAGATTTATCTTTCAGAAAAGCGGCAAGCTTCAAATCCATGCGGTCTAATAAATCTCTGTAACTGATATTTTCATCGTGTCCGGATTCGGATTTTGTAGAAGGAGTAAACAGCGGATGCTGAAATTTTTGGCTCTCTTGCAGTTCTTCAGGCATTAGCATATTACTGATTGTGCCTGTTTGTTTGTATTCATTCCATGCAGAACCAGTCAAATAACCCCGCACAATACATTCAAAAGGAATGACTCTGGTTTTACGCACCAGCATACTGCGCCCTTCCAATTCATTTCTGAAAGGATGCAATTCGGGCGGAAATTCATCTATTTCAGTAGTGATTAAGTGATTATCAATTATATGCTTTGTGTTTTCAAAAAAATATTTGGAAATAGCAGTCAGAATTTTACCCTTATCCGGAATCTTAGTCGGGAAAACTACATCAAATGCAGATATTCGGTCAGAAGTCACAATCAACAATTTATCGCCCAAGTCGTAAAGGTCGCGAACTTTTCCTTGGCGAGTTTGCTTGACAATAGGTAGACAGGCTATTTTTTCATTCATTATTGACACTCCTTATACAAAATCCGCGCTTCATCCAATAAATTCTTGTTCAGCGCCAAAATCTCATTGGGACGGTATTTAACATGGATATAAGGTTTTTCGTAAAGCTGAGTTCCTATTTTGAAACGAATAAGCTGTCCGCCCTTTATAACAACATTTTCCGTTACTTTATTCAGATTTTTAATTTGGTAAAGAAAAATCAGCCATTCTCTATAGCGCGTTAACAGCTTTAAATCGCTGTTTAAAAAGTCGCCTTTGGTAAATTCCAATTTGTTGTCATATTTCTGTTTTTCTCTGCTGATCAAATCAATTAATTTGTTATCGGGATGAACATAAGCCTCTTTTAACAAGGCATCAAGCTTTTCCAAATTCGGATGTGTTGCTTCTTCTTCCCTTCTGTTCAGTTCAACTTTAATCAAGCTGCACCACTCACGGCACATTTCTTCACCGGCTTTCTCACAAGGTCCTTCTTTCACTTCACAAAATGGCAACTTAAGCAATTTCTGCATCAATTCCATTACATCAGCTAAAAAGAAACGGCTGCGAAAAGGACCTATATAAAACCAATCTTCATCGCTATATTCTGCTATCTTCACAAAAGGAAATTCTGCGGGATTGATTGCCAAATAGACATAATTCTTCCATAGTTGAATTCTCTGACTGAAAGTAACTTCTTGTCTGCTTTTCAGTTGGATATCTCTCATTAAAGCGTCCAAACCGCTGTTCGTTTCTTCAATTTCCAGTAATTCGGCTTGAGAAAGCAGGTCTTTGATGTTTTCGTCTTCTTCTTGACGAGCAAACAAAAGCCTTAAAGTATATCTTAAATTTACCGTAAAGGTTGAATACAACAATTCCGAGCCTTTCCAGAAACAAATTACTCCATTCTCTTCCGGAAGATTGCTAAGAAACTGATTGTCAATCTGATCCAGTAATATCCTTTTCATTGAAGCAAAGTTTGGTATGACAAAACAATTGTCAATAATTTAACGACTCATTTATAGCGGCATTACTTTTCACAAAATAAAACGCCCGGAAATGGATATTCCGGGCGTTTGCTTAAGGCAAGAACAAACATTTATTATTGAATGTTCAGAACTTTATGGGATATATGATTTCCCATTCTTTCCAGCGGTTGCGAAGCCTGTTCACTTCTGTTTCTTACCATTGTTATGTTAGTTTGAGCCTGAGCTTGAGTATCGGCTGTAACTTTAAAGAAAGCCTTTGATCCATCATAACCCAAACTTTCCAGCTCTGGCCAATATATATCAGCATATGTGTCGTTCGTGAAGCGGATTTGTTGATAAGTTCCATAAGGATTATCACAAACATAAACGTGATAACCATTAGCGTTTGCAACCTCATCCCACGCTAATTCTATGAAATTATCATAAGCAGCGGATAAGACATTTTGCGGAGCTTCCACATTAATCGGTTGCGTTACTTCCAAGTTCACATACAGCTTATATGGAGAATTCGTAGCGTTGCCGAACACCCAAGTCTGAGCTGTGTAATTGCCGACCGGCAAACCTGCAGCGTTAACATACAAGTTGAACGGTCCGGAAGCTCCGGCAGCTAATGTTCCGGAAGGTGTGCTGGTCAACCACTCAGAATAAGGTAAACGCACTTCCGGTCCGGTAATATCATCAATCATCACATATCCGTATTGGTAACCATCCACTCTCGGATAATAGAAGCAGACATAAATATGATCTTCTTCAGAATAGGCTCCCAATGGTAAAGTATAGTGCGTCCAGACTTGATCAGTAGTCATATTAATCGTGTCTACTAATTGGAAAGAGCCGATTGCCGTATCAGTTCTGGAAATCATTATTTGAAGCACTTCATTGGAATTGTTAAATTCCTGATACCAGAAACTCAAATTATCGGAAGCCGTCGGTTTCAATTGAGGAGTGATAATATACTGCGGTGTATAAGTACCCTCGGACGCAAAAACCCAAGTGGCGTTACCGGTATGTCCGTATCCGGTATAAATATCAGAATTATCTCCAACCAGACCTGACCAACCGCTGATATCATAATCCTCAAAGTCTTCATTGAGCGGACCTGCACTGTAAGTTACACCGCCCCAGATACCGCTGTCCGCTGTCCAATCTACGGCAAAAGTCCCGATATTTTGTAAAGTCGTGGAAGCGGTAGTTGTGCCTCCGGTTTCACAAGAAAGATTGAATACTGTTTGAGAACTTGAGAATTTTGAATAATCCAGATATATATCCCGAGTAACAGTTTGGTTCTCCACCAGAGTTACAGATCCAGTGTAATCTTGGCAACCATAAGCGGAAGCGGAAATTTGTGTTGTGCTGATTGAGATACCGGTCAATGAGTAATAACCGTTTGCATCGGTATAGACAGCATCATACAAGGGAACGCTTACTACGGCATTAACAACGGGAGTCGTGGTGCCTGCATAATAAACATGACCTTGAATATTACCGTTGTGCGCCACCATCACATTTAGCGTAAGCGGAATGACTAAATTGTCCCCGCGCGAATTTGCACTCGGAGCTATATAATTTGAATTATTAACTATATTGAGAAGACCGCGATAAGTGCCTTCGCTAAGGTCTGTTGTATCAAAGTTGATATTTACATTTTCTGATGCGCCGGGAGCCACCGTTCCCGTTCCTCCGCTGGCATAAACCCAATAGTTACCTCTCACGTAAGCGGATATAATATGTTCCTCTTGCGCAAGGGCAGTCCAAGAACCCGCCGAACCATAATAGGAATGACCGTAACTGTAATTTGTGCTTAATCCGTAAGGTTTACCCGTTGTAGTTCCGACAGGTTTTACCGCTATCCAAAAATCTCCGTTAATGGATAAAGGAGTAGGAAGAGTAAATCTGGTGGGATATATGTAAGTTCCGTCACTGGGAATAGCCACAATTGATGGAGAAGTATAAAGAACAGTAGTGCCGTTAGCGGCATAAATCTTGAAATTAAATGTATTTGAACCGCCCCAATTATTTAAATCATAATCATAAAACCAAGCTTCCAAAGAATCAATCGTTACTCCACTATTGCTCCACAACCCAAAATCGCTGATAGTGAACTTTGTGGCGCGTTCCGGATAGTAATTTGTATAATAATAAGCATCCTCTACATCACCGTAATACATCTGTCCGGAAACCGCTACTCTGCTATTTTCCATAATAGATACATTAGATATTCTGAGAGTAGGATCAGGCGGAACGGCTTTATCTATAATACTGTTATTGCGTGAGGTACCAGCTCCTAAATAAGGAGACAAGTAATAGTCATAGACTAAATTTGCAGTGCCGCCGGGATTGGAAATAGTCAAGGTTTGATTTTGACTTTGTCCCAAATACAAAGTGGAAGTGAACGATGTCTGATTAACTGCCAGTTCCGACCATTTCAAATAGAAGTTCTGCGTAGTTGTATTGCCTTGAGTAATAACAATTCCGCTGACAGAGCTGCTGAAATAATCCTGTCCCGGAGTTTCGCATAAACCGCTATAGGTTCCTACAAGTAGATTATTGATTTGATAAAAACCGGCTTCATTTGTAGTGGCTGATTTGGCTCCTATAGTAATTTTGGCATTGGCAATCGGTGTGGTTGTTCCGTATTTATACACAAAACCGTTTACATTGCCAAAAGTAGGTGTAGGCGGCACATATCCGCTGTCATTTACGACAAAGTTATCAACCATGAAAATAAAAGCATCAGCGGAAACACATTCAATAGCAATATAAACTGTTTGCCCGGAATAATTATTTAAATTATAAGTATATTGTGTCCAAGTCGTTGTTGCAGTTATATAGGATGTTGCACTTCCAGCCAAATAAACCGTAAAGCTGGAAGGTGTGTTATTGGTAGTAGAAAGTCTGACTTTAAAACGCTCCGGATAAGAAGAAGAATATGCTTTAGCATAGAAACTTACGCTGCAAGTAGGTCCTGTAAGACTAATAGCCGGAGAAATCAGCCAATCATCATTGGCAGTAACAGAACCTGACGGTATACCGGCAAAGCAATAGGCACCTTTATGTCCGGCATAAGCGTCTATAGGTGTTCCACCCAAACTCGGACTCGTTTGGTAAGAATTAAAGATAATGTATGAACCGACATAAGCTTGATTAGGAAAAGTACAGCCTGAAATAGTATATGTGGTTAAATGATCTCCGTCATATTGAGTCCAATTTCCGAAAGAAAGAGCAAAATCATCGTAATTTTCAAATCCGTCGGAAAATCTTGAACTTGGAGCTTGCCCGGTTAATGAAATAGATATCGTTCCGCCGTTAGTTACGATTTGGAAAGTCTGGGTGTCGGTTCCATAATTAAGAGGTTCATAAGTGAAACCGAATGTATGCACTTGACCGTAAACCAATTGCACTGACGGATTAATGGTTGATTTGAATTCAGAAGAGGAAAGATCAGTTACACTGCTAATAGTAAGTGTTCCTCCGCCGATATTGGAAAGCTGAAAAGTTGGACCTGAACTGCCAATTTCACCCGGTGCCACATTCCCCGCATCCCAAGAAGTGAGATTTATCGCAGCCAATGGAGATAAATTAGGACCTGACACATCATCCAGCCAGATAGACTTAATATTACTATTACTATTAGAAGAATTAGCATTGAAGGCAATATAATAATCACCCGCTGTAAGAGTGGAAAAGGTGCAGGAATAAGTAGTGGCAGTAGCCGTTAAAGCTGCAGTAGTGTAGTAAGTCGTCCAACTAGTTCCATTCGTCGAATACTGAATGTTAATTATTTCGTAACGATTAGTTGAACCGCGTTTAGCCTTGAAGCTTAAAGTGCTGGTAGTGGTAATCGATAATTTAGGAGTAACCAAACGCACATTATTGGCAGTTCCGTTATAATAAGCAGAAGCCGTTCCCGTAATTGGAGAACTGGTAGAGCGAGACCAAGTAGCAGCTGATCTGCTCCAGCCCGACGGAGGGAAAGTAGTTCCTTCAAAACCTTCAGTTAAAGCGGGATTGGACTGCGTTGGTGCAATTCCCATTACAGCTGCTTGACTGGAACTGAAATTTTCCCCACCCGGATTCAAATTGTTCAAATAATAATAACCGTTATAATATCCGTCCCAGCCCCAATTGACATGAAAATGATCAGTGCTTTGGTAACCGTCTAAGACAAAAGCATGTCCGCCTGAAGAACCACTGCCCGAATAATAAACAGGACGGCGATTATCAAATTCCCCTCGTAACATTGAAGCCCAATTTGCATCGGAATAAGAGGATTTATCATAATAAGTAGTGGAAGACGCATACTTAAAATAAGTTCTTAAAGCATTGGGAACATCAGTGCTGTAAGCACCGGAGCCGTTTGGGTTGTATTGCATGTTTACCGCTACTCCTGCATGATAGCATAAAGTAGCAACAGACAAATTGGGACTGCTTACTTGATTAGGCATATCTGTCCAGTTGTAAGTAGTGTTGGCAAAATCTGCGGATAATGTTCCGTAAGGCGGGCAATTATAACTATGTGAACCACTTCCAGTAATCGGAAAATTCCAGAATTTCATAATCTGGCTCATAGCAGTGGCTACGCATCCGACGGGTGTGTTGCTTGGGCAAAGATCATTGTAATAACCTTCCTGACCCCAAGTAGTGGTAAGTAAAGGAGCTACATCACGCTCATTTCTTTGTGGAACGAATTCCACGCTTGAAACAGACAAACGCACCCATTCATCCCTGCTTTTGTCATCCGCCCGCAATTGATTTTTGATTATATAGGACAGTTGCTTCTGCCAGCTTTGCAGAAACTCTTGTAATTGAACCGGAATATTTTCCCCGGTCCAATTGGAATTAAAATCATATCCTAATACCGGATAAGCTGCATCATCTCCCGAAAGTAAAATAAAACCCGCAGGGCGGAGGTTAATCACATAAATATGCGATTCTGTCTCATTGTTTAAATACATAACAGAAGCGATGTTTTTGGAAGCATTAGCACGCTCCAAAATGAGATTACTTGCAACCTGACGCGCCTGTGATTGCGTTACCGGAGCACAAAAGATGGAAATAATCAAGGTTAGAAGTAATACTGAAAAACATAATCTTTTAGTCATAATAACTCTCCCCACTTTATAAATTGTTAATAATTGAAATAAATTACAGCAGCTAAAAAGCAAATAAAAAATATATATGATTGTTTCTTAAAAATCATCTCTTTTTTCTGTATCTAAAATTTAACGCGTCTTATTATCCTGACAGTTTCCTCATCCCACCTTTATTATTTTATTTGTTTATATTTATTTTCACTTGTGCCTTTATTGCTTTGCCGATTCTTCTTCCAACTTCTTTAACTGCTCCTGTAAAGCATCCAATACCTTTTGTGCCTGTTCTCTTTGTTCTCTTAACTTCTGCAATTCTTCCATTAACACTTCATTACTTTTATCAGTACCGCCTTGTAATTCGGGAGAAACCATTTCTGCTCCTCGCGAAACACCTCCGACTTGCCAATATCCCTGACGCTGCTTACTCGTTGAATACTTGTCAAATAAATAGGTAATCGCTATCCCAAAACGATTGTTCTCTTCCTCTTCCAACCCCTCATACGCCACTTTCAGTCCTATGTTATGATAGGAAAAAGCTCCGCCGACATTGAAATCACACCCGTCAAACTCAAAAGTAAAACTTAAATTCTTATGCGGCTTCGTCGTTATCGAGCCGAATAATCCCTCAAACCGTTTGGAAAAATCAGTCTGCGCCTTAAATTTATTCTGACCTATCCCCGCGGTTAAATATGTCTCCATTAACTTCAATCCCGTATAATTACGCAAAACAAACGCTTTCGTCATGCATATATACGGAGAATTTTTTTCGTAATAGGCGGCATCGGGATTACCGTAACAATCGTCTCCCGGCTTTAAATCTGCCACATCTTCCTTCATCGGAGAAAATACATTATCTATTCCGATCGCTATCTGCGGACGTGTTCCCGTCTCTTCCAACAACATCAATTTCGCATCTAAAAAACTTACTTCATCACCTGCCCACACTCCTAATGCCAACCTGTCCCATAAACCTAAGGAAATCTTCCCCATAGGATAATACTCGTAAGGCGGCTGTCCCACAAAATCGGAATACTCCCTCCTAAAATAATTCGTAAAAGTTAACTCGGCTGCCTTATGCGGTAAAACATATGCATCAGGCGCATTCAACTCTCCCAACGTGCTGTATGGAGCAGCTTGAATGCCGGCTGCAACCGTCAAAAGGAATAAGCTCAGCAATAAAATTCTCTTCATATTATCCTCCTAAAATTTCTTATTCTCCTTACCTGTTACCATTATCTATTTGACATTTTTTAAGTCAAGTTTTTTTTATTACTTTTATGAAAATCAATAATGTTAAAACCTTGGCAAAAAAAGGAGAAGAGTTAGCAGCCCTTTATCTGAAAAGTTTGGGCTGCAATATTCTTTCTTCAAATTTTAAAGGTTCTCGGGGTGAAATTGACCTTGTAGCTCTTTATCAAACTGAGTTAATTGTTGCAGAAGTAAAAACCAGATCAAAGCACGACTATAAAACAGCGGAAAACAGCATTACAAAATCCAAAAAAAAGAATTTGACCTATACCGCTATGGAATTTCTACAAAAACATCAGCAATATTCAAAATGTTCCGTGCGCTTTGATCTCATTGTCGTTTTTTATTTTCCTGACGATGAAACTTACAGCATTAAGCATTACAAGGATGCTTTCAAGCCGGAATTTTCACAAGATTCAGATAATTATCAGAGATTAATTTTCTAATTTTGATTCATCAAAGTCGGAACCCAAATATTTCCGCCAATTCGGATTAGTGCTTTCCAAATCGTCATTATCCACATACATTAATTTATAATTTCCGTTCATCGGGATATCAATAAATAAATAAACGGAATGTAATCTGCCCGTGTATTTCCAAATCTGATAATCTTTTCTGCCTAATCTGCCGTAATCGGAACTGGTATCGGATTCTATATCATCGGGACGGCCGTTGCGAATATAAATTCTTCCCATATCAGTTTTCCATCCTTTTTCAAAATGGGAAAAATGTTTATTGCAATAATCTATCCTTTGTTTGTATTCGGCAACAACTTGGTCGACGGGCATATTTTGCTGCATGGCGAGATAAGTCCACATGCTTGATGTGTATCTTCTTTTTGCTTCTTTAGACATGGATTTCCAATTTGAAGGTGATTTTGCCGAAACTAATTTGCTGAGCAGTTCGTATTCTTCATCTTCATCAAGGAAAACATAATATAAATTTTCAGCCTGTTCCGTCAAAAGAAACATCAATTGTCTGGATTGCTCTTGAGTTCCATCAGAAGCATTAACGGCAGCAATATATTTACCTGCGCTTAAATTTGCGATATTAAGAGGAAAAGTATAAGGAACAATAGTATTACTCGGTTTTAATTCTTTGCTTTGAATAAGGACTTCACTGCTGTCTTTCATAACTGTCAATTTTAATTTTCCCTCTTTCGGAAAATAGGCTTCTCCAAAGATGTAGACACTATCTATCAAGCCTTTTGCTATAATTCCGGAAACATCAGGTAAAGCAGTTTTCCCGTTGCGCTTGAATTTTTGTGCATAAATTGTAGAATCGGGTAGATTAGCAGTAACAATTTCCAAATCACTTAAGATATCATCGGAATTAAGATTTACTGCTTTATAAATCCATTCGTAAGCCAAACCGGAATTTAAATCTTGAAATTGAAGTTTGAGGCGATAACCTGATTTAGCCAATGTTAGAGATATTCTATCCAAATATGATTTGCCAGTGGAAGTGATGTCATATTTTTGGGAAACTCCTATATTATCGGTAAATTCCTTGAGTAATATAAAGTTTTCACTGTCCGGATAGGCAATGAAAATCTTCACCTGCATTTCGGCAAAGTATCCGTTTTCCCGTTTCAGAAACATCAAATTTTTATATGGAATTTGATAATCAATGACATATTTTGTGTTTTTATTATAGTCAAAATACCGCTTGGCATCGACAAAAATTCCCAAGTGCTCTGCCGCAAAAGCATTCAGCCAAAGGCAAGAAAGCGTCAGAACAAGCAATAATGCTTTAAAACTCGCTGATTTCAGCCTGCAAAGTATAGTTTCCATAACCAGACCTATCCTCAAAACGATAAATTAAGTTTTCTTTGTAATAATACCAAAGAATATATGGCGGTCTTCCCACCGGATAAACTTCTTCGGACATTTCATCCGGCGGACCTTTTATAATGTATATTCTGCCTCTGTCAGTTTTCCATCCCGGAATATTTTTATGCACGGAAAATAATTCATCTGCCCTTTTTACTCTTTCCTGAAACATATCCCGCAAATCATTTCTCTCATCATTCGGCGAGTTATCATGCAGAGACCAAAAATACTCGATTGCTTTTGCTGCGTCCTTTTCCGCAATAGATTTAACAGTCTTCCATTCATTTTGCGTAGCTATATATTTTATTTGGAGCAATTGATCTTTTAGCGAATACAGTTGATTGAACTCACCGACTGCCGCATTCAGTACATCCCTTGTTTCTTTTTGTGCTCCGTTCAGATAAGTAATAATTTTTAGAGAAGTAATTTTCCCTTTCTCCATCAGGGGTAAAAGATCATAAGTATAACCTGACGAACGCGGAATAGGAAAATATTCTTCTTTTCCGTCTATAGTTACCGACAGGGCTAAACTATCGCATTGTTTATAGGTATCAACAATTAATTTGCAGGTTAAAAGTTCTTTTATCGGCCGGGTTAAATCGGTTAAATAAAATTTATAAAATTTTGTTTCGCCGACAACAAGAGAATTAACTGAAGAAGAATCGGCAGGAACAGTAATCTGAAATTGTTTTTCTTTTTTATCGCCCAGCTTGCGATTGTGCAACAGCAGCACTAATTTATATTGACCTGCAGGTGCGGAAAAAGATATATCCTCCAAAAATGTCCTGCCTTTCAGTTCTTTATCGTCCTGGACTGAAATTGATATTATGCCTTGATAAACTTGTTTTTTGGCATTGTCGGTGAGATTAACGCTCATTTGATAATCAGCTATGGAAGTTTCAGCCGCAAAGATAAATAATTCGTAAGGCAGTAAAATATACATAGTAGACTTATCCGGATATTTATTCACAATCACATTTTGCGCCGCTAAATTAAGGCAAAGAGGAAAAAGGAACATCAAAAAAATCAGAATGCCTCTAATCTTCATACTCCACTTCCGCTTTAACTTTATAATTATTTTCCGCACACCATCTGATAAAATCACGGTCGGGAAAGATTTGAACAGCCTGTGTCTGTAGAATTAGCGTGTTAAAATCTTTTGTTTTGACCTTGAGTTTCATATTAAAATGTCCGGATGCTTTATTTTTCAATTTATTAATGTATTTTATAAATTCCTCGTTAACATCGTTCTCTTTCAATTCCAAAGTTACTTCTCCTTTCAGACAAAAAGGCAAAGCATCAAAAGCAAAGATTTTTTTGGGAATAATTCTATATGCCTTTTCCTCCCCGTTATTATATTGAGAACGATTGCCTACTATATAAAATAACTTGCCGACTTCTAACTGATTAAGAAATTGTTCATAGTCATAATTAAAGAGTGCAAGCTCATATTTGCCGACCAGATCTTCCATTTCCACAAAAGCCATGGGATTGCCTTTATTCCCTTTTTTCTTGGTCACATTCACCACTATTCCCACAACGCGCACATCTTTGCCGTTCCCTTTTTCTTCATTTTTGGCTCTGTTTGTCGTCAATAATTCGATAAGTTCCTTATACGGTTCCAGAGGATGCCCGGAAAGATAAAAGCCCAAAACGCTCTTTTCCATTTCTAACTGCTTTAAATGCGACCAATTACTCGCTTCCGGAAGAGGAGGATTATCGGTATTATTCTTATCCTCATCGTCCAATAAGTCAAATAATAAAGTCTGACCGCGCTTAAAATCGCGCTGATGTTCACCACCATGTTCCAATGCAAGTTCTATGGCATTCCATTTTTGTGCTCTTGTTCCTTCCAAATCATCCATCGCACCTGATGCTGTCAAACTCTCCAACACAGTTTTATTAACAGAAAAACTGTCCAATCGCATGCACAAATCAAATATGCTCTTGTAGGGACCCTTTTTCTCTCTTTCTTCCACAATTGCCCGTATGGTGTTTTCACCCAAATTTTTAATCGCTCTTAAACCGAAACGAATTTCTTTCCCTTGCACGGAAAAATCGCATTGACTTATATTGATGTTGGGCGGTATAATTTTGATTTTCATCCTCTTGCATTCTTCCAAAAAATAGGGAATTTTATCCGGATTATCTTCCAGCGAAAGAAGAGCAGCCATAAATTCCACGGGATAATGAGCTTTCAGCCAAGCGGTTTGATATGCTACCAATGCATAACAGGTAGCGTGACTTTTGTTGAAAGCATATTCCGCAAAAGTTGACCAATCGTCCCATATTTTATTAATTACTTTTTCGGGAACTTTATTTGCCGATGCCCCGTCGTGAAATTTATGCCTGAATTGTTCCATTAAATCGGCTTTTTTCTTAGACATGGCACTGCGTAAAGAATCTGCTTCACCACCGGTAAAACCCGCCATTTCACGAGCAATTTGCATCACTTGCTCCTGATAGACTGTTACCCCGTAAGTTTCTTTAAGAATATGTTCGCACAGTGGATGGTCATAAACTATTTTTTCTTTCCCGTGTTTGCGGCGAATGTAAGTATCAATGGAAGCCATAGGACCCGGACGATAAAGAGCTACCATCGCAATTAAATCTTCAAATTGATTGGGTTTCAGATTTATTAAATATTTTTTCATGCCGTCGGATTCAAACTGAAAAATGCCGTCTGTCTGGCCTTTCGCAAGCAATTCATAAGTCTTTTTATCGTCCAAAGGCAGGTTATCTATGTCAATTTTGACATTTTGCGCTTCTTCTATTAAGTCAATTGCCTTATGAATCAAAGTCAATGTTTTCAACCCCAAAAAATCTATTTTCAGGATTTTCAATTGCTCCAGACATTTTCCTTCATATTGCACCAGCACCGCATTTTCATTATCTTTCTGGGAACTTACCGCCAAAGGAACATAATCGGTTAAATCACCGGGAACGATAACAACGCCTGCGGCATGAATCCCCGTCTGCCTTACTAAACCTTCCAGCACATAGCTATATTTTAATATACTTGCGTAAAGGTCATTACTATTCATAATAGCGACAAAATCCGTTGAACTTTTGACCGCATCAACCAAAGTTTTTGCGGAAGAAGGAATAGCTTTGGTCATTTTATTCGCTTCCGTAGCGGAAACGCCTAAAACGCGTGCCACATCTTTTATCACGGATTTCGGACCCAAAGTGGAAAAAGTGATAATCTGAGTTACACTGTTCCTTCCGTATTTTTGGACCACATAATCAATCACTTTGCTTCGACCTTGAGCGCAAAAATCAATGTCAATATCCGGCATGCTTATCCTGTCCGGATTTAAAAAGCGTTCAAACATCAAATTATACTTCAAGGGATCAATTTTTGTAATATCCAAAAGATAAGCAATAATACTTCCCGCTGCAGAACCTCTTCCCGGTCCGACGGGAACTTGTTGAAGGCGTGCATTATCAATGAAATCCTTCACCACTAAAAAGTATCCGTCAAATCCCATCCGATGAACCAAATCCAATTCGTAATTTAAGCGGTCAGTTATTTCCTGTGTAGGTTCACCGTATTTCTTTTTAATGCCTTCCAAACACAAAGCTCTTAAGTAATCATACATGCTTTCAAATTCAGGCGGAGTTTCAACAGAAGGAAGAAGGAAGTTCTCATACCTTAGTTCAAAATCTACTCTTTCTGCAATTTCCAATGTGTTATTATAGGCTTCAGGTAATTCCGGGAAAAGTTGTTTCATTTCTTCCGGACTACGAAAAAATAATTGATTAGTATTATATTTCATCCGATTGGGATCAGTTAAACTTTTTCCTGTCTGGATACATAACAAGATATCATGCGCTTCACTGTCCGACTGTTGCAGATAATGACAATCGTTAGTCAGAACGAGCGGAATGTCCAATTCCTTACTTAGGGAAATAATCTGCGGCATCACGGTATTTTCTTCTTCCAAACCATGACTTTGAATTTCCAGATAATAGCGGTCTCCAAAGAGATTTTTATACCATTTTGCCGCTTTACGAGCTTGATCAACTTGTCCCTTAAGTAACTGCTGAGCAATTTCTCCCTGAATGCATGCACTGAGGCAAATCAAGCCTTCGTTATATTGTTCCAATAATTCTTTATTGATCCGCGGTTTGTAATAAAAGCCTTCCAGATAGGACTTTGAACTTAACTTGATTAAATTGTGATAACCTTGATCATTCATAGCCAGCAGAATTAAATGATAGCGATTTTCGTTTTTTTTGTTTTCTTCGGCAAAACTTTTATTGACTATGTATGCCTCCAAGCCCAAAATCGGTTTTATCTTTTCTTCGCGACAGGCATTATAAAATTCAATGGCGCCGAACATATTGCCGTGATCGGTTATGGCTAAAGCGGGCATTTCGTATTGTTTTGCCCGTTTCACCATTCTGTCTATCCGACAAGCACCGTCTAAAAGACTGTATTGGGTGTGGTTATGCAAATGAACAAATGACATCAATTCTATCCTTACTCATGAAGTTAGCAATATATTATCAATTTCCTGATTTATATTTTTTACCTTGCGGAAAGCAAGAAATTCTGTCAAACTAAATTAATGACTATAATCTGGAATTGTTTGCCGGATAAGCATTACTCCTTATTATGAAGAAAAAATAAATCTTCATCCAAGTCAATTTCTGTTTTCCGGATTATCAATCACCGAGGACAAAGTTTTAAGCATCGCATCATAATGCGTTCCTTGCCAATATATTTTATGGCAATGCGGACAGCGAGTAAAGAAATTTTGCCGTTCTTGAACTTTTTCCGGAAGCAGGTTTAAAACTCGGTCTTTGTCAATTAGTTCCAGCAAACGGTTACAATCAAGACAACGACTGAAAGGTTTATATTCTTTCAGTCCCAAATCTGAAATCACTTGTCGCAATTGCTCAAGCGGTTTTTCGGAATTGATGAAAAGAAGTCTTGACCCTTGAGGCAACTTTTCCGGAAGCTTAATACGCGTTAGTAAAATCCTGTTTTGCAGACGGCAAAGATTTTCCAAATTCTTTTTGTTCGTTTTTAAAGTTACAACCGCATCATAGCCTAAAACTCTTAACAGACGTGCTAAGCGGTTTAAATCACCGGTGAGCAAAAAACGCAGAACCGTAGTCGCTCTTTTCGTATCAATTTATCTCTGCATTTTCCGCAAAATTAACTAATTTCTGGCATTGCGTAATAAAAGCAAGCGTAACAAATTCAACAATGCCATCAAAGTAGCTGCCACATAAGTTAAAGCCGCAGCATTCAATACTTTTTTGGCACCCATCATCTCTTCATCGGCAATGATTATTCTGTCGCTCAACTGTTCCAAAGCGCGTTGGGAAGCGTTATATTCCACGGGCAAAGTTACCATCTGAAACAGCAAAGCGGCAAGAAAAAGCAAGATGCCTATATCCATCAAGCCTTTCAGGGAAAAAATCAAACCCGCTATAAATAACGGAAAGGCTAAATTGCAACCAAGATTTGCCAGAGGAAGAATTCTGGCTCTGAGAACAATAGGTTTGTAACCCAGAGCATGCTGAATGGCATGTCCGCATTCATGTGCCGCTATACTCATTGCCGAAACGGAATTGCCCGCATAAACTTCTTTGGATAAATGCAATTCTCTGCTGCGAGGATCATAATTATCAGTTAATTTACCTTCTATCGGCACGATTTTTACATCTTGCAATCCGTTCCGATCCAAAATTATTCGTGCCACTTCAGCACCAGTCATTCCTACCAAACCTCGCACTTTTGCATAACGCGCATAATTACCCTGAACTTTGGCATGAGCATAAAACGCCAAAATCAATGCTGGAATTAATAGCAGAAAGGTTATATCACCCAAGTAAAGCATTAATGACCTCCTTCTTTTTATTTTTCTTATTCTATTACAATAATAATCATTCTTGCCTTGCTGTCAAGCGGAAGCGGATTTAATATTTTCCTTTCTTTATTCACAAACTTAAAAATCATAATGAATAATCAGAGATTATGTTGATTTCATTAAATCCCAAACTGCTGCTTATAAGTTCAATTTTCAATTTTAGATTTCTCCTCTTATTTTCCTTAAGCTCAAAAGCAGAACAAAAGCAGATCAAATATATACCAAATGTATATCAAATGTTGATTTGAATACATTTAATATGCTTTTGATATACTTTTGGTATGCTGATGATCTGCTTCGGATTAAGAGGGTCAGATTTCTGCTTTTTGAAGGAAGAAAAAGCCTAAAACAGTGAAAAAGATATTGGGAGCCCAAGCTGCTATGGCAGGAGATAAAATGTGATTGTAACCGAGACTTTGGAAAATACGCAGAACGGTCAAATAAATAAAACAGACCAAAATTCCGAGCATAAAAATCAATCCTCTTCCCTTACTGCGCAGATTTGAGGTAGCAACGGGAATAAAGAAAAAAATGACGATCAAATTGGTGAGCGGATAAGCAATTTTCATGTGTAAATCAACAAGTTCCCTGCTGTAATCATCGCCAACTTTTTTCAGCCGATTGATATAATTACGCAATTCGACGAAATTCATGGAGAGCGTTTTTTTCGTGAGCCTGACAAAATCTTGAGGTTGGACATCCATTTCCGGTAAAACAGTGGAATCAAAATGCTGCCAAGAAATTGGAACGTGATTGCGAAAGCGTCTTATTTCACAATCCTGCACAATCCAGTGATTGAATTGCCAAGTTGCTCCCGCCGCAGTAATGCGAAGAGTGATTTCCCCGTTGGCAGGATCGATTTGAGTGATGTCAATTATGCGGATAGTGTTTTTGTAACCGTCAAAAAAACCGAAATAATAAAACAGACCATTTTTCCCTTGAAAGTGAATTTTGGCTTTGAGCAATTGGTCTTCCGGTTGTTCGCCTTTGATTTGGACTTCGTAAATATATGCGCGTTTTGCTTCCGCCATCGGCAAAACAAATTCACCGAACAGGGCAACTATTATGCTCATTACTAAGCCGAATCCGAAAAGGGGTAACATTGATCTTTTAATGCTGATTCCCGCAGCTCTGATTGCAACGCTCTCGTTATATTTTGCCAAAGTATTCATTAAAAACAAACCTGTCAGCAGGATTGTTACCGGAGTGGTCAAAATCAACAGATACGGCAGGCGCAAAAGATAATAATAGAAGGCTTCTTGAAAGGTTGCACCGTGCCTTAGCAGACGCGGAAGATTGTCTATAACATCAATGGCAATAAAAACGACAGAAAGTGAGAACAGCAGGATTAAGAAGGTTTTCAGGTATTCGCGAGTGATGTATTTATCTAAAATTCTCATTATTTACTCAATGCAAAACTTCGTCCGGTAAAGGTGTATTCTTTTTGCGTTTGTGTTCAATTTTCCACACCAAAGCGTGTAAGTCTATAAGTTTTCTTTCGTAAATGGAGGCAATAATCAGTCCTATAGCTAAAATCAAGAAAATTATATTGGAAAACCACATGGAAAGAAAAGGTGAAATGTAGCCGCGGTCAGCCATTTGTTCTCCGCCGGTAAGGGCAATGTAGTAGACAAGGAAGATGAGTGAACTGACGGAAAATGCAGCTCCTATGCCGCTGCTGCGTGTCATTAAACCCAAAGGGATACCTATCAGCACAAAAATTATAATTGCAAAAGCGAGGGCAAACTTTTTGTGATACTCAACTTTTATGGAATCTAAGTCGTTATGAAGTTCGGCTAATCTGTCCTGTTCCATTTTAAGCATAGCGTTGAGGCGTCTGGTTTCCATTTGATTGTTAAGCGAAGAAGAATTAAGTTTCAGGATGTTCAAACGGCGGTTATATTGCTCAACCAGAGCTGTTTTTTGAGCGATTTCCCTTTGTTTGTCTTTTATTGCGGCTTGAATTTCCGCATAAGTCATTTCACGATCGCTGCGATAGTCAGTTTCGGCAAAATCCATTTGATTACCCAGATTACGAATATACAGGGTAAAATCTTTGAAAGCGCGAACTTGATATTGTCCGGCATTCTGCTCATCTCTTTCATGCATTTCACCGTTATGAAGAGTAACCTGCAGGCTGTTTCCGTTATCCCATTGTTTAATTTGACCGCTTTTAGCGTAAATTGTTCGCGGGAAGCGGGTTTCCTTACGGTCGTAAATGACGATACCCAGCAGTTCGGTTTCCAGATTTTTTTGCACGTAAATCGTGTAATCAGCAATATTGGTAAATTCGCCGGCTTTAATAATAGTCATCGGTTTGTAATAAGCGATTTTGAGAGTCAGGTTCTTCAGTTTGTGATTAGTTTCCGGCAAGGTAACATGATTGAAATAGGTCATCAGTCCCGTCAGTAAAAGTGCAACACCCAAAAGTGGTCCGATTAAGCTGTAAATATTAATTCCGCTGGCTTTCATAGCGGCTATTTCGCGGTCAACTGCCATTCTGCCAAAAGCTAAAATCGTGGCTACCAAAACTGCCATCGGAACCGATAATGCCAACATATAAGGCAACGATAATCCGAAAACCTGCATTACTGTGCCGAAATCAAGCCTTTTCGTAATGATGGTATTCATAAAATCTATCATCTTATCAATCATGAGGACAAAAGTCACAACGAATAAGGAAAGAAAAAACGGTGCTATGTGCTCTTTCAGGATATAACGTTTTAAGACCATCAGATTGACTTTCCCATCATGCGGAGTATTTCCTGTTCGTCAATCAACTTCACAGTTCCCAGAGCTTTCGCTTTCTCAAGTTTGGAACCGGGATTCTCTCCGACAATTAAATATTGCAGATTTTTACTGACGGAACTGAGCATTTTCCCGCCGTTAGCCTCAATCAGCTCTTCCATGTCTTTGCGTTCATAATGAGGTAAAGTGCCGGTAATCAGGAACGTTTTGCCGTTGAGAAGCCCTTGGCTTTTTGGTTTTTCCAGACTGAATTGCAATCCGACTTGCTTCAGAAAATCTATCATAGCCAGATTTTCCGGAACTTGGAAAAAGTCGTAAACGGACTGAGCAATCTTGATACCAATTTCCGGAACAGTCATCAAAGTATCTACATCCGCTTTCATTAAAGAATCTATATCAGTAAAGTGCTCCGCTAACAGTCCGGCAGTCTTAGTTCCGACAAATCTGATGCCCAATGCGTAAAGCACACGGTCAAATTTGACTTGCCTTGTGGCATTGATTGCCGCTTCCAAATTAGCCGCCGATTTTTTGCCCAATCTGTCCAGCTCTGCAATTTTATCATAGTCCAGACGATAGATGTCTTCTATACAACGCAAGTAGCCCAATTCAATTAAACGCGCAATCAAACTTTCACCCAAACCTGTTATATCCATGGCATTACGAGAAGCAAAATGCTCAATCTGCCTTTGCAATTGAGCGGGACATTTGCTGTTTGAACAATAATAAATAACACCTTCCGCTTCTTTGAACAATTGACTGTGACAAACGGGACAGGTTTCAATGAATTTAATCGGAGGTGCATTCGGTTTTCTCTTTTCCGGATTGACCGAAAGTATTTTGGGAATAATTTCGCCGGATTTTATCAGTTTGACTGTGTCTCCTTCGTGCAAATCCAATCTCTTGATTTCATCCGCATTATGTAAAGTTGCGCGTGACACGGTGGAACCTGCAATATACACGGGTTGAAGAACCGCTACGGGGGTGACTGCTCCGGTTCTGCCGACTTGATATTCCACTTTGAGTAATACGGTTTCCTTCACTTCCGGTTTGAATTTATAGGCAATTGCCCAACGGGGACTTTTATTTGTATAACCCAATTTTTCCTGCAGAGCAAAATCATCTATTTTAATTACAATGCCGTCTATTTCATAAGGTAATTCCGAACGCCTTCTCTCCCATTCATCACAATAAGCATGCAGCTCATTTAAATTATCGGTTGTAATATAATGTCCCTCAACCGGAAAGCCCCAATTCTTAAGCTGCTTTAAAAGTGCCGCTTGTGAATTTGCTACTTGTTCGGAAGAATACCCTTTCGCGTAAAAAAAGGCTTCCAGCTTGCGTTCGGCTACTTGTTTGACATCTTTAAGCTTAATAGTTCCCGCTGCCGCATTACGAGGATTGGCAAAAAGCCTTTCTCCTCTTTCACTTCGTTCTTGATTTATGGCAAGAAAAACGCTGACGGGATAATAAATCTCACCCCTGATTTCAATTTGTCCGCCAAAATCAATGCTCTGAGGTATGGAAGAAATGGTTTTGACATTTTCAGTTACAACTTCGCCGGTAAAGCCGTCTCCTCTTGTTGTTGCGTAAATAAGATTACCTTTATCGTAAAAAAGATTGATGCTGAAGCCGTCTATCTTGTGCTCTAAAGTGACAACGGGAAATTTTCCTTCTTCCTGAGCTATCTTATTCAAAAAATCATCCACTTCTTCCAAAGAATATGCATTGTCCAAACTGAACATTCTTTGCTTATGAGGAATGGTCTTTGCGGCAGGAGTTAAATCGTTGCCCACTTGTTCCAATTTTACAGCTTCTTCACGAAATTCAGGATATTCAGCAAGTAAAGTTTTCAGACGATTCACCAATTGGTCATACTCGTAATCACTGATAACGGGCTGCGTATATTGATAATAGCGAATATTATGTTCTTGGATTGTTTTTTTCAGTTCATCTATCTCTTTCTTAATTAATTCTTTATCTTTACTCATATCAAGTAAGCCTTTACTTTTGTCTTGGCGGTTGTAAAGAAAAAATTCTGATTACTCTATCCAGTAATCCCTGAACTTTGGAAATTGTCATTCCATAGTTAGTTATAGGAATGCCTCTTCTTTCGCATTCCAAAATGCGGTGTGTCATCTCAGCAGGATTGGTCATGCAAGCTCCGCAATGAATAACTAAAGCAAAACTGTCCAAATTTTCCGGAAAATCATGTCCGGAACAGACTTCGTAAATAAGTTTTTTGCCTGTGTATTGATTTAGCCAATCAGGAATTTTGAATCTGCCGATATCGTCGCATTTAACATGATGAGAACAAGATTCCGCAATTAGAATTTTGTCTCCGTCCTTGAGTTCATCAATTTTGCGGATACCTTTCAAAAAAGGTTCAAGTTCACCTTTATAACGGGCAAAAAGAATGGAAAAGGTTGTCAGAGGAATTTCTTCGGGTGTTTCAAGGGCTACTTTTTGCACCACTTGAGAATCGGTAATAACTAAAGAAGGCGGATTTTTCAAACTTTTCAAAGCCATATTTAATTCGGTTTCCTTAATGACAGTTACTATTGCATTGTGGTCTAAAAGATCTCTGATAACTTGAACTTGAGGCAAAATAAGTCTACCTTTGGGTGCTTCTAAATCAATAGGCGTAACTAATATCACATGATTTCCGGCTTTAATTAAATCTCCGACCAAAGGTTTTTGCCTTTTCAAAAAATCGGGAGCCAAATTCATAAGGTCATTTTTAAGTTCATCAATGCCTTCATGCGTAACTGAAGACACGAGACGATAATTTATCCCGTTCTTTTTACAATTTTCCAAAGCACTTTTTTGCGGGGAAATCAAATCAATTTTATTGAAAACGACAAGCAGAGGTATTTTCAGCTCTTGCACCGTTTGAATTAATTGATAATCCGACTGTTCCAAATTTCCCGTGCCGATAACCAGCAAAGCAATATCCGCACGATATAAAACTTTGCGCGCAGCTTGAATTCTTTTTTTGCCGAGTTCACCTGTATCGTCAATTCCGGCAGTATCGTAAAAAGTGACAGGACCCAAAGGCAGCAGTTCATAATGTTTGGCAACGGGGTCTGTGGTTGTGCCCGCAACTTCTGAAACAATGGCAATTTCCTGCCCCGTAAGCGCATTTATCAGAGAAGATTTCCCCGCATTACGACTACCCGTTATCACAATTACCGGTCTTTCTCCGCGCGGAATAGTTGCCATAATGATTTTCCTTTTATCTTAGTTCGTTTCCGGACTTAAAATTCCGGAAATTTTGCTTTTCATTTTATCAGTATCTTTGTTGCCGGAAAGAAGTCTTATGCTATCCTTAACGGGCTGATAGGAAAAGCGATGCAAAGGACAGGGACCGTAAATTTTCAATGCCTGCAAATGCTGCGAAGTGGGATATCCTTTATGTCGGGCGAAGCCGTATTGCGGAAAAACGGCATCCTGCTCAAGCATTATTTTATCCCGCGTAACTTTGGCAAGAATGGAAGCTGCTGCTATGGAAGCGTAAATTGCGTCTCCTTTTATACAAGCTTGGGCGCGAAAGGATAAACCGGAAGGTAAAATATTGCCGTCAATTAAGCACAATTCAGGTTTCACGGATAAAGCATTTATCGCTTCCCGCATTCCTTCCAAAACAGCTTGCAGAATATTAACTTTGTCTATTTGAGCAGAGCTTATTTCCACTACGGCAAAATCAATTGCCTGTTGAGTAATTTTAAGAAACAGTTCTTCCCTTTTGCGAGAGGAAAGTTTTTTGGAATCGTTGATGCCGGAAATCGGATGCTTAAAATCAAGAATAACTGCTGCTATTACAACCGGACCAGCTATCGGACCGCGTCCTGCTTCATCAATTCCGGCAATGAAATTATACCGCTCATGCAAAGATTGCTCATTAATATAGAGCTGATGCAGATATTCAAGCTGCATTGTTTCTCCTGCAACATACTAAAAAGAGCCGGCAGAATTGGTAATCAAGTTTATTTACATTGTCTTTGAGCAGATTTCTATCGCTTATCATATTGAAGACGCCGATACATTCAAGAGGCGAAGAGGCAAATAAATTCAATAATTCAGGCACAAAATATACTCTTTGCACATGCTTTTCTTCAAATCGGACATAATGTTCACCCTCGCGCTGAAAGACGATTATATCAGTTTTTTGCAAGTGCCGTTCCATCTCATATCTCGCTTTGTGAATTAAAGTATAATCTTCGGTTTCATCAAGGTTGAGGTAATCAGAGAAGTTTTCAACGCTGTTTTTATGGGTTGAAATGTCAAAAATAAAGAGGCCGTGCGGGCGCAAAGCTTTTGCTACAGCCGTAAAAAGGCGTTTAATATCTTCATCTTTCACAAGATAATTGATACTGTCAAAAGCGGTCAAAATCAGGTCATATGCATTCTCTTCTTCAATTTGCGTCATTTCCGCCTGCTTAAGTATCGGTTTGAATTGCTTTTGGGAAGCGCATTTCAACATTCCTGCCGAACGGTCTGTCCCCGTTACTTTATAGCCCATGGCAACTAAGAGTTCGGAAATATTACCGGTTCCGCATGCAAGTTCCAAAATATCCTGCGGCTGCGAATGCAGAAAATGCCAATACAAAGAAAGGAATTTACGCGCCCAATGATTGTAATCAACATGCCGCATATGATAATCATAATACGGTGCAAAGAAATCATACACGACCGGTTGAGAAGTTTTCGCTTCTTTATCGGCTGCAGATGTAACTTCTTGTTTATCGTAATCTTTCATTTCTTATCGCTGCTTCCAGGAATTGTTAACTGAATTCCCGCTTTGCATAATTCGCAGTTGTCTTTTTCCCATGCAGGAAGGTCCAAAGTCAAAAGCGGAAAAAAAGGACATCCGAAATCGACCGAACCGTCGGAACGGTCAACAATTGCACCTACGCCAATAACTTTTATCCCTAAATCTTGTAAGCAGGAAATTACTTCTTTGGTGCTGCTGCCGGTCGTGACTATATCTTCAATTACAATGGCATGCTTAAGTTCAGAAATATCGAATCCGCTACGGATGGTCATCTTTTCGTCTTTCCTCTGAGTGAAGATAAATTGCTTTCCCAATTGCCTTGCTACTTCAAACGCTAATGCAATTCCTCCGTATGCGGGACCGACTACTGCCTCAAATTCCTCTGTGGCAAAATGATTCGCCAATAATTTGCAAAGGTCGGAAGCTTGTTGAGGGTTTTGCAGAATCCTGATTTTTTCTATATATCTGTCACTATGCAAACCGGAAGTGAGTTGAAAATGACCTTCCATAAGGGCACCGGTCTCCTGCAGAACCTTTTGAGCGAAAAAACCGTCCTGACCGGCTTCCAACAATTCATTTGCCGTCTCAGCAAGGTCTTCTGGCACCCAAAGTTCCAAATGAAACATATCACCCGCAAAAGTGGCATAAATACTGTTAAATATCTCATTATTCAATTTTACGGGTATACCGTTTTCTTCTAATAATCCCTTCGCTAAATCAGCTTCAAAATTATTGTCGTAAGTCTTAATCAAGATATAATCAGAAGACATTTTTGCTCCTTCGGATAAAACAAAAGCCGATTTATCCTTCCCTTCTACTTTTTCTTTATTCGTAAAACAGCCATTTTTGTCAATAAGATATTACTCAAATGCAAAATGCAACAAAGAAAGATGAGCAAATGTCTTGACAATGAACCTGCCTGCTGATAAAAAAGTCTATTATAAAAAGGAGTAAGATAGTGGAAAAAATATTTGTCTTGGATACTAATGTCCTGATCCATAATCCGCAAAGCATTTTTGCCTTTGACGAGCACAGGGTGGTCATTCCCATTGTCGTAATTGAAGAAATTGACCAATTCAAGAAAGGATTGGACGAAAAAAGTCGTAATGCACGTCAAATAGGGCGTTATTTAGATTCGTTAAGAAAAACCGGAAGTTTGCAAGACGGTGTCCCGCTTCCTCATGGCGGGACTTTACAGGTAACCGTTAATAATGAAGTTACGGATATTGTAAAAAAATTGCTCTTCCTTGATCGTAATGACAATCTGATCATCGGAACCGCTCTATATATGAAAAACAAATATCCGGACGCTAAAGTAACTTTAGTTTCAAAAGATGCAAATGTGCGAATCAAAGCAGATTGCATAGGTATTAATGCGGAAAATTTTGAAAATGACGCCTTGCGTTTCGAGGAACTTTACACCGGCTATGTCGAACTGGAGATAACTGAAACTGATTTACACGAGTTGCAGAATAAGGGTTATCTCGCAAATCACTTTGGAGAATTTTATCCGAATGAATTTGTTAAAGTTCATACTGAAAAAGGTAAGGAAGTCATTCTTACTCGTTACAACAAAGCTCATAATATTATATCTCTTCTAAAGGGTTATAAGGGCGGAGAAGTATATGGTTTGAAACCGCTCAATGAAGAGCAGACAATGGCACTGGATTTATTGCTTGATGACTATGTCCGTTTAGTTTCGCTTTCAGGAATTGCAGGAACGGGAAAAACTTTATTGGCAATGGCAGCCGGACTGAAGAAAGTGGTGGAAGACAATAAATACAGCAGGCTCGTAATCTCTCGCCCAATTTCACCTTTGGGTAAAGATATAGGATATTTACCCGGAACAAAAAGCGAAAAATTCAATCCTTGGATGCAACCTATTTACGATAATATGGATATTCTTCTCTCTTTGCATGACGAGAACCGCTTGCCTCAAAACAACAGCTCCAGAGACAAGAAAAAAAGGACGGACCTAAACGATTTTCTTGATTACGGAATTATAGAGCTGGAACCGCTCACTTACATTCGCGGACGCAGTCTTCCCGATCAGTTTATCATTATTGACGAAGGACAAAACCTAACTCCGCATGAGATGAAGACCATTATCACTCGCGCAGGAAAAAATACTAAAATCGTCCTAACAGGTGACCCTTATCAGATAGATATTCCCTATCTGGATTCACTTTCCAACGGACTAAGCATTGCAGTGGAAAAATTGAAAAACGAAGAAATCGTCGGACATGTAACTCTTACTAAAGGTGAGCGTTCAGAACTGGCGGAAATTGCCGCAAAATATTTCTAAAACAGAGAAAAAAATAATGATGAGTGAACGCAGCAGAGTAGATATCAGCTTGGATAATTACCGGAATAATGTAAAAGAATTGAAACGCTTTCTGCTCCCACATCAAAATTGGTTGCAAATAGTAAAAGCGGATGCTTATGGACACGGAGCCTATGAAATTGCCAAAATAGCGTTGGAAGAGGGTGCTGTTTATTTGGGCGTTGCCAATCCGGAAGAAGGTAAACTGCTTCGAATACAAGGAATTAAGGCTCCCATCCTTATTTTGTCCCCTGCCTTGAAAGAAGAAATTCCCGTAATTTTGCAATCTAATTTAGCTTGCACAATATCCGACCTTAATTTTGCGCAAGCTCTCAATCAAGCAGCCCAAAAAGAGAATATTAAAGCGGTTGTGCACGTGAAAATTGATACCGGAATGCACAGAAGCGGTTTCCGAACAGAAGAATTTCCCGCAGCTTGGGAAAATATCAAAAAAATGAAGTCTCTTGAAGTGGAAGGTGTGTTTTCCCATTTTGCAGCCAGTGAACAAGATTATGAATTTTCCGAAAAGCAAGTTAAGCAATTTGAACGCCTGCTGAAAAAGATTTCTCCTCTCCCAAAATATGTCCACCTTGCCAACAGTTCCGCTATCTTCAGACACAATTCACCTGCCACAAATCTGGTCAGATTGGGAATAATGACATACGGCGTCTACACAGCTTCGCGAGAAAAACAGCCTGTAGAATTGAAATCCGTTATGACTTTCAAATCCGCACTCACGCAAATCAAAGAAATTAAAAAAGGCGAATATGTAGGTTACAACAGAACTTGGCGAGCCCCCGTTGACGGTCAATACGGAATTATTCCAATCGGTTATGCGGACGGTTATGATTTCCTTTTGTCCAATAAAGGCATAGTGGCGGTAGAAGGACAAATTTGCAGGGTAATCGGTAAAGTCAGTATGGACATGATAACGATTGACCTTACAGGCTTTCCGGAAGCTAAAATCGGAATGGAAGTAATTTTATTGGGGGGAGGATTTGACCGATTAAGAGCCGAACAATTAACAGCCGAGTATGGAGGCTCTGCTTATGAATTGTTGTGTCAAATAGGCCGCAGAGCCAAAAGATATTACTATGCAAAAGGGAAACTGGTAAGTCAAGCGCCTCTTTCCAGAAGGGAATTTGTTTCCTCAGATTTTTCCGCCGTTAAATTAAGCAGCATTATCAATTCCGCAATCAATCAAAGACTTCAGGATGAAGAATTGGCAGATTTGATTTACAGAGAAGTCCTGCGCGGATTTTTCTACAATAAGGATAAAGATATCCAATACAGGCGCAATTTCATTCACACAATTGAATTTCAAGAAAATGATGCAATGCCGGAATTTTATCTTGCAAAAACACGCTTGCAATTCACGAAAGAGTTGCAAAGCGATTATTTCTTAGTTGTATGTGCCAATAACGATGCCGAACTTAAACGCTATTTTTTGCGAAGGGATGTGGAATACAGATGGTTGATGGATTCCAATTTTGATTTGACTACAGAGCAATTTACCGTAACTAATGTAAAAGTCGGAAATCTCCTGCTGAACACCACACCCAAACTGCGTCAAGGTTGTTTGGAAATTCATTGTTCGCATTCGCAATTAGCTACTTTAATCGGCAAAGATGTAACATTCCAAATTGAAACCGTGACTTTATATCCGAAAGCTTCTCATCAATTAAGCATTTATATTACTGAATTGACCAAGGGAGTGGAAGTGCGCTTCATTTATCCTGCGACAATAAAACAGATTGAGACGCAGACTGTTTTCTCAGGTAAGAATAAGTATCCCAAAATAATCAAAACGGGTAATTGCATTACAGTTAAGACATCGGACAACGAATGGGTTTTTCCCAATAGCGGGATAGTTTTTGCTTATTAAGTGATTATTATCTTAATTGGCTGTTATAAAAGAGCTTGATCGTATATTTTTAAGGTATTTTGGCAATTTTCTTTGGCGGAGGATAAAATTTTTGAGACGAGCAATTCTTCTTTAATTTCGTGCAAACTTGCTTTTAAACAATCTTTAATCGCTTCAAAAGGAATTAACTTACTGCCTCTTTTTTCCGTTACCGTAAGAATTCGATAACCCTGCTTGGTTAAAATAGGGGGGCTAACTTCATTGCAATCAAGATTAAATACAACTTCTTCTAAAGCAGGTTGTAATCTTCCGCGAGGGAAAAATCCCAAGTCTCCGCCGTAAATTCCCTCTTTTCCGTTTGCGCATTCAATCGTAAGGTGAAGAAAATCATCAAGGCACTTAATCCCTTCTCGCATTTTTTGTATCTTTTCCAGAGATTTTATATCCGTGCCCTTAACCATGAGTTGAGAAATCCTCACTTCTTCTTCCTGACAGAAAAAGTCTTTTCTTTCCTGATAAAATTGAAGCAGCTGCTCATCAGTACAATCTTCACAGCCGCGTTTTAAAAAGTTCAAATATTTTTGGATAATCAGATTGCTTTTCAGAACGCGCTCCAATTGCTCACCACGATTCTTGCGGTCTGTAAGAATACTTGTTGCCGGAGAATCAATGTCATCGATCAAATCCAACATAGCATTTTCCAATTCTTCATCTGTAACGGTAAACCCGTGATTGATTGCTTCCTTCATCAGAAGGTAACGGTCTATTAATTGCGTGAAAGCATAAGTCCTTACTTCTTCTTTGTCAGCATCGGGATATAATTCTTTGATGATTTCTACTTCAAAGTCCAATTCTGTTCTTGTAATTTCCCAATTATAAACTTGAGCGATAACTTCCATTACATTCCCCTGAAGATATTTTTTCTCTATGTTTTTTGACTAACAAAAGCACATTATCTAAATTAATCGAAGAATAGGCTTCTGACAAATGGAAATTGCATTTACGATACCAAGTAAACTGCCTTTTAGCATAATTTCTTGTATGCTGCTGAGCTAAAACGACGCAGGAACTAAGGTCTGCACTGCCTTCAAAATAAGGCTGAAATTCTTTATAACCGACGGTATTAAAACCCGGATCAGACCAAGAAAACCCTTTTGCCAAAACAGACTTTATTTCATCCAGTAAACCAGCTTTGAGCATTGCTTCCACTCTGTCGTTTATGCGTTTATACAGAGTTTGCCTTTCTTCGTTAAGGTAAATTTTAAAAGGAAAAAGCTTGCTTTCCGTATTTTGTTTTTTCCAATGCTGACTTATGGGCAAACCGGAAGCTCTAAATACTTCCAATGCCCTTAAAATACGTTGTTTATCCCGGCAATTTATTTTTTGGGCGGCGAAAGGGTCAACATTCGCCAATTCTGCATAAAGCTGTTCCAAACCATTTGCCTGAAGCTCTTTTTCTAAATCAAGCCTTACTTGATGATTATGCACATCAGCGGGAAACAAACCTTCCAATAATGCTTTCACATACAAGCCAGTTCCACCGCAGACAATAGGAATTTTATTTTGACTCCGCAATTTGTGACAAATCTCCAAAGCCTGCTTACTGAAAAGTCCGGCATTATATTTTTGATCAGGAGTGATAATGCTGATCAAATGATGCTTAACTTTAGCCAATTCTGAAGCGGATGGTTTAGCAGTTCCTATATCTAAATATTGATAAACTTGGCGCGAATCCGCAGAAATAATTTCCGCATCAAGTTTTTCCGCTATTTGTAAAGCAAGCTGAGTTTTACCTGTAGCTGTCGCACCTTCAATCGTAATAATCGGAATCATAGAATGCGTTTGAAGCGCTTCTCAAAGTCCTGCAAAGTCATTTTGAACATCAGAGGTCTACCATGCGGACAAAAATAAGGAGTTCGGCAAGTGAATAAATCTTTCACCAAATCAAGCATAGCTTGTTGAGAAAGAGGTTGACCGGCTTTAATTGCAGCTTTGCAAGCAACGGATTTTGCCAAGCTTTCACGGAAATCGGGATTTTCTTCTAATTCGTCTTGTAAGTTTTGCAGAATTTCCAGAAATATTTGTCCGCCATGGCTGTCACTTAATTCAGCTGGAATTTCTTCTATCACGATTGAACTTCCGCTGAATTTTTTTAAGCTGAAACCAATTTTTTCCAGTAAAGCTTGATTTTCGTCCAGTTTTTCCTGCAACAAAGGTTTTATATAGGGAGGCAGATCTATCACAATCGGCAAAGCAAGTTTTTGTCGAACTGCGGGAGTATCTTCCGTGCGTTTCATAATTCTTTCATACAAAATGCGTTCATGAGCTGCATGTTGGTCAATAACTACCAAACCGTCTTCCACCTGCAAAAAAATATAGCTGTTGTGAAGCTGCCACGGAGGAACATAATTATCCTGCAATTCATCTTGAACAGGCAAAGAAAACGAGTCGTCCGGCATTTCGGGAAATAAATCAGTTTGTTCATTTCCGGCTCTTTTTTCCGGATTAACAAGAGGAACGACTTGAGCGGCAGAAGGTTCTTTTTCTTTAATTATATCGGCTTGATAAAGATTGCTCCATTGGCTTTTATATTCGGAGAAATGAGGGATTTCCGCTCTGCTTTTATATATTTCACGCTCAACATTTGTTGCCTTATCGGTATCGGAAGCATGTTCAAATTTCCTTTTTGCGGTTTCAAATTTATCTTCTTCATATCGCGTCAGAGCTTCAGTTATCACATTTTTAACAAAAGAGTGCACCAATTGTTGATCCCTGAACCGAACTTCCAATTTAGCGGGATGCACATTAAAATCAATTAATTCGGGCGAAAAATTGAAAAATAAAAGGTAAGGTGGAGTATTGCCTTTTTCCCACATACGAGTTTTGGCTATAAAAGGTGCATAAGCTGACCTGACAGCATGAAAAATAGTCTTATCGCTGATGTAGCGTCCGTTTATAAAAATATATCTGTCATCCAACAGACTTATTTGATTTTCTTCCAAGCCAAAAATGTAACCTTCGGCTGAAAGATTACCCTGATTATAATTTATCGGGATGATATCCTGTTCAAAAAATCCGCTGCCGAAAACATCGGAAAGTCTTGCATTAATATTATCAACTTTATTGTAATGGAGCTTTTCTTTCCCGTTAATTATAAGTTTGAAAGAGATTTCCGGATAGAGCAAAGACTGATAATGGAAATATTTCAAAATATGATTAAGTTCTGCAGTTTCGGAACGCAAAAATTTACGGCGGGCAGGAAGATTCTTGAACAATCCTTTCACCGTAACGGTTGTGCCCGGATTTGCCGAAGTTTGTTTCACTTCAAATAATTTGCCGTCGGCAAAATCAAGTTGAGAAGCAGTGTCACTATTTGCTTCACGAGTAATTAAAGTTAAACGACTGACAGCGGCAATACTGGGTAAAGCTTCTCCGCGAAAACCTAAAGTATCAATATGAATAATGTCGTCCGCAGTTCGGATTTTGCTGGTTGAATGTCTTTCAAAAGCCAACAGAGCATCGTCCGCACTCATACCTGTGCCGTTATCTATAACTTGAATAAAATCCTTTCCTCCATTTTCCACTGCGACAGTTATTTGTGTGGCTTGAGCATCTAAAGCGTTTTCCACCAATTCTTTTATTACTGAAACAGGTCGCTCAATCACTTCTCCGGCAGCAATTTTGTTTCGGACATCTTCCGCCAAAATGTGAATTTTATTCAAGAAAAACTCCTTTTCTTTTTTCCTTTTGTCTATCTATAAAAGATAAAATTAATAAGGCCCGGAAACTAAAAAGACTAAAAAGAAGATAAACGAAATACTCAAGCAGGCAATTGAAATTTCCCCACAGCTTCCGAAACGGGAATTAATCTGATACCCATCACTTTCAACTGGGAAACAAAAGTCCGCATCGCTTCCAGTTTAGCTTTGTTATGACAATGGCTGATGATAATGACAGGCTCTTCTCTGCCTTTGTATTTTTCCAAACTTGCCAATTTAGCATTTATAGTAGCGGGAGAAACATCGGGAACATCCAAGAAAATGTCTCTGGCAACATAACCGATACCATTATCACGTGCAGCGGCTAATGCCACAGATTGTGCACTTGTTTTACTATCGAGGAAAAACAACCCTTTTTTATCCAATTCTTTAAGCACAAAGCTCATAACTTGATAATCCGAAGTAGCACTGCTGCCCATATGATTATTGGCTCCCACAGCTTGCGGAACTTGGTCAAAAAAATGATTCATCGCATTTTTTATGTCTTCGGCATTTTCTCCGGATTTGATATATATTTTACCCGGATTTTGCGATTTATCTAATGCTTCCATCGGAATATGCAATAAGACTTCATGACCGTAGACATTGGCTAATTGAGCAGATTTTGCAGTATTTGGCAGGTCAGGCAAAATGGAAAATGTGATATTCTCATCCAGTTCGGCAAATCCTTGCAATAAATCTCCCCCGATTTGACCAAAATCATCAATTACGATAGCTACCGGAGGAATGTTTTTACTTTCCGTCCAATGGTAATCATATTTTATGGGAGCAGGATTATTAACTATTTCTTTTTTGGCAGAATCAACTTCCGGAGCTTTGTCAACTATTTCATAATCAGAAGATTGATTTTCCTTTTTTCGCGTTTTTTGGCAGGAAAATGCAGATAAGATAAGGAATAATGCTAGTAAGAAGAAACAAAGACAACGGCAATAAAGTCTCGCAGATTTAGAATTGAAAAATTTCATATACGCTCCCAAGAAAATTTACATCCGGGTTTTATATTTTTTTGAGCAGCAATTCCGGCATTGACTTCTACCACATAGCGAGCGGGCTGTTGAGAATTGATTTGCTCTTCACTAAAAGGTGTCGTATTGGAAGCAATATGGACAATTGTGCTATCCTCACCGATAAAAATAATGTCTAAAGGAAGATATGTATTTTTCATCCAGAAATTTTGGATTTCAGTTCTGTTCATCAAAAAAAGCATAGCTTGATCGGCTGCTAAAGAATCACGATACATCAATCCGGTTAATTGCTTTTCGGGTGTTTCAGCTATTTCGGCACTAAATTCGCATAAGGGCTTGCCTTTTTCATCGGTAAAATATACTATGCCCTGCGGATTAAATCCGTAAGAAGCTTCAGCTTCCGGTTTAGTTTTTTGCTTATCGGGAATTATCAAGATTGCAACAAGCGCCAGCACGGCTATAATAAAAAAGGCAATGCCCAAGTAATATTGCTTTAGCGCTTTGCGATGAATTTCGGAAGGTTTGGATTCAGGTTTCATTTATAAAACAGCAATTTACCGGTATAAGAAGCATCAGGTGTAATTAATTTGTAATAATAGACGCCGTTTCCCAATTTCCGATGATGATTATCCAATCCGTCAAAATTATATGTATGGATACCTTTTGTGAATGTTTCGTCAGCCAATGTTCGGACTAACTGTCCCTTAACATTATAGACAAATAATTGGGCGCGCATATTATTTTTCGCTAAAGAAAAACGAATAGATGTGCTTTGACTGAACGGATTAGGATAGTTACCGAGCAAAGCGGTTTGGACGGGGACATCGTTTTCATCTTCATTAGCTGTTTGTTGGATTGTTAAATCAAAATCATCGGCATTGCATTTTCCCATTGCATGAATAGCTGATTGTTCGGTCTGAATCTGAAATTGCAATAAAGTAGTTAAATCGGTATTAACATAGGAAGGATTAATAAAACTGACCATCTTGAAATCCGGACTGCAAGCGCAAATCAGTTCCGGAGTTTGTTCGTTCCAAGTAAGAGAAGCGATAGTTAAATCGGAATTATTTATCAGATTGATAGTCATAGCTCTTAGATTTGCAGGCTGATCAGCTTGCACGGACAACACTGAATCAGAAAAGAGAAATTGGTAATCAGGATTATCGAAATCAATTGCATTTCCGTTTAGAGCAGGGAAAGCAGAAGAATAATTTTGAAATCTGTCATTAACATAATATGCGTCAGTAGCGGTTACCAAACCGTCATCATCAACATCGGCAGCTTCAACTCTAAAAGCTTCCCAAGGATACGGATCAAGCTCAGGAAGAGGATTATTCCCAACACTATATTCCAAAATATTATAACAATCGGCAGAATTAATTATCCAGTTCGAATCTGTGTCCCCGTAAACAGTTTGGTTAGTCGGCAAACCGGAGATTTTAACATTATCCAGATAAACGCCATCGGCATTAACACTATTGTCCGATACAAGTTTAAACTTTAAGTATAGATTTGAACCTTGATAAGCAGCTAATGAAAATGAATAATTTGTCCAAGTTGTGGCATTTCCGCTAAAAGTTGCCACTGTATTCCAATTGGAGCCGTTGGCGGAAGTATAAACGTAGAAAAAGTCATAACCGCTTTCCAAGTCGTAACGCAAATCAAAAGACAAATTCGGATTAACGACATTCACCAAAGAAAATGGCGTTGAATTAGTAACCGAAATTGATGAGTTATTACTGTAATTTCCGGAAGGCGAATCAGTCAGCACATGATTAGAAGATTGAGTGATGATTGCCCAAGGAGATTGAGCAGTCCAATTGGCGAGGCCGTTTTCAAAGTCATCATAAAATACAGGTTCCGGTAGAACAAAGATCTGAGGTTCATTTTCTGCATTAATCTGAAAATCGGTAATAAAATCGGCATAAGAGGGAGCAATAATTTTTATGTTGCAAAAGCCTGCCGGTAAATTTATAATACTGAAAACACCTGAATTGTTGGTCAAAGCAGAAAAATCCGATGTTCCGGAGGTCACTTTCACCGTAGCACCGGCAATTGGAATTCCGAGAGCGGAGATTACTGTTCCCGAGAAGTTGGTCATAACTGCCGGTTGAAGGACGAAATTCGCAACTGTAGCAGTGCCTGCAATAACATTAATATCTCTGATAGCGGTCTGATAACCGTCAGCCGAAACAGTTATTGTATAATTACCGGGTAAGAGTATCCGATGATAATCACCGATTTGCGGATCAGTCATAATGTCCATGCAATTCGTATTGATATGAATATTAGCGTGTAACGGTTCGCCCGCACTGTTAGTAACAACACCACAAACGCCGTTTTGAACGAATTCCAGCAGGGAGAGAATAGATTCCTGATTTTGATTCCAGTAAGTATCTAAACTGGAAGCTGCAGGCCATTTGACTTCACCGACTTCAATGGTTAAATCCATATCTCCGTTATTGGCATAAACCCAATCCTGAAGAGAGCCTTCAACAATGTACCAGGCTGCACCGTTTGTTATTCCGTGAACAAATTCAGAGCTGTTATACATGGGGGTATTATGAATTGAATAAGTTAAAGCTGCTTGTATGAATAGATCGTTATCCGGGCAAAGTGTATAGGTATAATCCCAAGGATAATTTGTGACTAAAGAACCACCGTGAAAATTTACTGAAAAGTTGATATTTTGAGCATTGCTGTGATTCATCAAAGCTATGTTTTCCGGTTGCCAACTCATTCCGTCCGGATGTTGAGAACCGACAGGCATAGGAAAATTCCTGTTCAAGTCTGCTCCGTTTGCATTATAACGACTGTGCGCCACATAACCGTCCGGATTGTAAAGCGGACAAATCCAAATTTCAGTGTTATTCACAATATCTGTTATTCTGTCATTTATCCCATATTGACTTGTCAGCAATTGAATTAAGCGAATAAGCATATCGTATCCCACAACTTCATCCCCGTGCATGGAAGACACATAACGAAATTCAGGTTCGTTTTCTTCCACGGGAATGTTATCCGAAATCCGCATAAAATATAGAGGACGATTTTGCACACTGCTCCCAAATTGAATGAGCTGACAAATATTTGGATACTGATCAGCTGTATTTTGCATAAAAGCAGTGTATTCAGCAATAGATAAATAATTACGCGTCTGATTACCGGTTTCATCTGGATTTGGCACAATAAAATTTGCATATTTCCTATCGGCAGAAGTAATCTGCTCAGCTTGAAAGCCGGAATTTAGCAAAGAAGAAAATTCAGCATCATCATGAACATAGGCGATTATAGTTTGCGTTGCGGGATTTACATAGTCCACACTGATATTCATGGCGTTTAATCTTTTCACATCATCACGGATATGCCAGCTCTCAATCCTGACGGGATAGGCAAATAATGTTAAAATCCCAACCAGTAAATTAAACACCAAAAATAGTTTTTTCATTTTCTAAGTCCTAAATATCTAAAATTTAAAAGGCAAAATCTACATTTGTAACCTTTTTTCAATAATGCCAGGTTACCGACGGCACATGAATAACATCGCTTAATGCTGCTTCATTCCTGACCTGACATGATTCACGAGTATCCATTGCGTCGGACCTGGCAAAATCCATATCTTGCTTTCTACCTTTTTTGTCAAGAAGCTTTCATTTTGCCCTCTATTTATTTATAAAATAATTCATTCCATATGTAATAACCAAATTTTCCCCTCCTAAATCAAGCCATTATCACAGAAAATAATGGGAATTTTATCAGTGTGATTTGCGAAAAAACTTCCTGCTGGGAAAATTATTTTTCGCTATCATTTCCTTGTATTCAACGGAGGGTCAGCGGAGGCTTACCCCACGTTAACCCTCCGTTAACCCCCCGTTAATCAAGAGCAAGAGCTGAATTCAAATCCGCCATATCCTTTGTATTACAATTAGTTACAACATTATTTTCATAAATGATGCCGATCCTGCCTTTAAATTTAGAAACAATGATGCTGAATACATTGGGCTATTTGGATGAAGCTGTATTCGGAATTATGATTTTAGGAATGGAAATATTATATGGAAATTGGAAATAATTTTTTAAGTAAAGAAACGAAAAAAGAAAATTAAAGTTAGCGGTATTCCAATACGAACCAGCCCTGCGTTCCCGCTCCCAGATAAATGTAATCTCCGTCCAAAGCAACCGAACTGACCCCGGTGCGAATGTAGTAATTGTTTTTTTCGTTAATTTTCTTCGGATTGGTGATATCCATAATGCGCAGACCGGAAGTCTTCAGAGCAACGAAAAGTTCATTGCCTCTCGCTTCCAAATCAATAATATCGGAAGAGAAACGATAGCGATTTATGATAACCGGCTTTTCTGGATAAGTAATTTCGATTGCTAAAAGGTTAGAACCGGCGCCTACCCAGACAATATTACGATTCACGCTGAGAACCGTTCCGCCTACAATTTCATAGTTGTAACCCAGAGTTCTGGGTTGAGTTACATCGGTTACATCAATATTGACATAGCCGAAATCGTTCAGGACATGCACTTGCGGATAACGCGCTTCCATATCCAAAATACCCCAATTTTCAGAAAAAGAAGAAATCTTTTGCGGATAAACACTCCGGCTTAAATCAAAAATTTCCAAACCGTTTTCCGTGTGCGTAGTATAGAGCAGATTGCCTTCTTTACGGGCTTTGTTGCAGATTAAACTCAATGCGGTAAAAATGTGTCCGTAAGTATTTAAGGAATCCATTTCCGTGATATAATTCGTGGGTTCATGACTGCAGACATAAAGCTTATTGTAATCAAGCATGGCGATATCGGTTATGGGGTAAGTACTGGAAAAGGCAGTTTCCACAACGGGATTCCAGATATTTTTCAGATTATATATGTAAATATACCAATCGTTATACACATAGACATACTGATCCAACACTTTAATCTGCTGGGCTACGGAATTGGAAGAGTGATAGACCAAGCGGACAAATTTGTCGTCAAACCCGTTAAGGTAGGCGCAAAACAGCAGAAAAACGAGAAGGAATATAATACGAAAGCGACGCATGATTTCACCTATCCTTTTTGAATCAGATGCTTAATGATGTCTTTGGAAGAAATCCCTTCCGTTTCCGCAGCAAAAGAGACTATGATACGATGTTGCAGAACAATTTCAGCCACTTGAATGACATCTTCTTCCGCGGGAGTAAGTCTCCCCAATAATGCCGCTCTTGCTTTTGCGGCAATAATGAGAAATTGTGAAGCACGCGGTCCTGCACCCCAATTCACCCATTTTTTTATGTAGTCACTTGCACCGGGTTCGTTCGGACGCGTAGCTCTGACAAGATTGACGGCAAAATTAATGACGTGCTCACCGGCCGGAATGGAACGCACAGCTTTTTGCGCTGCAATCAATTCCTCCGCATTCATAACGCGGTTAATCTTATTATCATTCACGCCGGCTGTTTGAGCAACGATTTGTTTTTCCTCTTCCAAAGTGGGATAACCAATGTTGATATAAAACATAAATCGGTCTAATTGCGCTTCCGGCAAAGGATATGTCCCTTCCTGCTCAATGGGATTCTGCGTTGCCATAACATGAAACGGAAGGTCAAGCTTCCAAGTCCTGTTTCCGTAAGTAACCTGATTTTCCTGCATTGCCTGCAGTAAAGCAGCTTGTGTTTTGGGGGGAGTGCGATTGATTTCATCCGCTAAAACAAGATTGGCAAAAACCGGACCTTTGATAAATTCATAGTAATTATCGGTGCGATTTGACGCTTGATTGAGAATTTCCGAGCCTGTAATATCGGAAGGCATAAGATCAGGCGTGAATTGAATCCTGCTGAAAGACAGATTTAAAACCTCGGCAAGCGTGGAAATCAACAATGTTTTCGCCAAACCGGGAACACCTTCAATCAGCATATGCCCGTTGGAAAACAAACCTATGATTAAATCATCAATAACTCTGTCCTGACCGATGATAACTTTATGGATCTCGGTCAACAGCTGCTTTCTTTTATCCTGCAAAGCTTCTATTAATTCCAATTGATCGGACATTACAACTCCCTTTTTAACTGTCCCGCAGACTTCACGCCCGCATAACTGAATCCCAAAATTCCCAAAACAGTTATAATTACTGCTGTGAATAGATGCGCAAAAACCATCACAGCAGAAGCAACATTTCTGTCAATTCCGAAACCGAGCGAAAAGATTATTATCATCATCCATTCATTGCTTCCTAATTGCGCCGGCGGCTGAGGAATAATGTAAGAAAGATTGATGAGAGTATAACCGAAAAGCACAATCATAAATCCTGTCCCCAAATTAAAAGCGCGAAATACAAACCAAAAATACAAACCGTCAAAAACCACTCCCACAGCCGTAATCAGCATACAAGCTAAAAGTATCGTGTAATGATGCTCAAAAATATTCAAACCATCAATAAATAAACCTATCAGTTCATTGATTTTCTCACGCCATTTTTTAGGCAGCCAGGCGAAAAAGATAGTTAAAATATCGGTCATTTTTTGCTTATGCAAAGCAGATAAAATCAATATCAGGAAAACGATTAGAAAGGCAATGATAACGAGGATAATAAGATAGAGCAATCCCTGCGAGATTTTGATCTTCATTAAGGGAATAAGAATTAAGATGAAAAAAATGCCCAGCGTATCAAAGAATTTATCAATAAAAACGGACGGTAAAACGGAAACTGCACTTTTATGCTTAATCCGCTTGATCAAGAGTGCTTTGGCTAATTCACCCGCCCTAATCGGAATTAAATAATTCAGCCAATTGCCGGCACAAGAGATAAGCCATGAATCTTTTATTTTCAGAACTACTTGATTTCGCAGCAGCAAATTCCAACGGATTGAACGCACAAAATAGGCGCTGAGATAGAAAATACCCGCCCAAATTATATAGTTTATTTTTAAATTGCGCAAAGCGTCAGCCAAATATGTGAAATCAAAATTCACGCACCAAACGGCAAGTAAAATGATTCCGACGACTAAACCTATAATTAACGAGAGATTACTTTTCTTCATTTCCTTTTGGGTTCGAACAGCATCCAGCGGTGATGAGACCAATATTTTTTAAACCAATCGGGCGCATTTCTTTCCAGATAAGACAAACGCTCCATTCTGTCAGCAAAATCAGGCTCTTTTCCAAGATAATAATTAAGAATATTAACAGGTTGCTTTGGAGGTTCTTTTTCGGAAAATGGCTTAATTTGGGGAAAGAGTTTCCCCAGCATTTTTTCTTTGCTCATTCCGATATCAGGCCACGGTGGACAATCAATGTAATCTTCTTTGACCAAAAACCAGCCAATTTGCTTCATAGTGTCTTTTATCAAGGAAGGATTAACGTATTCGGGATGAAAAACAAGGTCAGAAGGGATTTTAGAAGAAGATCTCTGCCACCTGAAGCCCAATCCTGTTTGATTGGGAACGCAAATAAGAACAGCTTTTTTCGTTACTCTTGTAAATTCGGACAGGAAAGCAGATAAATCTTCCACGAACCATAAAGCGGAAAAATTCCACGATAAATCAAAAGTCGCGTCTTTATAAGGCAGTTTTAAATAAGAAGATATAAGATTTATTTTCAGTTCCGAATTTAATTCTTCCAAAAGAGAATTGATTAACTCTACCCTGACCGTATCATGATCCAATAATTCTACCCTGCAACCGGCTTGAGATAAGGCATAAGAATTAAGTCCCGATAGGCCCGTAAAACCAAAAATCGGTGCTTCCAAAATGCTTTGTAAATCATATCGCCTTTTCAACTTGAGCAGTAATTGATTTAGAATTATTCGCTCATAGGAAGAACCCAGACCTTCGTTTCGGTGTTCAAAATAAGATTGCCAATTGCTGATAATCGGTAAAGCCATACGGAAAAACTATTTCTTGCGCTTGAGATAAGCATCTATCACGATACTGAAATCGGGAATTGTATAATGTTTTGGCAAACCAAGCTGTTCATAAGCATCCTGAACCTGATAAAACCAGCTGTGAGAAATCAATTCAAAACGCGAAGTCCAAAGTTCCAGATGTAAAAAACGGGAAATTCTTTCTCCCAAATGCAAAATTTCGGCATCAACTTTTAACCATTTCGGATAATTACTGTTGTAAATTTCCCTGTGAATAAAATTGACCAAATCCTGCAGTTGAACCGGTTCCATATCCGCTACAATAAAAGATTTGCCGGTTACATTCGATTTATCCGTAGCCAATTTTACGAAAGCTTCGGAAATCGTATCTATGTTGCACAAATGAATCCACAAGTTTTGCTTAACAACGGGAAAAATTCTATATTTAACTAATTTTACCAACTGCAAAGGAAAACCTATGTCTCCCGCTCCGTAAGTTATGGAAGGACGAACAATTACTGCATCCAGTCCACCTAAAATTGCTCGGTTAATTATCTTTTCACAAGCGATTTTGGTATAGTGATAGTAATTATCACCTTTGTATGGACTCTCATTATTGGCAGGTAATTCATCCGGGATTGCACCAAAAACACCGACAGATGAACAAAAAATCAATCGTGCTTGATGCAGTCTGGCATAATCAACAAACTGTTCGGTTGATTTAACATTGCTGGCATAAAATTGCGCTTTTGAAAATTTCCTTCCGCCCCGCAAAGCTCCTATGTGGATAATCAGATCAAAATCTGATTTTGAGAGAAAGCTTTTCAAACCTGCTATATCACTTAAATCAAGATTGACTATTGTGACTTTTCCGACAAATTTATCAAATCTGGCAGTATCCGTTCCTGGACGGACTAACGCAGTTATTTCCATGGAAGAAGAAAAATTCTTTAATAATTTGGTCAGAACCGCATTTCCGATGAAACCGGTAATGCCTGTCAACAGGACTTTTTGCATGGACTAAAGTCCTAAACCATGAAGAGGATTGTGATGGTGATGTTTATGATGGTGCGGATTTTGAATATAGACATATTCCAATTCTATTTTTTCATCATCGATAACTGCTTGTGGATGATTAATAGTAAGAATATCCGCCATATCTTTGTCAATATGCTTTATAATTTTATCGCGAGCCTCAAAAAAAGCGCCGTAAGAGGTGTGAGCATGATAATCCGATGCCAAAATGTGCACCCATCCGTTATTCAACAGCTTCCATGCTGTCTGTTTAACTTTTTCTCCATAACCTCCGACTACGCTGGCAGCACTCATTTGGATATATACGCTGCGGGTAATCATCTCTTGTGCTTCATGCGATTTCATCATCACGGGAACATATCTTTCCGCATGCGCTAAAACAGGTCTGAAACCTTCACGCAACAATTCAAAAATATTCTTTTGCATATCAGCGGGAAAACTGTTCAAATCAGTTTCAAACAGAACATAATGAGAACCTGCTAAAGTAAGATTATACTTTTTAATATCTTCAACAATGCCTGCGGTTAAAAATACTTCCGCACCCGGATACAAAGTAACAGGAATCGACTGGTGCTTAACTTCTTGTTCCAGTTCCCGAAATTTAGCTTGATACTCTTCTGCAGAAAATTTGTATAAACCCGTCATGTAATGACTCGTGCAAATTACAGCAGAAACACCGCCTTCAGCCATTCGCCTGATTGCTTCTATAGAACTCTCCATTCCCTTGGAACCGTCATCCAAACCGGGAATAATATGCGTGTGACAATCTATCATTAAGGCAGCCGATCCTTTATCATTTGAATAAATTCATTCAATATTTCGTTGTTGTCAAAACCTCTTATCAGGCGTGCGGAATCGTCCAATAATTTCTCCGCCTGTTTGCGCGCTTTATCAAAACCCAAAAGACCGGCATAACCTGACTTGGAAACAGGAATAATTTCCGCATCAAAATTAAAATCGTCTGTTTCCGCATAATCTTCAATAATGTCTTCTATCATCTGATAAGCTAGACCTAAGCTCTGAGCATAAGAATTTAAGATTTGTTTTGTTTCAAAATCTGTATCAGCCAAAACACAAGCAATTTCAGCAGCAGCCTGCAGAAGAGAACAGACCTTTTTCATATCTATATAATGTAATGTATTGATTTTCATTACTTTATGCCTATTAACCAAATGTACTACTTGACCCCCAATCATCCCGTAACTGTTCGAAGCGCGCGCTAAAATACGAACGCATTGATTGGCTTTTACATGATCCTTGATTTCTGCCGTCAGTTCAAAAGCAAGAGTAAAAAGTGCATCACCGGCCAAAATTGCAGTAGCGTCACCATATTTTACATGAACCGGTTCCTTTCCTCTGCGTTCTTTTCTATCCATTAAAATGGGTAAATCGTCATGGATAATGGAGGCGTTATGCAGTAATTCAATTGCACAGGCAGCATTTAATACGGAAGCAAGCCTCTGCTTTTTTTGAAAACCCTCCAACATTTCATAACATGCCAGAACCAATAAAGGACGCCATCTTTTCCCTCCGGAAAAAACAGTGTAATTCATAGCATCCATGAGTTCGGCAGTCTGCTTTTCCCGCCAAGATAATACTTCTTTCAATCTGTCTTCAATCATTTCCAAGCGTGTCTCAAAATAATTTTGAATCAGCAAAATACCTCCAAAGCCATATAACTTTTTGATAATTTATATAACTTTAAAACATATATTATGTCAAGACAATTTTCAGTACAGGAGCAGAATTTATTCTTCCGAATCATCATCCAAGCCGTTAATTTCTTCTTGTTCGTTTTCTTCTTCTTCATTGTTCAATTCTTCTTCCAAGGAGGAAACATCAGCTTCCCATTCAGAAGCCGCTTGAGTAGTTTGCGTCAAGCGTTCGGCTTCCTTATCAATGGCTTCTTCATCCGGTTCAGGCTCTATTTTAGTAATGTCATTGACTCTGTCATTTTCGCTCAAATTAATGAGACGCACTCCTTGAGTATTGCGACTGATTGTTTTTATATTGCCAACTTTTTGTCTGATTATCATTCCGTTCTTGGTCACAATCACCAGTTCATCTTCATCCTGCACTTTCATTAAGGCAGCCAAGAAGCCGTTTCTATCAGTTGTTTTCAAAGTGATTACACCCTTACTACCTCGTTTAGTTACTTTATATGCGGAAACATCTGTACGTTTGCCATAACCGTTTTCACTGACAGCCAAAATAGTTCCTTCATCATTATGCACGACAGTCATGGAAATCACATAATCACCTTCCCGCAATCTAATTCCTCGGACGCCTTGAGTGTGTCTTCCCATTTCACGAGCATCTTTTTCATTGAATCTGTTGCAAAAACCGTTATGCGTCGCCAAAATGATGTCATCTCCGTTTTGCACGATATGCGCATCTATTAATTCATCATTATCCTGCAGTTTGATAGCCCAGATTCCCATTGCTCTCGGTTTGCTGAATGCTTTAAGAGCAGTCTTTTTAATCAATCCGTTTCGCGTGCACATAACAATATAATTCGGCTCCATAAAGGAATTGACTGTAACAAACGCTTTTATCTTTTCTCCTTCCATGAAGTTGACCAAATTGACAATAGCTTTGCCTTTGGCTTGACGACCGGCTTCAGGAATTTCATAAACCTTTAACCAATAACATCTTCCCAGGTTGGTAAAGAAGAGAATGTAAGAGTGATTAGTCGTGACAAAGATGTTTTGTATGAAATCACCTTCTTTCAAGTTTGTTCCGGAAAGACCTTTTCCACCTCTTCCCTGAACTTTGTATGCGGAAAGTGGCATGCGTTTTATATAACCTTCATGCGTGATTGTCACAATGACAGATTCATTGGGAATCAAATCTTCCATCGCAAAACTGCCGGTGGCATTTGTAATTACAGTTCTTCTCTGATCTGCGAATTTGGTTCTCAGGTCCAATGTCTCCTGCTTGACTATTGCAATTCTCAAATCCCGTCGTTCAGCTATTTCCTTCAACTTTTTGATGGTTATGACCAATTCATTGTATTCGTCCTCAATTTTTTGCCGTTCTAAACCGGTTAAACGTTGCAATCTCATCTCTAAAATAGCTTTTGCCTGAATTTCCGAAAGGGCAAACTTTTGTTGGAGTTGTTCGTTCGCAATTTGCGGATTTGGCGCATTTCGAATCGTCAGGATTACATCATCTAAATTTTCTAATGCAATACGCAAACCTTCCAATATATGCAATCTATCCTGCGCATTTTTAAGTTCAAATAAAGTTCGTCGTAAAACTATGTCATGCCTGAACTCTATAAAATTATTAAGCAATTCTATCATTGTAACGACTTGAGGGGTACCGTCCACCAAGCAAAGGTTAATTACTCCATAAGTTGTGCGCAATTGGGAATATTGATACAATTGGTTTAAGACTTTTTCCGCCACTGCAGAGCGTTTAACCACAATTACCAAACGCATGCCTTCACGCCCCGATTCGTCTCTGATGTCACTGATACCGTCTATCCTTTTTTCTTTTACCAGCTCGACTATTCGTTCAATCAGCAGGTTTTTGTTTAACTGATAAGGAATTTCCGTTATGACAATAGATTCTTGTTCATTATCGTTAATTTCAATTTCAGCTTTTCCCTGCACAGTGATTAAACCGCGTCCCGTTGTAAAATAATTCTCTATTCCTTCCCGACCCATAATAAATCCACCTGTGGGAAAATCAGGACCTTTTATATATTGCATCAAATCTGAAACTTGCAGATCCGGGTTATCAATCAAGGCTACCACGGCATCACAAACTTCACCGATATTATGCGGAGGCATATTTGTCGCCATTCCCACAGCAATTCCTGAAGAGCCGTTCACCAATAGGTTGGGAATTCTGCTGGGGAAAACTTCAGGTTCTTTTCTTGTCTCATCATAATTGGACTTGAAATTGACTGTATCTTTCCCGAGCTCGTCCAGCATTTCCATCGTAATTTTTTGCAGGCGGGCTTCAGTATAACGCATCGCTGCAGGAGGGTCTCCGTCTATGGAACCGAAGTTTCCCTGACCGTCTATCAGCGGATAGCGCATATTCCAAGGCTGAGCTAATCTCACTAAAGTAGGATAAACAACTTGTTCACCGTGAGGATGATAGTTTCCAGAAGTATCGCCGGCAATTTTAGCGCATTTTCTGAAATGTCCGCCCGGGGTTAAATTCAGTTCGTGCATCGCATAAATAATTCTTCTCTGAGAAGGTTTCAAGCCGTCTCTGATATCCGGTAAGGCGCGTGCTACAATTACACTCATGGAATAATCAAGATAAGCTTGTTTTAATTGGTCTTCTATCTCGACTGGTATAATTTTCATCTTAGTATCTGTCATTTATTTTTCTCCGTTTATACATCAAGGTTTTTGACGTAACGTGCATTTTCTTGAATAAATTGTCGTCTGGGTTCAACTTCGTCTCCCATCAGGATAGTGAACATTCTATCCGCTTCAATGGCATCGTCCATTTTGATAAAAGTCATTAAGCGTCTTTCAGGGTCCAAAGTCGTTTCCCACAACTGATCCGGATTCATTTCGCCCAAACCTTTATAGCGCTGGATGACAACATTATTGGCTCCAAATTGCTCAATCAATTGATCTCTTTCTTCTTCGGAATGCACATAATATTTCTCTTTCCCTTTACGGATGAGGAACAACGGTGGCCTGGCTATGTAAATGTGCCCGTTGTCAATCAAAGGACGCATATAGCGGTAAAAGAAAGTCAGTAATAAAGTGGAAATATGTGCTCCGTCCACATCCGCATCAGCCATAATTATAATTTTATGATACCGAATTTTTGTGATGTCAAAATCTTGCCCTATTCCTGCTCCTATGGCTAAAATAATCGGCTGTATTTTATCATTATTCAGAACTTTATCCACTCTCGCTTTTTCCGTATTTAGCATTTTACCCCAAAGAGGAAGAATAGCTTGGAAAGCACGATCGCGTCCTTGTTTTGCACTTCCTCCCGCAGAATCACCTTCCACTAAAAACAGTTCAGTTTGTGTGGGATCGGTTGAAGTGCAGTCTGCCAATTTACCCGGAAGGGAACCGCTCTCCAAAACTGATTTTCTCCTTGTAAGTTCTCTGGCTTTACGAGCAGCTTCTCTTGCTCTAGCGGAAACTAAACTTTTCATTGCAATGTTTTTTGCAATTGCAGGATTTTCTTCAAAATAGGTCATCAATTTATCATACACAATGGAATTGACTATGCCTTCAACATCAGAATTTTGCAACTTAGTTTTGGTCTGTCCCTCAAATTGCGGATTGCTTAATTTAATACTGATTACTGCAGTCAAGCCTTCTCTGATATCTTCGCCGGAAGGAGCAATCTTTTCATTTTTGAGGAAATCCCCGTTTTTAATATAGGTATTAACAACGCGTGTGAGACCGCTCTTGAAACCGCTTAAATGAGTTCCGCCTTCAATCGTATTAATATTATTGGCAAAACTGAAGATATTTTCCTGATACCCTTCATTGTATTGCATGGCAACTTCAAATTGGATATCATCTTTTCCGCCTGCAAAGTAAATCGGCTTCGGAAACAAGGGCTTCTTGTTTTGATTTAAAAACTCCACAAAAGAAACGATGCCGCCTTCATAACAAAAATCATGATAACGGTCATAACGCTCATCTTTCAATTGGATATGCAAACCTCGATTCAAAAAAGCCAATTCCCGCAAACGTGTAGTCAAATAATCAAAACTGAAATCAATGGTTTCAAAAATTGTCGAATCCGGCTTAAAAGTAACAGTCGTTCCAGAATTTTCAGACTCTCCGATAATTTTTAATTCCGTAACGGGAATACCCCTCTCAAATCTCTGGAAATATATCTTCCCGTCTTTGTAAATCTTAACTTCCAAAAATTCCGATAAGGCATTGACGACTGAAACTCCTACACCGTGCAATCCTCCTGAAACTTTGTAAGATTTATTGTCAAACTTACCTCCGGCATGCAGATTTGTCAGAACCACTTGAACAGCGGGTAAATTTAGATCTTTTTGAATGTCAACTGGAATACCGCGTCCATTGTCCGTAACTTCCACACTTCCGTCTTTCTTAATAATGACGATAATCTCATCGCAATATCCGGCTAAAGCTTCATCAATTGAATTATCCACAACCTCATAAACCAAGTGATGCAGCCCTCTTTCTCCTGTTCCGCCAATATACATAGAAGGACGCTTACGGACAGCTTCCAGGCCCTTAAGAACCTTAATGTTACTGGCAGTGTAATTTGTGTCTTGCATAATTTTTTCTCCCGATTAATAAAAACTCATATTTCAGCCAAAAACAATGTTTTTAGCCCTTACGCCAATAAACTGGCACTAATATCCATTTTAAGACTAAAAATCGTTTTATGCCGCATATTCTTAATTTTGAACAATTTGCAGCTTCCTTACATTATTTATATACTGGATAATTTTTTAGTCTTTTTCTGTCAAGTTTTTCCTAAAATTATTTTAATTTTCTAATTTACTATTTAGCATATAATTACGATTTAAGCACGTGTTATTTTTTTTTGTTCTTTAATAACCTCACTCGTTCAGTACCGGTTTTTCTATTGACAGGAAAATCGAATAATATTAACAATGTTAAGGTTCATATTAATTATATTAAGAAATATCTTGACAATAAATCGGAATTATTTATCTTACCCATAGTATTAAATTAAGAGGCAAATATGAGACTTAATAATTGTCCATACTGTAACGGGAAATTAAAAGTAAAAGAATATCAGTGCACGGATTGTAATCTTATCTTAAGAGGCGATTTTGAAGAGAGCGGATTTGCTCATCTTTCTCAAAGTCAATTGGATTTTATTCAGACTTTCTTGATCGTGCAAGGCAACATTAAAGAAATGGAAAAACGCCTTAACATTTCCTATCCGACCGTCAAAAACAGGTTGTCTGAAATTATTCAGACTTTGGGTTGTCAAAATCAAGAAACCTTGGACTATATGGATATTTTGCATGATTTGGGAGAAGGTTTCATTGATGTGGATGAAGCTCTGGACATAATTAACACAAGGAGGAAAAAACAATGAAGACTATCAAGCTAAAAAAAGACATTGACCTGACAGGAATCAAATGTGTCATTATTACTAACGAATTAACCGATACCGTGTTAGAACAGTCAAAAGATGCATCTTTACATCTTACGTCAGATATTTTTGTGCGCTCTTCCCTTGATGTTGAATCAGTAGTTTGGGAAGATTTGCTGGAAGTCATTTCAAAAGAAAATGAAGGAACTGTGGAAGTAATTCTACACGCCCTTGAGCCTGAAAAACGGATGGCAGATATTCTTCGTAACAGTGAACTAACCGTTTCCGTTCCACAACAAGTTAAGATTGAAGCAAATTCCGTAAATGGCTTCATTTCTGCTTCTAATCTTAAAAGTGACCTTAATATAGCCTGCGTTAATGGAGCTCTGAAAATGGACAATTGTGTAGGAGATTTTTCCTTCAAAAACGAAAACGGCTCAATTAAATTATTTAAACTTTCAGGAGATTTGACTATACGTCAAAGAAACGGCTCTGTTTCTGCCGATTATCTGACAGGAACAAATCTTGAAGCATCATCTGAAAACGGGAGTATGAAATTCCGTGATTGCAGATTTAGAAATACAGATATCCGCAATGAAAATGGTTCCGTTTTCTATGAAAGTTTGCCGGTGGAAAGCGGTTCAATTAATATCACCAATGAAACCGGTTCCATTCATCTTGCCCTTTCTCCTTTGCAGGGTTTTAATTTGGAAGCGCACGCTGTCTTGGGTCAGATAAAAAACAGTTTTATGGGTGAAGAAACGACAATGTTTGATAACTACATTCTGCAAAACGGCGACCAGTCTCTGAAAATTAATCTGAATACCCAATTGGGAACGATTAAAATCAGTTCTACCGATGTCTTGGGAACTGACTTCTTCCACGGTAAATTAGACCATGTCAAGGAACTGATTATAGATAACACAGAACAGGGTTGGGCTGAAATTCTGAGGATAATTTCGCAATTGACGCAAAGCTTAGAAAAATTGAGAGATAAAATCGCTGAAGAACCTGCCAGAGAAAAACTTCAACGCGCCCTTGATCAGTTAAAAGCTTGGAGAGAAAAGATCGAAAATCCTGAATTGAGAGACAGCGTAAAAGAATCCTTTGATACAATCTCCAAAGATGTGGGACGCACCATTCAAGATGCGCTCAAAACCGCTCAAGAAGCTTTGCTGGCGATGAGAGGAAAATATAAAGAAGAGTTCAAACCGCAAATCAGTATGCACATAAAACACGGAAAAGAATTTTTCCATCCTTTCAGAACTTTCTCTCGTCGGCAGGAAAGTCCTTCCGCTCATGCTTCTGCTTCCTCAGAAGAAGCTGCTCAGGAAAAAGCAAGAATGAAAATATTGGAAATGTTGGAAGAGGGAAAAATAACTGCCGAAGAAGCGGAAAAGTTGCTTAAAGCTATTCATTAGTGACATTACACAATTCATAGCGGAAGAAAGGCAGTTGCAATAAATTGCCTTTCTTCTTTTTATTTGTTAAGCAATTCCGAATATCAAAGTTATTAAGAACTTAAAAGAAATTGATTTTAACTTTCATTCATGAATTTTTCCCATTTATTCCCGTAATTTGTTAAGTTTGGACTTGACAGATAGGCTTGCTTGTAAAAGTGGTCAAAACTACGGTCGGGATGTAGCGCAGTCCGGTTTAGCGCGTTCGGTTCGGGACCGAAAGGTCGCTGGTTCGAATCCAGTCATCCCGACCATTTTTAGTATTAGACAGAAGATAAGGTTTTTATGAAATCCAAAGAGCAAAATTGGCTTTTTTACATCCGCCAAATTATTCCTTATTTAAAAAAGGATAAATGGCTTTTTGCTTTCGGACTTTTTGCCATGCTGCTGACCTCATCTCTGCAATTGTTAGACCCCCTGATTTTAGCTCACATTATTGATAAAAGCATTCCTCAACACAATATGCCTGATATGTTTAAATATGCGGGATTTTTTATTGCGGTTATTGTAGTTTCGGGATTTTTATCATACTTGCAGATTATTCTGATGTCCAGACTGGGAATTAAGATTATCACTAATTTTAAAGGAAACGTTTTTCGTCATTTGCTTAAGGCACCTCTATCATGGTTCAACACGCAACCGGTTGGAGAACTAATTGCTAAAGTGGAAAATGACAGCGAAAGAGTCAGATCCCTATTTTCCAATTTATCCATTCAAATTTTGAGCAACATCATCTTTTTTGCCGGAGTATATTGTGTTTTGATGTTTAAAGAAAGCAGGATTACTCTTTTGATGACAGTTCCCGCGTTGTTGGTAATGGTAGCTTATTACTTTGTCGTAAAGTATCTCTCTAAGTTTTACAGACGCATCAGAGAAATGTATGCGGACATCACGGCAAAAGTGACAGATTTTGTTCAAGGCATGCAAGTAATTCAATTACTCAATCAGCAGAAAAAAGCGGAAAAATTACTTTTTCAATCTTCGCGGGCAAAAAGGAATCTTGATGCCAAAGCTTCCTTTATTGAATATGGTATGGAAGGAATTTTCCTCTTCCTTTTCAATGTAGTTTTCGTCATTATGATAATCAAATTTTCCGCTCCCAAAATAATCATCGGCACAATGACCATCGGCACTCTGTTTGTCTTTATTCAATACATCCAACGCTTAATTTGGCCTTTAATGAGTATTTCGGAAAATGTAATGCAGATCCAACGCGCCTTTGTTTCTTTGAAAAGAATTTTGGATTTGACCGCATTACCGACAGAAGAAGAACTTCATCCCGGCAAATTGGTTCCGCAGTTTCAGCATGAAATTCGCTTTGAAAATGTGTGGTTTGCTTACAAAGACGAAGATTGGGTGTTGAAGGATATATCATTTACTTTGCGAAAAGGGCAAAAACTGGCATTGGTAGGTGCTTCTGGAAGTGGGAAAACAACGACTGTCGGTTTAATTTGCGGATTTTATGAACCACAAAAAGGTTCGATTTTGGTAGACGGTATTCCCCTAAAAGATTTAGATTTACATTTATGGCGTTCAAAAATTGGATTGATCTTGCAGGATATTTTTCTTTTCCCCGGTAATATTTTGGAGAATGTTCGCGTGTATAATGACGCTATTCCCGAAGAAAATATCCGCCAAGCCATTAATATTGTCCAGCTGGATGATTTCATCAAATCTTTGCCTGACGGCTTGAAAGCGGAGTTGGCAGAAAGAGGACAAAACATTTCTCAAGGCGAAAAACAGCTTATCAGTTTTGCCAGAGCTTTGGCATTTTCTCCGGAAATAATTATTATGGATGAAGCAACTGCCAGCATAGATCCGCAAACTGAAACCCGTATTCAGCAATCAATGGAACGCGTTTTGACCGATAAAACTGCTCTCATTGTGGCACACAGATTGACTTCAGTTTTGGATGCAGACCAGATTTTATTATTTAAAGACGGTGAAATCATTCATCGCGGTTCGCATTCGGAACTTATGCAAAAGAGCGAAGAATATAAACGCTTAGTGGAATTGCAAATGTTAAAAGGAACTTTTTCCTCGATAGGTCAGGCATAATTTATGGATTACCACATTAAATGGATTTGGAAACAGTGGTTTAAACAGAAGTGGTTCGTCCTCATTCTTTTGCTTTTTACTTTAGTCAGCGCTATTGTCTCAATCGCTTATCCCTATATCTTTAAAATGCTGATAGATTTGCTGTCCGACATTTTAAAATTCCCGGCTAAATATCCAAATCCCATGGTGGAAGTGAACAGAATAATACATTTGTTTCTGGCAGTCGGAATAGCATGGTATTTATCTTCCTTTTATCCGGCTTTTCGCGCCTATATGAATGCGCGTTTTGAGCATACTTTGCGAATGTATTACTTCAAACATGTCATGGACAAAGATTACTTATTTTTCCAAAAATTCAGGACAGGAGACCTTGCCACGCGTTTTACGGATGACTTGGGGGAAAGTCAAAAAGTGGCTTGGTTCCTTTGTTCAGGCATCTTTAGAGCAGTAAATTCATTCGCTATAATAGCTTTCAGTTTGGTTGTAATGTTCAGTATAAATTGGCTTTTGACCCTGCTGTCCATAGCTTCCTTGCCTCTTATGATGCTTATCTTTTATGTTACTTCCGATAAACTTTATTACAATTTTGAGAAAAATCAGCAGGCGATCAGCAATATTAACAGTCAGTTGGAAATGAGTTTCAGTGGCATCCGTATCATTAAAGCCTTTGTCAGTGAAGAAAAATATAACCGCTTTTTTGATTTAGCCCTCGCCAAGCGCTTTAAAACTGAAATGAGTGTGGTCAAACTCAATGCTATTTTGCATTTGATTTACGGATACATAGACTATTTTGCTCAGATAGGAGTAATCGTTTTCGGCGGGTGGATGGCAGTTAAAGGCACTATCAGTGTCGGAACTTTCTTTTTGTTTTACACCTATTTATCAATGATGATATATCCTTTGCTGGATTTGCCGCAGCTGTTTGTTTCAGGTAAACAGACATTTGTCAATATTGACCGTCTGGAAGAAATAAAGAATTTCCCTATAGAGCATCCCGTCAACGAAAACGGTAGAAAGATCGGAACTTTTGAAAGTCTTACTTTTGAAGGAGTTTCTTTCACTTATCCCGGAAAAAAGAATCCGGTCATTTCAGATTGCAGCTTCACTTTGCACAGAGGTGAAAAAATGTTGATTTTAGGCACAACGGGTGCAGGAAAAACCACTCTTGCCAATCTTATTACAGGTATTTTGTATCCCACTCAAGGGCGGATTTTGATTAACGGAATTCCGATTGAGGAATATAATATAAAAGAATGGCGCAATCAAATCGGCATTGTTCCGCAAGAAGCGTTACTGTTTACGGGAACAGTGAAAGATAATATCAACTTTGCCAAAAATGAAACCGGAGCAATCCCATACGAGGATGTGGTACGAATTTCCCAATTACAAACGGAACTTGCCAATTTTCCTTTGGGCGATGAAACTCCTGTCGGAAGTAAGGGCTTGACCTTATCGGGCGGACAAAAACAGCGTGTTACCATTGCCAGAGCTTTAATCAATCGTCCGCAGCTATTAATTTTGGACGATATTACAGCCTCTTTGGATGCCGAAAACGAGGCAAGACTTTGGCAGGAATTGAATACAAATTTTCCCGACATTACTTGTGTTATGATTTCCCACAGGCTTTCCACTATGCGCTATGCGGATTCAGTAATGTTTATCGATTCTGAAGGTCATTGCCATAAAGGAACTCATGCTGATTTGGCAAAACTTCTTCCGGAGTATAAATCCTTTATTCAGGAGCATTTGAAAGCTTAAATACTATATTGACGCAAAAATTCTTCTTTAATAGTTTTATTGTATAACTACTTTTTTGATAATAAATTATTTGTTCAATATAGCGATTATTACTGTCATTATTATATAATATTGTTTAAATCTATAGCTCCATAGGGATTGTTAACACTTATATTATTTTATATCTTATTGTTTATCAATCTGTTATATCCTTTTATTATTCAATATATTAAGGATATGACTCTCTCTTTATTTTTACATCTCTTGCTAAAGAGCCACGCCGTATCCACCCCGAGTCCACCCCGACTTCACCGGCGTGGACTCGGCGTGGACTCGGGGTGGTTATAAAGAATGCAAGAAAAATAGGAAAAGAGGAGTCGATTTTTCTCACTTGACAGAAAATGACCTAAAAAAGGAATATGAATAGCAGAGAAATAATTAGAAAAAGGAGATAGTTTATGCCCAAAATGACGGTAGATCCGACATATTGTAAGGGTTGCGGATTATGCGTGATAACTTGTCCGAAGAAGATAATCCGCTTTTCAGACAGCATAAATGAAAAGGGCTATCATTATGCCGAGTGTTTTAATCAAGATGAATGCACGGCTTGCAAGCTGTGTTACATCGTGTGCCCGGACTGTGCAATTACTTTGGAAAAGTGAGGTAAAGAAATGGCAAAAATATTGATGAAAGGAAATGAAGCCGTGGCAGAAGCCGCTATCAGAGCAGGTTGCCGCTTATATTTCGCTTATCCAATAACCCCCCAAAGTGAATTAATTGAATATATGGCAAAAATGATGCCGAAAGTAAACGGCACATTTATCCAAGCTGAAAGTGAAGTTGCCGCGATTAATATGGTGTATGGTGCAGGCGGAGCGGGAAAAAGAGTGATGACTTCCTCTTCCTCACCCGGAATTTCGTTGAAGCAAGAAGGAATATCTTATATGGCAGGTGCCGAAGTTCCAGCCGTAATTGTGAATGTTCAAAGAGGCGGTCCCGGTTTGGGCGATATTCAACCCGGTCAGGGAGATTACAATCAAGCAGTTAAAGGCGGCGGACATGGTGATTATCATTTAATCGTTTTAGCTCCGAATTCCGTTCAGGAATTTGCCGATTTAGCATCCGACGCTTTTGATTTAGCGGATAAATACCGCAATCCCGTTATGATTTTAGGTGACGGTATGTTGGGACAAATGATGGAACCTGTGGAATTCAAACCAGCTAAAACTGATGAAGAACTCAAAGCTTTAGCCGAACAACACACTTCCTGGTGCATTTGTCCAAAAAAGGATGAAAATGATCACCATCATCATGAAATTAATTCCTTGGAGCTGGACCCGCAAATTCTGGAAAAGCACGTTTTGGCTTTATTTGAAAAATACGCCGAAGTGGAAAAGAACGAAGTGCGCTATGACACATATAATGTATCTGATGACAATGAAATTCTCTGCGTGGCTTTCGGAACTACTTCCCGCATAGTCAAAAGCGCTATTGACGAACTGAAGGCAAAGGACAAAAGCGTCGGCTTAATTCGTCCTATAACTTTATGGCCCTATCCCTATAAACAAATTCAAGCTGCCATCGGACCGAAAGTTAAGAAAGTATTTGTTTTTGAACTGAATGCGGGTCAGATGGTAGACGATGTAAAAATAGCAGTCAACGGTAAAGTGCCCGTAGATTTTTGGGGTAAAGTTGGCGGAATCGTTTTTACACCTGCGGAAATAGAGCACAAACTGGAAGAGAGTTTATAGGAGGAAGCAATGCAAGTAATAGCCAGTAGACCAAAATCCCTTACCAAAGAACCATTTACTTACTGCCCGGGATGTCAACATGGAGTTGCACATCGTTTAATTGCAGAAGCAATAGATGAACTCGGTTTGCAAAATACTATGGCAGGAGTTGCGCCTGTCGGTTGTGCTGTTTTCGCTTACAAATTTTATGATTTTGATATGGCTGAAGCAGCTCACGGAAGAGCTCCCGCTGTAGCCACGGGAATTAAACGCGCTCGTCCCGATATGCATGTTTTCACCTATCAGGGTGACGGTGATTTAGCAGCAATCGGAACCGCTGAAATTGTGCATTCTGCCAATCGGGGTGAACACATTTCCGTCTTTTTTATCAATAATGCCATTTATGGTATGACCGGCGGTCAAATGGCACCTACGACTTTGCCCGGAATGAAGACTACGACTTCTCCTTACGGCAGAAATGTTGATGATATCGGTTACCCCATCAGAATGTGCGAATTGCTTTCCACTTTAGTTGCTCCTTATTATATAGAAAGAGTTTCATTACTTTCACCTGCAGATATTATCAAAGCAAAAAGAGCAGTATTAAAAGCTCTTACTTATAATAAGGAAAATAGGGGATTCACCTTTATTGAATTTGTCTCCACCTGTCCTACGAATTGGGGTATTGAACCCGATAAGGCAAGAGATTGGGCAAAGGAAAATATGCTGCCGTTCTTCAAACTCGGATGCTTTAGAGATAAAGGTGAAGGAGTGCAATCATGAAATACGAAATAATCTGTGCAGGATTTGGCGGACAAGGTGTTCTCACAATAGGAAAATTTATTGCTCAAGCCGGAATGGCAGAAGGAAAGAATGTTTCCTGGCTTCCTTCTTACGGACCTGAAATGAGAGGAGGCACCGCAAATGTCATGACAGTCGTTTCCGATTCGCCGATTGCTTCTCCGATAGTAAGTTATCCGGATATTTTGGTGGCTCTGAATCAACCTTCTTTGGATAAGTTTGGAGCCAGTGTTCGTCCCGGCGGTTGGATTATAATCAATACAGATATGTGCCCGCACGGAATTAACAGAGACGACGTAAAAATTGTCTCTGCACCCATGTCTAAGCTGGCAAATGAGATCGGTGATATGCTGGTGCTTAATATGATTGCCATCGGAATTGTCATTGCCAAAACCGGTGTAATTAAATATGAAACTCTGGAAGCCCAATTAACGGATTACCTAAAGGATAAAAATCCGAAATTATTGGAGTTGAATCTGAAAGCAGTCAAAAAAGGAATGGAACTTTAGATAATTCATAAAGAAATATAAGCGCTCTCATTTTAGGGAGCGCTTTCTTTATTTAGCTTCCTCGATAAACTTTTTGAACTGCAGTTAAATTGATTATGTTCCAGAGAAGACAATTTCCGAATAACTTTTAGATTGACATTTCTCTGACATCCAAAAAAAAGAACAAAAAAGTAAATTAGGAGTATGTCATGGCGGATCAGCTGCAAGAAATGCTGCAAAAGATTTATGACGAAGGCGTGAATAAAGCGAAAGAAGAAGCGGAAAAAATATTGGCTTCGGCAAATAAAGAAGCTGACGATATTAGAAAAAAAGCGAAAGAAGAAGCAGAAAAAATTATTCAGGAAGCCAAACAAAATTCTATTGAATTAGATAAAAAGATGCATTCCGACCTCAAAATGGCTGCTCAACAAGCTTTAACAGCCTTAAAGAACAAAGTTACAAATGCCATTGTGCTGGAAACTATTGATAAACAAATAACTGCAGCTATGCAGGACAGCGAATTTTTAAAAAAGCTAATTCTGGAAATCCTCGGCAAATGGTCTCCCGAATCAAATTTAGTTCTCACAATTCCGGAAAATAAAAGACAAGAATTGGAAAACTTCTTTAAAGAATCCGTCCAAAAAGTTTTTGCCGGTAAACTGCAAATTGATTTCAGTCCCGTAATGAAAAACGGAATTACTATCACTCCGGCTGATGGCTCGTATAAACTTAATTTCACGGATGAAGATTTTGCCAATTTCTTCAAGGCATATTTAAGACCAAAGGCAGTGCAAATCCTGTTTGGAGAATAATCTCTTTTTATGGCTACCGAATATTACTATTTCGTAACCGGCCTTCCGGCTTTGCATCTTGAAGATACGAAGCTTCTGATGACACCTTTGATGTTTCTTCAATCGGCAGAAGAGCATCTGAATAAGGATGATTACGATTTATTGAAATTACTTGTTTTTCCCAATGATTTAATTAATTTAGTCAATATTCTTCTGAAAGAGGAAGACTGGATTGACGAGAATACTATCAGTCGTGAAGAATGGATTATCTTGATAGATAATATCAAAGAGCTTAAAGAACAAAGCAACTTAAGAAAGAAGCATATAGATGACCATGTTCTGCCTCTGGTGATAGATTATTTGATGCATTACTTTAAAGAAAACGAAGTAAAGACCAAACAGGAACTTTTAACGGATTTATTCAGCATTTTCTATAATTGGGTAGAACACCATGAAAATAAGTTTGTCAGAGAGTGGTTCACTTTTGATGCTGCAATGCGCAATATAATTACCGCCTTGAATTGTCGCAAACATAACTTGGACGTAAACGCAAAATTGATTGGTAATAACGAATTAACAGAAAAATTGAAGACAAGCAAAGTAGCGGATTTTGGCTTGAACAGTGAGTTCCCATGGTTCGATACTTTAACCCGTCTGACGGAATTGACCGATATCGTGGAAAAAGAAAAAGGCTATGACGCTTTGCGCTGGCAATGGCTGGACGATAGAACTTTTTTTGAGTATTTTACGATTCCCCGTATTATGGCTTATTATATTAAGCTGGAAATCATTTATAGATGGATTCACTTAAGCCAATCCGTCGGAGAGAAAAAATTCAATCAAATCATAAATGACCTGGAAGCGAGTTTCAGCTTTCCGGAAGAATTTGCAATTAATAAAAGGTGACAATATATGACGAAAGGAATTGTAAAAAGTATTATTTCCAATCTCGTCCTGATTGATGTGGACGGACCTGTTTCCCAAAACGAAATCTGTTACATCAAATTGGGTGATACGGAACTCATGTCGGAAGTAATTAAAGTTGTCAAAAATACTGCTTATACACAAGTATTTGAAAGCACACGAGGTTTAAAACCGGGCGATACTGCTGAATTTACTGATCACATGTTAGAAGTTAAACTGGGTCCGGGTATGCTTTCCAGAAATTACGACGGTCTGCAAAATGACCTGAATAAAATGGAAGGTGTGTTTCTGCGTCGCGGTCAATATACCGATCCTTTGAATGAAAATGTTAAATGGCATTTTAAGCCGTTAGCAAAATCAGGTATAATGGTTGAAGCAGGAGACTGGTTAGGCGAGGTGCAAGAAAATTGGATTCCTCATAAAATTATGGTTCCTTTTAGCTTCTCGGGAAAATATACTCTGAAGCAGCTTGTTCCCGAAGGGGATTACACTGTAAATGACCGCATAGCAATCCTGACTGATGAAGACGGCAAAGATATTGATGTTACTATGACACAGAAATGGCCAGTCAAAGTAGCTATAAAAAATTATAAGGAAAAACCGCGTCCCTTTGCTCTGATGGAAACGGGAATCCGAACAATCGATACTCTCAATCCTATAGTCGAAGGCGGCACAGGTTTTATTCCCGGTCCGTTCGGTAGCGGAAAAACTGTGCTCCAACACAGCTTAGCAAAAAATGCGGATGCGGATTTAATCATTATTGCCGCTTGCGGGGAGCGTGCTAATGAAGTTGTGGAACTTTTCGTTGATTTTCCTGAACTTGAAGATCCGCGCACTGGACGCACATTAATGGAACGAACTATTATTATTTGTAATACTTCCAATATGCCTGTGGCCGCACGTGAAGCTTCAGTCTATACGGCAATGACTATTGCAGAATATTATCGCAATATGGGTTTAAAAGTTTTACTGTTGGCTGATTCTACTTCTCGTTGGGCACAAGCTTTGCGTGAAATGTCAAACAGGATGGAAGAGCTTCCCGGTCCCGATGCTTTTCCCATGGACTTACCTGCAATTATTTCCAACTTTTATGCCCGTGCGGGATATGTAATTCTCAATAATGACAAAACCGGTTCCATTACTTTTATCGGAACCGTTTCTCCCGCAGGCGGAAATTTAAAGGAACCTGTTACCGAATCTACTAAAAAAGCCGCTCGCTGTTTCTATGCTCTTTCTCAACAAAGAGCAGACAGTAAACGTTATCCTGCTATTGACCCCATTGATAGTTACTCAAAATATTTGGAATATGATGAAGTAATCGATAATCTTAACAGCCATGTAACTCCCACCTGGGTTAATGATGTGATGTATGCAAAAGATGTTCTGCTCAGAGGAAGAGAAGCTTACGAACAAATTAATATTTTAGGTGATGACGGCGTTCCTCTTTCCTATCATGACAAATATTGGAAAAGTGAACTGATTGACCGCATAATATTACAGCAAGACGGTTTCGATAAAATTGACCAGTCCACCCCTATGGACCGTCAAAAATATATGCTGGAATTAGTTCTCAACATCTGCAAAACAGAATTTCAATTTGAAGTTTTTGATGAGGTTATGCCTTATTTCATCAGAATGGTAAACCTATGCAAACAAATGAACTATTCCGAATTCAAATCTCCTGATTTTCTCAGATTTGAAAGCGAACTCGAAGAAGTTATCGCTGAAAGGAGAATATAATGGCTACTCAAGCCTTTCAACGCATCTATACAAAATTAAATCAGATAACAAAAGCCACTGTAACCGTCCAAGCTACAGGAGTCGGAAATGAAGAGATGGCAAGTGTTTCCGGACGCCTTGCTCAAGTAGTGAAAATTATCGGAGATCAAGTGACGCTTCAAGTCTTCTCCGGCACGGAAAATATAGGAACTGATGCCGAAGTCGTGTTTATGGGAAAACCGCCGGTGTTAAATGTGGGAGACCAGCTTGCCGGCCGTTTCTTTAATGCCTTCGGTGAACCGATTGACGGCGGACCCGAAATTGAAGGCACGGAAATGGAAATCGGAGGTCCATCCGTTAATCCCGTTCGCAGAAAACAACCTTCTGAATTAATAACGACCGGTATTGCGGGAATTGATCTGAACAATACTTTAGTCACTGGTCAAAAGATACCTTTCTTTGCCGATCCCGACCAGCCTTACAATCAGGTTATGGCTTTGGTTGCTCTGCGGGCTCAAGCGGATAAAATCATCCTTGGCGGAATGGGTCTTTCCAATGATGACTATCTCTACTTTAAAAACGCTTTTGAAAATGCCGGAGTGCTGGATAGAATCATTTCTTTCGTGAATACGACAGAAAATCCTCCTGTGGAAAGATTATTGGTTCCTAATATGTGTCTGACAGCTGCCGAATATTTTGCCGTGGAAAAAAATGAAAAAGTTTTGGTTTTGCTGACGGACATGACCCTCTATTGTGATGCTTTAAGTATAGTGTCCAACCGTATGGATCAAATTCCTTCCAAAGACAGCATGCCGGGTTCACTTTACAGTGATTTGGCAAAAATTTATGAAAAAGCTGTCCAATTCCCTGCCGGCGGTTCTATTACAATCGTTGCCGTTACTACTTTGTCGGGTGGAGATATTACACATGCCATTCCTGATAACACGGGTTATATTACGGAAGGACAACTTTTCCTGCGTCGTGATACTGATATTTCCAAAGTTATTGTTGACCCATTCCGTTCACTTTCACGTTTGAAACAATTAGTCATCGGTAAAAAGACGAGAGCGGATCATCCTCAAGTAATGAATGCCGCTATCAGATTATATGCCGATGCCGCAAATGCCAAAACTAAAATGGAAAACGGTTTTGACCTCACAGATTATGACGAACGCGTTTTGGCTTTTGCTAAGGAATATTCCGATAAAATTCTGGCAATCGATGTGAATTTGGATACGGACAGTATGTTGGATACTACATGGACATTGTTCCGGAAGTATTTCTCGCGTGCCGAAGTAGGAATCAAAGAAGAATTTATGGCTCTTTACTGGAAGGAGTAAATGGAAGTCAAATTCCAATACAATAAAACCTCTTTGCAGGAATTAAATAAGCAACTGCAAGTTCGTTTAAGAGCATTGCCGACTCTTAAGAATAAAGAATCCGCCTTGCGAATGGAAGTCCAAAAAGCAAAAGATGCAGCTGCGGATTTGGAAGCTCAGGTAGAAGCCCGCACGCAGGAACTGAGTAAATACATGCGCTTTTGGCAAGAGTTTGACCCGTCGTTAGTGTCCATAAAAGAAGTAGAAATAATAACCCGAAAAATTGCCGGTGTAAAAATACCTATTATGGGCAAAATTGAATATGACATCAAACCGTATTTTATGTTTTACGCTCCTGCTTGGTATCTGGACGGTATAAAAATGTTGCAATCCGTCTCCGCTTTGAAGATTGAACGCCAGTTTTATCTGAGGAAAATGAAAATTTTGGACGGAGTACGCAAAAAGACCACACAGAAAGTTAATCTCTACGAAAAGGTTCAAATTCCAGGTTTCGAAGATGCTATTCGCAAGATTAAACGGTTTCTTGAAGATGAAGAAAATCTTTCCAAATCAAGTCAGAAAATCCTTAAAAGTCGTTTAGAGGCTGAGGAGGCTGTATGATTGAAAAGATGCGTAAATACACATTTCTAATTCATCATTCTGACTATGAGGATTTTCTTGCTGCTCTTCAAAAATTGGGTATGGTCCACATTGTCAAAAATACTGCTGAAAAAACTGATAAACTTGAGGAAACCCAAAAAGAAATTGAGGCATATACTGAAGCTATCACTTTTATGCGTAAGTATATAACACCTCAAAGCACAAAAAAGACGACTACTCTTCACGCACTACAATTACGACAAGAAATAGATAAAGCTCATCTGGAAAGAGAACGCCTCACTCTTCAATCCAATGTCTTAGCGAAAGAAATTGCCGAACTTAGCCCTTGGGGCGAATTTGATTATGACCTATATAAGAAATTAGCCGATTACGGTTTACAGCTTAGTCTTTTTATATGCAGCAAATATAACTTTAAACCGGAATGGCAACAGCAATATGCTTTAAGAATAATTAATGAAGTCGGACATCAAATCTATTTTGCCGTATTGCATGAAATAGATGAACCTTGTCAAATTGAAGCGGAAAGTTTTAAATTGCCTCCGACTGCGTTGGCTGAATTAAAGAAAGAAGAAGCTGAAGTTTTGGAAAGTCTGAAGGAAATTGATACTTTCTATAAAGAAAACGCACTTACGGCAATAGAATTGTTTACAGATGAATTAAAGCGTCTTTCCCATTTGTATGAATATGAAGAAGCCACTTTGCAAGGTATTAAGGAAGCAGATAATCAGGTAATAATTTTGCAAGGATGGATTCCGCAAAGACAGGAAGACAATTTATTACAATTGCTTCAACAATCTGAAGTGGTATATCTTGCCGAAGACGCTAAAGCGGAAGATAATCCCCCTGTTCTTCTCAGAAATAATTGGTTTGTGCGTAATTTTGAAATAATTGGTGACATGTTCATGCTTCCCTATTATAACGAGCTTGATATGACACCGTTTTTCGCACCGTTTTATTTAATGTTTTTCGGCTTTTGTGACGGTGATGCCGGTTACGGTGTAATCATGATTTTATTGGGCTGGTTGATAAAGAAAAAATATAAGAGTCCGGGTGTGCAACGTTTCCTAACTCTCATACAGATTTTGGGAGCGGGAACAATCGTTATGGGATTTGTCATGGGCAGTTTCTTAGCTTATGACTTAAAGAATATACCTTTTTTAAATCCGTATATTCCAATCAGGAATACTGGACAGATATTTAACTTTGCCTTACTTTTGGGAGTAATTCAAATTGTTACCGGTAAGCTTATTAATGTCTATAAGCGGATGAAGCAATCGGGTATTGTGCACGGGATTTCAACCTTGGGGATTACTATCTTTGTTGTGAGTCTTGCCATTGCCGGATCTACTTTATTGGGTGCAAAACCCGGCCGTATTTTGAATTATACATCCTATGGAATATATCTGGGTCTGGTTATGATTTTCTTCTTTAACTTACCCGGAAAAAACATCTTTTTAAACTTTGCTAACGGCTTATGGATTATGTATGGTGTTTTTACGGGCTTTTTGGGCGACCTGTTATCATATATTCGTCTGTTTGCTTTAAGTGTTTCCGGAGGAATTTTAGGTATAGTAATTAATGATATGGCGCATCAATTTAGTGCTATTCCAATCATAGGGCCGGTTATCTTTTTATTATTTATGATAGGCGGGCACAGTTTGAATATAGCATTATCGGGATTGGGCGCTTTTATACATCCAATGCGTTTAACTTTTGTCGAGTTTTTTAATAATTCCGGTTTTTCTGGTCCCGGACTTCGTTACCAACCATTCGGTAAAATAAAATAAATAAATCATAGACAGGAGGAAATATGTCCCCAGATAGTTTAGCAACATCTGCTGCGGTAGTTAGTCATTTAACATCCAATATTGCTCTCTATACAGCTTGGATCGGAATGTTCTTTATGGTTGGTTTTTCCGGTCTGGGCAGTGCTTTAGGCACTGTTATAGGTGGAATGTCTACAATTGCAGCTGTGAAAAAACGGAGTGAAGCATTTGCCAATTGCATGATTCTTTCAGCTTTGCCGGGAACGCAAGGTCTTTATGGTTTTGGTGCTTTCTTTATTATGAAGCAAAAAATCCAGCCAGGAATGACTATGTTTCAAGCTGTAGCTATGTTAGGCGCAGGAATGATCGTCGGTTTGGTGTGTTGGTTATCTGCAGTACAGCAAGGAAGAGTTGTAGCCACCGGCATTGAAAGCATAGGAAACGGAAATGATGTTTTTTCTAAAACTCTGATTTTAGCCGTATATCCTGAATTGTATGCCATAATTTCATTTGCTGCAGCTTTCTTAATTTCAACCGGTATCTGATTTCGGCAACTTCAGGATCTCTGTATTTTTTACCTAACAAAAGAAAAAGCAATCCTCGCGATTGCTTTTTCTTTTTTACTTGAAAACTTTGATTGAAGACCTCTTTTCCCCTCATTAATATAAAAAAGACCGTTGCACATAAAAATGGACAAAAAATATATCTAAATTTTTCTTGACAA
>DAOPOH010000002.1:0-169180 GCA_035357855.1 Candidatus Cloacimonadota bacterium
GCGCTTCCAATACGGAATTCAACAATCGGATGACCACTACTGATTGGACAGCCACGGTTCCGGGAACTGCGAATAATTCCACTTGCACTATCAACGCAACGGTTTATCCGCCTATGGGCTTAGTTTTTACCTGGACTCCGCCTCAAGCGGGAAATCCTCCCAATCCTGCTCAAGCAGTGTCACCCTTAAACGGAGCGACCAATGTTTCCATTCATGCCAATCTGGTTTGGCAATCGGGAGGAGGTGTCATAACCGGATACAAAGTTTATTTGGGAACTGACACTCCGCCTGCTAATATTGTGAACGGAGCTTTACAAACCGGCACAGTCTACGATCCCGTCAACGATTTTGCTTATTCCACGGTTTATTATTGGAAGATTGTTCCGACAAACGATTTTGGCGATGCACCGGATTGTCCGATTTGGTCATTTACCACTATGCCGGATCCGACGGTTACTGTGTTTCCTTATACTGAAAATTGGGATGAAGTAACTGTGCCGAATGTTCCTCCTTCTTGGACGATTATTAATGCCAATGCCGATGCTTTTACCTGGCAGACTGTAAATACGGTATCGGAATCCGCTCCCAATTCTTTGCGTTGTGCCTATAATTCCAGTTCTGCTATTCCCATGGACGATTGGGCTGTTTCACCGCCTTTACAGTTAACCGGAGAAACTACCTATCGCCTGCGTTTTTATTATAGAGCTCAAAGCGCTTCCAATCCGGAAAAATTGGAAGTTAAATACGGCAACGGAAACTCTGTATCAGCTTTGACGGAATTGCTTTTCCAAAACGCCAATATCACGACAACAACTTTTACGCAAGCGGAAGCTTTCTTAACTCCGGTTACAAGCGGAATTTATTATATCGGTTTCCATGGCTACAGCAATGCTAATATGTATTACCTGTATATAGACAGTATAAATTTCAGCGAATATGTTCCCACTTTTAATCCACCTCAAAATTTGACCGGTTCAACCGGTGATGGAACAGTTCATCTTTCTTGGCAAGCTCCGGCTGCTCGAGCTTTAAGCGGTTATCATGTATTTCGCAATGAACAGCAATTGACCACATCTCTGCTGACAACTACGACTTACATTGATAATACCGCCTCCGCGGGAGTTGCCGCAACTTATTATGTCAAAGCGTATTACACCAATCCCACCGGTGTATCCGAAGCTTCCAATGCCGTGACAATTACACCTGCTTTTAATACACCTCAGAATTTGACTGCAGTCAGTAATGCAACTTCAGTGGTTCTCTCGTGGCAAAATCCTGCGGGCAATATGCAATCCGGATTCAAAGTCTACAGAAACGGTAATGCTTTAACCCCTAACCCGATAACGACTCTTAATTATACTGATACTTCTCTGAGTACCGGTATGATGTTCGAATATTATGTAACCGCAGTGTATGCAAACGGAGAATCAAGCCCTTCCAATTCAGTCAACGGAGAGCTTTTGGCTCCGCCTACAATGCTGACTGCCGAGGTTAGTAATCAAAATATAACTCTTACTTGGGTGTCCCCTTTCTCAGTTGGCAGAGCAAAGTCAATGACTCGCGATTTGCAGGGGTTCAAGATATACAGAAACAGCAGTCTGCTGACTACGATTAATAATCCTGCCGCCACAACTTATACTGATGAGAATTTGGAACCGGGGACCTATTCTTATGCAGTCTCTGCCGTTTATACTTTAGGTGAATCCTTGCAAGCAGGACCGGTTTCCGGAACAGTTGCCTATATTTTCCCCGCTCCCTCACAGCTTACCGCTATCGGCAATTTAACCAATATCGTGCTGATTTGGCACAGGCCTACCCCTCTCTTAACCAATCTTTCGGGTTACAGAATATACAGAGACGGTTTAGCTATGGGACACGGATTGGTTACCGACACCACTTATACAGATACCTCAATTGCCAATAATGTTACTTACAGCTATTATGTCGTGGCTGTTTATACAAATCCGAACGGTGTTTCCGAACCTTCCAATACCGTAACGGCAACAGGAGGTGAAGCATTGGTGCCTCCTGTCAATTTACAGGGAACTGTCAGTCAGGACAGTGTGTTTTTAACCTGGCAAGCTCCGGGACGGCCTCTTTTGGGGTATAAAGTTTATCGGAACGGCAATGTCGCCGTTACACTAACTGATCCTGCAGCTGCTTCTTATGTGGATACCGGTCTGCCGAACGGACTGTATGTCTATTATGTGACAGCTCTTTATACCATGGGTGAATCCGCACCCAGCAATGCAGTTACTGTAACCGTGAATGTTACCGCTGCGGAAAATACAGTCATTCCTATTACGGAAACTGCTTTGCGAGGAAATTATCCCAATCCTTTCCGAACTGAAACCAAAATTACTTTTGACCTTGCTAAAACAGGTTCCTGCACATTGGAAATTTATAATTTGGCGGGACAGAAAATCCGCACTTTGGTATGCGGAAAATCTTTATCCGGACGCCAAACCGTTACTTGGAAAGGTGATGACGAACAAGGTAATAAAGTTGCCGGCGGGATCTATTTCTGCCGTTTAACTTCAGGTAATGTTGTTTCTGTGCAGAAACTCATTCTGCTTAATTAATTGTCAAAGAACATATATATTATATCAAAACCGGAAGGCTGATAAATGCGGCTTTCCGGTTTTGTTTATTCTTCGGCTATATTCGATTGACAAGCTGTTGCACAATAAGGGAAAGATAAATCCCTTGACTGAAACAATCTTTTGTAATTAAAGGAATTAAAAAGTAAAAAAGGAGTGAAGATGCGTCCTCTTTTGATTGCAGGCAACTGGAAGATGAACAAAGATTTGTTTGAAACTCTGGCTTTCCTGCAGGGTCTGAGAGCTTACGCCCAAAAGCATAAGGAAGAACGAGTGCAAATTGTCGTAGCTCCGGCTTATCCGTTTCTTTTGACTGCCGTTGATCTGCTGAAGGATACTCCCGTTAAAGTAGCGGCACAAGATGTGAGCAGCAATGAAGACGGTGCCTTCACGGGAGAAGTTTCAGCTTCTATGCTGGCTTCTTTACATCTTTCATTCTGTATTGTGGGGCATTCAGAATGCAGGCAATATCATTCGGATACGGACGATGTAATCAATATCAAATTGCAAAGGGTCATCAAGAACGGAATGAAGCCTATCTTCTGCATAGGGGAGAAATTGGAAGAACGCCAATCGGGAAGAACAAACGAAGTGCTGCAAAGGCAATTAGCTATAGGCTTGAATGAAATTAATCTTTCTGCGGGTAAAGACTTGGTGATAGCTTATGAACCTGTTTGGGCTATCGGAACCGGTCAAGTTGCCACACCTCAACAAGCGCAAGAAGCTCAAGCCTTTATCCGTAACTTTCTGCTGCAAAAATACGGAGCAGAAGTTGCCGATACGGTGCAAATCCTTTACGGCGGAAGCGTCAAACCTGACAATATAAAGGAAATAATTTTGCAGCCTGATATTGACGGCGCTCTAATCGGAGGAGCTTCTCTCAAACTTGACCTGTTTACCGCCATGATTGATCTTGCCAAAGAAGCGGTGAAAATAAAGTAAAGGATACGGCAAATGTTGTACCTAAAATTCATTCGCGCCAATACTGAATTGGTGCGTCAAGCTATAATCAATAAAAATGAAAAAGCGAATTTGGACGAACTACTGAAGTTGGATGACAAGCGGCGTAAGCTGCAATTTGATTTTGACAACCTTAAGGCGGAACAAAATCGCGTCTCCCAAGAAATAGCTCTCCGCAAACGCAATAAGGAAGACGCTGCCGAATTGATTTCCCGCGCAAGTAAAATAGCGGAAGAAATCAAGCGGCTCAATGCGGAATTAAATGAAAAGGAAAACGAGCTGCAAGCAGTTCTGATGTGGATTCCTAATGTGCCTCACAAATCAGTTCCCGTAGGAAAAGATGAAAGCGCCAATCTGGTTATACGCGAATGGGGCAAAAAACCTGATTTTACTTTCACCCCGAAAGATCATTTGACTTTAGCGGAACAAAACTGCTTGCTGGATATGCAGCGCGGGGCTAAAATTACCGGAACAGGCTTTCCTGTTTATACAGGTCGGGGTGCCGGGTTGGAGAGGAAACTGATTAATTTTATGCTGGATTTTCATCTCCAAAATCACGGTTATGAAGAGATGTGGATGCCTTTTATCGTGAACAGAAAAACTATGACGGGCACAGGTCAGCTTCCCAAACTGGAAAATGACATGTATCGCATTGAAGAAGAAGATTATTTCTTGATTCCGACTGCCGAAGTTCCCATTACCAATTACTATGCTGATGAGATTTTGCCGCTGTCCAAATTGCCTATTAAAATGGTTGGTTATACTCCATGCTTCAGACGCGAAGCCGGCTCCTACGGTAAAGAAACTAAAGGCTTGCAACGCGTGCATCAGTTCAATAAAGTGGAAATGGTGCGTTTTGTTCATCCAACTGAATCTTATGAAACTTTGGAAGAAATGGTGAAGAATGCGGAAGCGATTTTGCAAACATTGGGACTTCATTACAGAGTGGTTGAGCTTTGCACGGGCGAATTGAGTTTTGCCGGTGCGAAAACTTATGATTTGGAAGTTTGGGCACCCGGAACGGGAAGATATTTGGAAGTTTCCTCCGTAAGTAATTTTGAAGATTTCCAAGCCAGAAGGGCAGGTATCCGTTTCAGGGACGAAGACGGAAAAGTGAAATTTGTCCACACATTAAACGGCTCCGGACTTGCCACTCCGCGCACGATGATCGCTCTCTTGGAAACATATCAGAATGAAGACGGAACTCTTAACCTGCCGAATGTGCTTTCTTGCTGATTTTACTGAAAACCTCTGTTGCTTCAGCTTCCGACAGCAACTAAACGCTCAAAGAAATAGACAGTCAAAGGCTATATAATGGAAACAAAGAAAAACGATTTTTTTGATGTGCTGGCAATTTTTGCCAAGCATGGGAAATTTATTCTGATTTTTACGCTGATTACTGCAGCAGCTGTTGTAATTTTCAGCTTAGTCACTCCTCAAATTTGGAGTTCCACCGCTACTTTCTTTACAATCGGTGACCAAAACCAATCCCTGCCCATAAACTTAGGCGAATTAAGCAGCTTAGCTTCTTCCTTTTTATCAACGCAAAACTTTGTCAACGGCCAAAACAGCATTGCTATTATGAACAGCAGAACTTTTTCCGAGGATGTAATCAGAAAGTTTAATTTGATACCTTATTTCAAAATCAAGGAAAAAGACAGCTTGCGGGCAATGGATTTGGCTTTGAAAAAACTTTCCAAGAAAGTAGTCAGAATGGGACTTGATGATGAAACTGGGCTGATAACCGTCAGAATTGAGACCAAGAAAAAAGAATTGTCCAAACAAATAGCGGAATACTATGTTCAACGCCTGGAACTGTATAATCAGGATTATAAACTCACTCAAGGAAAGTTGAACAGACAATTCCTGGAAAAAAGAGTGGCTGAAGTCCGTAATCAAATCGACAGTTTAAGCTTCGCAATGAAGAATTTCCAAGAGAAAAACCGCGCCATTGATATTCAGACCCAAATGACTTCTATCATTACTCTTTATTCCGATATCATTTCTCAGCAAATAAATAACGATATTGAGCTGGAAATTGCCAAAAATACCTATTCCCAAAATTCACCTGTGGTAAAAGAACTGGAGCAGAAAAAGAGAATCATCCAAGACAAAATCAAGGAATTGGAAGGAAGCGCCGCAGGCTTAAAACCTAAATATATTATTGATATAGATAATATTCCGGATGTTTCATTACAATACGCTCAGCTGATGTTGAATCTGGAAATTCAGAAAAAAGTGTTTGAGTTCATTTATCCGCAATATGAAGCTGCAAGAATAGAAGAATTGAAGGATATGCCGACACTGGAAATTGTAGACCATCCTCGTGAAGCCGGCCTCAGAGCAAAACCGAAACGAGCTTTACTTTGCATTGTAACCACTCTCATCGGATTTGCCGTCAGCCTCATCTTGGCTCTACTGGATGAAATATTGAAAAAGAATTCAGCCCGCATGCATGAGCTGCGTAAAATCATCTTTTCCAAAGGATGAAAATATCCACTCCGATAAAATTCCTGTTCTTAGGCTTATTAATTATTTTGAGCATAATAGCAGGCAATGCGCTTCAACAAATTGAAACGGGGATTTATCTTCTAATTTTAGGCATAATCTGTGTCTGGATTGTCGCTTCGCTATTATTTGAAACTTCTGTCCTGACCACTGTCCTTTTAATTGCCGTTTATTCTTTGAAACCTCATCCCGCGATTTTATACACTTGTTTAATATTGCTTGTCTTTTCCTTAATGATAGAGCTGACAAGAAAACGCTTTGCAAGTTTTACGATACCATATCCGATTTTATTATCGCTGCTTTTAATTACCGGAATTCAAAGCATAGTCAGAGCCAAGGTTTTTGCGGACGGTTTTCAGTTTTTTACAACAACGATTTTGGTGCCTGTAATAACACTGCTGACTATCGGAAATGCCGAATATAAAAATAATCAGCTGGAACTTTGGACCAAGTTTATCGTTACGGTAGGAATAATCCTGAGCTTGATAGGAATAGTGATGGCGATTTTAAATCCGGGATTGAGATTAGGTTCTTTGTGGATTACGGCAATGACAATCAACGGATTTTACATTCTGGCTTTCTTTTTGACTATCGGATTAATGCTAAAAACAGATGACCAAACAAAAAAAAACTTATTAATCCTCGGCGCAATCTGCATCTTTTTGGGCATGCTTTACACCTACACCAGAATTACTTTATTGGCAGTGGCTTTCGGCTTTATTGTCCTTATGCTGAAAATAAAAAATCTCCGCAAAATCTTGTTTCTCTTTATTCTTTTGACGCCTTTGGTTATTCCTTCTTCCATGATTCAAAGATTGCAGCTGGGTTTTAAATCGGATTTATCGTTAATTATCAGGTTCATAGCATGGTATAACGCTTTCAAACTTATCGTAAAAAACTTTTGGCTCGGCATCGGCTTCAATACTTGGGAGCACATTTATTCTTCTCTGATTCCCTATCAGATTTTATATGCAAAACATCCGCATAATACATACTTACGCATCATGGTAGAAACCGGTGTTTTTGGATTTTTGGCATATTTCGGGCTGGTAATTTCTATCATGGTCAAGTTTTTCAAAAATTGTATTTCCCAAACCGGAGACAGATTCAATTATGCCGTTTTTACCGCTGTTTTAGCTGTTTTGTTTGCTTGTTTGACCGATGTCTTTATTCAGCAGGTGGGAGTCAGTCTTCCTTTTTGGATTACTTTAGCTTTAATGTATCAACAATCTGTTAAGGAGCACGCAAAACTGAATTGAATTCACCGGAACTCAGGTAGTCAATATTTTGTTGTCTTTCAGGAGAAGGGTGCGCCTCCTGTTTATGATAAGCGTTTCTCCTGCGGGTAAATCTCATTTTTGCTTTGGTAAGCGCACTTTCCCAATTATTCACGGACAATTTGTTTTTTCTCTGATAAGAAGTCAGAAAAGTGAAAGCATGCTGTTTAAAAGTATCGTAATCAAAAATTTCTGCCCAAAAGAGCAAAAGATGTGCCAAATCCGCTTCAGGCGCTGCAAAGCGAATATCCTCAAAGTCAATCAAATAGAAGCTTTGCCGCTTTTCCGACCAAAGTATATTTTGGGGCTGGTTGTCCCAATGGCACAGGACTTTATCTTCAAAGCGAGCAACGGAATGAAAGCGGAAAATCGTGTCAGCAAGCTTTCGGAGCATGGTAACGGTCAGTTCCGGCAAATCTAAATAAGAAATAGCGTCTACCTTCTCCAAGACAAAAGTCCGCGGCTGAATGATTTCAATCAGCTTCGGCTTATATGGGAAAGAGGACTGATAGACAAAAAGTTCGTTTCTGAACTTCCGCTCGGATGAACATTGTTTTTTGTAATACTTAATCATTGCTTTTTCCTGCGGAGATAATTTTCAATACCCGGAGTTAAGAACCGTAGCGGAAAAGGTCTCTCAGCGTCTGCTCATCCATCTTGCGCAAAACTGATTGGCCTTCATCAATGATATTTTGGAAAAGTTCCAGCTTACTTTGCTGCAGCGCAATGATTTTCTCTTCCACAGTGCCTTTGGTTATCAAACGGAAAACTTGCACCTTTCGCATTTGACCTAAACGGTGTGCGCGGTCAATAGCTTGATTTTCTATCATAGGATTCCACCATGGGTCAACTAAAATAACGGTATCCGCTGCAGTTAAGTTCAATCCTGTTCCGCCGGTTTTGAGACTGATCAGAAAAACTTTAACTTTGGGGTCATCGTTAAAATGATTTACATGTTTTTGCCGTTCTTTGGTTTTACCGTCCATGTATTCATAGTTTATCCCTAACTCGTCAAAAAAGGGACGGATCAACTTCAGCATTTCCACAAATTGGCTGAAAATCAATATCTTATGACCGCTTTCCAACGCCTCTTCCGTAAGCTCCATTAATTGTTCCGTTTTAGCTGAAGCGTCCATAGTTTTCTTGATATTTTGATGAACCAAGGCGGGATGATTGCAGATCTGGCGCAATTTAGTCAAAGCGGAAAGGACATGGATAAAGTTAACGGACTCCGGAGGCTTTCCTTCTTTCGGGAAAAAGCTCTTATTCACCGCTTCCAAGATTTGCAGATAAAGCTTTTCCTGAACAGGATTGAGTTTGCACCAACTAATCTGTTCCTGTTTATCAGGCAATTCAAACAATACTTCTTTTTTGATGCGACGCAAGATAAAAGGTGCAGCCAATCTGTTCAATCTGGCACGCACTTCCGGAGACGAGATTTGTGATATGTATTCCCGTTTGAATTTATGCAGCGAACCCAAATAACCCGGCATGAGGAAATCAAAGATTGACCACAATTCCGTTAAATCGTTCTCAATTGGTGTTCCGGAAAGTGCCAATCTGTATTCCGCCTTCAGTTTTTTAATGGCACCGGTGCGTTGTGCAGATACATTTTTAATGTGCTGAGCCTCATCCAACACTACCCAATGCAGTTTCAATTTACTCAATTCGCTGATATCGTTCAGCACCAAAGAATAGGACATAATAAAAAGGCGCACATTGGGATTATCCAAAAGTTTAATCCGTTCCGACTTGGAACCTTCGTATATTTGGTAAGGGATATTGGTATGGAATTTTTCTATTTCTGCCGCCCAGTTGTAAAGCAGAGTTTTGGGACAAATGACCAAAGAAACGCTGTCCGAAGGAGTTTCCGCCAAGACGGACAACGCTTGAATAGTTTTCCCCAAACCCATTTCATCCGCTAAAATTCCATGCAGACGATATCTCATCAGCATCTTCAGCCACTGATATCCGGCTTTCTGATAACTGCGCAAAACTATGCTCAGATAAGGGGGAAGCATTTCTTCTTTCTCCGCGCGCCTCATCAGTAAAGCTTTAAACATTCGCTCCAGATATTCGTCACCGTAAAGCTGAAGCGCCGGATTCTCTTCTCGAAGCCTCCAATAGTAAGGAAGAATGTTCACTCTGGCGCGATAGACTTTATCCTTATCCGGTTCGCTTTTCTTCAGCAGATTTTCTATTTCGTTAAAGACTTCTCTCTGAGTAAGGAATACCAGCCTCCCGTCCTGAGTCTGCATAAATTCCTCCCCGCTTTGGAAGAACTTGCGCAATTCCTCATGGGTGAAGGAAAAATCTTTGTATTTATACTTGATGTCGTATGTAAACCAATTGATTTCTTCGCTCACTTTTGCTCTGATTTCTGCCTGCAGAGGAACTTTGTAAATGAATTCGCGCTTTAATCCTTCTTCTATCTCAATGTCCCAATTGGCTTCAGTCAGCTCAAAAATCGCTTTCTTCAAAGCTTCAATATTCTCTTCACCTCTGAAGGAAAGCTGAGAATATCTCTCCAACCTGTCGTATTGCGGATTGGGCAATTTTGCCAAAAAGGCGTTCACTTGTTCAAACACTTGCTGAGGAATATAAAACCAACTTTTGACGCCCTTGACTTCATAGCTGACTAAGGAAGATTGAAAGCGAGTGGCGGAAAGCGGAATTTCCACTTCCGGTGAATACCGTAAACTGCCTTCCAGCAAAATCTCATCTTCCAGCCTGTGCAGAAAGAAATGAACCGACGGCAAGTTGTCATAATAAGGAGGAAGTTCTATCTTTTCATCAAAATCCAGATAGATATTATGCTTGATCAGCTGTTTATAGACAATAGTCCTGAAATAGATTAAATCGTTTTTGTGCAGAATAAATTGTCCTCTGAACAGAGCATTAATCAATTTCGGCTTAAACGGCAGACGCACGGCGTGCACCTCATTGCGGAAAAACAGCCATACAGGCTGTCCGGAAAACCAAGCGCTGAGTTCATCCGTTAATACCGGCTTAAGAATATAATTGTTTCCGCTGATGGGACTGATGCGTAAAGTCAAGGACATTTCTTCTTCGGCAAATTTCAATTCCTCACGCGTTTCTCTAACGATAAATTTGCCCTTCATTTCTCTGATAGCAGGCAAAAGATAGGCAAAATCCCTTTTCTGGATTGTAATATACATACCTCTGGCACCGCCGGAAACGCGCTTTTCGTTCAATAAAGCGAAGAAATGCCTTTCTGCTTCAGTCAAAGCGGAAAGATTGGTCAAAATTTCTTCTATGGCTTGCGGGTTTTCCTCATCCAAAGGTTTGCCTGCACAGACTAAACAAAGAAGGCGCGCTTCTATCGGTGCATATTGATTAAAATAAAACCTGATTTTTTCCGTTTCCGGATTGTAGATGCCTTCCGCTTCTATCTGAGCATCCTGTGACAATTGACGCCAGCGTTCGTTTCCGACTAACAGATTGCCCTGATAAGTTTCTATGATGTCTTCTTTCAAAATATCAGTCGTTAAAAAATGATAAGTATAATAAAGCAGTGAAAGATAATGCCGGCAAGTTTCGTCTTCTTTGCATTCGGAGCAGTAATGGCTGACTATTCTTTCTTCTTGAGGGTCATAGACGATGTTTATATATTCGCAGAAAAACTGTCTTTTATCCTGAGCTGGGAAAAAACGGAAACAGATGCGATTACTTTCATCAAGCGTTTTCCAGTAAAGTAAATCGCCTTCTTCCAAAGGCACTATCGCTTGCGTAAAATACCAAGTGTTGCTGTGTTCGTGATAGTCTTTGCCAAAAAGTCTTGCCATGTTTCTCCCGGTGCAGAATGCATAAAATTTTATCGCTTTGTGAGTATCCTTTTAGTCTCAGATACTATTATTGATATTTTGTCAATTTAATTCAAAGCGAATTTTCTGATTTCAGTTCTTGAATTTAGCATCATTCATCTATAAAGGCATTTTGTCAGAATTTGAATTTTATATTTCTAATGCGGGCATTACAAATATCGGCTTATAATAAGATACTATCCTATACTGCAGACAAGTTGCAAAAATTAGTCATTAATCGGATAAATCCGCTTACAGTCAATAGGAAACTTCTGCGGGGTTAGTGTTTTATTCATCTTGACCGGTAGCTGAAGTCCCGGCTACTAATAATAAACTCCTGTGTTTATACGAAATTTCCTTATCTTATTAATACCAGTTTACGTGTCAGGGTTTGATATCCGGTTTCCAGACGATAATAATAAACACCGCTGCTTACGGGATGTCCGTCAGCGTCACATCCGTCCCATTCCACAGAATTGTTTAAGCTTTTGGCTTTACCTTCAGCCAAAGTTTTTACGACTTGGCCTTTTAAGTTATAGATTGTCAGCTTAATCTCTTGCGCCGGCTTTTGTACTCTAAAGTCTATGCGGGTTTTGGTTCTGAAAGGATTGGGCTGATTTTGAGCCAGACTAAATACACCGCTGCTAACTTCGTCATTATTGGCAGTTACATAATCACCGGTAGTAAAATTGCGGATATTGGAAAAATTACTGTGACCGGCAGAATTGGCTGCACGCACTCTCCAAAAATAACGAGTATTTGCTTCAAGCGGTTGCAATCTGATTTGTGTTGCTTGCAGACTGTCATCCTCTTGCACAATGTTTGTAAAATAGCTGTCAGTCGCTACTTGATAGTGATAGCGGTATGCATAACTTGCACTGTTCCAACGCAGCAATTCGTTTCTGGGTTGATTGATAGCGCCCATGGAAGGTGAAATCAGGACAGGCACTCCCGGCAAAATAGAAATATCGCCTGTAGTAAAACGCTGAACGGGAGAGCTGTCGCTTAAACCTATTGTTGCATAAGCTGCCACCTGCCAATAATATGTAGTGAACGGCATCAGATTATTGTATGTATAGGTCGTATCCGGCAAGTCAATCAAATTAAGAATATTTGCAACAAACAGACTATCCAGCGCAACCTGAAGGGTGTAGGACTCCGCTCCCGAAACCGAACTCCATCTAAAAGTCGGATTGGTGGGTGCGTTTTGCATCATATTATAAGGGAACAAAGGAACGGGCACGCCAATAGTGCTTAAAATAGTAAAAGGCGCATTGCAGACATCTACTGCCCCGTTGGTTAAAGTCGTTACTCTGACAAGACACTGATTGGAATCAATAATAGGCAGACTTTGCCAGTTATAGCTTCCGGTATTAGGAGCGGAGGAAGTTACAGTTTGCCAAGTTTGACCGTTATTGGCGGAATATTCTATTTTAACTGAGCCATAAGCGGTTTTAGCTTTCCAGGTGACGGTTAAAACCGCATTGCCGAAAAAAGTCTCCCCTCCTTTGGGATAGGTCACTTGCACATTGGAGATATTGACATGGAAAGTCATTGTATCTCCTCCGGCAAAACTGATGTCACTGATATCCAATCCGCCCGGAGCATTATCTGATAAAAATCCGCTCGGGACTGTGGTTTCATTCATAAAAGTACGTCCGGTTTGCAGTGACCAATGTGCTTGATTGAGGTTGCCGTCGGTTACGTTATTCACACCTTCCGGTCTGTATATATAAAGTTCGTCCGGAGGACCGTCAGCATTGCCATCTTCATTAATGTTAAGACGATAAATCAGCAAACCCGTTCCCGGTATATTGCCGTCGTAAATATCGAACGGTTTCCTGTATTCCAAAACATAGTATTCACTCGAGCGCCAAGAAGGAATTCGGTATATATTATTGTTTTGCGACCATACGGAACGCAAAGAATATGTCCCGCTTTGAGTTAAAATAGGAGCATTGGCAACCCAACCCAAATATTTGTATTTCAGCCAAACTGCCATTGACTGGGGAGGATTGGCATTCCCGCACATCAAATCCCAACTTCCGATGGGGTCAATCGTATCATTATAATAACGATACAAGTCCGGAGCGCCTAAAGAATGCGTCATTTCATGGCAAAGAACACTGGTGCCGGAATTGTCCAGAAAACTTTCCAACTGGAAATTGAAGTCATAGACCAAAGCACCGTTTATGTAAGTGGTGGAATTGTAGACTGCCCAACGATGCGGCCAAAGTAGAGTAGCCCATGCGGTCGTATTCCCTTGAACGATAAAACAGATGTTGTCTATATACCCGTCATCGTCACCGTCCAAATCCAAAGTGGAGGGTATTTGAGAACTGACAAAAGAAGCGGCATTAGTGAGCAAAGTAAACTCGCGCAAAGCTCTTTCGTCGTCATCGTTTTCATCATAACCTTGCGGATTTGTAGCGCTTAACGGCATATAATACTGGCGAGGATGCGAATCCACATAACAGACGATTGTGTTTCCGTTCGGAAGAGGATAAAACTGACTGACAATATCCAATTGGTTATAGGAAGCAGCTTGAAAGAAATTGCGCATGGAGTTGTAACCTGCAGTATCGGTATTGAACATATCCGCATAATAGGAAAGGGGATGCGTGAAATCAGGACTGTTTGAGAACTTGATAAAAATGACCAAATTATTCAGAGTACCCGTGTGAATAATACGATGCTGCACAGGTTGCGGATGCGTAGCGGCAAAAGCAAGATAGCGTTCCCGCAATTGTTCTTGCGTTAAATTCAGACCCGGTTCCAATCCTATCTCAGCAGGATCAGTTTGCCCCACGATATAATTGCTTGCCGTTAAATTTTCTCCGTTGCGGACAGCCCAAGTATACCATCCCGTCTGCTTATCTTGGATAATGGTATAATTGCGCCCGTCGTGCAACCAATTGTGAAATTCGTCTCCGCTGGCAAGTTCTTCCAATATTGTTCCGTCAGGCTGAACTAAAGTGACGGGATGATTCATTACTCTTGCGGCAAATAAACTTCCGCCGAAAAAAAGTAAAATCGCTAATGCTGATTTAAATCTCATCTATCTTTTCCCTCGCACCATTTTCTTCTAATTTTTATATGCAGATTTCATTCCTTTGAATGCAATTTTCTGTCAAGATAAACAATTCATGCAATGAAAATAAGAACGCTTGAGAAAAGAAATGAAATAAGGAAAAACGATTGACAGAATAGCAAGCGTCAAAATTATTAAAAGAGAAGCAAAATATCTGGGAAAATAAGAGAAATTCTCATAAACGAATTATATCTTTTCGGGGAGGTAAAATGAAGACGATTATGCCGATTATCTTTTTGTTGCTTACTGTTTCCGCTTTTGCTATCAATAAGTATAGCTGTCTTTTCTTAGATATTGAGCCGTCAAGTCTAAATTGTGCTTTGGGCGAAATCACCGGTGTGGCAAATATTTGGCATAATGACGCTTTACTTTCATATTCCAATCCTGCCTTACCGGCATTATCGGAAGGCGTGCGTTACGGTTTTACGGATAACCCATGGCTTAAAGGCTCAGGCTTTGAAGGCATATACTATAAATCCGCATTCTGGAATGTGAACAGGGATGGTTTTGCCGTCACTTTGCCTGATTTTTTCCAAGCTAGACCGCATGGCGTGCTCATAAATTACGGACCAGAGATTGTTACAAACGAGCATAATGAAAATATTGCAGTTGCTCATCCTTATAATAAAGCTGGTGTTTACGGAGTGGCGTTTGAGTTACCGGCTATTCTTAATTTAATTGATGACAATTATACTTTCTCAGATAAATTTCATCTTGCCGTAGGTATTAACTACTTTGATATTTTATCGAACTTCGATCTGCAATATATTGGAAATGGAGAGCTTCATAAAATAAAAGGTGAAGCTCATTCCTGGAATTGGGGAATAGTGACTTCCGGAAAATATAATCTGGACCGGTTTTTGGAATTCGAAGCAGCTTGCGGCTACGCTGATTTTAATTTTACGAAGGAAGAAATCAAATATACTCTTTCTGAACAGTCAGATATTATTTCCAGACACGGAACTATAGGCGCTGCACTATCAGCTTCAATTCCGGTTTCTTTCCTCAAATTACCCCCTAACCTTAAACCGTTTCTCTTTTGCGACAAACTGTTAACGATGACATACTTGGTCGGCAATATGGATACTTTTTCGGATGATGCAAATATAAAAGGCAATGGTATGGAACTCGGTTTTTTTGATACTGTATTCGTTCGCAACGGATATTACAAAGATGAGGACTGTCCCAAAGTCGGAGGTACTCACGGCTGGGGAATTAATCTCCATTATAAAAATCTGTTCTCCTATTCATACAATTATTCATCTTTCCCCGGAGGTAATTTAGTTAACCGCCAAACCGCACACGACCATAACTTTATGCTGAATTTGCAGGAAATAGGTAAGTTGGCTTTAGGTAATTTATAACTTAGGGGGCAGACCTGTTTATCTGATTAAAATAAGGGCGAACACACAGGTTCGCCCCTATTTTCTATATAATTATTCCTTTATTCTGATTTTTATTTTGCAAAAGATGAAGGAAAACCAGGAAAATTCATCCTGTTAATTTGTGCCTAACAAGAAAAATTAGATATAAGGTAAATAAGTAATCAAAAAAACAGGTAGGGGTTTTTTATTGACAGAATAGACGAAATCAGGGGCTTGAGTTATAATGAATAAAGATAAAGGATTAAATTAAGGAAAAATACGCAGAAATGAAGTTTGAGCAAGAGTTGAAGATCATTCGTCGCGGAGTGGAAGAAATTATTCCCGAGGAAGATTTGATTAAGAAGCTGGAAAAATCCGCACGCACGAAAAAGCCTCTGCGCGTGAAATACGGAATTGATCCTACCGGTTATGACATTCATTTGGGGCATTTGGTCCCAATCAGGAAAATGCGTGAATTTGAGGATTTAGGACATACGGGTGTGATAATTATAGGTGATTTTACCGCACAAATAGGAGATCCTACTGGTCGTGACGAATCCCGTCCTCCTTTGTCTCCCGAAATGGTTAAAGCGAACAGCGAAAAATACATGGAACAGCTTTTTACCGTCTTGGACCCGAAGAAAACGGAAATCCGTTGGCAGAGCGAATGGTTTGGGTTAATGGGAATGAGTGATGTCCTGAAACTTATGGGGCAGTTCACTTTGGCTCAATTCATGGCGCACGATACTTTCAGGCGTCGTTATGAACAGGGTTTGCCTTTGGGAATGCACGAGATTATGTATCCCATTTTGCAAGGTTACGATTCCGTCGCCATCAAAGCCGATATCGAACTCGGCGCCACGGAGCAGAAATTCAACATTCTTTGCGGGCGTGACTTGCAGCGTTGCTATGGCATGGAACAGCAAGTGGCAATTTTATCACCGATCTTAATCGGCACGGACGGTGTCCAAAAGATGAGCAAATCTCTCAATAATTATATAGCTGTCTTTGACTCTCCTTCCGAAAAATACGGGAAAGTGATGTCCATTCCGGACAGTTTAATCTTGAATTACTTTAATTATGCCACCACAGTTAACACGGATGATATAGAAAAGATGAAAAAGGAGATGGAAGAAGGCGCCAATCCGATGCTGTATAAAAAGAGATTGGCATTTGAGATTGTGAAATTGTATCATGGTGAAGCGGCAGCTGAAGAAGCTCAAACGAAATTTGAAAAAATATTCAGTCAGAAAGAACTACCGGAGGAAATGCCGATTTACACTGCAAAGGAAGAGCAGATCAAGATGATTAAACTTTTGACTGATAACGGATTGTGCTCTTCGAACAGCGAAGCGAAACGGCTCATTAACCAAAATGCCGTTTCCGTTGACGGTATCAAATGGACAGATCCCGACGGTGAATTGACTATCCGAGACGGACAAGTCATAAAAGTCGGCAAACGCAAATTCCTGCGAATTAAGAAAATTAAATAAGCGGAAAAGCAAGAGTTATTATGAGTTTTATCATCCAACTTGTGTTCATAGCCATCATTTTCTACTCTATTATTCTGCATGAAGTCAGTCACGGTTTGGCGGCAAATTGGCTGGGTGACGATACGGCAAAAAGAAGCGGCAGATTGAGTTTAAATCCGCTGAAGCATATAGATTGGTTTGGGACGGTGATTTTACCCCTGATTTTGTATTATACGGTGGGCTTCGTTTTCGGTTATGCAAAGCCCGTGCCCATCAATCCTTATAATTTTAACAACTACAAACGCGATACGGGAATCACCGCTGCCGCGGGTCCGCTATCCAATATTTTAATCGCCGTTTTCTTTGCTTTAATTTATCATATTTTTGGTGCTTCTTCAATTTTGGGAATGCTGAGTGTGCCCGTTATCCAAATCAATCTTTTCTTAGCTTTGTTCAACCTGATTCCCTTTCCGCCTTTGGACGGCAGCAAAGTGTTGGGCATTTTTCTTTCCGATGAAGCCTATTATAAATATACTGCTCAAGAAAGAGTCGGCTTAATCTTATTTTTTGCCTTAATTCTGCTTCTTAATCTATTTCATATTGACTTATTCGGACGCTTTTTTGGTCCTATTCTTGATTTTTTCTGCAGGATTTTAGGAATTGCAGTTTAAATTATAACTATAAAACATCAAGGAGATACAATGGACGCTAAACAACAAAAAAGAGAAAAACCGAAGCCGAAGGTTCAATCGGTAGATTTGCGTTATTGCGGCTTGGACGGGAAATGGTATCATATCACTTTCCCGAGCAATAGATTAAACGATGTATTGGAAAAAGGCATCCCTTTTGACGGGAGCAGCATTCCGGGAATGAAATCAGTGGAATCCGGCGATATGATTCTGATGCCCGATATGGAAACCGCATATGTAGACCCGTTTTTCCCTGTTCCAACTTTGGCAGTGATTTGTTCTATCTGTGACGCCGAAACGCGGAAAGGGACAAAAAAAGACCCGCGCAGCGTAGCAATACGGGCATTTGAATATTTGCATCAAACAGGGATTGCCGATACTTCGCTTTGGATTCCGGAGCTGGAATTTTACCTTTTGGACGGCGCTGAATACATGTGCGAAGAATACAGCGCGGGATACATTTTAAGTTCCACGGAAAACAAAATGTCTTTACCCGCGGATTTTGACGATACCGATGCAGTTTCCCAACAGGACATTAAAGGCTATCACATGAATGTACCTTTTGATCGCTTTTACGAAGTGAGGGAACAAATGGTTTGCCTTATGGAGCAATGCGGGATCCAGGTCCGTTATCATCATCATGAAGTCGGACCGGCTTCCCAGCAGGAAATAGAAACGGAACTGCTGAAGTTTCCCGCTATTTGCGACCAGACAATGATGATGAAAGACATAATCCGTCGGACTGCTTTAGCAAATGGTTTAACTGCAACTTTTATGCCCAAACCCATTTACAATCAAGCCGGAACGGGACTGCATTTCCACATGATGCTGAAGAAAAACGGCAGAAATATCTTTTACAAGAAAGGCGGTTATGCCGATCTTTCACCCGAAGCCTTATGGTTTATCGGAGGAATTTTAACTCACGGCAAAAGCTTGATCGCTTTAACCAATCCTTCCACCAACTCATACAAACGCTTACTTCCCGGTTTTGAAGCTCCGGTAAAACTTTTCTTCGGTTTAGCCAATCGCAGTGCAGCCATTCGCATTCCCAAATATGCAAATGACAGTTCTTCCAAGCGCTTTGAATTCAGGACGGGAGATGCCACTTGCAATCCTTATTTCGCTATGAGCGCATTACTTTTGGCAGGCTTGGACGGCATTCAAAAGAAAATTGACCCCACCAAACATAATTTCGGTCCGTTTGACGATAATGTTTTTGCTTGGCCAGAAAAGAAAAAAGCCGCTCTGACTTCCGTGCCTTCCAGTCTGAAAGAAGCTCTTGAGGAATTGGAGAAAGACCATAGGTACCTTACAGAAAACGGGGTCTTTAACGATGAACTGATTGAAAGCTTTATTCAGATTAAAATGAAAGAACACGAAGCAGTGATGAATCGACCGCATCCCTATGAAATGGTATTGTATTACAATCAATAAATCAAGCATCTTAAACCCGGTTTCAAAGCCGGGTTTATTTTTCTTTTTAGTAATCATGATGAGGGTTTACTTACTATGAAAACCGCCGATATAATGGTGAAGCAGGGTTATTGGCTTTTCCGCTACAGAAGCTATTTACCGCTTGTGATTTTAGCCTTTGCCTTGGCCTGCATGTGGACGCATCGAACTATGTATAAAAGCGACAGCGTTCTGTTTGATATTTTATGCTTATGCATTTCCCTTTGCGGAGAGGCAATCCGAATAATAACAGTCGGTTTTGCTCCCAACCGAACTTCCGGACGCAACAGAACAAAACAGGTAGCAAAAGAGCTTAATCAGACCGGGATCTATTCCTTATTCCGGCATCCTTTGTATGTGGGAAATTTTTTCATGTGGCTCGGGATTGCGATTTATTCCAAAATTTGGTGGCTGGTTATAATCTTTATTTTAATTTACTGGCTTTATTACGAGCGCATTATAATGGCGGAGGAAGATTTCTTAAAAAGTAAATTCGGCGAAGATTATGAACAGTATTCCTCCAGAGTGAACGCTATTCTGCCCCGTTTTAAAGCTTATGTGCAAAATAAATATACCTTTCGCTTTAAGAAGGCTCTGAGGCAAGATTACTCCAGTTTCTACGGATTGATTGTCGTATTTTTAGCGGTCAGACTTTATCAAAATTGGCTCGGCAGAGGAAAAATCAGTCTTGAAACACACTGGATAGCTATCGGCAGCACCTTTACCGTGCTCTATCTTATCCTTTTGGCTTTATGGAAATGGACTAAGCTGCTGAAGATAGAAAAAGAAACAGAAAAAAAATTTAGCGGGGAATAAGATTTGCATTATTTTCTAAATTGATTGAAGAACTAATCCTATATTTATAAGGAAGAAATATGAAAAAAACAGCCTTCTTACTGCTTGTTTTAGCCGCACTGCAACTTGCCTTCCTTTCCTTAAAGGCAAGTGAAGTTACGGCAGCAAAAACTTTTACAGTCAGCTCAAAAAGCGCTGATGCAATGGATATCCGGTTCAATATTCCCTCTTATGAAATTGAAAAGGAAACCATCGGAGGAGAAATTTGGGATAAAATTAATCTGGTTGAAAGCGGCTTTCTAATGGAAACCGGTCTGCCCGAATTACCTGTTTTATCAACGGCAATAGCCATTCCCAATCACGGACAAGTGAGTCTGGAAGTAATCAATACCCGCACTAAAATGATTGAGCATATCCTGCCCTACCCTTCTCAAACAAGCAGTATGGAAGACAATCCCAAAAACTTAAATATAAACCGTTCTTTTTATGATGGAAGCGGAATTTATCCGCAAGAAATCGTTCAATGCAGCGAACCTCAAATTTTAAGAGATTTCAGAATAGTGACCATTCAAATGCAACCTTTCGCTTGGAATGCTTCAACAAAGGAATTGGAAGTGCGGGAAGAAGTTAATTTCCGTCTGCACTTCACGAACGAACCCGGCATCAATGAACTGGAAGGCCCGCAATTCGTTTCATCCGCTTTTGAACATATCTATGAATCCGTTATTCTCAATTTTGACGATTATCGCAATTATATCGTTCCCAACGCTCCGCCTCGTTATTTGATCATTTACGGTAACAGCTCTGATAACAGTTATCTGACTAAGGTTAACGATTTTGCTTTTTGGAAAAAACAAAAAGGTGCCGACTTGCGTCTTGTAAGCACTGCAGTAACGGGCACGACTACCACTGCCATTAAAAACTACATCCAATCCCTGTATAACGACATTAACTCCAGACCGGATTACATTGTTCTGATCGGAGATGTGTCAGGTTCTTTCCAAATTCCTTCTTTTACGGAAAGTTGGTCAGGTTTGAACGGACACGGTGATTATCCGTATACTCATTTAGCCGGCAACGATTATTTGGGAGATGTATTTATCGGCAGAATATCAGTGGAAAATACTTCCCAACTTGATGTCGTTTTGTCCAAGACTTATTTTTACGAGAAAAATATCAATGTTGCTACAGCTCAGTGGGTGCAGAAAATGTTACTGGTCGGCGATACTAATCCTTCCGGAGCGGGATTGTATTATACGATGAAAAACATCAGAGACCTTACTTTGATGGTAAATCCGGATTATACTTTTACCGAACTTTACGGAGATCCGTCTGCCTCATCAATGAACAGTGCCATCAATCAAGGAGTAGGCTTTTTCTGGTATCGGGGTTGGATTGGAATGAGCGGATGGAGTCCTTCTTCTTCTCTCATTAACGGAGCAAAACTTCCGCATGCTATTCTTATTACTTGTTCAACAGGTAATTTTTATTCCGGAGAAGCCACGACGGAGCAATTTGTCCGTTCAATAGGCACGGCATCAGTTCCCGCGGGCGCAGTAACCGCAATCGGAATGGAAACTTCTCATACCAATCCCATGTGTAACAACATTCTGGTTAGGGGCATGGCTAACGGCATTTTTGCGAATCACATGCGGACCATGGGCGAAGCAATGCTAAACGGGAAGATTTTGGGAAGCGTAATGTATGGGCAAAATCATACTTATGTGATGAATTACTCCAATCATTGGTGCAACTTGATCGGCGACCCGACTATGGAAGTTTTTTGCAAAATCCCCGATACTTTTGCCTGCAACGCACCCGATTCCTTAAGTTTGGGCACTTCTTATTTGGATTTGAACATTATTAATCAAAATGCCCAACCTATTGAAGGAGCTTGCGTAACCATCAGCCAAGGCAATATTATTTTAGGCCGCGGCTATACTGATGCAAGCGGAAGAGTATTGCTTTATCTGATTAACCCTCTTGCTTCCGGTTCAGCGGTTGTAACTGTTTCCAAACATGATTGCAAACCTCTGCAAAAAACCGTAACCATTTCCGAGAATGGTTCACTGGTAGCGTGGCAGCCGATTATAGATGACGATAACACCGGAAGTTCAATCGGCAACGGCAATAATGAGGCTAACAGCGGAGAAACTTTGGAATTAATAGCTGCCTTGAAAAACACCGCGTCCGCAACCCTGAATGCCGTAACCGGTTATGCCACAACTGCAAGTTCTTATGCGACTATCCTCAATGACAGCTTAAATTTCGGTAATATTGAAGCTGGAGCAACAAATTATACCATGATACCGTTACTGGTGCAGATCTCACCCTCCTGCCCGCATAACACAACAGTGAGATTTGATCTGCATTTAACGGATGCAAATAATCATTCCTATGCACCTATTCTTTTATTGACCATTACCGATGCTTTTATGACTTTTGTTTCGTATCAAATTCAGGACGAAAACAATCAAGCTCTGGACCCTGATGAAAGTGCTCAGTTCATTATCACTTTAAATAACAACGGTTCTGTTCCCGTTAGCGGTTTATACGGTCAATTGGCTACACAAAACGATTTAGTTCTGGTGCAGGATAACAGCGGATATTTTGGTGACATAGAAGCCGGTGCACAAGTTTCTTGCCAAACCGATTCTTATCAATTATTAGGTAGAACTCAACTTCTTCCCGGAATGTTAATTCCTTTGCGGTTGCGGTTATACAATGCCGCAGGTTTTCAGCAATGGCTTGATTTCACTTTAACTGTCGGGTCTGTCACTTCCACAGATCCCGTAGGTCCGGATGCACACGGATATGTGATTTACGATATTACCGATACTTCTTATGAGGATTGCCCTACCTATTCTTGGATAGGAATTGCTCCTTCCGAAGGAGGTCAAGGCACTTTAATGCCTTTTACCGATACGAGTGTTGACCTTGACGGCGATAATACTGATGTAACATCTTGTATTGCAGCAACATTGCCTTTTAATTTCACCTTCTACGGCAAATCGTATTCTCAAATTACAGTTTGCTCTAACGGCTTTATTGCTATGGGTTTGACAGATAACGGAAATTGGGCAAATACTCCTATACCCGGTTATGGCGGTCCCAATTATTTAATCGCACCTTTTTGGGATGACTTGATCATTGGCTCCGGAGGCGTCTATAAATGGTTTGACAGTGTAAACCATCTTTTCGTTGTTGAATGGTATAACCTCAAAAACGGCTTCAATCAATCTTCCATAGAAAGCTTTGAAGTCATTCTTTATGACCCTCTATACTATCCCACAAGTTTAGGTGACGGACCCATCAAAATCCAATATCAGACTTTCAATAATGTTGACAATACTTGGGCGCCTACCAGCCTTTCTGTCGTAAGCGGTTCCGGAAATTATGCCACTGTCGGAATCCAAGATCTGGAACTGGGAACCGGTCTGCAGTATTCTTTTAACAATCTTTATCCGACTGCAGCAGCTCCCTTGGGAAACAGCAAAGCTTTGTATATCACCAACGCCCCTGTCTACCATTACACTCCGCATCTGATGTATGACAGTTATTTTGTCAGAGATAACAATAACAATGTTGCAGAGCCGAATGAAACAGTCGATCTCTATGTCAATCTACTCAATATCGGCGAGCAGGAAGCGACAGGTATCAACGCTCAAATTATTTCCACAAGTCCTTATGTTACAATCGGTAATGCAGTATCATCCTATGCGTCCATAGCGGGAAATGCTTCCGGAACGAATCTGACTCCTTTTGTTATCAGTGTTTCTGCAGATTGCCCGGATAATCAAATTCTGCCTTTCACGCTTAATATTACTTCCGACACAAACTTCTGGACACGCCATTTTAATCTTACCGTGGAAAAACCGAGTTTAAGCTATGAATCATATATAATCAATGACGCTTCCGGCAATAATAACGGTGTAGCTGAACCCGGAGAAACCGTCGTTTTGGCAGTGAACATCAAAAATACTTCGGAAGTGGATGCGCACGACTTAATCGGCACCTTGACAACAACCTCTCCCGGAGTTACTATTTTCAATCAAACAATAGAGAAAAATTTGGTGAAAGCAAACGAAATCCTGCAACTTGCCTATTATTTGGTGGTGGATATCACTTTCCAACCGGGAACTGAAGTCAATTTTAATTTATCGTTAATCTCCCAAGACGCTCCACCTGTAAACACAACTATACCCATTACTTTAGCGACCCCGGGACTGATTTTGGATTTTGAAGCAAACAACGGTTTCCTGAACAGCTTGAGCGGATGGGCATGCGGAACACCAATTCAGACGACACCGCATTCCGGAAATAATGTTTGGGCGACAAACTTAACCGGTCAATATGACAACAATGCCATGTATATTCTGGAGACCCCTCCTCTCACTATCGGAACAAATGCCACTCTCACTTTTTGGCATATGATGTCCTGTCAAAATTTCTATGACGGAGGAAATCTCAGCATCTCAACTAACGGCGGAAGTATGTGGAGCGTTCTCTATCCCGTCGGTGGTTACAATACTTCATTCAGTATATATTCTTTGGGTGAACAAGGCTACACCAATAATGTAAGCTGGTCTCAAGCGATTTTTAACCTCAGTAATTATGCGGGAACCACTGCAGTCATCCGTTGGCGTTTTGCTTCCAACGGTTCGGTTCAGGGAAACGGATGGTTCATTGATGATGTCATGATCTCAGGTTATTACATCACACCGGGTCTGATAACCGGAAATGTAACTTTAAATTCAAATTTCGCTCCTTCGCAAGTGCATTTAATCACAGATAATATGATTGCCGCAACTCCCAATGCCAATGGTATCTATGCTCTTTATCTGCCTCAAGGCTCATACACCCTGACCGCCAATATGCCTTATCACATTTGCTCCCAATCACCCTCATTCACTTTGGCTGATAGTGTCACTTCCTATAATTTTGACTTCAGTTTGACTTTCTTAGCCAATCCTACAGATTTGAACTACACCTTGGCAGTAGGTGATTCGATTGTGCATTTGTTTTGGGGGAGCCCGATTAATGCTCCGTCTGATCCTTTGGGCTATAATGTCTATAGAAAGATTGGTGTTCATCCTTATCATTTATTAGGTATGACGACAGATCTTAACTATACAGACCAACCTCCGGAAGACGGTGTCTATGATTATTGCGTGAAAGCAATTTATCTTGAAGGAGAAGGTGCTCCGTCAAATATGATTTCCGTCACTTATCCCAATGTCGGCAACGGCAATCAGGTGCAGGAAATCTGGCTCAATACTCTGCAACAGAATTTCCCCAATCCTTTTACCACTGAAACAACATTCTATTTCTCCCTTGCCGCTAAAGGTCATGTAGCAGTCAAAATCTATAATGCCAAAGGACAATTGGTCAAAACCCTGCTTGATGAAACGAAGGCTTCAGGCCAATATCACATCAGATGGGACGGCAAAGACGCTTCGGGAAAAACTGCCGCTTCCGGAATTTATTTCTGCCGCATGACCGCTCCCGGCTTTGCCAAAACCAGAAAAATGCTGCTGGTAAACTAAAAGAAAGAAGCTAAAAGATTGTTGCACATGCGGAAACAGAATAAAACAACAGATAAAAAAAGTTATATCTAAATACAAAAGTCAGGTTGGGGCGGACGTATGTGTTCGCCCTCATTTTTTAGTAGGCATAAAATACCGTATTTAATGGTCTGATACAAGGTCCTGCCCATACTGTTTATATTTATTGTCCAAATTATTCAATTTCTTGATAAAATAAAAGGCTCTATCGTCTTTTTATGAAAAGGCGACAAAGCTCAGCATTTTAATCTGTGCATAGTTAAAGGAATTATACATCTTAACTTTCACCATATCTTTTGCCGAATATAGCTTTGTCCCTTTTTTTGTCTTCCTTGTATGAAGCGGGGGGGTTAACGGGGGGTTAACGGAGGGTAAGCCCACGTTAACCCCCCGTTATTCAAGAGGATGAGATGTAATTTTATTAAGCGCTCTTTTTTGCCCTTTGTATAGGACGCTAAACGCAATACTGATGAGAGTTATCGTTAATAGTGATTGTATTTAATATCCTGTAAGATATCTTTTAGAACTAATCCCGTAAAAAATTATAGTTGTGAACCACGAAAAATAGAAGATTTTTGCGTTATTATCTCTTGTGTCTTTTGAGGCTTTTGCGTTAAACATATCACTTTTGCGTCTTTTGTCTTAAATAATTTCTCCCGTGTTAATGTGGTCATTTAACAAAGCCGGTTCTGCCGAAATTTCTAAAAATATGCAAGTTTACGAAGGCAAAAAGGCTTCCGAAAGATTATTCAACTGTCTTGGAAAAAGTGCGGAACCAAATCTCCAATGCCAGAATATTGAACAGCATCTCTCCGTCGGCAATTTTTCCGCTTCTGTAATCTTTCCACTTCCTTCTGATAACAGGCAGGTCATAAATACCGCGTTGCCTGAATTCCGCGGAATTAAACACTTCGGACACATAGGAATTCAGCGGCCCTTTCAGCCATTTGGAATAAAAAGGAGTGGAAAAAATCGCCTTGTCTTTCCGCTCGTATATTTCCCGAGGGATGATGTCACGCATTGCTTCTCTGTGAACATATTTGCCGATTGGTGGTTTGATTTTATAGGATGAAGGCAGAGAAAAAGCAAAATTTACCAATCGGTGGTCCAAAAATGGAACTCTGCTTTCCACGCTGTTCGCCATCGCCATCCGGTCTTCGTAATGCAGCAAAGTCTGAATGCTGGTGCCGTGCATCATATTGTAAAGAAAATTGCTCAAGCGGGAGGTCGGCAAATCTTTGATTTCCGTTAAAAGTTGACTCTTGCTTGGCAGACTGTTTTTCACTTGATTTAGAAAGGCGGAATTAAAAGGTTCAAACCGGTAGAAATTAAATTCAAATTGATAGAGAAAATTTTCTTTGCAGCAAGCGGAAAGCAAAATCTTGGCAAAAGCGGGAAGTCTTTGCGGAAGAGGCTTTCCTTCAAAATAAAGAGGCAATTCTTTCCCGAATTGTTTCAGTTTCCCTTTGCGAATGAGGTCGGCAAAATAGCGGTAAAATGCATGTTTATACCCGCCCGTTAATTCGTCGCTGCCCTGTCCGTCAAGCAGAACTTTTACCCCGTGTTCATTAGCCTTTTGCATTACGGCGTATTGAGATACGAAACCGGCTCCGAGGGGTAAATCATTATACCATGTGGCTTTTCCGAGCCATTCAATAGCGTCATTCGGAGAAGGAGAAACCAAATGAGAAACAGCGTGAACCTGCTCCGCTACCAGTTTTATCCACTTCCTTTCGTCCAAAGCAGCATCTTCTTCATAATAAGAAGAAAAAGTTTGGAAAGGTCTGTCCGTCAGTTTTGCCGCTGTGCAGACAATTGCTCCCGAATCCATTCCTCCGCTTAGACAGCTTCCCACTTCCACATCACTGTGCATCTGCAGTTTTACGCTGTCCAAAAAAAGATTGCGATACTGCGAAACCGCTTCCGGAAAGCTTAATCTGCTCTTTTCAAAAGCGGAAACGTCCCATTCGTCGTATGGTTTTAGTTCGGCTTTTCCGTTGCGAAACAATAAGTAATGCCCCGGACGCAAGGCTTTGACGGCAGTAAAATATGTTTCCTCGCCATAGGCAAGTAAAGCGTTGATTTTTTGGCTGCGATACAGCATCGGATAGTTTAACGCTTGACTAATCGGACAAACAAGCAATTGTTTAATTTCAGAGGCGAAATAAAAAGAGTTTTTAGTCAGCGAATAGTAAAAAGGCTTTATACCGTAACGGTCGCGGGCACAAAAAAGAGTTTCGGACTTTTGGTCGTAAAGAGCAAATGCCCACATCCCGTTAAATTTGCTTAAACACGCCGTTCCCCATTTCTGATAAGCGTTTAGAATGACTTCAGTATCAGTATGCGTGGTAAATTTGCACCCCAAACTTTCCAACTCTGCCCGCAATTCCAAATAGTTATAAATTTCACCATTGAATACGATCCATGCTGATTGATCGGGTAAAGTCAAGGGCTGATGCCCATTTGCGGAAAGGTCAAGAATGGATAACCGCCGAAAACCGAAAGCCAAATCCGCTTGAAATGAAGAAGGCAATCGGCGAAGGGTGCTTTGCAATTCCGGTATTGTGTCTTCTCCGCTGCAGGAAACAGCTGCACCGGTTTTTGCGTTAATTAAACAATAGCCTTCGTCATCAGGTCCGCGATGCTTGATCAGACCGTTCATTTTTTGCAGTAAAGTCTGCTCAATCGCTTTGCCGTCAAGGTTGTAAATTCCGCTGATTCCGCACATTTTTCCTAAATCCTAATAAATTCCATATCCGGAAATTGCTTTTGCTGTCAATTTATTCTCTCATAACCGTTCCTGCAAAGGTGCCCTATTATACTAAAAATTAATATGTTATGAAATTGATAATTTATGTAAAAAATAAAAAAAGTGCCGTCCCGAAAGACGGCACAGTTTAGGGTTGAGAGTTAAGGGGCAAATTATTTGGGACAGTTTCCTTCGCAATTTTCATGCATACCGTCGCACTGATGATTCATATCTTGTTTCATCTTTTTATTGTTCATCATTCCGCGTATTTGCTTTCCTTTTTCGGCACGCATTTCTTTCAACTTTTCTTTCTGTGCGGGAGTGAGCTCTTTCATCATTGCCTGATGATGATCCACTTTTGCGTTGGCAATTTCCAACTGCAAATCATTGATAGCTTTATTAATCTGTTTTGCCTTGGTGTAATTTTCTGCTTGCATGGCATTCTGCTGGTCAATGCGCAGATTCTTCAGATTGGCTTCTTTGAGGTTGAGGAACTTTCTGTGCTCGTCACGCAGTTGGTCAATTTTTTGTCTTTGTTCTTTTGTCAAATCCAGCTTATTGACCATCTCAGCGTCCATATCGTTGTCCTGAGCCTTTTGCATTTCCATCTTCTGAGGCTGATTCGGTTGAGGAACGGCAGGTTTGTTGCCGGCTTGAGCAAACAGAAACAGACTGAAGGTCAAAAGGGCAAGAGTAATCAAGATTGATTTTTTCATTTTTGTTCTCCTTGAGATTGAGTTTCATCTGATTTATTTTTAGTTGAAGGATTAGCGGGATTGGGTTGCGGACTGCGTTGAATGCGCTTCATTCTGTGTTCAAAAAAGCGTTTTGCTTCATCTGCCGTCATTTTTGTGCGGACTTGAATTAAAGATTCACCCAGTCTGCGTTCCAGTTTTTCCTGCGCTTGCAGGGATTTCTCCATCGCTTGTTTCGCTTCCTGCAAATTCAGTTCCGATTTGGCTAAAGTTGCCATAAAAGCTTGACGGCTTTCCTGAAATGCCTGCCGCAGTTGCCTGATTTCTTCTTTGTTTTGCAAAACAGAATCGGGGTCAAAGCGATGACTTTGAAAAGGATGATTTTCAGCTCGCCATTGAGGTTCCGGAGGCGGACATGAGGATTTGTGAAAGACTGTCGAGTAAATAAACATTCCCAAAACAGCTAAGTTGAAAGCCAAAGATACTATAAGCAATATTTCCATCCAGCGCTTACTCATTCCATATCTCCGTTATTGATGTATAGGGTGCTTACCAAGCCGTTATCACCGAAAGTGCGTAATGCGGAACGGTCTGTCCGCACCGGTGTTTGAGTGTTGAAGGTGCGCAATCCGATTAAAGAACCAACATATATGCTCAGCAAAATGGCTATTGCAGCCGGAACCAACTGCCAGCGTTTACGAATTGCCTGTTTACGATAAACCGGCGCTTCCTGTCTGACGGACGCCATTATACGTTCATGCAAAAAAGCCGGAAACTCAGATTGAGGAGTGGATTGAAAGGCATGTTGTAAGCTTTTGTGTTCGTCTATGAGTTTCCGGCAGACAGAGCAATGACGCACCTCTGCACAGGAAGCGAACCAAGCTTCTAATTCTGCTGCTCTTTCAGCGCTCAGTTCTCTGTCCAGCAAGCGACTAAGTTCTTTGCGATATTTACGGCACGTCATTTTTACCTCTTTTGCCTATTCAGCCAAAACTGAATTAGGTCGTCTATTGCTATATACATATTCACTCCCCGTTTCCTTCAGAATTTTTTTCCTCAATTGCTTTTTGGCTCTCACTAAAAGTGATTCCACGGCTTTTACGCTGATTCCGAGTTTTTCGCTGATTTCCTTATAGGAGAGCTGTTCGTAATATTGCAGATGAATAACGGTGGAGAGCTTTGGCGGAAGTTCCATCAGCGCTTTGTTGAGAATGGTATAATCAGCTTTAGCTTCGGTTGCCGGCTTATCTTTCAAGTTCCGAAAATCATAAGGGTCTTTCAGCACAGTCTTCTTCGTCTGCTTCAGCCAATTCAATGCCATGTTATGCGCCATCCGGTAAAGATAGGCAGTGGCAGTATTTTCTTCAATGTCGCCAATGCGGGCATAAAAAGCAAGAAAAACATTTTGCGTCAAATCCTGCGCGTCCGCATCCACTTCTACAAAACGCAGCAGATAATTATAGATCCGCTTCTCGTTTTCTGTCAGAAAGGCTTCAAAGCTTTCAGGTTTCATAACTCTCCATTTATACTCATACTAATCTCAAGCGGTTTTTCCTGCAATACTTTTTTTTAACCTTAGCTTAAAAAAACAGTCAAACCAGCACTCTCATTAAAGCCAAACCTCATATTCGGAGTTTCGGATTCGGAGTTTCTGAGTCCTTTTTGCCTCCGGTGACCATTTCGGAGTCCTTTTTGCCTTCGTAACCATTTGAGTGCCTTCATACTATTTGGCAAAATGGACTTCGGTTTATTGTTTCGGAGTCCTTTTTGCCTTCGTAACTATTTAAGCGACACAAAACTATTTGGCAAAATGGACTTCGGAACATTCCCTTAGGTGTAACATAGGATTTTATCCTGTTGTAACCGCAGGTTTGTAACCTGCGGAACTTAATGGGCGGGTAGCAAACCCGCCCTGACAACAGCTTGGAAAGCTATGTTACAAAAATTTACCGAGCATTTCGGAGTCCTTTTTGCCTTCATAACCATTTAAGTGAATTCATACTATCTGGCAAAATGGACTTCGGAACATTCCCTTAGGTGTAACATAGGATTTTATCCTGTTGTAACCGCAGGTTTGTAACCTGCGGAACTTAATGGGCGGGTGGCAAACCCGCCCTGACAACAGCTTGAAAAGCTATGTTACAAGAGCGACATTTACGAAGTCCGGAATTCCATTTATGTAATATAAACTCTGAAAGTGCACGGAGGAATTCAGAACTCCTAAATGCCGTTTTCCCCGCAGGTGTAGCATAGGATAGTATCCTGTTGTTTGCGGGCATTAGTAATGCCCGCTTTTAGGATAAAAATAACTCCAGCAATGCTATTGCTGGAATACAACAGATTGCTAATCTATACTACAATAACATAGTAATACCTCCTATGCAGAGAACATAAAAAATCGGAGGGGATACTTTTTACCTTTACCGTCCGACAGAAATGATAAAATCCCTTGACGAAAGAAGCGTGATAAAAAATTATGTTCTCAAATGAGAAGTGTTTTCTGAAAAAGGAGCCGCAATGGTAAAATTGAGAATGAGAAGAATGGGTGCGAACAATCAGCCTTTCTATCGCATTGTAGCTGTTGATTCGAGAGTCAGCAGAGACGGTAAATATATAGAATGTATAGGTTGGTATGATCCGAAGCCGAATCCGTCCAAATATACAGTGGATAAGGAATTGGCTTTGAAGTGGTTAAATGTGGGTGCCCAACCCAGTAATACGGTCCGCAGTTTATTCCGTAAAGCGGGGATTTTGCAATTATGGCATGAGCAAAAATTAGCAGCCAAAAAACAAACTGATTCTGAAACGAAAATAAGTGAGGTGAAAAATGAAGGAATTGATTGAATTCATAGTAAAAGCGCTTGTGGATGATCCCAGTCAGGTAGACATTACAGAAATAGCGGGCGATAAGGTAACTCTTTATGAATTACGCGTTTCCAAGAATGATATCGGTAAAGTAATAGGGAAACGTGGTCGCACCGCAAGTGCCATCCGGACCATCATTAATGCTGTTAGCACCAAGCAAGGAAAAAGAGCGGAATTAGAAATCATCGAGTAGATGCAAATTTCCGATCTGGTGCCGATCGGCAAATTGGATAAAGCTGAAGCGGACGGCTTTTTCTGCATCCGTTTCCACCGATTGTATCAATCTGTTGCAACCCGGTTAACGGAATGTTTTTTGATCTTTGACAGCGATAGAGTGTTTTTTGTTTCAGTAGTTGAAAGCAAGATAAAAGGCAAGCGCACATATTTGCGTTTTCGGGAAGACGGCATTGCAGAAGAGTGCAATAAGCACGCCAAAATCATTGTAGCTTTAGCTCCGGAAGATTTAGCCGATTTACAAATGCCGAAACCAACTGAAAACTTAATCGGTTACTCCGTTTGGTTCAAGAATGAAGAAATCGGCATTCTGGAGGCCTCCTTGAAAGGTACTATGCAATCCGTCTTCTCCGTTAAATTACACGACGGCAGAGAATTGCTGGTCCCGAATGTTAGTTATTATGTCAGCCTGATTGATGACGAGGCGAAGCAAATTATTTTGAGGAATGCGGAGCAGTTGCTGGAAATATGCACATAGATGTGTTGACTTTGTTTCCCGGCATAATCAGAGGTTTTCTGAAAGAGAGCATGATTGCCAAAGCTATCAATCAGGGCGCTATGGAAGTAAAACTGATAAACTTCAGAAAGTATGCGGGAAATAAGCACAATCAGGTAGATGATTATCCTTACGGTGGCGGAGCAGGAATGGTCATAAAACCGGAACCTCTTTACAAAGGCATCAAGCTGGCAAGAAAGAAAACAAACTGTCCCGTTATCTATTTCACTCCTCAAGGCAGGCTGCTTAATCAAAAGATTTTGGAAGAATATCTTTCGCAGGAGAAAATTATTCTGGTGTGCGGACATTACAAAGAAATAGACCAAAGAGTGCGTGACCTTTTGGTGACTGATGAAATATCCATCGGGGATTATGTTCTTTCCGGAGGAGAATTGCCGGCAATGGTATTTATTGACGGCATCGCAAGATTGCTTCCCGGAGTTTTGAACGATATGGAATCGGCAGAAACTGATTCCTTTCGGGATGGGCTTTTGGGCTATCCTTGCTATACGCGTCCCCCGGAATTTATGGGTTTGAAAGTGCCGGAAGTATTGCTTAACGGAAATCATAAACTGATAGAAAAATGGCGCAAAGAGCAAGCTCTGCTCTTAACGAAAAAGCGTCGTCCCGATTTAATGAAAAAGTAAAATCCGTCCCGTTAAGTTTATTCTTTGTAGCATAAACGCATACCCTATTTTGTTTTTGACTGCTGAATCCTGCTGAACTGCATACTGTTGTCCCTAATCATATAATTGAAAACCGCCTGAGGGACGATTGCTATTCGCGAAAAAAATTGTAAAGAATTGTGGAAAAAGAGAATACAATGCAGAAAGAAAGGCTTCCGAAGATAACAAGTTAATTCACCGGAACAGACAGCCGGCTTTTTTTTATCTGCAGAAAGCAGATTCCGAAACGAAAGAGAAGACAACGTTCGGAATACTTGAGCCGGTTCGGTTAAAGAAGTTGATTAAAAAACGGACTTTAATTCAAAATGATGAGTATGTTACGGAAGCGAAAGTCAATTTTTATCCGCAGTGATAAGATTTGAGGTCTTTCTTCTGCTGTATATAAAGGGAGGAAAAATGGATATTCTGCAGCAAGTTGGCAGAGAGCAATTACGCACCGATTATCCCGAATTTAAGGTTGGAGATACGGTGAAAGTGCATTATAAAATCAAGGAAGGAGAGAAAGTCCGCATCCAAGTGTTTCAAGGGCTCGTAATTCAAAAACGCGGAGCAGGCATTTCCAGAACTTTTACGGTTCGGAAAGTTTCCAACGGCGTAGGAGTGGAGCGTATCTTTCCCTATCATTCTCCTATGATTGATAAACTTGAGATTGTTCGTTACGGACATGTCCGGCGCGCAAAATTGTTTTACTTACGAAATGCGAAAGGTAAAGCAGGCCGGATTAAGGAACGGAAAAGGCCCATGGCCTGATTATGAGAACGGGAGCTCCACGCTCCCGTTTTTTTTGGAGTTTTAATATGTTTGCTTTTTATCATCACGAACCGGTTTTCCTGGTCATAGAACACGACGGCACCACCATCTCTATGGTCAAATTCATCAGTGAAGAAAAATATTGGGAACGTCAAGCTTTGGAATTGATGGACCACTTTACAAATCAGATTAAAGCCGTGCTGGATGATTATTTTGCCGGAAAAATTAAGAAATTGGATTTGCCGTTTAAGGCTGAAGGAACCGAATTTGAAATGAAAGTTTGGGATGCAGTCCAAAAGATTGAATACGGTAAAACTGCCACTTATACGGACATAGCAAAAGCCGTAGGAGAACCCGAAGCGGCAAGAGCAGTGGGAAATGCTCTTAATAAAAACAAACTTCCTCTGCTGATTCCCTGCCACAGAATTATCGGCACGGACGGCGCTTTACACGGTTTCGCGGGCGGTGAAGAAATCAAGCAGTTCCTTTTGGAGCACGAAGCCAAGTATAGAGGTTAGAAAAATGATTGCCGGTATCGGCATTGACATTATTGACATAAATCGCATCAGACGGGTTTTGACGAATAATCCTTCCTTTCGGGAAAAGGTTTTTTCCGCAGCCGAAATCGCTTATTGCGAAGCGAAAGCGGATCCGTCTTTATCGTATGCGGTGCGTTTTGCGGCTAAAGAGGCTTTTATGAAAGCACTCGGCAGCGGTTGGAATCAGGATGTCCGATGGGCGGAAATTGAAACCTTGAATTTGGAATCAGGCGCTCCTGAAGTGAAAGTCAGCGGCATCACTGCTCAAACTCTTGCCCGCAAACAAATTTCCAAAATCCATGTTTCTCTCTCCCATGAAAAGGATTATGCAGTTGCCAATGTAATCTTGGAACAATCTTGAAACTTGACAACTTTACCTCTTTTCCGTTATGGTTATGAAAATGAGGTTTTATGGATTGTTATGCTTTTATCGGTATTCAAGGAAGCGGAAAAGGAACTCAAGCAGTCAAATTGAGTAGCTCTCTGCAATATCAGCATATTAACATCGGAGATTTATTCAGGTATCATGTTCAAAATCAGACAGAATTGGGACTGCAGGTTCAGTCTATTATTCAAAAGGGTGAACTGGTTCCCGATGATTTAGTCTTCCAATTGGTTGCCGCCACTACCAATCCTGACGCCAAAGGCATTGTTTTTGACGGCTTTCCCAGAACAATTGCTCAAGCCGAATATTTACTGACAAATTACAATCTGCTGAAAGTCTTTTATCTGCAATTGGATGAAGAAACGGCAATCCGCAGAATTTCCGCCCGCAGGGTTTGTCAAAATTGCCAAGCAAATTACAATATTGATACCCAACCTCCAAGAATTGTCGATACTTGTGATATTTGCGGCGGAAAATTAATTATCAGAGCGGATGACATGCCGGATGCGATTCGCAAAAGATTTCAGGAATTTCACGAACAAACTTTGCCGCTGAAGCAAATGTTTGAACAGCACAAAATTCTCGTCGTCATCGATGCCTCTCGCTCCGTTGATGAAGTTTTCAGTGAGATTATGAAGAACACCCGCTGACAAAATAGTATGGGAACGCGCAAGAGAATTCTTGATTTTATAGAAGCATTGGCATATCCGATAGCCTTATGGGATATTATGGTCTTGTTTTTTGAACCTGTAATCGGGAATTACCTTTACATAGGGCTTACCCAATTCTGGACTGCAGTTGCCAATCTGGCTTTTTTAGTTCTGACTCTTCTCATCAGATTGATTAACTTTCCCGTTAGGGAAAACAGGAATATTTTGATAACGGATGGAGTGCTTTTGGGCTTCGGCAGCATTCTTTTGCTTTACGATGCCAAGTTTGTCATCTTTTTCCTGTTAATCAGGCAGACTTTTTTCATATCGCGTTATCTGTTGTTTCGTGTTTATGAAGGTGCTCTGGGAAAGAGGCTTTTAGCCAATCCCCCGATGACTTTTATGTTGAGTTTTGCCGCCACAATTCTGACCGGAACCTTTCTTTTGATGCTGCCTTCCGCTACAACCGCACACAAAATGACCTCTTTCATCAATGCTTTATTCACTGCCACTTCAGCCACTTGTGTAACGGGTTTGATTGTTGTGGACACAGGTTCCTATTATTCTTTGTTCGGGCAGCTGGTTATTCTGGCTTTAATTCAAGTGGGCGGGCTGGGAATAATGACGATTTCCACCGCTTTTGCAGTTCTATTGGGGCAAAGGCTAACGCTTAAAGTGGAAAATGTGATGCAGAATGTAATGGGCGAAACGCTCAGTCAGGATATGGTGACTTTAGTAAAGAATGTGGTTGTTTTTACTTTTGTCATCGAATTGGCAGGTGCAACCTTGCTTTTTTTCACTTTCAGCCAAAGTTACACTCCTCTGAAGGCGATTTATCTGTCTGTTTTTCACGCTGTTTCCGCTTTTTGCAATGCGGGGTTCAGTTTGTTCCGCAACAACTTAACGGATTATGCCTTTAATTTTAATATCAGCATAACTGTTTCCTTGTTAATCATTTGCGGGGGTTTAGGCTTCCCGGTAATTACAGACCTGTATAATCAATTTTTCGGATCCAAAAAGAGATATACTTTAACCTTACACACGAAAGTGGTTCTTTCCATGACGGCTTTTTTGCTTGTTTTCGGCACAGTTGCTTTTTTCATAGCAGAATATGACAAAACGATGAAAGGATTTTCTTTACCTTACAGAGTCCTGTGTTCTTGGTTTCAATCAGTGACATGCAGGACTTCCGGTTTTAACACAATAGACCAAGGTCAGCTTAGTCACTCTTCAATTCTGGTCTCATTAATTTTAATGTTTATAGGAGCTTCACCGGGTTCTACCGGAGGCGGTGTAAAGACTTCCACTTTTTCTTTACTGCTGTTGTCTGTGCTCAGTTTAATTAAAGGGCAGACGGAAATTACCATTTTCCGAAGGAAGATAAATCAGAACAATGTCAGGCTGGCAACAGCTCTTATTATAGTTTCCCTGATTTTTATCAGTTTAATAGTCTATCTGATTTTACTGATAGAACCCTTTACTTTGGAATCCACCGTATTTGAATCGGTTTCCGCTTTCGGAACGGTGGGACTTTCTATGGGAATAACATCTTTTTTGAGTTCAATGAGTAAATTTCTCATTGTCGTATTGATGTATGTGGGCAGGGTCGGACCTTTGACCTTGCTGTTTGCCTTATCGCAAAGAAGAAAACCTCAACATTTTACTTTACCGGAAGAGAGAATTGCCATCGGTTAAACTCTCGGGAGAATAAAATGAAAAAATTCGCCATTATCGGTTTAGGCAGATTTGGCTGGACGGTTGCAACAACATTAGCAGCCAGCGGAGTTGATGTCGTTGCCGTAGATAAAAATCCCAAGCTCGTGGATGACATCAAGGATAAAGTAGCTTTAGCAGTGTGTTTGGATTCCACTGAAGAAGACGCCTTGCGCGGAATAGAAATTCAGGACATGGACGCAGTCGTTTTGGCAATAGGGACAGATATTCAGGAGAGCATTCTCACTTGTGCCATCCTGAAAAAAATAGGTGTCAATGTTATCTATGCCAAAGTGGAAAATCATCTTCACGCCAAAATATTGGATTTTATGGGAGTAAAAAATATCTATTTCCCGGAAGAACTGATTGGAGAGCAATTGGCAAAAAGCTTAATTTCGAAGAACATTCTGGAATACATCAATCTGACTTCCGGGCACATTATGATTGAATTGATAGCTCCTCCTCAATTTGTCGGCAAAACTTTGCAGGAATTAGCTTTGCCCACTGAGCGCGGTATTAATGTCGTCGCTATCAAATACAATAATCTTAACATCACTGAAGACGGAGACAAAACCGTAGAAGTGAAAATTAACGATCTTCCCGGCGCTAATGATGTTGTCCGTCAAGGCGACATTCTCATCCTTCTGGGACCCAAAGGCAGCATAGATAAATTGATTAAAGATACTTCTTCAGAGACGGATTGACATGAAAAAATCTTTGCAATCGCATTTTCGCCTTTTGCTTTTCTTTTTCTTTTTAGTCTCTATTTTGGAATCAGTCCTTATCTTTTTGGCTGTCAGGCAAACTGATAATCCCCAAAAACTCGTTTCGGACACTCATCTTCTGGTGCTGCTTTTCCTTTTTATCCAGTTTGTCTTTTTCGTCATTCTCTATTATTATATTCCTTATCAGTATAGTCGCGCTTTTGAAGAACTAAAGAAAATAATGAAAGAGATTTCGGAAGGCAAGTATCAGTTTGATCTGGAAAACAGAACAGCGCATCAGGCACGAGAAATTGCCGATTTGATGTCCGCTCTGCAGGATATGATGAATGTCATCAATCGTTTTGACAGCTTGAAAACGGAAAAGATAAGCGAACAGCACATCAGGACGCAGCAATTGATTAACATGCTGCCGCAGGGTTGTCTCATCATGAACATTACCGGTGAAATTCTTTATGTGAACAGGGTTGCCGCCAAATTCTTCCCCGAACTGACGGAAAATCTAAACATCTTGGAAACCTATCTCACACAAACAGTTGAAACCGAATTTAAGCCTTTGCTAATCAATTCCATCAAATCCGGTGAAAATCTGCATAACAGAAAACTCGGCATCAGTGAACTCGGCATCACTCTCAACATCAACAGCAGCATCGTCAAAAACCGCAAAAATCAGCCCACAGGTGTGATTTTCCTATTCGTCAAAGCGTAAATCATGCAGGCAAGAATTGACCTCGTGTATGAACGGGAAAACGCTCAAAGGCTTGATAAGTTTTTGGCTGATTTGCAATTGCCTGAATTGTATTCCCGAACTTTTATTGATAAATTGATTGAAGACGAGAAGGTTGCCGTTAACGGAAAAACTGCTAAAAAAAGCTGTCTGTTGCACAATGGCGATAAAGTTCAAATTGATATTCCTCCCCTGCCTCCACAAGAAATTCAGCCGCTTGACCTCCCTCTTTCCGTCATTTATGAAGATGAATATTTGGCAGTTGTCAATAAACCTGCCAATTTAGTTGTCCACCCCGGTTTCGGCAATCCGGATAACACATTGGCAAATGCCTTGGTGCATCGCTACGGACAAAAACTTTCCACACGCTACGGAAACTTGCGCCCGGGAATTGTTCATCGTTTGGATAAAGGCACATCGGGCTTGATTATAGTGGCTCTGAATGATGCAGTCCATGCCAAATTGGCGGATTTATTTTCCGGGCGAAAAGTGAAAAAAACTTATCTGGCAGTAAGTTCCGGCATTCCCGAAGCCGAAGAAGGAACGATTGAAACACATTTAGCGCGAAGTCATTCCAATCCGCGTCAGATCAGCGTTAGTGCTTCCGGACGCAACGCTGTTACAAATTACAAAGTTCTGCATTATTATAACTTTTTTGCTTTGCTTGCCGTAAAACCTGAGACCGGACGCACTCATCAGATCAGAGCGCATTTGGCTTATTTGCATTGTCCCATTTTGGGAGACCCTTTATACAACAGCATGCGCCAAGTGAAGAATTTGTTGCCGGATAATCTGAAAAAGAAAGCGGTGGAACTTTTGTCCAATCACTTGCAGCGTCAGGCTCTGCATGCCTGGAAACTTAAGTTCACTCATCCTTACACGGGTGAAGAATTGAACTTGACTGCACCCTTACCGGAAGATATTATTTATACTCTAAATTGGCTGGACCGCTATTTTGCTATTGACAATGTCCACCTTGATAAAAAGATGCTTGAAATAGACTAAATTATTTATCCGCCAAAGGTTCAGAGCGGAAAGCGAAATGTTGTAAATAAAAAAAACAGATGAAAAAGAGAAGGTAAATGTCCGAAACCGAAAAATCAGTCTTCTGCAGTGCCGAAGAAGCAATAGATGAAATCCGCAAAGGGAGGATGCTCATCGTTGTGGATGACGCCAACAGAGAAAATGAAGGCGATCTGGTTATGGCTGCAGAACTGATTGATACCCGAAAAGTGAACTTTATGATTACTTATGCCCGCGGTCTTTTGTGTGTCCCGATGGAAGCGGATTGGCTGCAAAGATTGGATATTCCTCTGATGACGACTGAAACCACCGATCGCCACCAGACAAAATTCACCATTTCCGTTGATGCGGTGGAAGGCACGACGACTGGAATTTCCGCTAAAGAAAGAGCAATAACCATCAATCGTTTGGCAGACCCGAACAGTCGTCCGGAAGATTTTATGCGTCCGGGGCATGTTTTCCCCCTGTTAGCGGAAAAAGGAGGAGTGTTGAAACGCGCGGGTCACACTGAAGCGGCAGTTGATTTGGCAAGGCTTGCGGGTTTAAATCCCGTAGGTGCAATCTGCGAAATTATCCGTCCTGACGGTGAAATGGCTCGCGTGCCCGATTTAATCAAATTTGCCCAAAAGCATAAACTGAAACTGTTCACGATTGAAGAACTGATCCATTACCGCCGTAAAAAAGAAAAACTGGTGAAACTTGTCTCCAAAGCTAAGTTTCCCAATCAGTTCGGTAATTTCACGATTATGACATATATCAGCACTATTTCGGACGAGTATCATCTGGCTTTAGTGCTGGGTGACATCAAAAAAAAGGAAAGTGTTTTGGTGCGTGTCCATTCCGAATGCCTGACAGGTGATGCTCTATTTTCTAAACGCTGCGATTGTGGCCAGCAATTGAAAGCATCATTCCAGATGATTGCCAAAGAAGGCTGCGGCGTTTTGTTATACATGCGTCAGGAAGGAAGGGGCATCGGTCTTCTGAATAAAATCATGGCATATCACTTGCAAGACGAAGGCAGAGACACTGTTCAAGCCAATCTGGATTTGGGTTTTGCGCCCGATTTAAGAGATTACGGAATTGGTGCTCAAATTCTTAAAGACTTGGGTTTGAAGAACATCCGCCTGCTTACCAATAATCCCAAAAAAGTTGTCGGCTTGGAAGGTTACGGTCTGCACATTGTGGAACGCGTTCCCATTGAGATAAAACCCTCGCGCACGAACCGCAAATACCTGAAAACGAAGAAAGAGAAGATGGGGCATATTTTGCATGAAGTTTAAGCGTCTTCTCCTTATCTGCATTTTATTTTCTGCTTGTCTTTTGACGGCAGCGAATGCATTTCCGCGTCCGACAGGCTGGGTGAATGATTTTGCCGGAGTGCTTTCTCCCGAAGTCAAGACTGAATTGACCAATTGGTTCACGGAAGTGAAGGAAAAAACAGATGTAGAGATGGCAGTTGCCATTTTTCCTAATTTGGGCGGAGCGGATTACGAAAATTTCGCCACCGATCTTTTCCGCAATTGGGGCGTCGGCAATTCCAACGATGAAGGTGTGCTGCTTCTGATTTCAGTTCAGGAACGAAAAATCAAGTTTGAAGTCGGATACGGTTCCGAAGGTTATCTGACTGATTATTATACCAATGAAGTTCTTAAAGCAATGCAGTCTTTGCTTGCACCTGGAAAAGAAAATTACGATGCAGCAGTTAAGCAGGCAGCTTTGATGCTGCTGAACAGAATTGCCGAAGAAAAAGGCGTTCAACTGACGGGTGTCCCCCATTACAATACTCAAGACCAAAACGCCAATCAGTCCAAAGTTCCCTTACTCATCGTTTTAGTCTTTATTGCTTTAATTATTTTAACGCGAGGCAGGATTTTGTATTGGCTGTTCTTCTTATCATTTTTTGGAGGGGGTTCAGGTAGAGGCGGTTTCGGAGGATTTGGTAACGGAGGGGGAGGTTTTGGCGGTTTTGGCGGTTTCGGAGGAGGTCGTTCCGGAGGTGGTGGAGCAGGAGGAGGTTTCTGATGCTTTTTCTAAAATCTTTATTATTTATTGCCTGGAATATCTTCATCGGTATTTGCTTGGTGGAACTCATTCATTGGCTGCTGTTTAACAAAAAATCACGCTCTATTTTCGGATTGCATATACCGTTAACTCCCGGTTTTGTTGTGCAAAAAAGAGACTGGATTTTCAATAAAGCGCGTGAAATTCTCAATGATTATCTTGATCAGGCGGAAAATTATTTAGAGAAATCCGGCTATTTGGCAAAATGGGAACAAGCAGTGTATGAAGCAGTTATGGAAAAATTGGAGTTCATAGCTGAATGGAGATTTTTGCCCGCAAGTTGGAAGCAGAAAATCAGGGAAGCCATTGCCAACGCAGCCAAAGATATTGCCGCCAAAGTCCTGCGCATACTTGTTCCCCGCTTAATTGAACAACTCCAAATTGAAAATAGGATTGATGAATTTGACGAAAAATTCAGTATGGAAGTTATTCGCCAATATTACAATCGCTATGTGCATAAGTATTTGATGTATATTATGATCGGCCTCAATTTCCTGATCGGCGTCACCAATATGGTTCTCTTTCTCATTATTGCTTAAGGAAGTTTCAGCTTGGAAAAATTCCCGCAGGTGTAGCATAGGATTTTATCCTGTTGTCCCCACAGGTTTTTGTAACATAGGATTGTATCCTGTTATAACCGCAGGTTTGTAACCTGCGGAAAAAATTGGGCGGGTAGCAAACCCGCCCTAACAACAGCTTGGAAAGCTATGTTACAAGAGCGTCATTTCCGAAGTCCAGAATTCCTTTTAGTAATATAAACTCTTAAAGTATGCGGAGGAATTCAGAACTCCGAAATGCCGAAAAACAACAGCTTGAAAATCTATGCTACAATAAAATAGTAATTACATCTATTTAAATTATAAATCCAAAAAATAACCGCAGAAAGAGAACCATTTGCAAAGATAAGCTATATTTTCTTCCATTTTTCTAACATATTGTAAGTCAATTTGTTAAACTATTCTTCCTTAATGTCCTGTCGATATCCAGTCGATATCCAGTCGAATTAAAGTCAACTGGATATCGACTGGATATCGACAGGCTATTAAGGGAGGGCAGATACCGTAAAAACGCAAAAACACTTGACACCTGCGGATAAGAGAAATAAGATTGTAAAAATAACTAAGTTATACATTAAGAAATAGATAAGAGGAAAAAGAAATGGGTATGCAAGCGCCATTCAGTATTCAATTGCCGGAAGAACTTCCGCCGGAGAAAACTTTTCGTTCGGATATCCGGCGAGCACCAAATCGCGGTTTAAACCTTTCCAAAAAAGAAATAGGTTTAGCGTTGGCAAATGCGTTAAGATACATTCCCGTTTCTCTGCACGAGCGTTTGGCGCCTGAATTTTTACAGGAGTTAAAGACACGGGGGCGCATTTACGGATATCGCTACAGACCCGAAGGAGCAATTTACGGTAAACCGATAGACGAATATGAAGGCATTCTTGCGGGTCGGGCTCTGCAGGTAATGATTGATAACAATCTGGATTTTGAAGTAGCGCTATATCCTTACGAATTAGTCACTTACGGCGAATCCGGTCAGGTATGTCAAAACTGGATGCAATATAATTTAATCAAGAAATACTTGTCCATAATGACGGAAAATCAGACTTTGGTAGTTTCTTCGGGACACCCGGTGGGGCTTTTTCCCTCCAGACAAGACGCTCCGAGAGTGATTTCAACCAACGGATTGATGGTCGGGAAATGGGACAATCCCGAAGAATTCAGACGCTTGACCGCTTTGGGAGTTGCCAATTACGGACAAATGACAGCCGGCGGATGGATGTATATCGGTCCGCAGGGTATCGTAAACGGTACTTTTTTAACTTTGCTGAACGCGGGACGCAAGTATTTGGGCATTCCTCAAGACAAGAATTTAGCAGGAGTGTTATTCGTTTCTTCAGGGCTGGGAGGAATGAGCGGTGCTCAAGCTAAAGCGATTGAAATTGCCGGTGGCATCGGAGTGATTGCAGAAGTTGACAAAAGCAGGATAGAAACGCGTTTCAATCAAGGTTGGGTGAGTAAGGTTTCTTCCGATTTGGAGGAAATATTCCGTTGGGTTGATGAATGCAGAATCAGCAAAAAGTCAATTTCCATCGCTTACTACGGCAATATTGTTGATCTTTTGGAATACATAGATAAACATAACATCAAGGCTGAGTTGCTTTCCGACCAGACGAGTTGTCATGCGGTTTATGAAGGCGGATACACACCTGCCGGTTATACTTATGAAGAGGGGCGGGAATTGCTCAAGACTGATTTGAGCGCTTTTTGTGAGGCTGTGAACGCTTCGTTGAAACGGCACTTCAGAGCCTTAAAACGCTTGACTGATAAGGGTTCGCACTTCTGGGATTACGGAAACAGTTTTATGGCGTCAGTCTTCGATGCAGGCGAAAAAGGCATTGCCAAAAACGGCGAAAACATGAATGAAGGCTTCATTTGGCCTTCCTATGTGGAGGATATCATCGGTCCCATCTATTTTGACAGAGGATATGGTCCGTTCCGTTGGGTCTGCCTTTCCCGCAAAGAGGAGGATTTACGTAAAACCGATCAGGCTGCGATGGCTATTATAGACCCTTCGCGCAGTCCGCTTGACAAGGATAACTATTACTGGATTTCCACTGCGGAGCAGAATAAATTAGTCGTGGGAACCAAAGCGCGCATCCTTTATGCGGATGAGGAACAGCGCATCAATCTGGGTTTGAAATTCAATTCAATGATCAGAAACGGAGAAATTGGTCCCGTAATGTTGGGAAGAGATCACCATGATGTTTCCGGCACCGATTCCCCGTTCAGGGAAACTGCCAATATTTATGACGGGAGTAATTTGACTGCCGATATGGCTGCTCAATGTTTTGCAGGCAATGCTGCCCGCGGTTTAACTCTCGTAGTAATGTCCAACGGCGGAGGTGTCGGAGTCGGAAAAGCCATAAATAGCGGTAACGGAATACTTTTGGACGGTTCAGAAAGGATGGATCAAATAGTGCGGACCGGACTTTGTTGGGATGTTATGGGCGGAGTGGCAAGACGAAATTGGGCTCGCAATCCCAATGCTATGCACACTTCCAAAGACTGGAACGAAAAGCATAAAGACGAAGGTCATATCACAATTCCCTTTGAAGCAGACCCCGAATTGATTTCCGAGCAGGTGAAGAAGATTTTCGGAGAGTAAATGAGCGCTCACTTGGATGAATTTATTCGGATCATGCAGGAAGCGGGCATTGATGAAAATATCATCAAAACTTTTTCCGCCTATTACGAGAAACTGGCTTCCGGAGAAGTAACTCTTCTAAGTAATAAGGAAATCAGTCCCCCCGCGGAAAACGATTTACTCTTTTATGACCGGCTTCCTTTGGACAGCGATAAAAGCGTGATGCAACGCATTGTCAACCTTAAACTGAACGGCGGTTTGGGCACAAGCATGGGTCTTTCCAAAGCCAAATCTTTGCTGCCCGTAAAAGGAAATCTTAATTTTTTGGATATCATCGCGCGACAGGTGCTGACTTTGCGCGCGCAGTTAGGTATTGAACTGCCCCTGATTTTTATGAACAGCTACAGCACTCAAGCCGATACTTTAAATTATCTGCAGAAATATCCTGACCTTGCTTTGGACGATCTTCCTCTTGATTTTCTGCAGAATAAATATCCGCGCATCCGTCAAGAAGACTTGGCTCCTTTTGTTGCCAAAGATGAAAAACAGCGTTGGAATCCTCCCGGTCACGGTGATATTTATGCCGCTTTACAAAGCAGCGGTTTATTGGATAATTTATTGTCCAAAGGCTATAAATACGCTTTCATTTCCAATTCGGATAATCTCGGCGCCGTGATAGAAGCATCAATTCCACAAATTATGCAAAAATCCGGAATTCCTTTTTTGATGGAAGTTTGCCTGCGCACTGAAGCAGACAGGAAAGGCGGACATTTATGCGTTGATAAAAATGGCAAATTGATTTTAAGGGAAATTGCTCAATGCCCGGAAGATGAATTATCAGATTTTCAGGACATCAATAAATACAAGTTCTTCAATACGAACAGTATCTGGCTGGATTTGGAGAAGTTGAAATCAGAATTAGAGAAGCATCATGGAATTTTGCTGCTGCCTTTAATCTGCAATCCCAAAAAGGTGGAGAATGTTCCGGTTTATCAATTGGAAACTGCAATGGGTGCGGCAATCAGTATTTTTGAAGGTGCCAAAGCGTTAGTGGTACCGCGTTCCCGTTTCGCTCCCGTCAAAAAAACTAATGACCTGCTTGCTTTGTGGTCTGATGCTTATGAATTAAATGAACAGTATCAGATAGTTTTGTGCAGGAACAGGACAAAGCCGCCCAAAATTGAATTGGACGAAAGGTTCTATGGCACGATTGAACAGATGCAGCAACGGTTTTTGGATGTCCCGTCTTTGCGGCATTGTGAGTCCTTAACGGTGTCTGGTGATATAACATTCGGACGTGATGTAATTTGCAACGGAAATGTATATTTGGCTGCTGATGGCAAAGCAACGGTTCAAGATCGCGTCTGCGAAGGCTTAATCAGCCTTTGAGGTAAAATATGCCATATCTGGTGTATTGGGTAAATGCTTTTACGGAACAGCTTTTTCACGGCAATCCCGCTGCGGTTGTCATGGTTGATGATTTTCCGCAGGAAACGTTTATGCAGAAAATGGCGCACGAATTTAATTTGTCGGAAACTGCTTTCGTCAAACGGTTAGGTTTCGGGAAATATGCCATTCGCTGGTTCACTCCGGTAACGGAAGTCTATTTATGCGGACATGCTACTTTGGGTGCAGCAAAGGCTATGTTTCACGATTTAATTCCGCAGGAAAAAGTAATCCTTTTTCAAAGCAAGGCGGGTGAACTTTCAGCCCGCAGACAAGGCAATGAAATCAGTCTGGATTTTCCTCTTGACATACCATATAAAATAGAAGCTGATAGCACTCTTTTAAAAAATTTCGGCGAGACAAAAGCGGAAGAAATTCTTTATGCGCCCAAAACAAAAAACCTGATTGTCGTATATTCCGACGCAATAACGGTGCAGACATTAAAACCTGATTTCGCTAACTTGGCTCTTTTCCGAACGGATAAGATCAGCGGAATAGCGGTAACGGCAAAATCAACGGGAAAATATGATTATATTTGCCGTTATTTTGCGCCTTGGGAAGGCATAACTGAAGATCCGGTAACCGGTTCCGCTCAAACATTTTTAGCGCCTTACTGGTGCACGCGTTTGGGCAAAAAGGAACTTGCAGGCTTCCAAGCTTCTGCACGCGGAGGAGAATTTAAAGTCTGCGTGACGGAAGAAAGGGTCTTGATTTCCGGCAAAGCGATAATTTTTTTGAAGGGAGAACTTAAGCGGGGTTTCTGATGATAACAAAATCACAAAAAGTGCGTTTGGGCGTCTTTTTAACTGTGGGGTTTATCCTCATCCTACTGTTTGCGGGCATTGTTGCAGGCAGCAAATTATTCGAACGCCGAGACATTTATTATATTGAATTTGACGATGTTTCCGTGGGAGGTTTGCAGGTTGGGGGCGATGTTCAGTATCACGGAATAAAAATCGGCAGAGTGGAAAATATAAAAATCAAACCGGACAATGTAAGTCAGGTAATAGTAACGATAAGTGTCCAAGCCGGCACTACCATTAAGGAAGATGTGAAAGCGCAATTAGTTTATATGGGTATTACGGGTCTGAAAGCGATAGAATTGACGGGCGGTTCCAATGAAGCAAAAGTGATTAAACCGAAATCATTCATCCCGAAAGGTAGTTCTCCTTTGGAAAATATCAGCAGTAAAGCGGAATCTATCGTGCTCAAAATTGACGAAATCACTTCTAACCTAGCTACCATCACCGGTGAAACCAATCAAAAGAATATTGCAGATATCCTGAATCAGACTAATTTGATTTTAACTGATACGCGGGAAAACCTTTCAGGCGCTCTTTCCAGTCTGGATAAAATGGTGCAGGGCATCAATATGATAGCGGATTCTACTTCTGCAGGGGTCAGCAAATTGACCTCTAACGCAAATTTGATTATGCTTGATACGCGTCAGCAGGTGAATAAAATCGGCGGGCATACGGACAGCCTTATCGTCAAAGCCAATACTGACCTTGATAAAATCACAGCCAGCATCAACAGTTCTTTGGCACGCATTAATCAAATAGTTTATACAGCTCAGTTCGATTCCCTGATTGCCAATACGAATACAATTTCCGCAAAACTGGCTTCCTCGGATTTAAAGCAATTAGTTTCAGACTTGAATACAACCATCGTCCAGACTAACAGTCTGGTCAGTAATTTGGATAGAACTGTCACGCGAAGCAAAACTGATTTTTTGGAAACGCTGGAATCTCTGCGCGAAGCATCCGAAAACTTGAACGAATTTGCGCGCCAGATTTCCGAAAATCCTTCCGCACTGCTAATGGGAAATTAAAGAAAGGGAAAGCAAGATGAAAAAGTTTGTCTGCCCCGTCCTCTTATTAAGTCTTGTCGTTTTATGCCTAATTTCTTCCGCCTGCTCCTTCATGAACAAACGCACGGTTCCCGTGATGAATTATTACATTCTGGATTATCTGCCTGCAACGGAAAATCCTGCTCTGTATAGAGAGAAACCTTTTGATAAGACCTTGGAAGTTTTTGATACGACTTTGCCGCGCACTTACGACAGAAATCAGATTGTGCGGAAACTTTCTTATATGCAGATTGCGTATTTTCCCAATGACCTGTGGTCTACGCGTCTGTATGATGCGGTTCCGAACCTTTTGGTAAGAAGGCTTAGCGCATACAATATCTTTCGTGATGTCAGCCGTGATTTAGGTGAAACGAAGCCTGATTTCTTTTTGGAATCCTATATTCAAAACATTGAATATGTGGAAGCAGCACAGCCTTACGCATTTTTACGCATGGAAATGGTCTTGAAAAATGCCAAATCACAAGCGGTCATCTTTTCTTTGCGCGACGAGCGGTCAAAAATACTTTATGACAATTCAGTAGCGTATTTGGTTCAGGCTTTTAACGAAATGATTATGGCGGAAACTGATCTTTTTGCGCAAAAGTGCACTCAATACCTCAGCGGACAACCTTTGGAAACATCTCCTGCTTTCAGGGCAACGGCTAAAGTAAATGAGCAGCATTATACTCAAGAAGAAATTTCCGCACCGGAAACAAATATGAATACCGGCGAATTAAAAGTTCCGCTTTTAATGCAATCAGAGATGCCTATTCCTTTTTTCGCCGCTTATCAGGACACGACGGAAATTGAAAATAAAGAAGTTACAGGTATAATGAATGAAGTTCTGACTCTGCCGATTGGGAAATGGAAAATTGATCTGAGCAGCGATCAGGACATTTCTGCGAATGTTGAAATCAAGCCTTCCATGCGAACTGTGGTCACGCCTTTCTGGAGTGAACTCATAGTACGGATTATTGATCAGAGCCAGACGCGCGTCCGTATGCGTTATGACATTTATGCAAAAACTCCCGGTCAGGATGCTTACGACCGTAAAATCAATTCCAGATACAGTCCTGCCGACGAAGTTGGCGAATATGATTACCTTTGGGTGATGCGTCCGGGAACCTACTTGATTACGGTAAACGGCGCTTCTCCAAATGCTTACAAAGATTTCACCACAGTCAGTTTGGAAGAAGCAAAATCATATATCCTGACCGTGGTAGTTGATCCTACGGGTTCCAATTCTGTTTTGGTAGGAGCGGGTCTGTTAGAATCTCCCGTTACCAAAGGTCATACACGTATTCATAAAGGCGCTGTTCACGCCAATATCAACTTCGCTTCCAATAATTCAGTCTCCAAAAACAACCCTACAACCAGCATCAGCCTTTCCGGCGAATTTGACAATAAATTGGATTATGATGTCTGGCCTGTGCATTACACAACCAGAAGTTTGTATGACCTTGGTTTTGATAAAACTACGGGAACCGATTTCCGTATCAATTTGGATGATTATTCCCTCAAAAATGCGTTGATGTTTTATCCTTGGAAAGAAAATGTCTTCCTTCGTAATTTCGGACTATACGGTCGTGCTGACATCAATACGCACTTCTTTGATGAGTATGCCTTTTTCACGGATAACAAAAACTTCGTCAAATTGCCTCAGGATGCAGATTCTGTTGTTATTACGGAAACAAAGAAACTGCAGGTGAAAGATCCTTTTTATCCCATTCGGTTGAAAGAAGGGTTGGGTCTTACTTACAGAATAAATTTCAGCTCCAATGCTTCAGTTAATCTGCGTTCAGGATTCGGCTGGCAGCAGGATTATGAGGATAAAGTCTACTATTTTACCGGCACAAGAAGAATTGACGGCATTGATTACGATTATTATAAAGAAAATCCTTCCACTACCACGCAAGGAATAGAAAATTCGGTAATTATTGATATCAATAATCTGCTCAGCTTCATCAGTCTCAATTCAACTTTGGATGTTCTCTTCCCTTTGGGTGCAACTGAAAAATCGACTAAATACGAGAACGAGAACTTGGTGAATATCAAACTCTTCCGTAATATCTCTTTGGACTTCAAAGCTACGGTCAAATACAATAAAGCCGTGCGTGATTATGTGCAAACGGATTACAGCGCTTTCCTGAGACTTTCGCTTTATTATTGATATATGGAACAACTTAACTATCAGGACAAGACGCTTTTTGTTAGCGGAGAACTAAGCTTTCAAACCGTGCCGGATTTGTATGAGCAGACTGAACATCTGCTGAAAGATGAGCAACCGCAAAGAATTGACATTTCTGCAGTTTCACGTTTGGACAGTGCAGGCGTGGCTTTTCTGGAAACAGTTTTGGCAAAAGCTAAAGCTTCAGATTCCTCTGCAGTTTTGGCAGGTGCATCAGAAGAGCAACGTAAAGTCCTGCGCACTTTTTCTTCACAAAATATTCCTCCGGAAGTGATTACCGTCAAAGCAGGCTATTTTGAACAGGTAGCGGACAGTGTTCTTAAGGGTTGTAAGGGCTTTTTTAATTATTTGGTTATGGCTGCGGACATTTTTTACTGGGCGTTGAAAGGATTGTTCAGCCGGTCAGGACAGAAAAAAGGCGCTACTGTTCAGCAAGCTTACATTTTGGGTGCACAGGCTCTTCCGGTGGTAGGTTTGCTTTCATTGATTTTGGGTTTTATTCTTTCCCTGCAATCTGCAAATCAATTAAAGAATTTCGGTGCCAATGTTTTTCTGGCGGACGGCCTTGCTTTTTCTTTCGTGCGGGAATTGGGTCCGATGATTACAGCCATTATTGTAGCAGGCAGAAGCGGGAGTGCAATCGCTTCCGAAATTGCGTCTATGAAGGTTTCGGAAGAAATTGACGCTTTGAAAATGATGGCTATCAATCCCATCCGTTATGTAGTAGTGCCGAAGTTTCATGCTATGTCCTATGTTTTACCCGTGTTGGTTATGTTTTCTATTATAATAGGAATGCTTAGCGGAATGCTGATTGCGGTTACCTATTTGGATGTGAGCCTGCAAAACTTTTGTACTCGCGCCATTAATATCCTGTCTATGAAAGACTTTGTCATCAGTTTCAGTAAAACGGTATTCTTTGCGTGGCTGATTGTTTCCATCAGCAGTTACTACGGTTTTTCGGTGGAAGGCGGTGCTGAAGATGTCGGTCATGCTACAACTCAATCAGTCGTATCTTCCATAATTGCCATCATCTTTTTTGATGCGGTGTTCAGTTTAATTTATTTATAAAGCGCCGAAGCAGTTCTGCTATGAATAAAGAAAATAAGCAAGAGCCCGTCATCGAAGTTAATCATTTGGTCGCCAAATATGGAGATACTATAGTTTTGGACGATGTTTCCGTGCAAATTTTTCCTAATGAAATTACCGTTATTTTGGGCGGAAGCGGTTGCGGCAAAACAACTTTTCTGAAGAATATTCTGCGTTTGCAGGAACCAGCTTCCGGCAGCGTTAAATTTTGGGGCATGGAAGTCACGAATTTGGAAGAACGAGAATTTAACGATCGCATCCTCAGCAGGATCGGAATGCTGTTTCAATCCGGAGCTTTGCTTAATTCACTCACTGTGCATGACAACATTTCCATTCCGTTAGAACAGCACACACAACTGCCCGACGAACTTATTGACACAATTATCAAAACCAAACTGCATCTTGTCAATCTGGATAATGTCCTCAATCTTTTGCCGGGAGAACTTTCCGGAGGAATGAAAAAACGCGCTGCTTTGGCACGAGCATTGGTTTTGGATCCGGAAATCCTTTTTTGTGACGAACCTTCTTCCGGACTGGATCCTTTGACTTCTCTCACTCTGGATGAACTGATTTTAAGTCTGAAGCAGCAGCTGAATATGACTATCATCGTCGTCACACATGAACTGGCTTCCATTCATCGCATTGCGGATAAAATCATTTTTTTGGACAGCGGAAAAATGCTTTTTGCCGGAACTCTTGACGCTGCCAAGCAAAGCGGAATTGAAGCCATAAATCGGTTCTTCAATGCCGAACAGCATACAAGACCTTGACGGCATAAATTGCAATTAATATCCTGCTTTATCAAAACGGATATACGGAAGCATGCTTCCCATATTGTCAAAAATTTGTTATTTGAGGTGAAAATGCCTTCCTTATCGGAGCGAATTTATCATTTGTATTTTTTAGCGGCGCTGTTATTTTGTTTCTGTTGGTTTAATTTGCAGGCGGAATACATTTATGTAGTCAATTCGGAATCGCGAACCTTGAGCAGAATTGATCCTTCAACCGATGTAGTGCAGAATAATTTTGCCGTCTTGGGACTGATTCCCAATAAGATAATCGTGGCTGAAGATTGCCTTTGGAGCGTTAATTCCGGAGATAATTCTCTGCAAAAATTGGATAAGCAGACCGGTTCAACTTTAGCAAACATTCTGATAGCAAGCGGATGCAATCCTTGGGATGCTTGCAAGGAAGGGAATTTTCTTTATGTAACGGGGCTCTTCACCGATAAAGTATATAAAGTGAATGCAATTACCCAAGCGGTGGAAGCTTCCCTCAATGTAGGAATTTCTCCCGAAGCGCTTTGTACTTTTGGCGGAAAACTTTTCGTCACCAACACGGGCGGTTACCAAAATAATTATGCGAACAGTTCCGTTTCCGTGATTGATCTTTCAGCTTTCACCGTCACCAACACCATTCCTGTTGCGCCCAATCCGCAATACATTACTTTGTCCGAAGGCTTGCTCCATGTGTCTTGCACTGGGAATTGGGCAAGCGGAAACGGTGCAGTCTGCGTAATTGATCCCGCTTCCGAACAAGTTATCGGAACCGTAGAACCGGGAGCAAACCTTGGCAATGTGTGGATCGGACCAAGTCAAAATGCTTTAGTCGGAGACGCAAACGGAGTGGAACTATACCGTTATGACGCACATAATTTTTCACTCTTGAACGGAGGCGCCAATCCTTTACCTTACGGAGGTTCTCTTGTAACAGGAACTGCAGATTGGACTGCGACTTTATATCCCGATTGGGGAAGTAACGGCAAGGTTCGCATTCTGCATCCGGACTTGTCATTCTGGAAAGAATATACGATAGGTTTAGCGCCTACAGACATCAAAACTGAGCACGGCAATACATATAATTCCGAAGATACATATCCCTTAATCCAAAAATCTGAAGTCTACCCCAATCCCGCTCGCAGTAATGATTTATTGACTTTCACTTTTGCCGAAAAAAGTAGAAGCACGCTAAAAATTTATAATTTGCGCGGAAGATTGCTTTTATCAATTCCGATATCGGAAGGGAAAGCAGTTTTGCCTGCTGTGCAAATTGCAACTAAATACGGCGCGGGATGTTATCTTTATCTGATAGAAAAAGGTAGGGCAAGACAGACGGGAAAATTTATTCTTTTGCCATAAGCGCCCAAAATCAGAACTTCAGCTCCAATTGCAGCAGTTTATCTTCAAACTTGAGGCGGACTTTTTCCTTTTCTGAATTGTAATTTGATAAATGTGCATCCACAAAAGCATCGGCAACTGATAGGGCAACAGTCATTCCAATCCACCAATAATCGCTGCGTAAATCGTCACGATATTGGTCGCGTTTAGTTTGATAAAGCTGGTAGGAATAAGGATCTGCGGCAAATTCATCCATTAAGTTACCGTAATGTTTTGCTTTATCGTCCAGATAGAATGCTCTGCTGATAAGATAAGCTTGAACGCCGATTACTGCTCCCGCTTTAATATAGGCTTCATTATAAATTTGACCTCCGCCGGGTAAAACTACAGAATAAATCATTGCGCGTGAAGGTTGCTTTTGTTCTTCCGCTGCCGTTAAATTGCTCAAAAGCAGAAGCATCAGAGGCAACAGGTAAAAAGCAATCTTTCTGCTCATTGCGTTAATTTCTCCTTTAAGGATAGGAAAAACAGCGGCAGCATCAGTTCATGATGGCCTACAAAGTAAAACCCTTTTCCCGAAGGCTGAACAGGCCTTTGCGTAACATTCACTAACGGCCGGTATTGCACATTCATATCAAATACTGCAGTGTTCAATTCCCGCAAAGGATGTCCCAAATTTCGCGCCACTGATAAAGCTTTCAGAAAAACTTCCGGAATAATGACCCCTGAACCCAGATTGATAAAGACACCGCCATCTTCCAAGCTTGCCAAGCATTGACAAAAAATGCGAAAGTCACGCAAACTTGCAGCACCGATGGCGGCACCGTCTGCAGAAGCGTGTTGATGAATGATGTCAGTGCCGATGGCAACATGAACTGTGACGGGGACGCCGTATTGATAAGCCTTTGCCAGCAAGGAATTTTCTTTGTAAGGCGCGTTTTCGGAAAGCCAAAAACCTACTGCTTCGCCCAAACCCAGATTATTTTTATACGCGTCTGTTATGATGCTGTTTAAGTTATCTGCGGTATCTGCAGCCATACCAAAAGAACCGTCAAGCAAAGCTGTATCTACATCTTCGGAAGTTTTTCCCCAAACCGCAAGTTCGTAATCGTGAATAACGACAGCACCGTTCACGGCAACTACACCGATAGCACCAAGCTTCATCAAATCTATAATTAAAGGAGCCAAGCCGCATTTGATTACATGTCCGCCCGCTCCTAATAACAGCGGTTTTTGCTTGTGTACGGATTGCGCACAGATTTCAATGAATTCACGCAGTTCCGCTGCTTTTAATATCTCCGGCAAAGCTTGCCAAAAATCGTTAAGATTGACATTCAAAGGAGCAGCAAGAGAAGCAGCTTGCACTTTGCTGTAGCGGTCAGCGGCATTATAGCGTTTTAAGTTTGAAAGGTCAATTTCCCGGTAGCGTCCCATACATTTTTCTCTATTTCAATACCTTACTCGGTTTCCAATAGCGTTCCTGTTCGCTGAAAATACATCCGCAATAAGCTTGACGGTATAGTTTGGCGGCTTTGGAAAGGTCGATTCCTTCTTGCCACAAGGGACGCCAATCCTGATAGTAAAAATCTATTCCGAATTGATTTGCCAGCCTTTCACCGATTGCTTTGACTTCATCGTGTTTTTGATATTTACTGTATAGCAGAGTTGTTGTGAAGGCGTCAAAATCTTTTCCCAGAGCAATTTGAGCAGTCCGCAGAAGCCGCAATTCGTAACAGCCGAGGCATCGCACTACTCCTCTTTTTCTTGTAGCCTCCAAATACGCTTCCAGATTGTATTCATCCTGCCAGATAATCGGAATGTTTTCCTTCGCTGCAAAGTCTTTTAAGTTATCGCGCCTTTTCAGATATTCGGTATAGGGATGAATATTGGGATTATACCACAGCAGCGTTACATCCCAATCCTGCCTTAACTGCTGCAAAGGTGCAATTAAACAAGGCGCACAACAGGTGTGCACCAGCAATTTTTTAGCGGACATAATGAGGCATCTCCTTCGGTATTATAAATGAAATTTCCACTAAGCCTGAAATCTTTCCGTCTTTATACCAGCACTGCTGATGAATAAGTTTGCGCTCATTATTTTTCTCTATCGTGTAGGTATTGGTTCCGCCGGAGGCTAAAAGTTGCAGAATTTTCGCCCAAGTCTCCGGCTTATGACATTCTTGTAAGCTGTGTCCGATGAGATCGGCACCGCCTTCTTTTTGGAAAGTGGCAACGGATTTATCATTCATCGCGATAATGACAGCGTTTTGATCGCAAACTGTTATGGCGTCCGGAAATTCTTTAATCCAGTCAAAATTCATACTTTAGCTTCCATCCGTTATTTGGTCTAAAATTATAAACTGCTCAAAATTCCTTCAGAACAGCATTAGCAACGATACCGCGTTGAATTTGGTTAGTTCCTTCGTAAATCTGCAGAATTTTAGCGTCGCGCATGCGTTTTTCCTGCGGATATTCTTTCATGTAACCATATCCTCCACAAATCTGGACTGCATCAGTCGTCACTTTCATTGCTACATCGGACGCAAAGTATTTACACATAGCGCTTTCTTTGGAATAATTTCTGGCGCCGGAATCGATCATTTTAGCAGTCTGCAAAACCAGAGCCCGAGCGGCTTCAATCTGCGTCGCCATATCTGCAAGCATAAATTGTATGGCTTGAAAAGAGGAAATCGGCTTGCCGAATTGAATACGCTGATTCGCATAATGTGCGGCATATTCAAAAGCACCACGAGCAACACCCACAGCTTGGGCACCAACCATCGGACGAGATTTGTCAAAAACTTTCATTGCCGTAATGAAACCAGTGCCTTCTCGTCCGATTAAATTTTCCGCAGGAACGACGCAATCTTCAAAAATCAATTCGCGGGTGGCATTGGCACGAATTCCCATTTTATTTTCTTTTTTGCCGAAAGAAAAACCGGGCATCTCCTTTTCTACAACGAAACAAGACGCACCGCGCGCGCCTCTGGACTTATCAGTCATGGCAAAAATCGTATAAATATCAGCTTCTCCGCCGTTGGAAATCCACTGTTTCGTGCCGTTCAAAATATAGTTATCACCTTCTTTTCGGGCAGTTGTTTCAATTCCGCCCGCATCACTGCCAGCATTTGCTTCGGTTAATCCGAAGGCTGCCAACTTTTCTCCGTTTGCAATCTGCGATAAATATTTCTGCTTCTGTTCTTCGCTTCCCGCTATCAAAATCGGATACATCCCCAGTCCCGTTACTCCGAATGCGAGCGAAATTCCCAAATCAACGGCACAAAGCTCTTCCGTAACAATCGCCAAATCCATAACCTTTCCGCTGATTCCGCCGTATGCTTCAGGGATCAGAACCGCAAAAAGATCGCTCTGACGCATCACTTCCACAATCTCCCAAGGGAATATGCCTTCTTCATCATATTTTTCACTCAGGGGAGCCATTTTTTCCACTGCTATTCTTCGGGCCAGATCTCTCATTTCTTTTTGTTCGTCAGTCAAAAAATACTCCATAAAGCAAACTCCTATTTTATTCAATTCATTTTGTATAATCATTATCAAAAGAGATGATTTTCTGTCAATTAAAAAGTCAATTTTACCATTTCGGAACTCGCTTTTTATAAATGAACCCGGATGACTTCTTCCTCTTATTTAACGGGGGGTTAACGCAGGCTTTCCCTCCGTTAACCCTCCGTTAACCCCCCGCTTCATTTAAGGAAGATAAAAAATTGCCCTTTCGGAGTTTTGAATTCCTTCACCAGCTTTCAAAGTTTAAATATATAATAAGGAATTCCGGACTTCGGAAATGGCGCGCAACGCAGTCTATTTTGCTTTTCGTTAAAATATTTAACGTATAAATTAAAAAAAATAAAAAAATGCTTGACATAAATATGAGGATTATATAAAAGCGAATCAGACTATATAGGTGATGAAAAAAATTTTTTATAAAGAGGAGGCTATGATGCGACACAAATTTTTATTTTTAACATTAGTCTTTTGTTTTGTAGTATTAGGGCTTTATGCTCAGGAGTCCTGGTCATGGTTTGAAGGTTTTGAAGAAAGTTGGCCACTTTCAAATTGGCAGATGAGCGGAGTGGCAAGAGTTTCTTCTACTTACAGCAGCGGTTATGGAGTTCCGAGGACCGCTGCTCATAGCGGAACTTTTTGTGCAGGATTTAGTACTAATATTACAGATTATATTATTACGCCGATTCTATTATATCCTGAGGGAATTATTTACTTTTCCAAAACGAATACTGGCAACAATCAAGTTATAGTAGAATATCAAGAAGAGGATGCCACACCCGGTCCTGATCTAAATGGCACTTGGGAGACTTTAGGAAATTATACAAGCAATACGAGATGGTTGCCAACCTATATTGATTTATTAGGTTATACAAATATCTATCTTAGGTTCAGACCAACTCCTCCTGCTCCGGCAACCAAACGTTACACCTATTTCGATGATTTTACTGTCTATGAACAAAATGTTCCTATAGAATTATCTTCGTTTACCGCTGTTTTATCACAAGAGTTGTTTGTTAATCTGCATTGGACTACCCAATCCGAAACCCAGATTGCAGGATACAACTTGTTTAGAAATGAGAATAACAGGTTATATGATGCAATAAAAATTAATTATGATTTAATTCCCGCAAATAATTCTTCGTCTGCTTCCAATTACGAATTTCAAGACAAAGAAGTGGAACCCGGAAATTGGTATTACTGGCTGCAAAGTATGGAGCTGGACGGTTCTTCCTATTATTACGGTCCATTGAGTATATTTGTAAATGAAAACGGCCACAATATTACTCCTCCTGCTATTATTACCGAAACGCAATTGCTGAACGCATATCCCAATCCTTTCAAGTCAATAACAAATTTGAGCTATGCATTAAAGGAGCCCGGTCAGGCTAAATTTGAGATCTATAATGTAAGAGGACAACTGATTCGCACTATCCTGCCTGCCCCGCAAGACAAAGGTTATTATCAAATCGTGTGGGACGGCAAAGATCTGAACGGAACGCAAGCTTCTTCCGGAGTGTATTATGTGCGTATGACCTGCGGGAAATATGTGTCTTCTCAGCGTTTGGTGCTGATGAAATAGTTAACTTAACAAAGCTTCATAACATATTATAAAGGCGGGCTTTTTACCCACCTTTTTTATTGTAACATAGCTTTCCAAGCTGTTGGGTTCCGACATTTCGGAGTTCCGAATTCCTTCGTGCACTATCAAAGTTTATGTTATCTAAATGGAATTCCGGACTTCGTAAATGTCGCTTACCGAAGTCCATTTTGCCTAATGGATTTTATACACACGATAGTTTACGGGGGCAAAAAGGACTCCGAAATCGCTGAGTTCGCTCTTGTAATACAGCTTTCCAAGCTGTTATTATGCCGGGTTTGTTACCCGCCCATTTCTTTTCCGCAGGTTACAAACCTGCGGTTACAACAGGATAAAATCCTATGCTACAAAAACCTGCGGTTACAACAGGATAAAATCCTATGCTACACCTACGGCTTTAAATATTTGCATCCTTTAGGTCTTAAGCGTTGTATACCTTTTGCGTATCTTATATCGAATAAAAGAGTTAGCTCACTGTTTAATGACAGCCAGAACTTGACCTTTGCTGACACTGTCACCCGCGTTTAAAGGAGTGGAGATAACTACACCTTTGACGGGACTGGGAATATTATTATACATCTTCATCGCTTCCAGCACCAAAATAGTATCGCCGATTTCTACGCTGTCACCTTTTTTCTTTTCATAGCGGACAACCATTCCCGGCATGGGTGCAGTAATGGGTGTCCCTTCTTCTGTATTAGCAGAAGTAATTGGTTTGGCATTGATGGTTTGCGTATTTTTTACAACCGTTGCCGGTGCTGGTGAAGAAACAGTTGGATGAGGAATATTGACCTTCGATTTATTCGCCGGTTCGTAATTGACAATCTGTGACGAGCCTATTTTTTCATTTACTTCCACCAAGAAGTATTCGCCATCCACATAAATATCAAACTGTCTGATGTCTTCAGGTTTAGGGGGATTATCCTTTTTTGGAATCACAATATATTCTCCTGATTTAACTTTTCTGATGAGTTCTTCTTGTCTCTGCACTTCTTCCAAAGTAACCGGTTTAACATCGTCGGGAACGGGAAGAAGACCGTATTTCCATTTCAGAAAGCGGATAGCAGTTACATCATACAACGCTACGATTAGGACATCTTCAATGCTTTTAGCCAAGCCCTTGCTCATTTCTTCCGCTTTCGGCATTCCCGGTTCAATAACATCTCCCGGTCTGACAGTTATAGGTTTTTCCCCGCGAGAATAACCTTTCAAAGCTTTTTTCTGAACTTCGGGATTGATGGGCATAGTAGTTTTGCCGTAAAGGCCATAGCATAAATCTTTTACCTGTTCCGTAATGCGGGAATATTCACCTTCAGTCTTATCAAATAAGGCATTATTAACTGCTTGAGTGCCAACAATTTGACTGGTGGGCGTCACCAAAGGAATCATTCCCAAGTCTTTTCTCACTCTGGGTATTTCCTTGAACACATCTTCCAATTTATCCAAGGCATCCATCTCACGCAATTGATTGACCAAATTGGATAGCATTCCGCCCGGAGTTTGATGAATGATTACATCGGTGTCAATGATGCTGAACTTCGTCGTATCGGCGAATTGGAGATATTTCGGGATGACTTTTTCCAAATCTTTGTCTATTTTATCGAGTAACTTGATGTCAAATCCGGTGTCACGATTGGTTCCCAGCAAAGAAATAACCAGAGGTTCCACTGCCGGATGCGAAGTCCGATACGCATAAGGAGCCATACAGGTATCAATTATGTCCACTCCTGCTTCAATCGCTTTAAACAATGCCAAATCACCCAAACCTGCAGTGAAATGCGTATGCAGATGAACCGGGACTTTGACGCTTTCCTTCAAAGCCCTGACCAAATTGTATGCATCATAGGGAGCAATCAATCCCGCCATATCTTTAATGGCAATAACATCGGCACCCATATCTTCCAGTTGTTTAGCTTTCCGGACATAGTATTCGATGTTGTAAATTTCCCCGCCCATTCGCTGTTCGGTTAAGGAATAGCAGATGGCGCCTTCGAATACTTTATTGTTCTTTTTTATGATTTTGACTGCGGTAAGGAAATTGCGGAAATCGTTTAATGCGTCAAACACGCGGAAAATGTCAATGCCGTTATCTGCAGCTTTTTGGACAAACACTTCCACCACATCATCAGCGTAATTACGATATCCAACCAAGTTTTGACCCCGAAGCAACATGGAAAAAGGCGTTTTCTTCATATATTTTTTCAGAGTGCGGATGCGTTCCCAAGGGTCTTCATTAAGGTAACGGTGCATCGTGTCAAAAGTAGCTCCGCCCCACATTTCCACTGAATAGAAGCCTACTTTATCCATATCTTCAGCTACTATGACCATATCTTCAGTTCTGCCTCTGGTGGCAAATAAACTTTGATGCCCGTCCCGAAAAGTTAAATCTTGAATTTTAATGGGATTGGCGGCTTTGGGTCTGTCCGGTTCATAACGCATTTGCGTCATTTCCACCGCGCCATGCTTATCCATTTCTTGTCTCCTTTTTATGTCTCTTATGTATTTAAACTCTTTTAGCCAAGCGGCGCTGATAAAGTGTCCTAAAGTTCATTGTCTGTTGTCTTCCGTAATTTGCCCAAGCTGAAGGCAGACGGGAAGGAAGTTTCTGTTCCGAAGAAGTTTTCTCTTCACTTGTCAGGATTGACATTACAGCTGCTATAGCCGCAACTTTCTTTTTATCATCCATCTTTCATATCCTGTCCTATTCGTAAAATTACATGGGAATGTTGCCGTGCTTTTTGGGCGGCAGACTTTCGCTTTTAGTGCAGAGAATTTCCAAAGCGTCAATTAATCTGGCTCGCGTTTCGTTAGGTCTGATTACGGCATCAATGTAACCTCTGGAAGCGGCAACATAGGGATTATTGAATTCATCTTCATACAGTTTAATCATTTCAGCGCGCTTGGCAACAGGCTCTTTCGCTTCCGTTATTTCTTTTCGGAAAATAATATTGGCTGCACCTTGAGCACCCATAACGGCAATTTCAGCCATGGGCCAAGCGAAAACCATATCCGCTCCTAAATGTCTGCTACTCATGGCAATATAACTTCCTCCGTAATCTTTACGCGTAACGACAGTCAGTTTGGGAACAGTGGCTTCGGAATAGCACCACAAAAGTTTTGCTCCGTGTCTGATAATTCCGTTCCACTCTTGATGCGTGCCCGGTAAGTAACCAGGGACATCAACTAAAGTCAAAAGCGGAATATTAAAAGCATCGCAAGTGCGAATAAAACGCGTGGCTTTATCGGAAGCGTCAATATCCAAACAACCGGCTAAAAAATTAGGCTGGTCGGCTATCACACCGACCACTCTTCCGTTCAAACGCGCAAAACCTACGATCACATTTTGCGCATAGTAATAATGCGGCTCAAAAAAGATCCCGTCGTCAACGATGGAATGAATAACCTCACGCATGTCATAACTCATTTTAGGGTCGTCCGGAATGATTGTGTCCAGTTCGGGACACAAGCGATGTGGGTTATCTTTTGTAGGTACGATCGGAGGATCTTCCATATTATTGGAAGGCAAGTAGGAAAGAAGCATTTTGATTTTTTCTACGGCATCGGCATCGTTGTCACAGGCAAAATGTGCATTGCCGCTTTTGGAATTATGAGCCATTGCACCGCCAAGTTCTTCTTGTGTAGTTTCTTCGCCTGTCACTGCTTTAATGACATCCGGTCCAGTTATGAACATAAAACTGGTGTTTTTGACCATAAAGACAAAATCTGCCATGGCAGGCGAATAAACAGCACCTCCAGCACAAGGTCCCATTATTGCTGCAATTTGCGGAATTACACCACTGCAACGAGAATTGCGAAAAAAGATTTCTCCGTAACCTTTGAGAGCATCAACACCTTCCTGAATACGAGCTCCTCCGGAATCGTTTATCCCGACGAGTGGAACCCCTGCTTTTAACGCTAAATCCATAACTTTGCATATTTTAGCGGCATGCATTTCACCCAAACTTCCACCGCGGGAAGTAAAATCCTGCGCAAAAGCAAATAGGGGACGACCGTTCACTAAACCGTGACCGGTTACAACTCCATCTGAAGGAATGTCAATTTTGTCCATGCCGAAATTGTCGCAACGATGATGCACGAACATATCAATTTCACGAAAAGTACCGGGGTCAAACAACAAGTCAAGCCGCTCGCGAGCAGTAAGTTTGCCTCCGTCATGCTGTTTTTGCACGGCTTTTTCTCCGCCCATTTGACGAATTTTTGCTTCTTTTTCTTTCAATTCTTCTATGGCTTTTTTAGTTTCGGACATGGTTGCTCCTTTAGCGTAAAGCTTTTATTTGCAATTAGTTTTAATTAATTCTTTATTTCATTTCTTTATTTATCATGAAGGCATTATCGTCAAGGGAAAAAGTTAGAAGGTATCTCTAATTGTGTCTTTTAATTTGAATAATTCCGTAGAAGTTAAAAAAGCTATTTACCGAAGTCCATTTTGCCTGATAGTTTTGTGGTGCTTGAAAATTTGCAAAGGCAAAAAGGACTCCGAGGCCTGCATTGTATAATACTATTAAAATTAATAGCGGTGTCTGTGATGCGGATGCCAAACCCAACGCCAATAAACGGCAACGGTTGAACTGTGCGACTTGCTTATTTTATGCATGCTGTAGACTTTAATCGTGTGAGTTTCGGGATTTAGCACACCTTTTACTTGCACATACACCTTTTTTCCGTTTTTGCCGTAAGTCTTCCACAATTCTTTTGCCAGACGATTTCCGTAACTGTCAAAATGATAGAGGACTTTTTTACCGTTTTCGTCTTTGGTGACGATACTGTAACCTCTAATGTTGCAATAAACGGCATCTGAAGGCGGTTGTCCCTCCGTAATATTGAGCCAGCCGTTTCCGTTATGCAAATTGGAGTAAGGAGGTTTGCGGACTAAATAACCCGAGAAATCTTCTCCGTCGTCTTTCCATTCGAAGTTATAGACGAAAACGGGTGCCACATAACGGTAATGGCGATGGTGATAATATTCGTAATAAGGATAATAGACCCAATATGAATTCCAGCCGTAGGGACCGAACCAAGAGACATAGTAACCGTAAGTCCAATCGTCCCAATAATAATAACCGTCATACCAAGAGTAATACGGATGGTAGCTAAAATCAAAGTAGAAATAATAATGAGGCAAGTGATGATGCGCATGATGCGCATGCCAGTAAGGTTCAGGATGATGATTATAATCATGATGCCAATCATTGCCTTCGTGATGATGAAAATCACTGTCATTATTACCGTGATGAGGTCCGTGGCCATTATAGGGAGGTTCAACATGATGCTCATTATTATGAGCCGGAGGTGGAGGAGTATTCGGCACATGTCTTGTCACTTGTGAAACCGGTTTTACGGCAACGGGAGTAACAGAATTGTGGTCAACATGACTGTTTTGACTTTGCTGCTTTTGTTTTAATTCAGGTTTAGCTGCAGCAGGTTCGGGTTTAGTATCCGTATCCGGAGAGAAAGTTTTTAGGATAAATTGCGAACTGCTTCTTTCAGCACTTTCAGATTGAGAGCGCAGTGATTGCGAACGCTCAGATTGTGAACGCTCTGATTGCGAACTTCTGGCAGCAGAGGGCATAACAAATTGCGAAGAAGGTTTTTGAGTTGAATCCGTTTTATAAGTATCGTTCGGAACAGAGCGTGAAGTTCGGTCTTTATAATAATAAGAGTTCGGATTATAGCGTTCATTATCCTTATTTGCTTGTCGGTAATCAGTGGAAGGTTTATCCTCTTTATAAGTTTCCGTTTGGCGTGAAGAAGAACGATTTGCATTACCGGAACTGTGAGACGAACGATTATTATCATTTTGAGAGGGTTTTTCTTCACGGGAAGAATTTGGTTTGGAGGAATAATTGCGAACCGCTCTATTTGTGCTTTTATGACTTGTTTGTTTATTGGAGGAAGCTATTTTATCCAAAAGCTGATCGGCATCTAAAGCTTGCTCGTCATTATCGGCAATGATGACTTTATCCTTAGATGTTTCTTTGGCGGTTTTATCCTGATTAGTGCTGCGTTGAGCATTCAAGCACACGCACATCGCCAAAATCAGAACTAAAGTTAAAATAATTTTGCTGTTTTTCATGGCTCCCTCCTTCCCGTCAGGCAACCTTATCTACCCTACATTACAATATACTGAAGAAAATACTGCAAGCAAAATTATCGTTTATATTTTATAAAGAACCACCACAAAGCCGCCAATAATGCACCTGCGGGCGGATTTTCAATCTGCTTCTTGATTTCTTCCAAAGAAGCCACCCTCATATTATGGGCGTCAAAAACATCAGCTCCCCGAATGGAAGCGACTTTATGGTATCGGTCATCGTAAATTTCATAATCTCGAACAGTGCCTACTTTGTGACTATGGGCATCGTAAATTTCGGAGCCGCGCACAAAACCCAGTTTCTGACTGTGGTAATCCATCAAATCGTTTCCGGACATTTTATATTTCGTGAACATAGTTTCTTTGCTTTAGGGAAGCGGATAAGCGGCAAGGAAAAGTTGAGGTTGCAAAGCGAATTTGCCTGCATTAGTCACGGTTTTATAAGTCATCTTATCAAGCGTTCCCAATTTCTGGAAGTATTCACCGGTGAAATAGAAGTTATCATTATCTTTGAAGAACAAGCAATTGGCAGGATTAGCGGAAGCGGAATAATGTGAAAAATCATCAATCGTAAAACTAACTAATTCCCTTTCCAACTTAAGGTCGGGGCTGATTTCCGCCAATTTATACCGAATTCTGTCGCTTACAACAGCAGTATACAGATAAAGTTTATCCCCTTTCGGAAGTAAATTAAATCCTAAATAATTATAATCAATCTGATTTTCTACTTTACTGTTTTTACTATTCACTACATACAAACGGTGGACATCATCAAATCCGCTTTTGGCTTTGGGATTTGCCACTTTGGCAGAATAGGAAATGTAAATGGTGGAATCGGCAATGCCGCACACTTGAAAAACGGCTGTTGTATCCTGCACGGGATAATTTATATCGTTGAAAATGGGGCTCGGGTCAATTGCCTGAATGGCAAAACGCACAGTTTCAAGAGAAGATTTCCCTCCTCTAAACAGCCAAAACCAGCCACCGGTTAATTGGCAAGAAAGCATATTTGAGGCGTCTTTAAGCAGGAGGCGTTTGCGTTCAAAAGCCATGCCGTTTGTATGAAAATCATACATAAAAATCTGAGCATCGGGAGATTTTATTACTAACCGCAATTTAGCACCGCTCATTCCGGCATAAAGTAAATCACCGTTTTTAATCAAAGTGGGATAAGTTTGACCCAAATGCAGGTGCTTATCCGCAGTCACAATTTGGAAAACCGTATCCGCTTTACTGATAATCATTAAACTATCAGCTAAAACCAGATGAGTGTCCGTCAGGTTATTGGCAGGTGATTTTAAGACCAGACTGTCCGTAACGCTTAAGTCTTGCTTACTGATTTGATAGATTGTGACAAAACTGAAGGTGCTGTCACCAACTTGATAAGAAGTCCGCACCGGGCAGTAGATATATTTTTCCGAAGATGCCGTTCCTTCAAAAGAATAGGTATTATAGTCGCTATTAGGAAGAGGAGTCAGATTGAATTTGTGCATAGCGCTCAACTCGCCGGCAGACTGTTTGGGATAATAAACGCCTTTGCTTTGGTAATATTTTTGGCCTGCGCATCCGAAAAGCAGAAACGCAGTCACGCTCAGGATGATTAATTTTCGCATAAATCCTCCACAAAAAGTGTTTATCCTTTATTACTGCTCTTTTTGTCAACTCTATTCTTGCTTTATTAGTTACGGTAGTGATGCCGCGGTGTCTCTGGGATTTTTTCCCAGAGGCTCCTTGTTGTTCCGTGAGATATATTAAAGGAAGAATAGGATTTTCAGGCTGCAAAATCTGGGTATAAAGCGGGATTTATCTCGCCTTAGAAATCAACCCGTTATGGCTTTTTTGACGATTTGCATGGCGTTATGAGCAAAGAGGCCGGGATTTTTCGTCAAAATCAGACGCAGAAGATTCAGGTCAAAATAGCCTTTCATCAGTGCTAAAACTATGGCGGGATCAACATCTTTGAGAATATTCAGCACCTTATCCCATTGCGTATCGTTATAATGGCGAATGATTTCATTCAACTTGGTATTAAGTTCTATGCTGCGTGCGTATTTTCTTTTCCAACGCGCTTCATAGCGTTTGAGAAAGGCTTCGGAAGTGTCATTTTTGGCGATTGCTTCCGCTGCAACGGTTCCGGCAATCTTACCAATCTCCATTGCAGGCCGAATTCCTTCTCCCGAAATGCTTAAAACATGTCCTGCAGCGTCTCCGCAGACAAGCAGATTTTCCGCATAAGTTTTTTCCAGATAACCGCAATTCGGAAGTGAACCAAAATGCGTTTCCACAATACTATAGGGCTGCAATTGACACGCAAGCGGATGGTCACTATTGATAAAGTTGTCCAAAAGCGGTAAAGGATCGTCTTTACATTGAGGAGCTAAAACGCCAAACCCGAGGCGAACGCGATTTTTGCCGCAGGGGAAAATCCACGCGTAACCCAAAGGAGAAAAATCCGAACCCAATAAAATAGCGGTTTTATCCTGCTGCCAATTGGAAGTGAAGATTTCATATTCCGCGCCTTTTCCATAACCGGCTAACTCTGTTCGCAGACCCATTTTGCGTGCAATCACTCCGCCCAAACCGCCGGCATCAATAATAATGCGAGCTTTGTATTCGGCAGGTAGACCGTTTCGCATTGCTTGCACTCCGCAAATTTTGCCCTCTTCCAAAAGCGGATTTTTCACTGTCGTGTTGGTGTAAATTACCGCACCCGCCAAGGATGCCTGCTCTGCCAAATATTGATAAAACGCGTGCACATCCAGCATGCAAATTTCGGGAAAGTCATAATGGAAAGCAGCTTTGGACCTTTTACTTATAAATTCCAAATGATGCACGGGATGCAAAAAACTTTCAGGAATGCCGAAAGCTTTTAATTCCCGCGTCCAACTTCCGCCGCTGGTGTGAACGGGAGAGCCGATTTCCAGATTTTTTTCCAAAACTAAAACGGAAAGACCTTTTTCTGCAGCTGCTTTTGCTGCACATAGTCCGGCCGGACCTCCTCCCACAATGAGCAGATCCCAAGTTTTTGAGGTTTGCACTCGTCACTCCTCTTTATTTTTTATTTTTAATCAATAATAATTTATACAGCTAAATATTTCTCTGCTATGGAAAAGCCGCATCCGTTCGGCTTTTACTTAACTTTTACCAATTTGCGAACAGCAGTTTTCCCGTTTTGCTTTACCTGCAGAAAATATATACCTGTAGCGGCGTCATTACCATATTCGTCTTTTCCGTTCCAATACAAAGTTTGGCATTCTTTTTGCGGAACGCCGCTGTATAAAGTTCTGATTTTCTGGCCCTTGACATTATATATTGCCGCCTGCATTGAAGCGGATTTATCGCCTGAAATCAAATCCGCACAAAGATAATTGCGACACGGATTGGGATAAATTTTGGTGATGTGCAGTCCGTGCACCGGAACGATGTTCTCATCCTGCGCGGAAACCGTTTCGCCGAAGACATTGTGAAACACATGATAAATCAAGTTGGAGACTTCATCCTGCTTCATATTAAACAGCGGAAAGCTAAGCAAAACAGTCTTGCCGTTACCCTGATTTTTGTATACACCAACCGGCATTCCGTTCATACTGCCTTGCGTTGATGTATTTTGATAATCCGAGCCGTAAAAATATACATTTTCTGCAGTCGGTTCTGCACCCACGGATTCAATATTGTAAATATGCCCGACCAAGGGAGGAATGGTTTTCAAACTGTCCACGGTCAGAGGCGGATATCCGGAATTTTCGGGAAGCGCATAACGGAAACGAGCTCCGCTTTTATAATCCGTAGTCTGAACGCCGAAGTTGTCGAACATAAAACTTCCGCTTTCGTAAGTATAGGGATAATTGCCGTTATTGTCAAAAGCCCGGGCAGGAAAATAGGATGTAATCAGCACTTTCCCCCCAATTTGAATATATTTAACGAGTTCATCTCTCACCGCATAAGGATAAAGCAAATTGCCTGCGTCGTTGCCGTGCCACAAAATAGAAGAGTAAATTCCGAGGTCGGCAAGTTTTAGCGTATCTTCAAGTTCCGTATCGTATTGGGCGTGAGTGAAATTGTGCAGCACTTCTTCATAAAAAGCGTCACTCACTGCATCATTGGGCGAAAAAACGGTATTGGAAGGATTATTTTTCGTTTCATCCACGATCAGGATGCCTTGATTGAGAGTTATAATTCTGCTGCGAACGGCTTGTGTGAGAGGACTTTCATTCGCTTCAGTGTCTACTGCGGCAAGTTTGTAATAATAATAAATAAGATCAGTCGCAGTTTGATCCGTATAAACGGTATCGGTAACAAGATTGGAATTGAGGACTGCATAAGGTCCGTCTAAGGAAGTGGAACGATAGATACGATAACCGGTAAGATCAAGTTCGTGATTTGGCTGCCAACTTAAACGAATACTATGCAGTTGCGGGAAATCCGTTAAGCCGACGGGAGTTTTGGGAACGGAATTTGGCGTGGCGTTTACCGTTGTGTAAAAGCCGATATTCAGGTCATTATCCACAGCTGCCACTCCGATTGTATATTCAGTTCCGCTTTCCAATCCTGGAACTGTAAAGGTATTAGTCACTGTGGAAAATTCCAAAGGCGTCTGTAAATTAGGATTGGTGGCATATAATTCAAAATGATTAACATCGCTCTCCAAACCCTCTGTGTTCCAAGTAATAAGAAGAGAATTGCCCGTTCCCGTGTCAAAAACTTGGACATTTTTGACGGGCGCAGGCATTTGGTCAAATGTTGCACACGCTGCAGTTGAGGCTTTGATAACTTCTGCAGCGTAAGCGGGATTGGTATTGGCGACAAGATCATTAACGGTATGATAGTATGGACTGAAAACATCTTCAGAAAAATAAATAACGGGAAAACCGCGCTGCCAAAATGAATAGCTGTCGCTGCTCGGACTGTTCCAACCCAGATAATAAGGAGTTAAAACAGTTTGGGCATCAGTTATGCTTCCTGCAAGCATTGCTTGTTCCAAAGAACCTTCATACACATTCAGACGCACATTCCAATCCGTTGAGGTTGAGGGGCAGTTCGAAATCATATCATGATTAATCATCAGTTTGATGTCTTGTTCGTTATCTGCAGCTTGATTAGCATAAAAATGGCTTCCCCAAAGCCCTAATTCTTCTGCGGCAAAGGTTATGAACCGGATAGAACATTCCGGTTGATAACCTGCTGCAGTCATTACTCTTGCCATTTCTAAAGCAGCTGTTGCTCCGCTGGCATTGTCATCAGCTCCCGGAGCAAAGATAAAAGGGTCGCTTTCACCGTAGACAATGGAATCGTGATGTCCGCCGACAACGATTATTTTCTCCGGGTTGATAGTGCCGGTTAAGGTGGCAACTACATTATAATGTTCGAAACCGTTATTATCGGAAAAACTTTCCAGATGAGCATTACCCAGTCCCATTCTTAGAAATTGGCTTTTAATCCAATTCGCCACTTGCCAACGAATGGCAGCTCTGTCATAGCGAGTTCCGAAATCTTGCAGATGCTGCATGAACCATTCCACGCTGTCCGCATTAACCATAGTCAGCAAGTTGCCGAAATTTATGCGAGTTGATTTAGGCGCTTCTAATTTGGATTTATTTAACCTTATAGGCTGAAAATCAAGTTTGACAAAAGGAAATTTTGTGAGGGAAGATAATTGCGTTTCCGTCAATTGCGTCTTCAGTAAAATAACATCGTCCAGTTTTGTCACTTCAATTCCCATTGCGGGAGTTACTTCAGCCTTTTGATTCGGCAAACTGCTCAGCAGAAAAAAGTTTTCCGTCAAAGGTAATTGCTCCAAAACAGTAAAAGATAAGGCAGGAAGTTTGGTTAAGATTTCATCATCTGCCGATGCCAATAAATAGTTTTCGGAAGTATAATACACTTCTATTTGCTTCGGCAGAAGCTGCCATAAACTTTCCGACTCCGACGGACTAAAATAAGCGTTGACTGCTTGTCTATTCAAACGAACCAAATAACTCGGAGCATTTTGAGCTGTGAGCAGAACAACAGACAGCAAGATCAAAAGCGACAAGACGACTTTTTTCATTGTATCACCTCAATTCAGGAAAAATTTTACTTTATGAATCATTTTATTCAGCTGTCTTTTCTATGTCAATTAAATAGATGAAGTAAAGTGTATAAATGTAAAGCTGAGAAGATAGGGAAAGATAAAAGCTTTGACAAAAAAAAGAGGGAAATAAAAAAATGAACTGCATAATATTTATATTTGCATTATGCTATCGTCCGAAGGAGGAATTTTTAGCATGAAAAAGGACCTTATTCTCATACTTCTTCTTGTCCTTTGCTCGCTGCCTTGCATTGTTACGGCGCAAGATAAAATTCTGCCGCAAAAGGATAATATCTTCGCTCTGAACAGTCCGGCAGAATTGATGCAGCTGAATGAATTGAAGAAAATCAAGATGGAAGTTGATTTATCGGAACCGGAAGAGAAAGCCGAAGATGCCGCTTTTTTTGGAATTTATCCCGTTGATCTTGATTTCACTAAAGCACAGGAATTGAATTATCCTTACAATTACGGCATTTTGATTACGGGAATTGTTGATGCTTCTCCCGCTTACATATATCGTTTGGCGGAAGATGATATCCTGATGGAAATTGACGGCAAAAAAGTCCTTAATCTGAAAGAGTTTGATAAAATTGAAGGAATGTATAGAGCAGGAGATGCGGTTAATCTGAAGATTTATCGTGAAGGTGAAATCAAGGAACTGGACTTTGTGTTTGGAACTAATCCCGAAAATGCTTCTGCAGAGGAGAAAGAAAATTGCGCTTCTTGTGCATCTGACAAGCATAAATCTGTCGGTTACGGAGGCGGTTCATGGCTTCCGGTTTTTTATGCGCTTGATTTAGATGACATTAATTCCCTGCTCAAGACGCTAAACTTTTCTACTTTACCGGACGACGGTCTTTTGGCATTAGCCGGTTTTGGCGGAAAAGGCAGCATCGGTAAAGGATGGTTTTTGGGCTTCCAATTCCAAACTTATGATGAATATAAGAAGAAAAGCGCTCCCCAAACAGGTTTCTTGAATATTGTAGATTTTGATTTCACGACTTGGAATATAACTTTGGACAAGCGTTTTGCCCTATTGAAAAATCTGATTGCATCTGCGGGAGTGGGCGTCGGCAGAGGCGTGCAAAGTTTGAATTTGGTGCATACAAACGGCGATTTTGAGTGGGGAATTCCGCCCGAGAGCAATTACAGCGTTACTTATAAGAAAAGCTATGCGGTCGTGCAGCCGAAAGTTGAACTCCAAGTGAGATTGCTGTCTTGGTTTGGTATAAGAGGTGAAGTCGGTTACCTTTACGGTTATTCTCCCACAAAGGGTTGGAAGCAGAGCTATAGTAACGCCGAAACATTTGAGGTGAATAATTCTCCCGATACGCCTTTAGAAGGTTTGACTTTTTCCGTCGGTCCTTGGTTCGGATTTTAAGGCAAGCAAAAAATATAAATTTGAACAGCTGCTGATTGGGGAGTCGGAGTCCTTTTTGCCTTAGCGAACTATCAATTGTCACAAAACAATGAGGCAAAATGGACTTCGGTATTTATCAAATCACATTACGCTATGTCATGTTCCGAAGTCCGGAATTCCTTTTAGTTTGGATAAACTCATTAGATTATTTCGGAATTCAGAACTCCGAAACATTAGCCTTTCGGAGTCCTTTTTGCCTGCGCAGACTAAAGAGTGTCACCAAACTATAGGCAAAATGGACTTCGGTATTCATCAGATAACATTACGCTCTGTCATGTTCCGAAGTCCGGAATTCCTTTTAGTTTAGATAAACTCTTTTGCTTGTTTGGGAATTCAGAACTCCGAAACATCAAGCTGTCGGAGTCCTTTTTGCCTTAGCGAACTATCAATTGTCACAAAACAATCAGGCAAAATGGACTTCGGTAAAGTGTGTTTCGGAGTCCTTTTTGCCTTAGCGAACTATCAATTGTCACAAAACAACGAGGCAAAATGGACTTCGGTATTTATCAGATAACATTACGCTCTGTCATGTTCCGAAGTCCGGAATTCCTTTTAGTTTAGATACACTCATTAGATTATTTCGGAATTCAGAACTCCGAAACATCAAGCTGTCGGAGTCCTTTTTGCCTTAGTGAATTATCAATTGTCACAAAACAATCAGGCAAAATGGACTTCGGCAAATGACTTTCACTTAAAGGTTGTTTTATTTGACGCGGATTATTCTAACGGTCTTATTGTAATTTCCCGCATGAGTATTCAGCAGATAAATTCCGGACTGCACTTGCCGACCTTGTTCATCTTTTCCGTCCCAATTCAGAGTAATCTGCCCGCTCTTCAAATCACCCTGATAAAGTTTCCGCACCAATTGTCCTTTCAGATTGTAAATCATTAATGATGCTTCAAAAGCGGTTTTGGGAGCGGTAAGGGTCAGCTCTGTATTATCCCTGAAAGGATTGGGTCTGACAGTTAAGCCGGGTGCGCTTACAATAGCATTATCATTATTAGCGGTAACGGGCATCAAAACTATGTATCCGGGACGAAGATTTAGCACGGGGATTTGGTTATACAGGAAATCTGTAATCGTTAATGTGGCAAGAGAAACGCTTCCCGTATTGCCTATGGCGCGGAATTTCACTTTTAGCAAATTGCCTTCACCCACCAGCAACCCGCCAAAATTGATGTTAAAATGCAAGACCCCGTTTCCGTTATCGGTTACCTCTATATTGGCAGAGGAAGCGAGACAATCGGTAACATCAAAGCCTTCCCAACTTACAAGATTAGTCTGATAGTGCAAATCAAAAGAGGCGGAGTTTACATTCCAGGAAGGCAGCACAAAAGTAGTGGTAAGCGGTATCTGCGCAATTGTATCATAATTAATATACATCGCATTCAGCAAATCAATGACTGAATCTTCCAAAGCATTGATTAAAGCCACTACATTGATGACAGTCGCATTGACTAAGGTGACAGGAGTTGAATTAATCTGAACTTGAGTTAAATCGAAAGGAAAATCTCCGGGAAGCATAGGCCTGAAATTAATCTTCAGCAAATTCCCGCCGCCTGAGATGACATTTGTGCTGTTGACGGTAAAAGTAATCTGACCGGGTTGCAATTCCACGGCGTCAATATTTGTTCCCCCCAAAAGAGTTCCGACAGTATTAAATCCGCAATACTGCATGCCTGTATTATCATACTCCAGAACAAAACTGAGGCTGGTTACATTGAATTCAGGCAGAAGAGGATATGTGGCAATAGTGACAAAAGTATTATCTCCCACCGCACAATCCGAACCTTGAAGGGAAAGCTGCACGGAAGAAAGATTGTAGTTCAAAGGAAATACGTTAAAGATAGCGCCCTGTCCCTGATTAAAAGTATAGCCGGGATTTAAATTTGAGGTCAAAAAATACCCGTCGTAAGAACCGCCCCAACCCCAATTGAAATGGAAGTAATCATTATTCTGATAACCGTCGCATACGAAAGCGTGACCTCCGTTGGGACCAAAACCGTGATAATATAAAGGACGTATGGCATCCAATTCAGTCCTCAGCATTTGATTCCATTGAGTTGAACCGTAACTGTTTTTTGATTTTAATTGAATGGAGGTGTTATATCTGAAATGCTGAATCCAGGAAGTTACCACATTTTCACTGTAAGCTCCGGAACCGTCGGGAGAATAACCCATATCTACAGCAACCCCGCAATGATACATCAGCAAAGCCACAGCTTCATTAGCTTCGTGAACCGCATTTGGCATCTGCGTCCATTGATAGGTGGTCGCTCCGAAATTTGCACTTTGATTTCCGTAACCGGAAGCATAATATGAGTGTGAACCGACGCCTGTCGGAGGCCAATTCCAATATTTCATAACTTGAGCCATAGCTGAAGCTACGCAACCCGCATAAACATGTCCACCCGGACCGGAAGGATCTGCAGGACAATACATATTATAGGGCCAGCCTTGATTCCAAGTGGTAACCAAAAGAGGAGAAACACTTTTGGCGCTGTTTCGTTGCATAGTATTATTAAGCAAAGCCTGCCATTCATCTGCTGCAGCTTCACTTTGAGGATTTTGCGCCAAAATTTGCTTTATTTCTTCCTGCCGTGCCGTCAAATATGCACAAAATGCCGGATTGTTATCCACAAGACCTGTTACCGTATTGAAGCCGTAAGCCAAAACGGGACGCACTGCATTGTCGCCGGCAGTCAAGACGAAGCCGTTTGGAAACTTTATTAAATACAGCTGAGTTCCGGAATTATCCGCAATGGGAATAACATCTTCTGCGGCAGCATAATTAAAATCGGAAGGAGCAAATTCAGAAGCCCAATTGCGAGCTGCTACAACTGCAAGATCTTGAGAAACGGGAACTGCAAACAAACTTACAACTATTAAAAGCAAACCGGTAATCAGCGCATATCTCATATAACTACCTCTTTTGGCATATTTATATATTCCATCTATGCAGAATTTATTCCATTAATTAATTTTGGCAAGTTAAATTTACGGTCATATCATAAACAAATACGGAAAACAGGATTACACCGTAAATAGAGTAGGCTGTTCACCTCTTCTCAAAAGGATAAATCCTTTTTTCACTTCTTATCCTGCTCTTGATTAACGGAGGGTTAACGGGGGGTTAGCGTGGGGTAAGCCTCCGTTAACCCCCCGCTATGTATAAGGAAGACAAGCAAAAAAAAGACACCGTCCGGAAGGGCGGTGTCTTAATTAATTGCGCCTGGTTAGGACGCTATTGCAGCATGATCATCTTGCGGGTTGCCGTATACTTTCCGGCTTTCATCTTGTAGAAATAGACACCGCTGGAGACACGCTGGTTATTTTCATCAGTTCCGTTCCATTTAACTTCGAAGTTCCCGGAAGCGGATTTGGCTTCATTCACCAGAGTCTTCACCTTCTGACCTTTGAGGTTGTAGACTTCAATCAAAACCGGTGAAGCGTCTTTCACTGAGAAGCTGATTGTGGTTTCCGGTCCGAACGGATTGGGATAGTTACCGTTCAAAACAGTTGCTACAACAGGAGCATAAGGATCTGTCAAACCGGTCTGAAGCGTCAAAACGACATCATCCACGCATAATGCGAACTGGTCATTGGATACGCAGTGAATGGCAACGCGAATATTTTGTCCGATATAATTAGTCATCGGATAAGTATATTGCTGCCAAGTAGTAGTGGTCGTGACCAAAGGAGACACATTGGTGAAGTTGGCAGGGTCTGTTCCGCCGGTGGAAACGGCAAAATAGAACTGCTCAGCAGGAAAATCTGCAGACATGGCCTTTGCATAGAAAGTGACTTGTCCGCCGCAAGTATACTGCTGAGAAATCAGCCAGTCATTGTTAGGCGGGGTTACGGAGCACCAGCACATAGCCATTTTGTTACCGGTATGAGCTGTCCCGATAGCGCTTACGGAACTGGGTGTTGTGGCACTGGGATTAAAGACCATGAACGCTTGAGGTTGATATTCATTAGCCCACGTGTAACCTTGGTAGCCGTAGGTTGTAGATTGATCAACATCTACATTTACCCATGGCGGGAAATCAATGACAAAGTCACCGTAAGTTTCAAAGCTGTCGGTAATTTCATTGGATATCTGCAGCGTGAAGTTAACGGTGGTCGTAACTCCGGTTACAACGACGACGCCTGCCTGTTGAGCAGATTGATAACCGGCAGCGGTGCAGGTTACAGTATATGTGCCGGCCGGAACCTGCATGGTATACGCACCGGTGGCATTGGAAGTAGCAGTGTATGTTCCCGCTGTAATAGTGGCACCTGCAATCGGAGTGTTGTTCTGTTGACGCACAACGCCGGCAATGGTGCCGATTTGAGTAAGCCTTTGAATATGATTGGAAATGGCTGGTGTAGATAATACATTATTGGAATAAACGGCTTTTACTGCCCATTTATACCAGCCGTCCGGAAGAGTGTTCCAACCTGTATCTTGATAAGCAGTTGCGCTAATGGTATTGGCAGTCAAAAGCGTCCAAGCTGCTTCATTAGTTTCTTGACCTTCCAGCAGCCGCCAAACCTTGTAACCTTGCAGAGAACGTTCGTTGTTTTTAGTAGCAGTAATTACAGGGGCCTTGGGAGCAATACCCATAGCTTCAGCTTTGGATAAGTAAGTCATTCCCGATCCTGAGGGAGCAATATGGAAAGAAGGAGTCGGATTTGCTGACCTGATTTCCATCTCTTTCGCATTGAAAGTAATGGTGCGGGTCGGTGTTCCGATGGCTACTTGATCAAAGAAAGCCACATTCCACATTCCGTCATTGCTGGGTGGATCATCCGCATGCCAGGCAAGCTTAAGTTGTTGACCGGCATAAGCATCTAAGGAAATTACAATCGGAGTTGTGTAATCGCTGTAAGCTCCGCCGCCAACAGCAACAGCATCCCAGATATGAGTCCAATCGGCGCCGTTATTGGTAGAAGCTTCTACATAATAGTGGTCGTCATTAGGAGAGCCGAGGAAGATGTAACCGTGGAAGGATAGAGTAGCTCCCGCGGGACAAGTAAATTGCGGAGTTATAATCCATTCGTCTTGATGACTGTAAGACCACCAAATACCGCATTGCCAAGAACCGTCGGAAGGTGTAATGACAGTTTGATCGGATAAAGGACCGACGACACCGCAACGAATCCATGTTCCGCCTACACCCCATGTATTCAGAGCATCAGTATTGTTTTGAATTTGGCTCCAATTCTCGGGCGGGAAGGTGTCACCTTCAAAGCTTTCGGTGATATTCACCGCATTGGGATTGGGAGCAGTCCAAGTAATGTTTATATTGGGCAAAGCTTCCACAGCCTGAACTTGTGTAGGCGGGAAAGCCATTTCATTAAGAGTGATAGAACCCATGTTATAAGCCGTTCCCTGCACGGTAATAGAACCCGTGGCAGGACTGTAACCCGGTTTGGAAATTGTATAGGTATAAGTTTCAAAGCCGAGGACATTATTAATGGTGAATTGACCACTGGCGTTTGTGGTTGCATTGTAATCCAAGATACCATGCAAAGCAACAGTGGCATCGGCGAGGCCGGCTGTCGGATTATCGCTTCCGTGCACGGTTCCCGTTACTGTAATAGTGGGAGAAGCGACCATATTGAAATTCAAGGTCACGGTCTGATTTTCGATTATGGTCACAGTTTGAGTCTGAGTTACATAACCTATCTTGCTGCAGGTAATCTGATGTTGACCTTCACTGACATAGGAGAATCTGTAAAATCCCTGAGCGTTGGTAGTAGTTGTTAAGGCACTTCCGACCACACTGACAGTGGCACCTTCCAGAGGTTGTCCGCCGCTGGATACCGTTCCTTCAACCGCTCCCATGTTTTCTGCTAAGATAAAGATGGTAGTTTGGGGGAACTGACCGGATAAAGTAGCACCGGTAGGAGGATTGGCAGGATCGTAAGTTGTGCCGTCACTGTGAATTTCCAGTGCTCTGTTGGTGCCGACGGTCTGACAATTGAAGCGATTGGTGCTGTTGAACCATTGTGTATCCATGGGCCTGTTCGCCATCATTACCAAATTGCCGCCATTATAAGTATAGGGAGTGGTAAAGGAAATGGTAATAGTATTGGCGCCAATGGGATAATCAACAGTGCCGTCAAATACAGGAGTCAATTGAGTGGAAGGTATCCAACCGCCCGCTAAATCAGTCTGAGCTGTTTCACCCAGCCAGATCTTTGTAGGCTTTGCCGTCAGAGTTTGAGTGAAATTGTTATAGAAAGAGATACCTGTTATGAGCCCGCCCATATTAATTTCGGAAGACATATAGATGCATTCAAACAGGCTGTTATTATAAAAGAAATTCAGCGGAATGTTGGCTTGCTGGTCACCTGCTCCGATAGTTATAGCAACGACGCCTGCCGGCTGAACATTGACAGTTATAGGAGGCGTGGCATCATTGGCGGGATTTTGGTCACCGGTCAGCACTACTTTACCGAAGATGCTCATAGCACCTGTTGTTGTAAAGTTACAAGTAACCGGAACGGTAACGCTTGCGGCAGGAGCAACTGTAAGTCCCGCTGCGGAAGCCAATTCCGTGGTTCCGCTCATTATCTTGACGGAGTAAGTAGTCTGTTGAGCAGTTCCGCGATTTCGAATTACTACATCATAAACTGCAGGAGAACCAACTGAAGGCGTAAGATTGCCCGTAATTGATACAGCCTGCAAGTCGTTGGCAACTGAAGGATTGCAGGTAACAGTAGCTTCCCAGCCGGCATAAGGAACGGAAGAATCGGAAGTGAACACAAAGGTCACGGCATTTGCCAATTCCAAGGTTCCGGGGCTGTTGGTTCCGGTGTAACCTGTAGTAGGTCCAATCTGAGGTGAAGCAGTGGTGGGACCGTCATAAATCTTTAGGAAATCCCAGTTGTTTTCAAGATTAAAAGCAGTGAATACAACGGTCAGCGAAGAAGTGGGGTTGGCAGCCAAAAAAGTGAAAGTATAGTTTTCACTATTCTGGTAATTGCCCGTAGGTCCGCCCGAATCATAGAAAGAATAAGTAGTTGCATCAGCAACATTCACTGAACCGTTACTCATCAGAATAGTAGGTCCGCCGGTTGTAAAAGACCAGATGGGGCAGCCTGTAGCAGGACCGTTAGCGTTATAAGGAACCACCTGCCAATAATAAGTTGTCATAAAGCTTAAATCTGCAGCGGGATCATAGGTGGTGACCAAGCCTAAATCAACATTGTTGGCAATATTGGTGGGAGGAGTTGTTCCTCCGCCGTCAGTGCCGAAAAATAATCTGTAGCCAGTAGGCATTCCGCCACCCGTAGCCCAGACCAAATTAGAAGAAACCATTACATTAGTGGCACCGTTTACGGGAGAAACGCAAACGGCAGGATTGGGAGGAGTAACATTGGGGGTTAAGTTTATTCCCGTTACATCATCAACCATGCGGTAGTTTCCGCCCGTGTGAATGCTCTTGAATGCAATGTAGATGTTTTGCCCGTTGTAGGCGCTCAAATCCACCGAAGCCTGTTGCCATGTTTCGGTAAACTGAAGATAATCACCCGTCCACACGGTTTGAGTAAAGCTCCCAATAGCTGTGTTTGTCGTTGACACCATCACATAGGTATATTCGTCAACATAATCCCATCCGGTGGAAGAGCTGTAATCACGATACCAGAAGGTGAGAGTATTGGCACCGGCTTGCGGAGTAAGTCTGGGGGTGATTAACCACCAATCTCCGGTGGGTGAATAACCTGATTTGACACAAGCGGTGCCTGTGTGGTAATAACTTGTGTAGCGCTGCCAGGCATTGCCTGCCGTCTGCCATTCCTCGGGCGGGAAGGTTGTTCCCTCAAAACCCTCGTTCAGGAGCACGGCAAACATACTTGCCATAATACATAGCATCGCTACGACGATGAATGTTTTTTTCATGCTTAACTCCTTTAATTTATTTTTGGTTACTTGGATGTTAATTCTTGCACTCACTACCTGCTGAGCGGTGCTTCCTATCTTTCGAAAACTTATATGCATAATTGCATTTTCAGATGTATCGCATCGCTTATTAAGGATGCGATCTCACCTCCTACCTTATTACTTTATTTTACTCTATATTTATAATGAAAATACTTACTTCTCATGCAAAATCATCATTACTTATAAGGCATATTTCTGTCAAGAGACTTTTCAAATCCTCATATATAAAATAATCACAAGATGGGAAAAACATTTCTTAAGATTTCTTGATAACTTGATATCTGTAAAAGCAGCTCTGCGTATCAGCTTAAAAATAAGGGCGGACACATAGGTTCGCCCCAATACTTTAAATCATTATTGCTTTTTGAAGTTTTGGAAAATTGTCTTGCAATTTACACTCACAGTTATTTTCGTACCGACGGATAAGTTAAAGTGCAGGGCTGCGAAACTTTTATCCAATATCCTTGACCGGGAGTCATGGTTGTGAGCGTATTGCTTCCTCCTCCGGGAATATAAATTTGGGTAATACTCCGCACTTCTTGCAGATAGGAAGATACTGAAGCCAAAGCACTGCTCACGCTGAGAGCGTTTTCCGGCAAATAGGAAATCAAATTCCAGCCTGTTTGCAGATTGATGGAACGTGATAAAGGATCAACCGCTGTGCCTGTCACTGTCAAAGTAGCGGGAGCGCTCAAATTAATCCAGTAACCGTTTGTCAGATTTATTGATGAGAGAGTATTAAAATAGGAAGCAACGGCAGGTGAAAAAGTGCGTTTAGTATCTTTGATTTGCAAAACGCTGCTGCCGATGCCGCTTAAAACACTGCCTACGGACAAATCGGACGGTTCAACATTCAAACTGATTAAATTCCAGCCTGCTGTCAAAGATATCTCCTGCGTGGGAATTATCTGACCGAAAACAACATTCAGAGTAGTCTTCTGACCGTCGGTAATAACAACATTATTAAAAGTCTGAGGCTCGTAACCTGCTGCCGTAACCTGAACCGTGTAAGTTCCGGGTAAGAGCATTCTGATGTAATCTCCGCAAGCCGGATCAGTGGTAGCCTTTGAATGAGCATCATCATGACCGATTACATTGATAGTGGCTGCCAAAGGATTGCCGTAAGCATCCTTAACCGTTCCCTGCAAACCGTATAAGGCATTTTCCAAGTAGCCCAAAAAGGAATTGCAATTGTAATTCCAGTAAGCAGGCAACTGCGAAGCGGAAAGAATATAGGATGTGGAAAGCTCAATCGTAACTTCGCGGCATTGCTTATTGTAATTCATCCAATCCTGTCTGCCGCCGTAAACTATATACCAGTCCGAACCATTTGTAATACCGCTGGAATACAGAGCAGTCATATAACTTGCATTGACTTGTCTGGCAGTATTAACATAGTCCGAACTGATATCAATAAACCAATCGTTGTCAATATGCCGCGTAGTGGTTCCGTCCCACGGGTAATTCACCACTTCAGTGCCGCCGTGAAAATTGGCGGAAATAACGAAATGATGCGCATTCGCCAAGTTTTCCATAATCGTGTTTTCAATCTGATGCGTCTGTGTAGTTCCGCCCCAGACATCAGGAAAAGAACGATTCAGATCAATCCCGTTAGCGTTATATCTTCTGGCACCGGAAACGGAACTGTTGCCTCCGTAGTAAGTGCCGTCCGGATTGGCATTAGGATTAATCCAGATTTCCAGATTGTTGACCAAATTTTGCACGCGAGCATCGGTATTGTAATTGCTGAGCAGATAATCAATCAGACGCAGCATCAAGACATAACCACAAGTTTCGTTTCCGTGAATGGTGGATGTATACATAACTTCCGGTTCCGCTTCATGTGTGGCGACATTGTCGGAAATTTTGGCGAAAAGGATCTTTCTGCCGTTGACCGTCGTGCCTGCATCAATGATTTGACACAAAGCGGGATAATTTGTTTGGAAGGCATACATTTGCGCAACATATGCATCGTAAGTGGGATAGGAATCCCAAAGTTTGGCATTTTGTCCGCTGTCGCGCATAGTTACTTCCGCTTGGGAAGACGGATTGGGCAATAATTCGGCAGTGTAACCCAAACGCTGAAAGGCAGCCCATTCGTCATCATTAGCAAAAGCCCAAACGGTCTTGTCTTTGACATTAGCGATGGAAATCACTTGTGTCAAAGTCTGCAATTCGGATTTATCGTTGATTTGGAACTTGAAGTAATACTCCGTCCACTCCCCTGCCAATAAAGGCAGGGTGAGCAGAAAGAGCATTGCTATAATAAGCTGCTTCATTTTGTTGTTTCCTCAATGCGGACAGCTTCTCCTCGGACGGCTTGAACATAATAAAACGCCCGCGGCAAATTATCTGTATCCGTATATTGCAATCCCGTAACGGAAGCGATCTGCGTGAAGCTTGAATAAGGTGTGTCAGCGGAACGGTAGATTTTATACCCTTCGGCATAATTGACCGCGTTCCAACTCAAGACTGTGCCTTGGGCAGTTCTGACAATAGTGACGACGGGAGTTTCCAAACTGACATTTGTGATCGCATTGACAGGAACAGCAGTCGTGCCGCCAATCACTTCTCCAAAGTGCAAAGTGTATGTCTCCAAAACAGGATAAACGGTATTGGCACTTTCGTCAAAAATGCGGAAGCTGATGTTTTCACCGTCTGCCGCCAAATTGACTAATAAAGTAAAATAAGCAGTTTCGCGAGTGATATTCACTTCTGCCATAGCTCTGCATTCGTTTCCGGCAAACGCACCTACATAATCATTCTGCTGACAGGGAATTCCGTCAATTGTGGCAATGCCGTATACCGTAGCGGAATTATTGGGATAAGTGACAACCGTCCAATTCGGTGTATTCACTTGATAGACATGCATAACGACATCAATCGTCTGGCTTGGGTGAACGGGATCGTTGCTGTTCAGAATAATGCCTGCGTTATAATTTCCGGGTGTTAGTCCCGAAGCGTTAAAGTGAACGCTGACGGGAAAACAGACAGAAGGTGAAACACTGCTGCTCATCGGACTGCAACTCAGCCAAGCGGGAGAACCTGTCAAAGTAATTGAATAGGTTAAATCCACGGAACCGGTATTGCAAATGGTAAATCCCAAATCCTGCTGATTATCCGTTCCGATTGTCGTTTCCAAATATGTCAGATTGAGTAAAGCGGTCGGAGGAACATATCCGCTTCCCGTAACTGCTAAATTTACCGTAGGATAGTTAACGGCATTACTGCTGATAACTACATTGCCGTTATAACTTTGCGCCAAAATCGGAGAGAAAGTCAAGTCAAAGACTTTGCTCTGTGAAGCGTTGACAGAGAAATCCAAGCTATTTCTGCTTTCTTTTATTCCTCTTGCTTTAGCATCCGTAAGCATCGGTTCGGAAGCTCTGCTTGACAGCGTTACCGCGTAACCGGTCGGAGTTGTTATCGTTCCCGTTAATACGGCAGAACCTGTGTTCTGAATTGTGAACTGTTGAGTGGAACTGCTTCCTGTCGCAACACTGCCGTAAGTAAGAGAAGCGGGAGTAACGGAAATATTGGCTGCGGCAGAATTGACCACATTCAGCGTAACGGGAATGGAGACAGAGGAATTGGTTGTGCTGTTGCTGGTTAAAGTCAGAGTGGTGTTGTATGTTCCCACGCTCAGACCTGAAGAATTAAAACCGACGGCCACATTCTGATTTGCTCCGCCGTAAGCAATACTGTTACTGTAGGATTCACCTCCTGCCACAGTTAACCAACTTATGCTGACGGGAGTATATTTTGTCACCACAACTTTATCAAGGCAGACGCCATATCCGTATTTGGCAATTCCTTCAAAAGCTATTTGGTAAGTGTCGCTCAAATTTGGCAGACTGATTGTCTCCAATGTCCAAGCAGCAATACTGGAAGTGTAGTATGCTAATTGCGTCCAACTTCCGGCAGATGATGTTCTGTAATATACTTTCAGTTCATCTTGATCATTTGCCCATTTTTCTTGAGTGTGATAAAAAGTCAAAGTAGCGGACTGAGCGCCGGCAAGATTTAATTCGGGCGTAATTAATTTGGTCGTAATTCCCGATGAACTGGCATAATACAATCTGGCGTTATAAGTTCCGTCATAAGCGGCAGCAGGATGACTGTTATAACCGCCGGTTACAAAAGTCCAAGCAGTAGAACCGCTGACATAGACTTGAGTCCAACCTGAAGGAATTGAGCCTCCATTTTCAAAACTCTCATTCAAAACAGTCGTATTGGATGTCGGTTTGGATACCGTATAAGTCAAAGTTGCCATTCCCGTATTCCCGATAGTCAGATTTTGAGTTGCCGTTTGATTAGGATTCAGTTCCTGCGTAAAAGAAGACGGCGTCCAGGTTATTGTGGGAGGAATGTATGCAACTGAAGCGGGAAACACAATTTCATCCAGCCAAGCGCAATCGGAGCCGCTGCTGACAGAACTGTCTTTCGCATACTCCCATTTGAAAGTATGCATTCCTGAAGTAATGTTGAAGCTCGCTTGCGTCCAAGCTACTTCACCTGACCAAGAAGAAGTCTGCATTGTTCCGTCCACATAAAAATTCAATTTGTCATAGGTCGCTTCAGAGGAAACTTTGTAATAGAAAGTAAGGGTTCCGGCAGCAGGAAGCACACGCGTGATCTGCAGAGTGCTGGATTGGCTGTGGGTAATTGTTCCGCTTTGGGCACAATAAGTTCCCGCATAAGCACCAGTATTCACAACAGTCCATGGGTAGGTTCCCTGTTCCCAAGCAAAAGCGCTAAAGTTGCCTGTCTCAAAAGTCTCTTTTATGAGCCCGATTGTTACGCTTTCCGTCTTATTGGCACTGTATGCACCGGCTGCGGCATTGAATACTAAAGAAGCCAAAGTTCCCACACTCATTCCTGAAGCAGCAGATACATTGAAACTAAGATTGGTGCTACCGGAAGCTGTAATGGCGCTGAAATTGGCAGTGCCGCTGTTGATAGTGATTCCTGAGGTGGGAGAAGTTAAAGTGGCGCTTCCGGATAAAGAAACAGCTCCGCCTGTGTTGGTCAAAGGCATAGTTACGGTTACCGTTTCGCCGGGGTCAAGATTGCCGTTATTGTTTCCCGGAGCAGGATCAGAAATGGTCAATGTCCCGAAAGCCAAAACCGGAGCGTAAATAGTCTTGCTAAAATTATAAGTCCAAGGATCGTATCCGGACATCGTCATCGTAATTGTGAAATTGGCGGCAGTGCCGTTTGCAATATTATTGGCGATGGTGAAGGCAAAAGCATTGTCCGCTGTAGTGGAAGCGTTTGCCGCCAAAGATGCAATAGTTGCAGAGTTATCGGTAATCGTGATGCCGGAGGTCGTGCAGGTCAAAATAGCGCTTACATTAGTAGCGGTAACCGTTCCGGAATTAAGGAAAGTGACATCCAAGTAGCCTGCTTCGTTGTATTCGGGAATATCGTTATTGGCATCGTCATACACCACGGAAGATACTGTCATATATGGTCCTGCGCCGGCGATAACACTGATATTGGCAATAACAGTTATTCTATTTTGAGCGGTCAGAACCAAAGTAGCCGTTCCGGGAGCGGTAAAAGGAGTGATAGTCAGAGTCAAATTCCCGGAAGCGTCCGTAACTCCGGTTCCGTAAATGGTTCCGTTCATGCTCAGACCCACTCTTGTGTAAGGAGCGGCACCGGTAATTGTGTAAGAATTGATGCCAACTATAATTTGGTTTGGATAAGATGCGGTATTGACAGTAGGGACACCGTAATAAGGCATCAGAGACGGGTCTCCCATTATGGAGTAAATCTCCCAATAATAATTAGTCAGAGAACTGGAAGCTTGGGTTACCGCCAAATTACCCATCCAAATAGCTTCACTTGTTGTCTGAGCCCAATTTGAAACAGCTTCACCGTGCGTATGGAACATAGCATCATACGCACCTAAGGTGCCGGCATTATAGGCAGGAGCAGAACCGTTTGCCGTTCCTTTAGAACCGACTGCCCACCAGTAATCTTCATTCCAATAAGTATAGTTGGTTCCTCCGATGTAAGCCACTGCCGCTTTATTGGAACCGCGAAGCAACGCTTCTCCGAAACAAGGTCCGCTTGCATAGTCAAATTTATTGGTCAGGCAACAGTTTCCCACCATAATTCCATATTTGCCTGTATTGGTCATATTTTGAGCATTAGACAAGGTAAAAGCAGGATTAGCCCAACCTGTTTCACTGCCGTGAGCAGTGTAATTTATGAAACCGCGTCCTTCATTAGCATTTGCCAAAATAGCGGAAGCAGAAGAACCCGAAATAGCATATAAATAGGTATTGGAAGTAATGCCGTGAGCTGTATTAAAATAATAGGTAGTGCCGTAGTTAATAGCTCCGTCTGCATGAGTAGGACCGTAAGTGGCATCTTGACCGGCAATCATAACAGCTTTGCCCAGATAACTTAAATCGCTCATCTGCGTCTTTTCAAAAGTGATAGTTTTATTGATGACCGCCGTTAATTCATTTGTAGTAGAAACTGAAAACCGCCCGAAATACATTTCGGGAACATAATCGCTGCCTTGCAGTTTTACATAATTCAGATCGGTGGGATGAGTGTCTGTAGCCCCTGTGTTTGTAACGATACTTATAGTTCCCGATTGGTCTCCTATGATCAACAGATAAGTGGGAGCGGGATTTTGAGCCGTAGCGGAACTCCAAACGCTCTGCATATACGAAATAATGGCGCTTGTCGTATTACTTGTTATCGTGCCTCCGGTCCCGACTGAAGCGACAACAACATTGTATCCCTGCTGAATTTTCCAGTCTACATAAGTTTGAATATTACTCGTGTAGCCGACGGGACAGAGAATCAATATCTTGGTGGGATAGCGAACAATATTTGTGCGCTCGTTCGCTTGCCAGTTAAAGACTGACATTTCATACAAATGATTGAATTCGTAAGAAGCTGTTTTTGCCAGCAATTCTTCCGTAGCGGCAAAATCCGGATGATTGAAATCAATGCGGATACGCGCATCTCTCGTAATTTTCAGGTCACCGGTTACGGGATTGTAGTTGACCGGTTCATAATAAATTTGGAAGAGACGCACACCGCGCATATAGCCTATTTCTTCCACTCTGAACAGTTCATTGGCGGTAAAAGCGTCCAACCCGTAAACTTTATCGGAAATGACAAAAGGCACCTTATCCGGATCTTCGGACTTGGATATTGACCGTTGAGCGGGAATGATACGGTTTTGCAGCTTCGAATGTTCTCTGTCCAGAATCTCAAAACTGCTGTTTAGAATACTAAAAGTGACATCGGCACCGATAGGCACTGCAATCAGTTTGGACAGAACAGGAAGCTTCGGCTCGCCAATCCGATTGGAAAAACCGTAATCTTCAATCGCCGGTTCATCAAAAGTGCCGGCTTTGGTCTTGATTTCATTCAGCTGCAGTTCACCGACTTTAAACTCAATTTCCATACCATAACGGTCATTGGAAGCAAGAGTTGTTTGGGTAGGAGTTCCGGCAACGGTAATTTGCCGGGGTGCTGCAACCAAAAAAGCGGTGCTGCTAATCATAACTAAAACAATCAGCAACAGACAAGTAAGTTTGTTTCGGTTCATATAGATCTCCTCTTTGGAAATTATTCTTTAATTTAGGAAAAATTTATGCAAAACTTGTTCCTTGAATTGCAGACAGATTAATTGCAATATGCAGTTAAACAATGTTTGGGGAAACAATAAAATCAAATTTCCGCTCCTTTTTTAAAAATTCTCCCCAAACTTAAACTTAACATCCACCCCGTATCCACCCCGAGTCCACCCCGACTTCACCGGCGTGGAGTCGGCGTGGATACGGGGTGGATATTAGGAAAGATTTATTTTATTGCAAATTTATTTTTTCACCGGATACGGATTTTCATCGGTAGCGATAACTTTATAGAATTTACGCTGTTCCGTTCCGATTGCGTCATTCCAATACAGATTAGCGGTCTTGCCTAAGAAAATATAAGTTCCGTAAGGTTCGGAACATGACCAGACATCATAGGACTGAGCGTTCGGGACAGCGTTCCAAGAAACCTTTATTGTATTACCGCTTACTTGAACGATACCGGCAGTCGGTTCTGCCAGATAATTCAGATGCACATTAACGGTTACAGTAGAAGAAGCGTTTGCCAAGCCGTCAGTTACCGTAAAAGTCAGTTCTTCCGAACCGAACCAATCCTGAGCAGCAGTAAGGGTTACCGTTAATCCGTTCACGGAAACGGACACATGATTATTCCCGCTGTAGGAAAGAGTAAGATTGTCTCCGTCCGCATCATTCACATAAGCGCTGAAGTCAATAACCAGACTGCCGTTCATGTCAAAACTGAAGCTTTCCGGCAGAATGATGGTGGGTGCAGAATTGGGAGGTTGCTGATTAACTATAAGTTCAAAAGGATCGGAAACTCCGCAAAGGGGCGTCTGCATACTGCGTCCGGTATTATCAGTTGCGGAAATGTAATAATACAAGGTTTGTCCGTATGCGGGAGTAGGAACAACCGCTGACCACTCGTCTCTCGCAAGATTAGTGAGCGGTGCAGTTTGCCAGCTTCCCGTGGAAGAATAACGATAAGCAACATAAATGCTGTCAGGAACTAAGGCGTTTGTGTGCTTTATCTCAACGTTCAAAGTAACAGTGCTATTTGCCACAACAGTTGTCGGAGGTATATGTGAAACATGAATCATCTGATCATCAAAGATAGTATTTATCCGGCAATGAATAGCGTCATCAGGCAGCCAAGAACTTAAATAATAAGGTTTTATGGTATATCCCGGCATGGCATTTTGGTAAGCAGTGATGGCTGCAGTGTCATAACTTGAAGGTGTGGAATTCCATTGCGGGACATAAATTACATGATTATAAATAAATGAATTGGTGTAGGGTTCGTTATTACTGCTTTGGTCAACGCGAAAGATTTGATAGGGGGTACCATAGGCGGAAGTTTTACTCTGCCAAGCCGTCACAGCAGCTTCCAAAGCAGCGTAATTGGCGTGTCCGGAAGGCACTCTGGCAATCATTACTTTGTCCACATCCAGCAGCTTTGCCCAACAGTCAATGTGGTCAATACTGGAATTGGAGAGGGGATCGTTATAGAATTGATATTCCGTCACTCCCAAATTATTGTAGACCAAGGCTTCAATTTGAGCTTGAGTGTAACTGTATTCGGTGACTTGGGCAGTCTGAACGCCGTCGTTTTCACTTAAAATCAAGTTTGTGGACATCATTTTCCCTGCTCCGTCCGTCATTACATTTCCTCCTGTCGCTACCAGCGGTAAATAGGAAAATCCCACACCGAAATAGTCGTCCAGCATTTCATTCAAACTGTCATCGTAAGGGCGGTTGCGGTTGTATCTGAAGTCAACTATCTTCATATTGCCGTTTTCATCAAATACGGTCCACGGTCCGTAATCCCGCGTCCAGTAAGAATTGACGCCGGAGGGATTGATGTAATAGACATTGCTCATTGTAACGCCGTTACTGGAGAGCAGAGAATTTGCGGTGCTCTGATTGGAAGAGGTCACCACCACATAAACTTTGCCTCTGGTGGAAAGGTCGGCTATCATAGTGTAGGGTAATCCGAAACCGCCGGCATAAGCTATTATCACTCCCGTGGCAGGTTCCCATTCTGCTACAAAACGAATGGCGGAAGGATTAGGAATTGCCTGAACGGTTAAGCTAACCGGTATAGTCAAAGACGGATTGTTGGTCGCATTAGAGGTAATCAAGACTTGATCCGTATAGGTTCCGACAGCTAATCCGGCAGAATTAAGATTAAGCGTCAGGCTTGAATTACTGCTTGAGGCAACTGTTCCGGAAGCGGGATTGACTGTTCCCCAAGGTGCAAAATTAGCTTCAGTGCTCCAATTTAAAGCGGAAGTGCCCGTGTTTTGAATAGTGATGACAGGTGCGGCACTGCTGCCTGCATAAACGGTTGCGGAAATTGAAGTCGGATTTACCGTAATGTAAGGTCCCGGCTGCTGAGGCTGCACGGTTAATTTCAAGTTGGGACGATAGGTGGTAGTTCCGTAATTATAAGTTGAATTATCGGTGAAAATATTGGTCATATCAGCATAGTCGTATCTGATGAAATGATATCCGCTGGTCACTGATGTATACTGCACTGTTCCTGTTGAGCTATAAGAACCGATGAGACCGAAAGCCGTGTCAATCACTATATTATCATTTCCGTTCCAAGTAAAAGGAGTGGTGAGAGTGAACATATTCCAGCCTGTAGCAGTCGGTTGATAAGAAGAAGAACTCCAGACTGTAACCATATTAGCTGCAGTTTGCCAGCTTGCGGCATTGGCAGCTGTCGTATGCTTCATCCGCACAACATAGTTCGGCATAGTTTTATCAGGTAAACCTGTAACATAAAAGCCTAATTGAGTAATGACGGTTTGACCGCTAATTCCTGCAGCATTCAATTCGGCAGCGGTATAAACTGCTTGTCCGTGCAAACTTTGATACCACACATTGATAGGGCAGGCGTCATAAGTTCCGGTAGAGGAAGTTCCGGTGCCGATTATGACGGAAGTTACAATATTGGGTGTGGCAGTTACGGTATTGGAAGCTGCAGATTCTCCCGCAGGATTGATATAGACAGTAGTAACATAATAAGAATAGGTTACGCCATTCGTTAACCCTGTATCCTGATAGGAAGTTCCGGTCACAGTAGTGACGGCAACACTGTTGCGATAGATTTTGTAACCGCTGATAATTCTGTCGGGAAGTTCTTTTGCGGAAGAGACATCTTGCTCATCTTCTCTGCCTGAAGCAGCTGTCCAACTCAAATTAACAATAGTATTTCCGCCGACAGCGGTAAGATTGGCGGGTGCATACATATTGGGAGTGGCAGTTACTGTGGAAGTGGGAGAAGAATCTCCGCTCTGATAAACAGCAGTCAAATAATAGCTATAAGTAGTGCCGTCCGTTACTGCAGTATCAGTGTAAGTAAGACCGGTTACGGTTGTAAGCAGAGAGCTGTTTCTGTAAATTTTATACCCTGTCGGTGAACCCGAAACGGGAGCGCTCCAAGTTAAGGTTACGGAAGCATGAGTAGCCGACGCAGCTAAATTTTGAGGAGGGAGAAGAACTCCTGCCGTGGGAAAAACTTTCAGTCTCAAGTTCGGCAGATTGTATGACGCGGTCAAAGAAGTCGGTTGAGAATCATCGCTTCTTGCTTGACGAGCACGATAAGTGGCGGTGGTTGTATAAGTCCAATACGGGTAAGCAGAAATCCATGCTTGATTGCCTTTAACGGTTAAGATAGAAAGATTGGAGACACCGTCATAAACGAATTGCGGAGAAAGATTGATTTCCATCCAACCGGAAGTGGCGTTATTAGGGAAAGTTCCGCTGTAGACTTGAGTGTAACCTGTCGTGCTGTAAGTTCCCGTAGCCAGAGTAGCGGAAGTTGTGTTTTTCATATAAATGGTCACTGGTTGAATATCCGTAACATCAGTTCCGCTGGCTTTGTAAAAGGCGAGAGACTTAATCGTTGCCGCGGTCCCTATTTCCGAAGCCAAGTAAATTGCTTCGTGAGTCGAATAGTTATAATATCTGTCCAAAGGATAAGTCTGAGAAGAAGTTCCGGTGCCGATGGTGATAACAGTCGGAGCGCCCACTTCGACGCTGACTGATTTGTTTGCTGAATAAGCACCGGCTGCGGCATTGAATACTAAAGAAGCCAAAGTTCCCACACTCATTCCTGAAGCAGCAGATACACTAAAACTAAGATTGGTGCTGCCTGAAGCTGTAATGGCACTGAAATTGGCTGTGCCGCTGTTGATAGTGATTCCTGAGGTGGGAGAAGTTAAAGTTGCACTTCCGGATAAAGAAGCAGCTCCGCCTGTGTTCGTCAAAGGCATAGTTATGGTTACCGTTTCACCGGGGTCAAGATTACCGTTGTTGTTTCCCGGAGCAGGATCAGAAATCGTCATTGTCCCGAAAGCCAAAACCGGAGCGTAAATCGTCTTGCTAAAATTATAAGTCCAAGGATCGTATCCGGACATCGTCATCGTAATCGTGAAATTGGCGGCAGTGCCGTTTGCAATATTATTGGCAATGGTGAAGGCAAAAGCATTGTCCAGTGTAGTGGAAGCGTTTGCCGCCAAAGATGCAATAGTTGCAGAGTTATCGGTAATCGTGATGCCGGAGGTCGTGCAAGTCAAAATAGCATTTACATTAGTAGCAGTAACTGTTCCGGAATTAAGGAAAGTGACATCCAAGTAACCTGCTTCGTTGTATTCCGGAACATCGTTATTATCATCGTCATAATTTGCGGCTGTTACATTCAACCAAGGTCCGGATGCCGGTATTTGATTAATGGAGCTTGTATAAGTTACGCGATTGAAAGCAGTCACGGTGATAGTATAGGTTACAGATCCTGAAGGCGGATTGGTCAAAGTGACAGTTGCGTTTCCCGAACTGTTGGTAAAGGCTCTACCGTAAATAGTATTGTTGTAAGTTATGGAAACTAAAGCGTTGGCTACTCCTGCGGATACATTTATTGAAGTTGTTCCTGCCGATATGCTGCTCGGATGTGTAGCCGTCATAGCTATAGGAGTTTTGGTGCGCGCAACCAAACTGGCGTCACCGAATATGTGCCAAGTCTTATACATATTAACGCCTTCCGTTCCGTAGGAATCGATCATGCTGCAGGAGCCGTTGTAATATAAACCGCCCAAAGTAGTTTTTGCTTCAGCAGTCAAAAGGTCTGTAACTTCATCTTGAGCTTCCATAGGAGGGCTCCAAGACTGATTTATGGAGCTGGCATATATCCCGATAGCTCCTCCTCCAGACTTCCTCATCCACGCTTCGGCAAAACATGTGTAATTGACAAAATTTCCGTTAACGCATGCTACATCCATGATAAAAGGCATCTTTTCCGCATTGGTCAAAGCGGCAATTTCTGTATTGCTGAATCCTGTCGTAACCCAATATGTTTCACTTCCGTGACCGACATAATTAATAAAACCTCTACCGGCATTAATGCTACTGGTAACTTGAGCGGCAGTTGCACTAGGTTCATAAATTTGATCAACAGTTGTGTAACCGTAATTGAGCAATAAAGTGCGCAAATTATTCATGTGCGCGATGTCTGTTTCACTGTCGTCTCCGGCAGTCGTTGCCTGATCCGCAATTCCAGTTGCTTGCTTAAGCCAAGAGGCACTCGTGGTTAAATCTCGTTCATAAGTTATCACTTTATTGACTTGGGTAGTAACATCGTTTGTAGTTTCTGCTGAGAAGCGACCGATAAAAATATCAGGATAGTTATCACTACCCGCCACTAAAGCAAAACTCGGATCACTTCCGCCTGAACTGTCATACATTATAGTCGGTATCTGAGCAGCATCACCTACCAACTGAACATAGGCAATTGAAGTATCTGCATTATAGCGGTTCTGAATATATGTTTTTAATTGTGCTGCCGTAGTTCCTATAGTGGCAAAGTCAATAAGTTCGGTCGGAATGCCCTTTTGGATTTTCCAGTTTACATAAGGTGCGATTTGAGTCAGATAAGTGGAAGGACAGATCACCAGTAGCTTACCGAAAGCATCACTCACTGAAGTGTAGCGGCTGTTTTGCCAATTCAGGAAATGATTTTGGTAAATGGGAACGAAGTCGCTTGTAATCCGGTTAATCGGTTTAGTCAGCAAATTCCGATAATCAATTCCGTCGGCAAATACGCGAATTTTATAGGCAGTGTAAACTCTCAAAGTTTTTGTAACGGGATTATATGCCATGGGATTAGTCCTGATTGTGATACCTCTGACTTCACGCAGAATGTAAGGCTCGGAAAGCTGAGCGATTAGAGCAGGATAGAACTCATTTTGTTGATAAATTTCGCCGAAGACATAAGGCACCGTTTCAGGATTGATATTACGCGTTAAATTTCCTTTGGAAGGCACGATCGGCAGCTGAAAATCCCGATACTGAACATCGTAAACTTCCAAGTTCATTTTTGGGGTTCCGCTGATGCAGATACTGCGATTGAAGACAGGCAACTCCGGATAGCCTTTATCCAAAGTAATTCCTTCATGAGGCAAACTTACCTGATACCAAGTTTCGTCGTTCAGAGCAACCTTGTTCTTAACAAAATTGGAAATTTGATATTGTAAAATCGTTTCCGTTTCACTTGAACTGATTATGCTGACGGAATTTGAGCCGTTACCCATACTGACGGTTTCGGCAAACAAAAAACCGCTTATTAACATACACAAAAGAAATAGCCAAGCAACCTTGTTCATCCAAGCTCCCTTTATTTTTATTCTATAAAATTGAAATGAGATTATGCAATATTCTTTCCAGCGCCTATTAATAAAATGATAAGCATAAGCGGAATTTTATCTCATATACATCCTCTTTATTTTTATGCTAATGCAAAAAATAAAGAATATGCACAGTGTCAATCTTTTCATTATCACGATACTCGTCAATCGGAAGAAATTATTCATTGCTCACTCAAATTAAAGCTTTCTCAAAATTGTTTTATTTGCCTTAAGTTTTCGCTTGTTCCGTAAAATTTCATTGACTAAATTAAGGTGATGGATATTCAAAATCAGAATAAAGATTAAATAATAAAAGAGGTCATCATGGCTGACTTGAAAGCAGAATTGGAAAAGTGGACAAAAGCTGTCAAACCCGCATGGAAAAAATCTTTGCGTGAGATTGAAGCTTTACGGAGTGAACAAATAAAAAGCAAAGGCAACGAAAAACTTACTTCAGCTTTACGGGATTATTTTACGGATTTGAAGAAACTAATTTTACTTGCCGCTTCTCTTGAACCTTTCATTCACAGCGGTTTCAAGCAAAAGCAGTTGAGCCTGCAGCAATTGAAAAAATGGCAGAACGCTTTCTTTGCCGATCTTAATCCGGATAAGGAAGCAAAGCAAAATTATGCCCATTGTTTCGGCAATCCGCAATATGCGCAACAAAGATTGGGAACTGAACTCGGCAATTGGCTCTGTTTGCTTTACGGAAGTTGCCGCAATTATCCTGCTTTGCTAATTCAGCAACGCTATAACGATTTGCTGAATTTGAATACGCTTATTTTGAATTTAGCCGCATTGGCGGAAGACTTTTCCGGTTCTGCGCAACAGCTGAAAAAATGGCAGCAGTTTATTCGTAATCATATTGTTAGGGATTTGGACAAAAATCAGCTTTTCAATTTTTACTGGCGTTACAGTCCAGAAGCCGATTATTATAAAAATATAGTTCTCAAAGCGGACCTTACGGATTTGACTTATCTTTTCCGTTATGGAGTCTATATAAATGACCATGTCCTAAAGCTGGCAAAATTTATGCAAGAGTATCCGGAGCAGGAATTAAAGCGGTTAGCGCATTTTATCGTCCAAGCTTATGAAGACGGTTTTACGCGCGGAAACCGTTCCTACAAAATCAAAAAATATACCAACTTGATTATACCTGCTGGAATGGAACGCTTGGGACGGTTGTTAATTAAGGAATTGGATAAAATCGGGTTGGAACCCGTCGTAGCTCCGCCTTTTACTCAAAGCTTTAATAAGCAGTTTGATTATGACCGGCGTTTTGCTTTCGGTTTGTATTATGACGATAAATTTACTTCTATTCAGACTGAAGCATACGGCAAGGCTTGCGAAAAGATGCATGACCTGCTGGACTTACAAGCGGGTCCTGTCTATATTGAACTTTTCGGAGAAACTCCTTTCAGTCCGAAAGACAATCCTGCAGCCTTCCAATTAAGTCAGGAGCAGCGCAGACTTTTGCAGGAGACCTCATCCGTATTGAACCAAATCTTCAGCCGGCATTACAAACGCGAAACTACCAGCTTCTGCATTATCGCATTTCCTTCGCCGGAAATCGGGCGCAACTTCAGACGCATCTTTGCCGATACCGTTCGCATCAATACTCTGGACAGTTTGCATTATGCAGCCTTGCAGCAGAAAATCATTGATGTTTTGGACACGGCGGAATATGTTCATGTGAAGGGCGTTAAGGGCAATCAAACAGACATCATGGTAAAGCTGCATCCGCTGAAAAATCCGGAAAAGGAAACTAATTTTGAAAATTGCGTGGCGGATGTGAACATTCCCGTAGGAGAAGTTTTCACTTCCCCTCTGCTGAAAGGGACAAACGGAACTTTACATGTAAAAGAGGTGTATTTGGGCAATCTGCTGTTTAAGAATTTGAAAATTGTCTTTAAGGACGGAATGATAGCCGATTACGATTGCAGCAATTTTAAGGCAAAAGACAAAAATCGCAAATTCGTGGAGGAAAATCTTCTTCTGCCGCACAAAACCTTACCCATCGGTGAATTTGCCATCGGAACCAATACCACCGCATATCAAGTGGCGCATAAATACGGAATTTTGGGTCTGTTGCCCATTCTTATTATAGAAAAGATGGGTCCTCATTTTGCCGTTGGCGACACATGTTACAGTCGTGAAGAGGATATTGACCACTTCAATTTTTACAACGGAAAGAAGTTGATAGCCGTGGATAACGAAAAATCGGCTTTACGCAAAAAAGATCCTTTGCAGGCGTATACTCTCACCCATACTGACATCACTTTGCCTTATGAGATGCTCCAATCCATTTCTGCGGTGCGTAAAGACGGCTCTGCGGCTGACATTATTCGGAACGGACTGTTTGTCGTTCCCGGCACTGAGGAATTAAACGAACCGATTTTGCAAGTCCGTAAAATGACGAAAGCAACAGAGAAGAAATAAAAAGTTGATAAATAAAAGGAGCTTTTGACCTATGCCCAAGATATTTATAACCCGCAAAATCCCTCAACCCGGCATCACCAAATTAAAAGAAGTCTTTGATCCGGTCACTGTTTTTCCCTTTGACCGCGAAATGGCTAAAGAGGAAATCATATCTTCCATGCAGGGCTGCGACATTCTGCTCTCCATGCTCACCAATCCCATCGACAGAGAAGTGATCGATTCCAACCCGAATCTGAAAGGTATCTGCAATTACGCGGTCGGCTACAATAACATTGATGTGGAATATGCGAAGGAGAAAGGCATAATTGTCACAAACACCCCGGAAGTTTTGACTGAGACAACTGCGGATTTGGCCTGGGCCTTAATTTTGGCTTGTGCGCGGCGAATAATTGAAGGTGATACAATGATGCGGACCGGTCAATTTGACGGTTGGGAGCCTCTGTTGCTTTTAGGACAGGATGTTCACCACAAAACTTTGGGTATAATCGGATTGGGAAGAATCGGAATGGCGGTAGCCAACAGAGCAATAGGTTTCGGGATGAATATCATTTATTATAACGGTGATTTTGCCGTTGAAGATTTACCCTTTCCCGCTCAGAGCGTGGATTTGGACGATTTGCTCCAGGCTGCAGACATCATTTCCCTTCATGTTCCGCTGACGGAACAAACGCATCACTTGATTGGTGAACGCGAATTGAACCTGATGAAGCCTTCTGCCATTCTGATCAATACCTCCCGCGGTCCCATTATTGACGAAGCTGCATTAGTTAAAGCTTTACGGGATAAGCAAATTTTTGCCGCAGGTCTGGATGTTTATGAACACGAACCGGACCTGACGCCCGGTCTCAGAGAATTGCCAAATGTCGTTTTACTTCCGCATATCGGCAGTGCCACCATCGAAACCAGAACCGCTATGGCTATTTTAGCGGCGGAAAATGCGGTAGCAATCGTGAAAGGAGAAGCACCACTGACGCCTGTCCCCTGATTTTTATTCTGACTATATCTTCCTTATATTCAACGGGGGGTTAACGGGGGGTTAACGGAGGGTTAGCCTCCGTTAACCCTCCGTTAACCCTCCGATAAATACAGGTGCGATATATCATAAGACAGTTATTTATGGAATAAAGGATTAAATCATTGAGGACTTAACTTGATCTGCTGTCCACCTTGGGAAGATTGAGGTTTGGACAAATCGTAATAGTCTTTTCTGTTGTCTTCAATCTTGATTTTTTGCCGCTGGTTGTAATACCAACTATTTAGGTAATTCATTTTTACGCTTTCATTGGCTTTTGCCATTTCTTTGGATTTGACTTTATTCCATTGGGCAAGAGTAGGTTTGTTGCGTTGTGTGATTTTAGCCAAATAGACATTGTTTTCGTCTTGAATTAAACCTGTAAATTCACCTGCTGAATGAGCTAATAATGAATCGTTCAAAGCTTTTACCGTTCCGATTTCAGGAATGTATCCGTCCTCTTTGATACCGTTTGCTTCAACGATTTTAAGAGAATCTTTTTCTGCAGCGGCAATATAATCTTCACCTTTGTGCTTCTCATAAAATTGACGGGCAAAGTCACGGTTAGCTGCTATTCTTTTCTCTCTTTTAAGCGTGTTGATAATGCCGTCCCTTTCTTTTTCAAAGCGGGAATAGTGAAAATCTAAACTGTCGGAGAGTTCACAAATAAGGATATCTCCGTTTTTTGCGGTTTGCAGAGGCGGTTGATAACCCAGAGGATTGGCAAAAGCATCGGTAACTAATTCCGGGAAAGGACCAAGTTCACGCACAAAACGATCGTTGGCAAAAAATTCTTGCGTTTCACTCACATCGTAATGCATCTCAAAAGCAGCTTGAGAAAGTCCCTCTGCTTTAGCGGCGGAAGCCAGTTCTTCGGCAGTTTTTTGCATAATCTGTTTTGTGGAGTCAGCAGGTTCCGACTTAATTAAGATGTGCCGAGCATGGATTTCGTCTTCACCTTCGGCATTCTTACGCTTTTCTAAAGTTTGAATAATATGCCAACCGAACTGACTTTTTACCGGAGGGGAAATTGCGCTGTCCGCTAAGGCAAAAGCAGCTTCTTCAAAAGGCTTAACCATTTTTCCGCGCCCGAACCATCCCAAATCTCCTCCGTTTATTGCCGAACCGGGATCACCTGAATATTTCTTTGCCAATTCCGCAAAATCTCCGCCTTGCATTAATACTTGATAAATAGAATCCGCTTGGGCTTGCGCATATTTCTCGCCGGTAATTTTGACGAAACGATATCGGCGGGCGGGATTTTTTCTGTAATTCTGCAAATTATTATTGTAATATTCCAACGCTTCTTCATCAGTAACGGAAGGATCGGGCTGTTTGTTGTAGTCGAAGACGATGATTTTGGCGCTGACCGTGTTGTTATTTTTCATCCAGGCGTCACGAACACTGTCCGGTTTGGCTTTCGCCTGACTCTTGAGGACGGCAAACAGTTTATCGTAAATCATAGTATCTTTCATGTAAGAATAGACGCTTTCTTTGAATTTGGGATCCATTTCCAATGCTTTTTTAAATTTCTCCACATCAAATTTACCGTCAGTTTTTAGGGCTTCAATTTGTTTAATTTGCTCGGGAGTGGAATTTATTGCTTTGTCATAGGCTTCTTGATCGGTAACGACAACTCCGCGGCGTTTGATTTCACGGTCGTAAATGGTTCTGCCGATCAATTCTTCCCAACATTGGTCATTCAGTTCCTTTTTCCTTTCTGCACTCAGCTTGCCTTCTCTGGCAGACCAATAATTGTAATAGTTATTCAGGATGTTGTTGTATTCTTCAAAGGTATAAGTTTTGTTGTCAATTTTGCCGACAATGCCTTTGGGGTCTGTTTTCAGGCTCAGAAGCAAGGTGCAGACGGCCTGCATCAATAAGACTGTAAGCGTTATTCTGAAATACTTTTTCATACCAAACTCCCGGTATATATTTATCCTTTTAAGAACCAAGTGTGGAAAGTGCGGATTTCGTCAACTTTCTTGTATAAAAAAACAGCCCGGCTGATGGAAACCGGGCTGAAGTAAAAGACGAGACCAGTGCCGCTTATTTATTGAGCAGCAGTTTGTGAGTTATAGTTTTATTCCCGCTGGTCAGACGGAAGATATAGATTCCGCTGGCTACGGATTTGCCGTTGTCATCGGTTCCGTTCCAATTAATCGTGTAGGAACCGGATTTAACTGAAGCGTTCAGCAAAGTGCGAATCACTTGTCCCTTAGTATTGTAAATGGCAAGGGTGGTTTGTCCGCCTTTGGGGATATTGTAGCTGATGGAAGTCTCTCTACTGAACGGATTGGGGTAGTTGGCAGCTGACATTACTAAAGGAACTGTGGCGGGATCCACGCTGCCAGTTCCGTTTTCAACTATGCAATGAATCATTACTTCACCCGTCGCCAGAGGTTCCCATCCTGCGGCTGTTTTAATCCAGCTGTGACCGCTGGAAGAAGTGTCCAATCCGATAGTGGAAGCATTGGCATATTCATAGACAGCTGCATAAAAAGAGCCGTCTTGAATAGTGATGTTTGAACCGGTCGGAACGGGAATGTAATTCCAGCCTTGAGTAATGGAAGTTGCCGCATAAGTGAATTGAATTAACTGCGTCGCTCCGGGTTGCCCGTCAGGTCCGTTGTCATCAAAAATCCTTAAAATCATGGGCGAAGTTCCCACAGATGCTACATATACTTTGATGTATTTAATCGTAGCAGAATAGTTATGCGTGAATTTAACTGCCATGGTATTGGTGGAACCTACGCTGAAAGCCTGCTCCGAAGTTCCGTCGTCATAACCGAGTTCGGAAAATCCTTCGGGAAGGATATAAGCTGTAACAACATTCGAGGGCAGAGATTCGTTCATGCCATACATAGCGGTTATATGATAGGTATGCAAACCGCCGGAAACATTGGTGTCCGTATATGAATAGACAGTAGGTTCAACGGTTGCAATCATAGTGTTATCTCTATAGATGTTGTAAGCAGTAATTTGGCGGTTGCCTTCACGTGTCGGTTGAGCAATTTGAACGGCTTTGCCGGTGGCGTCTGTTACATAAGCTTGAATATTCCAATTCAAATCGGTGGCACCGGAAGAAACATCATAGAGGGAGCTCCATCCTCCTCCCACAACTCTATACATATCGCCAAATCCAGCTGCTGCAGGACCGGCATCATTTCCGGCAGGATATATTCCGGCTGTATGAGGACATAAGTAACCGACCCATACCCAAGTTCCTGACGGAATAGTAAAAGGTGTGGTCAAAGTAACGGTGTTCCAATCTCCGATTACGGGATTACTCACTGCTTGGGAATATACTTCCGTGCCACTTGCACCGGTGAAAATCTTGATCGTATAATTTACGCCTGCGGCACTGGGGAAGAATTTCACTTGCGTAATGTTCATTCCGACATAAGGTAAAATGCTGTTTTGACCTGCCGGTGCCCATCTGGCTGCAACTTCCAAATCACCGCCGTTGGTTAAACCGATGGCACTGTCATTAGTTCCGTTATCATAATGCAACCATCCGGGTTCGCCTCCCCCGCCGGGTCCTGTCCAATTCAATTCTACATTGTTTCCATTTACAAATGCTGTCAGATTGGCAGGCTCGGCTAAGAAGATATCATTGTAAATTTTGAAATCGTCTATAAAGAGCCCGATACCGTTTGGAGTATCGGCATCAGATTGTAAATACCACCTGAACATTGCAGTCATACCGGCATAATCGGAAATGTAACCGTCCAAAGAATAGCTGTCCACCATAGAGGAAAAAGTAGTGGGAGCATCAGTATAGACATAGTTACTTAAATTGGGGTCGCCGTAAGGATTGCTCATGGCAAACCAAGTTAAACCGTTATTAACCGAAATTTCCCATCCGAAATAATCAACTTCGGGGAAAGTGCCAGTATCGTTAAAAGATCCTTTGAGCATAAAATCCACGCGAATGTCACCTGATTGCGGCAAAACAATCGGAGGAGAAACCAGATAATTCAGCATATTGGCATTATAAGAACCTGAAGCATTCTGGCAAACATAGGCATGTGTCGGTGATGGAGCGTCTGTTACTTCCGCAATGTGCCAAAGGTCGCCTCCCAGAGGAACCATACTTGCCCAAGTCATTTGCCCGTCATCAACCCCGTTGTTTGTATAAGAACCTACGACAATGTCATCAACCATCATGCCGAATAAATCGGCTTGATCACCTGTGCTATAAGCGGGGTCTGAAGCAAAGGCAAACCGAATTTTTACGGTTTGACCCGCATAAGTGCTCAAGTTAAAAACGGCATTGACCCAGCCGTTGGAACTTCCGCCCCAACCCGGAATGCCAACTCCTTCTCCGTGCTCAAAACCGAAAGAATAACATGAAGTTGCATTGTATGCGGGAGTTCCGGTAATTACTGTCCAGCTGGCACCGTTGGTAGTGGATATTCTTACATTGCAGGCATCCCAGCCGTTATATTGACCGGTGCCGCCAAGCGCTTCCACAGCGTAATTCAAGCTGAAAGTCAAAGTCGGATTAGTGGAAGGTAATGTTACTTGCGGCGTATCCAAAACCAAGTATTGATGATTATGATAGCCGCCGATATTACCCTCGGCTGCCAAAGACGGATCACCCATCCACCATACATTACCGTGGGTTCCGCCGACATTATAGATATGCCAATTATTGGGCGATACTGCTCCGTCTGAATGTGTCCAACCTGTTGCACCGCTTTCAAAGTCTTCCGAATAGGCTACGACTTCATAGCGGTTTTGCCTGCTGACGGTTGCCTTAGGGCTTTCCGTCAAGTTAGCTGCAAACACGGTTGAAACAATAAAAATCATCAGAGCGATAAAAGCGATCTTTTTCATTGTTCCTCCTACATCTTTTATTACCAAAATGTCTTGATAATCTCTATTATTCAATTCTGCACACAGTTAATTTTTGTCAAAGCATTTTTTTCATTTAGAACAAACAAAAGAATAATCAGAAGAAGAAAAGATTTTCTTGTAACGAATTAATTTATTGATAAACTATAAATTATACCATATTAAACTGGCTGGGATGAGAGGAGTCGAACCCCTACATACTGATCCAGAGTCAGCTGTCCTACCTTTAGACGACATCCCAATCTAAAAAATGGCTGGGCTGGGAGGATTCGAACCCCCGGATGGCGGGACCAAAACCCGCTGCCTTACCGCTTGGCGACAGCCCAAAAAATATTATATATGGCGGAGAGGGAGAGATTCGAACCCTCGGTAGGCTTTTGACCTACATACGCTTAGCAGGCGTACGCCTTCAGCCAGCTCGGCCACCTCTCCGTCGTTTTTTTTCCGCTGATCATAATACATCTTGCTGAAAATGTATTACTCGCAACAGTTATAAAAACTGATGCGACAAAGTTAAATTACTGGCGGAGGATGAGGGATTCGAACCCCCATGGGCAAAACCCGGCGGTTTTCAAGACCGCTGCCTTACCAATTAGGACTAATCCTCCCCTCAGATTACACTCTATACAACTAAAAACTCTTTTATCTTGCTTCAGAAAAGAGCTCAAAGCGTTTTGCCTTTCAATTCGCAGGAGGTTTTTTTGTCAACTGATTTCTTTCCTGAAGATATTTCTCTATAAACTCCAGTTCCTTTTCGTAACCCGATTTCCCCATCAGCGCATAAGTGGAAATCTTGCCCGCTTCCACTCCCGGTTGGTCTAAAGGATTTATATTTAGCAAGTTGCCGGTAAAAATGGTTTGAATTTCATACATCATAAAGAATTGCCCCAAAGAGTATTCATTCAATTTCGGAAAAATAAGATTGGCATTGGGACGCCCCGCTTTGGTTAAAGCAATTTCTGTTGCCAAACGTTCGGTATTAAGCAGATGGCTCAAAGGCTTATTTGCCAAAAAGTTAACTTCTTCGCGGTCAGGATGAATATCGGGTATGATAAAATCATGCTTAAATTTTTCCACTGTCAGGAAAGTAAAAACTTTGTCATTCGGGCCTTCGGTATAAAGCTGAACTTGAGAATGCTGATCAGTTGTGCCGAGAGCTTTGACCGGAGTTTGACCAGTGTATACTTCTTTCCCTTCACGGTTGTAACGTTTGCCCAAACTTTCAGCCCAAAGCTGACGGAACCAATCCGCACAATCGTAAAGCGGATTTGCATAGGGCATCATCACTGCTATGCTTTTGCCTTGACGCATATATAAATAATGGAGCAGACCATTCAGGTAAGCCGGATTATCTTCAATTTCAGCAGTTTCGCAACGCTGCTTCATTGCCTCGGCTCCGGCTAAAAGAGCTTTGATGTCGATTCCGGTAAATGCCGATGATACTAATCCCACATCACTCAGCACGGAAAAGCGTCCGCCCACATTATCCGGAACGACAAAAGACGGGTAGCCGTCCCTCTTGACAATTTCCCGTAAAAAGCCTTTTTCTTTATCGGTGGTGATAATCATCCGCGCAGTATAATCAGATGGGAATTTACGCCGCAAAATATCGGCAATAATCATGTATGCCGCCATTGTTTCGCTCGTGGTTCCGCTTTTGGAAATGAGGTTAAAGATTGTCCTCTCCCAGTCTAAGCTGTCCAATATATCGGTCAGAAGAGTCGGATCAACATTATCGCAGACGAAAAGCCTCTTTTTCAATTCCAGTTCAGTTTTCAGAGCGGAATATACTGCTTTGTTGCCTAAAGCGGAACCTCCGATGCCCAAAACAACCATTGTGTCAAACTTGTCTTTAATTCCGCTAATGTAATCAAGCAGAGGAGTTACATCCTGCGAAGGTAAATCATAAAATCCGAGCAGGTTTGCTTTGCGGTCGGAAACAATTTCCCGATGAGCCTGCAAGCATTTGGACTGCATGTCTGCCAAGACTTCAGGTGTAATTCCACAACGAATGTAATTGGAAAATAAAAGATTCTGATAATCAAAACGAAGGTCCATAATTCATCTCCCGAATAAAATGTGCGTTAAATTGTGTAATAATCTTTTAAAGTTTGCGTCAGAAAAGTTTCGACGGCTTGAATAGAGGCATTGAAATCAAAACTGTTGACTAAATCAAACAAGCGTCCGTCACATTTACGAATGACAGCTTTGACTTCCGCTGCCTGAGCGGGATTTAGACTCAGTTCCCTAACTCCTAAACCAATTAACAAAGGAATATACATCGACAAAGAAGCCATTTCACCGCACACGGCAACGGGAATATTATTGCTTTCGGCTGCTTTGATAATTTGTTTCAGCAACAAAATAACTGCCGGATGATGCTGAATGTAATAGGAAGCGACTTGCTGATTATTACGGTCTACCGCCAAAGTATATTGCACCAGATCATTGGTGCCGATGCTGAAGAAATCGCAAACTTTTGCCAATTGTTCGCTGCATAAAGCCGCGGAAGGAGTTTCAATCATCGCTCCCAAAGGAACGGAGGAAGCAAAAGGGACGCCTTCTTTTGAAAGTTCTTCTGCACATTGACGAACAATATCACGCGCGGCGCAAAAATCTTCAGTGCCGATTACCATGGGAAACATAATAGCCGCTTTACCCTTTACTGATGCTCTTAAAATCGCTCTGACCTGTGTTTTGAACATAGCCGGAATTTTTAAGGAAAACCTGATACCGCGACAGCCGAGATAAGGATTTTCTTCCTTATTGCGATTTTGGAGATATGTAAGCTTATCTCCGCCTAAGTCAAAAGTGCGGAAGATGACCTTTTGTCCTTTCAGGTTATTAAGCAAATCGGAATAAATTTCGGTTTGTTCTTCCTCATCAGGTAAGGAAGTGCGATTCATATAGATAAATTCTGTGCGCAGAAGCCCCACACCCTCACAGTGATTATTCAGCACTTGTTTGAAATCTGCAGGGTCTTCCAAATTCGCCAGCAAAGATATTTTTATTTGATTTAGAGTTATTGCCGGCTGACTTAATTGCTCCTGCAGACGCTTCTCTGCGGCAGCATGTTCAACCAAGCGCTTATTTAGCTCAGCCAATATTTCTTTTTCAGGATTAATGATGATTTGACTGTCGGCTGCATTCAAGACAGCTTGTTCCCCGTCATGAATCTTGTCCAATATATTTTCATTTGCCAGCATAGCTGTCAGTCCGAGTGCTCTGGTCAAAATGGAGCTGTGGGAAGTGTAACTTCCTTGCATGGAGCAATAGGCTTTTGCACCAGATTTTGCCAATAAAGATACCAGACTGGGTGTGATTTCCCGTAAAAAGATAATTTCATCGGGAGCGTAATTGAGTTCAGGTTGCCTGCAGCCGTTCAGCATAACATTCAACAGCCGCTGCTGAACATCTTTGTAATCTTCGGCGCGTTGCGCAAGATAGTGATTTTGCATTTGCCGAAAACGCTCACCGATTTGGGTAAAAGTGGTCAGCACAGCTTGCGGTGCGGACATCAGTTCTTTTTGCACCGCTTGTTCCAAAGCAGAAAGAATTTCTACATCGGTAATAATCATCAGGTGAGTATTCAGGATATCTTTATCCAATTGATGCAAATCCGGTCTGTCTAAATCTGATTTGATTTCCTGTTCCAGCAAGCGTAGAGCGGTTTTTAATTTTTTCAGTTCGGAATCAACTTGAAAAGATGCAATATCCGGTGCAAAGGAAGGAAACCTGACAGGACGGTAGATTCGGACTTTACCGATAAAAATATAACCGGAAATTACAGTTCCTTTATAAATGGGCATTATTCCTCGTTGAATTTAGATTTGAACATTGAGACTATCTCCTCTATCAAATAATCTTCGTCCACGCCGTCCGCGATAAGAGTGAGCTTTGATTTATATTCCGCTGCTAACATCATAACACCCATAATACTTTTACCGTTGACTTTCATTCCTTCTTTCTCAATAAAAAAATCAGAACGATATTTCGTTGCGGCTTTGACCAACATAGCGGCAGGTCTGGCATGCAAACCCAGCTTGTTTTCAACTGTTATTTCTTTCGCTACCATCATCGGAATTCGTCGGTTCCGTATTTTTTAATTTAGTTTTGCGCTTGATTTCATCGTTCAATTTCCTGTTCCAATCTTCGGCTGCGTCATATCCTTCATTTCTGAGAATAAGATTCATGGCTGCAACTTCCACAATGACGGAAACATTTTTACCGGGAGAAACAGGAAGATAAATTACGGGAACGCGTACTCCCAAATGTTCAACATAATTATCCGATAAGCCGATGCGTTCATAGTCCATATTTTCCTGCCAGGGCATAAGTTCTATCTGCAAGTCAATGGTTTTTTGATGTCGCACTCGTTCAATACCGAACATTTTTTCCACATTTATCAATCCCACTCCGCGAATCTCCATAAAGTAGCCAAACTCCCTTCCCGGCTTTCCGATTAAATGCTCGTCCAAATAGCGGATGTTGATTAAGTCGTCTCCGATGAGGCTGTGCCCTCTGTGAATAAGGTCCAAAGCACATTCGCTCTTCCCGATACCGCTTTTTCCCGTTAAGAGAACCCCCAAACCGAAAACATCTACCAGCGTGGCATGAATCGTTTTTTCCAGAGCAAAAAAGTCCTGCAGATAACGGGTTAAATATTGAATCAGAAGAATGGTGGATAACCTGCTGGAAAGCACTGCCACATGCATATCGTTGGCTAAATATTCAACAACCGGCGGTAAAGTTAATCCTTTGGCGACAATGATGCAAGGAATGTTTTGAGTAAGGATTTCCTTAATCCGTATGTATAAAGTGTCTTCGTCAATTGTTTGCAAATAGCGGACTTCTGTTTCTCCGAAAATCTGAATTCGCTCCGCATCAAAATTTTCCTGATAACCTGCTAAAGCAAGTCCCGGACGATTCAGATGCGGAGTTGTAATTTTGTTATCCAGAGTTTCCGGTTCAGTTACTAAACTTAAGGCAAGATCCTTTTTCTTGGCATCAAAAAATTCTCTGACTGTCATTTCTTTCATAGCTTCAACCCGATTTATTTACGAAAAGGGGAGATTGCTCTCCCCCATCCTTTGTTTTTACGGTTCAAAGAGTTTATAATGTTGCTCGTCTTGTTTGACCAAGACATTAATCCCGTCAGTCTCAACATTCTTAAAGATGTAATAATCATCGTTACTTTTATTGAGACGATCCAAAGCTTCTTTCACTGATAAGGTTTCCGGGACAATGCGTTTGGTTTTTATTAACTGCCGAGGTTCGTCTTTATTGCCGAGCTGGAAATAAGTGGCACGGGAAAAATTCTCGTATTCTTTGACGGGACGCTTAGCATGATCGGTCACTCTGTCTTTCAATTTCTTGATTTGAGCTTCCATTTTCTCAACAGCGTTATCGATTGCTAAATACATATCATTTTCTTCATCTTCGCTTTGCAAAGTAAATTTTGAGGCACGAAGGGTCATCTCACAGATGTTGCGATTGTTTTCCCAAGCCAAGATGACATGAACTTTGACGATTTGGTCAAAGTATTTGTTCAGTTTCAAACAAGAGTTTTCCACATGGTCACGAATGGCTCTGGTAAGTTCAAAGTGTCTGGCTGTAATTGTAATCTGCATGATTTACCTCCTTATGGATTACATTTTGTGCAGAGAAAGACCTTCCAAATCTTCTGCCGCTTCCAAGATCGCTTCCGACAAAGTCGGATGGGCAAATACAATTGATGCCGCTTCTTCTGCCCGAGTGTGCAGATTAATCAGAATGCTGCCTTCGGCAATTAATTCCGCGGCGTTAGGACCCAAAATATGCATTCCGATTAATTGTAAATTATCCGCACGGGCAATAATCTTAACAAATCCGTCCGAGTGACCTCCCGCTAATGCTTTTCCGTTGGCATTGAACATAAATTTGCCAACTTTTATTTCCCCGTGAATTTCTTTGGCTTGGCTTTCCGTTAATCCGCAAGAACCGACTTCCGGATTGGTAAAAGTGCACCTCGGAATATTTTCGTAAACCAATTTCTGCTCTGCAAAAGCTGTGTTTTGCAAACGGGAACGAATGTGAGCGGCAGCTGTTAATCCTTGTTTACCTGCTGTGTGTGCCAAGGGAAGTTTGCCTGTTACATCCCCGATTGCGTATAATTTATCAACGGAAGTCTGCATTGTCTCATCTATGACTAAAGCTCCTCTTTCCGTTTGAGGTTTTGCCGAAGGAAATTCCATCGGACAGAAAGGGGTCCTGCCTACACAGAGCAATACCTTTTCCGCAATAAAATCAGAACCGTCGCTTAATTGCAAGGAAATGCCTTTTTCTGATTTAGTATATCCTGTTACACCTGTTCCCGTCTTGATTTTTATGCCTTGCTTCTTCAGATAAAATTGCAGACGCTTAGCGATTTCCTCATCTTCTAATGAAACAAGAATCGGCAAAAATTCTATGATTGTAACCTCCACTCCGAAGGCTGAAAAAACTGAAGCAAATTCACAACCGATGACTCCTCCGCCTATAATTGCCAAAGAGGAAGGCAATTGCGTAAGTTGTAGAATACCCGTGGAAGATAAAATATCGCGTTCGTCTATTTTAACAGAAGGCAATTCCTTGGGAACTGAACCGGTAGCTATGATTATAAAATCAGAACTGATCTCCTCTCCGTTTTCTAAATTGACGATAAATTTGTCTTCCTGTTTGGTTACGGCAAGAGCTGTTGTCCTTAAGACGGGAATTTTGCGTTTATTGAAAATATATTCAATGCCGGAAACCAGCTTGTCCACTATTTCATTCTTGCGGTTAAAGACTTTAGTATAATCAAGTTGCTCTCTTTTTGCCGCCAGACCGAAACTTTCCGCTTCTTCTATTTCTCGCCAAAGTTCTGCTGATTTGACTAAAGCTTTTGTGGGAATGCATCCCCAATTTAGACAAGTGCCGCCCAAACGCTCTTTTTCGATTAATGCGCATTCAATTTTATATTGATTGAGACGAATTGCCGCTTCATAACCTCCGGGTCCGCCTCCGATGATGATCACCTGATGATGTTCCATTTTTGCTCCAATTCTTTAAATTTTCTCACTTGCAAATTACTTTCTCGCCGCTTTGCGTAAACGGCTGTTCAGTATATTCATTTCATCGCGATATTTAGCAATTATTCGCCGTGAAATTGTCAGTCCTTCCGCTCTTAATTTTTCCACCAATTCCTGATCGCTCAAGGGATTGTCCTTATCTTCGTTCTCAATCAAATGTAAGATTTTCGCTTTTACTCTTTGGCGGGAAACCGATTCGTAATTATCGTCTCTTCCAGCGGTGGAAGTGAAAAAATCCTTCAAAGCATAGATGCCGTAAGGAGTTTCCGCATATTTTCTTTTTACTACTCGGGAAATGGTAGATTCGCTTACTCCCAAATCCTGTGCAATTACTGAATAAGTCAACGGCACCATTACTCCCGAACCGTTGTAGAAAAAGTCTCTTTGATGTTCTATAATGGATTGGGTCACGCGTTCCAAAGTGCGCATCCTCATAAAAATGGATTTGATCAAAAACTTGGCGGAGTTGATTTTATCGCGCACATACTGCACGGTTTCCTTGTCTTGAATACCGTGATTGATCATTTTACGGTATCGGGGACTGATAACAATATTGGGAGTAACCATATCATTGATGATGACCACAAATTCCTCATCCACTTTTTTGATGGTCACATCGGGAAAGATATAATTATTGGAAGAATTAAGGATGCGCAGACCGGGTTTGGGATCCAAATGTGAGATTTGTTCGCGCGCAGCTAAAATCACTTCTTCCGATACTCCGAAATGGGAAGCGATTTTTTGATAACGACGATGAATCAGATTTTGAAACTGGTCACTGATTAAGCCCATAATGATCCGATTTTGCTTTTGTTCCGGCGTCAATTGCGCTTCCAAACATTCGGTCAAATTGCGCGCAGTAATTCCTTGCGGAGAAAGAGAAAGGATTAGTTTATGCACCCGATTTGCATCCGCTCGACTTAATTCGTAGTCTTTTGCAGCTTCGTAAAGATCAAAATCTTTGGGCAAAAAACCGTAAGGATTACAATTCTCCACCAGCTCCGACGCAAATTCGAATTCAGCGTCAGTCAGGTCATAAGGATAAAGCTGTTCCAAAAAAGTAAAGCGCCCGTCTTCTTCATAACTCATTAAAGCTTCGGAGCGTTCATTATCTGCTTCTTCTTTACCGCTTTCTTTTTCCTGATGAAATTCATTCCATTGGTCCAAAATATCTGTCAATTCTTTAACTTCGGATAAAGTTTTACCTTGTTCTTCATCACTTACCGGACTTTCCAAAGGGGTGTTGCTTTCGCGTTCAGTCGGTTCGGGAGTGAATTCTTCCAAATCTTCTTCATCTTTTTCCGTTCTCAATTCCAACAAAGGATTGTTGATCAGTTCCTGCCTGATGTATACTTCCAGTTCCATTGCGGGCAAGGATAGCATTCTTAATGACTGCAGCATTTTAGGCTTCAGTGCCAGTTCCTGTTTTTGCCCCAAGGTCAGGGAATGATTCATTTTTGCCATAGAATTACTCAAATACCGGATTCATTTGAAACCGCTCTCCCAAATAAACTTCTCTGGCTTTTTCATCATTGATCAGTTCCAGACTGTTGCCTTCAACAATTATTTTGCCTTCATAAATGATGTAAGCTCTCGTTACAATTTTTAATGTATCGATAACATTATGGTCTGTTATCATTATGCCGATGCCTCTGCCCTGCAGCTTTTTAATGATATCTTGAATATCGGCAACGGCAATGGGGTCGACACCGGCAAAAGGCTCATCCATAAACATAAAAGTCGGGTTTGTAACCAGCGCGCGAGTAATTTCCAATTTTCTTCTTTCTCCGCCGGAAAGAGTATAGGCTTTCTGTTTAGCCAATTGCGTTAAATTCAATTCGGCTAAATATTCTTCCAGTTTGGCTGCTCTTTCTTTTCTGGTCAAAGGCAGAGTTTCCAAAATAGCCAATATATTCTGTTCAACGGTTAATTTGTGAAAAATTGAAGGCGCTTGAGCCAAATAACCAATCCCTAAACGCGCCCGTTTGAACATTGGTTTTTTGGAAATGTCCTGCTCGTCAAAATATACTTTACCTTTATTAGGATGCGCCAAACCCAAAATCATGTAAAAAGTAGTAGTTTTACCGGCACCGTTAGGACCGAGAATACCTACTACTTCACCTTGCGTAATGTCTAAACTCAGTTCATTGACAACCCGCCGTTTGCCATATATTTTAACGAGCTTATCAGCTCTAATTCTATGTTCACTCATAATTCTCTTTTAACTGATCAGCATTATTTTGTCAATAAAAAAACGGCATTTTCATCAAATAATCCAATGATTGGTATGATTTTTGTATAACTTACTAACTTTAATTTTGTTTAATTTCATATTATTCAATATGATATTTATCTTTTCTGTCATTTATTAGAGATATTGTAAAATTGGATTGTATCGTTTTGTCCGCGAAGCTGTAGCATAGGATAGTATCCTGTTGTCACCGCAGGTTTGTAACCTGCGGAACTTAATGGGCGGGTAACAAACCCGCCCTAACAACAGCTTGGAAAGCTATGTTACAACATTCGTAGCATAGGATTGTATCCTGTTGTCACCGCAGGTTTGTAACCTGCGGAACTTAATGGGCGGGTAACAAACCCGCCCTAACAACAGCTTGGAAAGCTATGTTACAAGTAGCATAGGATTGTATCCTGTTGTCACCGCAGGTTTGTAACCTGCGGAACTTAATGGGCGGGTAACAAACCCGCCCTAACAACAGCTTTCAAAGCTATGGGACAGGGTTTTCAGCCTGCCAAACAGCAAAATCAAAGAAAGATATTGACTTAAGCAAGCGGCTTGAATTGCATAGCAAAAAATAAAAAAGCGTTATGATTTCAGTTTTGCATTGTTATAACTTATAAACAAAACGAAATCATAATTCTTGCTTAGATATATATGGTGGAACAACAAGGAGCCTCTGGGAAAAAATCCCAGAGACACCGCGGCATCACTACCGTAACTAATAAAGCAAGAAACGGGGAAAATACGAAGAAATAACATAAAAATAAATTAATTCTACTAAATGGAGAAAAGGTTGAAAAAGCAGATATTATTGATAATTTGTCTGGCCGGATTGTTTATTGTCGGACTTTCGGCAAAGGAAAATTCCGTTTTGGCGCTTGAAGAAAAGCAGAATTTAATAGATATGTTGCGCACTGCTGATTTTGATTCTACCGATGTATGCTTTTTTAAGGATTGGGATCCCACAACCAAATTCAAACTTAATTGCCAAGTGGAAGCTCTGAATAATCCTTGGAAATTTATTGATTGGTTGGGTGAAGCAGAACAAATATGTTCCGACCGTTTAGCATACAGTCTTGATTCCAAGGCTCGGGAAACTGATTTTGATCCTGTTTTTATGCGGAGTTTAACAAGTTATCTTGATTTGTCAATTCCCGCTGCGGACAGTTTGGGAAAAGTTTTATCAGGCAAATTGGAATCGGTAAAAATTAGACGACCGCAAGCTTGTTTTGCCTATTGGGAAGACTGTTTGGAGGCTTTAGCCCCCAAAGTTAAAACCGCCTTCGGGGCATTATCTTCCGCGCAACTGGACAGTTTATCCTGCTGGATGTATCAAGCATGGGAGGAAAGTGAGGATTCTACGGCTTACAACCGATTTTTGCGAAAGGAAGGTTTGGATAAATATGCGGGTTTGAGCACGACCAGAGCAGCGGAACTTTTAAGTTTAATCCGCTTTGATGTTTTGGCGGAAGCAAATTTGGAGTGGCAGCAGTATGTTTGGCAACTTCAGCGCAGTTTGGAGAAAGTGAATTTAGGCAATAAAAAACCTATCTATCATCAAAGCAAATGGGGCACAATGATCATCGGCACAAAAGGTGATGACCATTATGCAAACACCGATAAATTGAGGAAAAATCCCGTTTGCCTGATTCTTGATCCCGGCGGAAACGATACTTACGATTGCGATTTATTTACTTCCAAACAGCATCCTTTCTATTTATTGATTGATTTCAACGGAAACGATGTCTACCGCAATTCTGAAGTTGCAAAAGGGATGTCTGTATCAAGCGGTTTCGGAACAGTGATTGATTGTGTGGGAGACGATATTTACAAATACAGCGATTTTGCGATGTCTGCTCTGCTTGGTTTCAACAGCGTAATTGACTGTGCCGGTGACGATTACTATTCCACCGGACTTTTTTCCCAAGCGGCAGCTATGTTCGGTATTTCCGTTTTGCAGGATAATGAAGGGAATGACACTTACACTGCAACTGAATTTGCGCAAGGTTTGGGCGGCTGTAAAGGCATCGGTCTTCTTTTGGACGGGAAAGGAAACGATGTTTATTATTGCGGAGGAAAATATTTGCACGCACCTTTGGCGCCTTTTGATTACAGAAGTATGGCTCAGGGATTCGGTTTTGGTTTCCGTTCGGATTTTGCGGGAGGGATTGGAATTTTATATGACGGTGAAGGGAATGACCGTTACAGCGGCGGAGTTTATGCGCAAGGAGTAGCGTATTGGTATGCGATTGGTGCACTTTTTGACGAAGGCGGAAACGATTATTACGATGCGGTCTACTATCCTCAGGGGAGCGGAATCCATCTTGCCAACGGTGCGTTAATTGATCGTTCCGGTGAAGATCATTATTACTCCAAACACGGTCCCGGTCAAGGAAACGGGCATGACTGGTCAGTCGGCGTCTTTATTGATCAAGAAGGGAATGACGAATATTCCGTGGAAGGCGGCAACGGCTTAGCTTTAACCAATTCCGTAGGCATTTTTGTTGACGGTGCGGGCGATGATAAATACGAATATAAAAGTTCCGATAATTACGGTTATGCAAATTGGTCAAGGGAAACAGGAGGGATAGGATTGTTTTTGGATGCGGGAGGAAAAGATTCTTATGCGGACAGTTTACAGGCAAACGATAAAACCTGGCACAACGGGACTTACGGTATCGGCAGAGACATCAAGATAAATGTTCCCGCTCAAACCAAAGTTGAAGAGCTGGCGGAAAAGTCCGTTGCCGATGTGGATAGTTTGGCTTCTATAGCGGTTTTGTTTGATATTGCGTCCGAATGGGAAGTTGGTTCCGCCGTGCAAAGGGTTAAATTAGCGCGACAGCATTTACTTAAAAGGGAAAAAGAAGCGGTTCCTTATGCCGTGAACCAAAAATTGGGCACGCAGTCAGGTCTGGAATATCGCGCCTTGGAAGAATTAACAAAAGGTTCGGCTTTGATGCGTGCCTCGCTTTATTCGGCTTTGCACGATACCGATTCCCTGAAGGTGAAAAATGCGATAGCACTGATAGCGGAACAGGGAGACAGCTTAGTGGTGGATTCCATAGCGGTTTTTCTTAATCAAAACAAGTATATTCCTGCCTGCCTTTCCGCTTTGGGATGTGTGAAAACGGAAAAAGCATTGCTACTGGTGAAACCGTGGCTCAATCATCCTACGGAAAAATATCGCTATTTGGCAGCCCGCAGTCTAAAATCAATGAACACTCCGGAAGCTCTTGCCGAACTGCGTAAATTAAACAATGATAGCTCTTTCTTGATTAAAGCGATGGTGCGTCAACTACCGCCAACGGAAAAATCATCGGCTTCACAGCGTTCTCAATAAGACAGTTATGGCGAATGAAGTAAACGGCAGAGAAAGTTTAAACCTGTTTCTGAAACAGCATTTTCCGGCAAGAGCAGGTGCTTTAATTGAACAGTTTGACCTTTATGCGAATTTGCTGTTTGCCGCCAATCAAAAAGTAAATTTGGTTTCCAGACGGATGAGTTTGCAAGACTATTACTTGCACCATTTTCTTGACAGCCTGCTGGCGGTTAATTGCTTGGAAATAAAAGACGGAAAAGCTTTGGATTTTGGTTCCGGAGGAGGTCTTCCCGGTATTCCGATAAAATTGATTTTCCCGCAATTGGATATGACATTGCTTGATTCTATAGGGAAAAAAATCCGCTGCCTGCAGGAAATCGTTCAGGAAATGAACTTGCAGAATTGCAAAGCCGTTTGCTGCAGATTAGAGGATTTTGCAACCGGACAAAAAAGCGGGAAATTCGATTACATATTTTGTCGGTCTGTGCGTTTGGAACCTGCTTTTATCCGACCTTTGTCAAAATTGCTTGCTCCTTCCGGAGAGGTAGTTTTTTACAAAGCGAAGCAACTGGAAGATGTGGCAATATTACCAAAACTTAAAATTTATGACGTGAGCAGAGAGGACTTGGGAAAAAGGTTGATCGTTACCGCGTCCAAAGCAAGTTTGCAGATGTATTTGGCTGAAAGGAAATAACATCAATATGGGGAAAGTGATTACCATAGTTAATCAAAAAGGTGGCGTCGGTAAAACGACTTCCGCAGTCAATCTGGCAGCTGCTTTGGCGCTTTTGGAACAGAAGACGCTTTTGATTGATTTTGATCCGCAAGGAAACGCCACCAGCGGTGTGGGAATTGATAAAGAGCAGCTGAAACTGCAAATTTACGATGCTCTAATTCAACGAGCCGGAATTGAGGAAACAATCCTTCCCACAGTAGTGGAAAACTTGGATTGTGCTCCCGGAAACATAAATCTGACCGGTGCGGAAATTGAATTGGTGCAGGAATACGCACGCGAATACAAACTCAAGGAAGCGGTTAAACCCGTGCTGGAAAAGTATGAATACATCCTTATTGACTGCCCTCCTTCTTTGGGATTGCTGACAGTAAATGCGCTCACAGCCTGCTCCGACGTTATAATTCCCATCCAATGCGAATACTATGCTTTGGAGGGTGTAAGCCAACTTTTGACCACTATTCGCCTTATCCAGAAAAGCCTGAATCCGCAATTGAATATTTTGGGCGTTCTGCTGACGATGTTTGACAAACGCTTGAACCTTTCCGTGCAGGTGGCAAAAGAGGTTTTGCGCTATTTCAAAGATAAAGTTTTTCACACTATTATCAACCGTAATATAAAATTAACCGAAGCTCCGGGTTTCGGCAAACCGATTTTCCTCTACGACATAAAATCTACTGGAGCGTTTAACTATCTGGCTTTGGCAAGAGAAGTTATTGAACGCTCTCAAGAAGGAAATTAAAATGGAAGAAAAACTTGGCAGAGGATTGGATGCACTCATTCGCGATCTTGACGAGCAGGAACATCCCGACGCAGGTATTACAACGGTACCGGTGGAAAAAATTATCCCCAATCGTTATCAACCGCGCAAGAGTTTCGATCGGGATAAACTTTTGGAATTGGCGGAATCCATTCGCTCCAAAGGCATTATTCAGCCTATAATTGTTACGAAAACTGAAGAAAGTGATTATGAATTGGTAGCCGGTGAACGCAGATTGGAAGCTGCCAAATTAGCAGGTTTAACAGAAGTTCCGGTAATCGTCAGAAGCGTCTCTCCTCGCGAACAATTGCAGCTTGCCTTAATTGAAAATGTCCAGCGTGAAAATCTTAATCCGATTGAAGAAGCTCTTGCCTATAGGCAACTGATAGACGAATTTCAGATGACTCAGGAACAGATTGCAGAAATTATGGGTAAAGATCGGACTACCGTTTCCAATACGCTTCGCCTGCTCAAGCTTGATGCTTCCATTCAAAATTTGCTGATTGCGGGCACAATTTCCGCCGGTCATGCCAGAGCAATTTTATCCGCTCCAGAACAATATCAGAGCGGTCTGGCAAAAAAAATAGCAGAACGCAATCTTTCAGTTCGTCAAGCGGAAGAAGAAGCGCGCAAATTAAATGAGGGAAAACAGACCTGTTCCGTCAGTCAGGAGCGTAATCAATTTCTTGTCGATTTGGAAAAAGAACTTTCCCGCTCCTTGGGCTGCAAAACAAAAATCAAAGCTAAAGACAATAAAGGTCAAATCATCATCTACTATAAGAATGAAGCGGAAATGGAAAGTCTGCTCTCCAAACTCAAAAGGGATTAACTTTGCACCTGTTTAGTTCAATCTGATTATAAAAAAGGCGCTGCTTTTTAAGCAACGCCTATATTTTTCATTTCATATCCCGATTATTTCATCAGAATCATCTTATTGGTGGAAGTATAACTTCCTGATTTCAATTTGTAGAAATAAATACCGGGAGAAACAGATTTGCCGTTTTGGTCGTCACCGTTCCAAGTGAGCTTATAGCTTCCGGCTTTTGCCTTACCTTGGAAAAGCGTCTTTACCAGCTGCCCCTTCACATTGTAAATCTCAATAGTGACATTGCCGTCATCTTTAAGGTTATAGGCAATGCTTGTAGAAGCTCTGAACGGATTGGGATAATTTCCCAATAAAGCTGTTTCCGTAATAGGCTGGACATTTTGTTCGGAACCCATTCCGTTGTTACCCTCCACTTTGAAATCGTCTATCATCAAGGCGTAACCGCCGACAGATTCACACTTAATGCCAATTCTGACATTATTAGCATTGTAAGCTGTCGGAATCTGATAGGAGTAAAAAGTCCAATTCGTATCCGGAGGTTCTACATAATTTGTGCCCGTAAGAAAAGCAAAGGTATTGGGCAAAGGATTATCCGCGTTTGAAATGCCGACCCTAATGCGCTCCAAAACTCCGTTCGGCGCAGTTGAAATTGCCCAGAAGGAGACCGAATTTTCAGTGCCTAAACGCATACGCGGAGAAATCAACCAGTCATTATTCGGTCCGGGAACCGCTGCAGGACATGCTGCCATTTTTACACCGGTGTGTGCCATTGCGTCTGTCACCGGAGGAACGGTCGTATTCGGATTGAAAATGGCAAAAGCCATCGGACTTCCCTCTCCCGGAAAATCAAATTCGTCGTATTGCATCGTGGGATTTTGGTCTACATCAGTAAGAATCCAGTTGCCGAAACTTGTAGCAAAATCGTTGTAAGCTTCAAAGCTGTCTTCAAAAATAGTTGGAATAATCGGCACATAAACAGTGGCAATCACGAACGGACAAGGGGCAGATTCTCCTGTGGTGTAGACAGCGGTAACTTCATAGACATATGAGCCGTTCGGCAGATTGGTGTCCGTATAGTTGTAAACAGCCACATCATTAATCGTGGCAATAACTTCTCCGTCCCGCCAAACTCTGTATCCGGTAAAGGCACGCTGCTCTTCATTATCATTTATGGGACGATTATCACTGTCCACTCTGACACTCTTCAAAATGGCTTTTGTCGGTAACGGATGCGGTTTTTCAGCGGTTACGGTTGTCGTATTTTGAGTAAGGATTACGTCCCTTCCTATATAGTTAGTGGCAAGAGCTTGCAGGTTCCAATTAAAATCAAGCTCGGGATTTAAGTCCGTTAAAGTAGCCCAGCCGTCTGTATAAATGAGATTTCCTTTACCGGGAACGCCGGGACCGTTATCACAACCTGCAGGAAAACCTGTTTGAGTATTGCAATTAACTCCCACCCAAAGTTCACCTGAAGAAGGGACATGAATAGGAGTAGATAAAATTACTTCATTCCAAGAGTCAATTACGGGACTTGGAACTGGAACTGTCTCTACTAAAGTCCCCGGATTGGTGGCAGAAGTTCCGCCCGTCCAAACTTTAACCGTATAAACGCAATTGGCGACATGAGGGAAGAAACGAACTTTTGTAATGTATCTATCCAATATGCCGGCTAATTCAGTCTGCGTCCAACGAATTGCAATATCAAAATTAAAAGCCTGACCATTTCCTATTGCATTATGGTTGAGACCGTTATCGTAATGAATCCAATCCTGATAAATTGGTCCTACAGGCGGTGTCCACAACAGGGAAACATCATGCTGCGACACTGAACATTGCAAATTAGAAACGGGAACCAGTAATTCACCACTTACGCTGTTTGAAGGAACGGATTCACCGTTAGGATTGGTGTAGAGAGCGGTTACATAATAAGTATGCATCCCGAAAGGAGGATTGACGTCATTATATGTCAATTGCGTTACGGGAGAAGAATTAATCTGCACATTATCCCTAAAAATATTATAACTTGCAGGAACAACATCAAGAGGAGCTTGCCAGCTTAACTGCACCTGAGTCCCCGTAAAAGTTGCAGTTAAATTTCGAGGAGGATTGAAAACGGGTGTTACTTCAGTAACTGTTATGTCATCCAAATATAAATAAAACATATTAGGATTGCTGAAACCGTGAAAACCGAAGTAATAAATACCGGATTGTGTTACGGGAATAAAAGCTTCCCCCTGTGTGTAAGAAGTATTTATAATATTGTCGTTCACGAAAATCTGATTGGTCAGAGCCGAGATGTTATTTGCAGAACCGTATTTCAGCTCCACCTTTTCCGGATAATTTGCATTGTGTGCTTTGTAATAAAAATTAATCCTGTAATAATTACCGGCAGAAAACTGCATCGGAGGAGAAATAATCCAATCATCCATAGCGACAGTGGCATTTGCTGAATTGTAGCTGCAACGCAAAGCATTGGGAGCGGAATTTACATCCGTAGTTGTCGTAGTCCATGTATAATTGTCATTATTGGCATTGACGACAGTCCAAGAAGGCGGAACTGCAGGTGCTGTAACCGAATCCCAATTTTGAGAATATGGAAATGAACTGACAGTAGGATCGGGTAAAGTAGTAAATGACCAAACAGGACAATCCGGTGCATCGCCAAAATCGTTTGTCGGAACAATTTGCCAGTAATAAACAGTATTATAAGCTAATTCGCCTTCCGGATCATAAGAGGTGGCTGTAGTAACTGTGCCATTAACAATATTGGAAGGAGGAGTATTTGTTCCAAAATAGACTTTATACCCCGTAGGAGAACCTCCTCCGGATAGCCAATGCAAAATTACGGTAACGGGAACATTGGTTGCTCCGTTTGCCGGAGATACTATTTGTGCAGGCAGAGGAGGATTTCCCGTTTGAGAAGGATTCCAGGTAAAAACTAAGCCCATAGGCGGATAAACCGTTGCATTGATAGTGCAAGTGGAATTATTCGCAGTTCCCGGAACTGTGGCTGTCCAATCAGTAGTGGTCATCCGATTGTTGAATTCCGTATTGGAAGCGCCTCTCAATCCGCATTGAACCGTCGACGCAGTCGATACTGTGACTATATTCATATGGCCGTAATGAAAGGTAATCACATTCGTCGTCTCATGCAATTTAATTTGAAAATTGATCGTGTCGGTAGTGGCGGTTGATGGCGTCCTGCGATAGTTGTGCCACTGAACAGTGAACACCCGGTTAGGCGCTTGTCCCGAAACGGCAGACATTAATGTGCCCGTATCCTGTGACTTAATATCCCTCGCAAAAGGAACTATCACATTATTGGTTGTGCCTGTGCTGATGGGCAAAGTTGCAGTTGCCACACTCGAACCCATGGCGATAAATCCGTTGGTCGCTATGCTGATTGAGCTGTAGACAGTTCCGTTGTAATTAAAATCAAAGCCCAACGGAATGTCATTGAACACTTCATTGTCGTTGGCGGAAGTGCCGTGAATGGTTCCCCCCGTGATTTCAACATAGGCATTACCCGTCGTGCTTGTGAAAGCGTAATCGCTGACTACGCTCCAGCCTGCAGTCAGACAAAACAAAAATAACAAGGTTAGAAAAAAGGTTGTAATCTTGCCGTTCATATTATCACCCCTATTTTTAAGAATTATTTTGTTCTTTCAAAGAAACTTAACATGGCAGCGATTTCCTCGCGCTCTATTTAATTCATCACTTATACCATTTTTTTACTAATACATCCTAATTTTATTTATTTTATTTCATGTCAAGAAAAACCTCATTTCATTATTTCATTTCTAACAGAAAAGGATGAACCTGTTACCTGTTCACTGTCCTTATCTGAGGAATTTTTTCGGATAATAAACTTTTGAAACAAAGAGGAAGAAAGGCTGATAGATAATTCATTTCTCTTCCTAAGAATAATGTTTCCCGGGAGAAAAATATATTAACAGCAGAATTTCTGCTTGACAAGTAAACGGGGTTATAAATATTAGCACTCGTCCATTGGGACTGCTAAGAATAACAAAGCATAATAAATTAAAGAACATAGGGAGGTTAACTACTATGGCCAAACAACTTCAATTTTCACACGACGCACGGTCTGCACTCAAAGTGGGTGTGGATAAATTAGCAGATGCGGTGAAAGTAACAATTGGAGCACGCGGCAGAAATGTCGTTCTGGATAAGAAATTTGGTTCTCCCATCATTACCAATGACGGAGTAACCATAGCCAAGGAGATTGAGCTGGAGGATCCTTATGAAAATATGGGTGCTCAGCTATGTAAAGAAGTAGCGGAAAAGACACATGACATTGCCGGAGACGGAACTACCACCGCTACGATTTTGGCACAAGCAATTATTGAAGAAGGAATGAAGCATGTAACCGCAGGTGTCAATCCGATGTTTCTGAGACGCGGGTTGGAAAAAGCTACAAAGATTGTAGTGGATAAAATTCACGAATACAGCAAAGAAATTAAGAGCAGCGAAGAAATTGCTCAGATTGCCACAATTTCCGCCAATAACGATCCCGAAATCGGTAAATTGATTGCCGAAGCAATGGAATCCGTGGGCAAAGAAGGCATAATTAACATCGAAGAAGCAAAGTCCATTGACACAGGCTTGGAAAAAGTGGAAGGAATGCAATTTGACCGAGGTTATATTTCACCTTACTTCGTTACTAACGGTGAAAAGATGATTGCCGAACTGGAAGATCCTTTTATCCTTTTATATGATAAAAAAATCAGCGTAATGAAAGATTTATTGCCTATTCTGCAAGAAATTGCTCAAACCGGAAAGCCTTTACTTATTATCTCTGAAGATATTGAAGGAGAAGCACTTGCTACCTTGGTGGTGAACAAACTGCGCGGTGTATTAAATGTCTGTGCCGTTAAAGCTCCCGGTTTCGGAGACCGCAGAAAAGAAATGTTGGAAGACATTGCTATCCTGACCAATGCCACTTTAATTTCCGAAGAGATGGGACGCAAATTGGACAGCTGCACTATGAGTGATTTGGGACGCGCCAAAAAAGTATTGGTGGAAAAAGAAAATACTACGATCAGAGAAGGTGCCGGCGATGATGAAAAAATTCAGGCTCGCATCAAACAAATCAAAGCCCAGATTGAAGAAACTACTTCCGACTACGACAAAGAAAAACTGCAGGAACGCTTAGCTAAATTGAGCAGCGGCGTAGCTGTCATTCGGATCGGTGCTGCCACAGAAACTGAAATGAAAGAAAAGAAAGCGCGCGTAGATGATGCTTTACATGCCACTCGTGCCGCAGTGGAAGAAGGCATCGTTCCCGGCGGCGGAGTTACATTAATTCAAGCGGCAAAAGAATTGAAAGCAACTAAGAACCTTACTTTTGAGGAAAAAGTGGCTTTTGAAATCTTGGCAAAAGCTCTGGAAAAACCCACTTACCAGATTGCGGCAAATGCAGGTCAAGAAGGTGCAGTAGTGGTTGAAAAGCTGAAATCCTTTACCGATATTCACAAAGGTTTCAATGCCTTAACCGGCCAATATGAAGACCTGTTCAAATCAGGAATCATTGACCCTGCCAAAGTTGTGCGCAGTGCTGTTCAAAATGCTTCTTCCATTGCCGGATTGTTGCTTACTACGGAATGCATCGTGACTGATATTAAAGAACCGAATCCTCCTGCTCCGATGCCCAATCCCGGAATGGGTGACATGTATTAATTCCGATAACTCTACTATAATTAAGAAGCTCTTTCCTCCGGGAAGGAGCTTCTTTTTTTGCCTGCCAAATGATAAACAGAATCATACTGCAGGTATTACGGCGAAAACTTTATTCCGAAATAAACAATCCAATCCTTTTTCCCGTGCCGACTTTTGCCAATTCTTCCAAAATTTATTTGACAAGCATTCCCTGTTTTTATCAGCGTCAACAAAATGGAAATTTTACGGATTAAAAAACAGGAGACCGCTTATGAGGCTTTCCCGACGACGCTTAGTTCCGCTATTGCTGCTCGGTTTTATTGCCTTAGTATCTATATCTTTGGCCGCAATCGGAGATGAAAAAGATGCGTATACGGTAAAAAACTTTCAGGTTAAGGATGTTCCCGCAGATGACGGAACGGGATTGGTGCTCTGTTGGACACCCTTACCCGCAGAACGCAGAATAATTGAATATCGCATCTATCGCGGAATTGATCCTCACCGTTTGTTTTTCCTCAGTTCCATTCCCGTTAATGTCAAAACCGGTGTCGCTTCCGACACTATGTATTATTACGACAGCTCTCAGGATGAATTCATTAATCTGAAATCCCCGGCGAAACTGAAACGCGAAAAACAGCAAAGCATCAACAGCCCTATTTATCGAAATCCTCCGCGTGACATCAAAATTCTGGCTGAGCTGGCACCGCATTTTAATCTTTTGGCGGTAATGGACAAAAATCAATTCTATTATCACACGCAGAAGAGTTTTTCCGCAGACCCGCAAGATTCATCTGCCTATGCAGGTTTGAAGCTTTACCAGACTGTTATTCGCGCCGGTTTGAAGCCCGGAGAAAAATACTATTATACCGTCATTGCGGTTGACGAGCGCAGCACTTACCATGCTTACGCGCCCATTCAAGCAAGCGTGCCGAAAGAAAATCCCCCGGATCCTGCCCCTTCCTTTTACGCAGTCTATTTACAGGATAAGCAGAAGCTCCAATTTGAATGGGAAGATCCTCGGTTCAAAGATGACCTTGCTCAATATCAAGTGCTGCTTTTACCGGAAGTTTCCGATGCGGAATGGACTGTAAAAAGAGATTTGCCTGCTTTTGGCGGATTACAGGTAATGCCGATTGCCAGTGGCTATGCAGGATATATTGATTATGCGATAGTTGATACGAAAGAACTTATGGCTATGGGATTAACTGAAGGGCGCATAAAAAATGCAAAATATTGTCTGATGCTGTCTGACGGGGCAGGTTTTGCTTCATACTCGCAAATAGTTGCTCCCAAGCTTGCTTCCTCTTCAGACCTTCCGCCCAAACCCGTTTTCCGTGTAATAGATAAACCTAATGATAAAGGGGACCGGTTGACGATTATTTGGAGCAATCCGGTCGTCGTAATAACCAAAGTTTCTTTTACCAGCGGAAAAAATAATCGCATGAAAATCAACTATATGCTGAACGCCTATGAAACTCAAAAAGTCAGCAATATCTATTTTGATTTTTACAAAAAGGGAGAAAGCAAACCGTTTAAGAGCATCAACGAATTTTATCCCGATAATATTATCATGCTCAATGTTCCTGAAGATTATAACATCAAGAACGGTTTAACGGTTGTCATGAAAATGAAATGCCATCCCGCCATCGAGAACGGATACTGTCTGCGTCAGGAATTGAATTGGGATGATCAAATCCTGTCTCTAAATCCGGGAAATCTTTACAGTAACGGCAATAACCTATTTACTTTGCAGAATAAAATTTATCAAAAACCGCCTTCCTTCCCCATCTTTTATCAAGCCAAAAAAATGTCCTCTTACGATTGCAGTATGGAGGTTCCAATCCCTTACGAAGCTCAGCTATATCGTTCCGTTACAGGCGTCAATATAGTTGAAAACGGTTACTTATATACTTACGGCGGAGACAAAGTCTACAAACGCAAACTTACCGACAAAGATCCTTCCGAAAGTTTAGTTTTGACGGACGGCAATATTGACCTGATGGTTGATCCTACAACGAAGAAAGTAATAAAAACCAGCATTTATGCGGCAGAAGGAAAAGCGTCTCATATCCAAAAATTGAAAGATGCCAAAGAGAAAATTTCAGCTTTGGAAGCTCAAATTGCAGCTCTTGCTTCCCAAAGAACCAATCCTGAAGCGGCAACAATGTTAGCGCAGGCACAAGCTCAATTGGAAGATGCCAAAGCAACTTTGCAAAGTCTGAATAATCCAATACTGACGAAGGTAAATGCCATTCAATCCGATCATGCGAGAATGAGATTGATTGCCCAAACCAGAGAAAAGGACAAAAGACGCGCCACTTTTTATCTTGTGCGGACGGACGGCAAGGGCTTATTCGTGGAAAGCGATTTCCTAAAAGATAAGCAAGGCGAATACATATACACTGCACCGATTGCCAATTGGTTTGATAAGACGAAACTTGCCGCTCTGATTGCATCCTTAATTTTCGGCTTGTTTGTTTATTATTTTGTTAGGAAAGCCCGTAAAGGACACGATCTTTACATCAGACCGATTGCCGGAATTCAGGAAATTGATAATGCGATCGGTCGTGCAACTGAAATGGGTCGTCCGATTCTGTATGTTATGGGCAGCGGTAGTTTGGGCGATATTTCCATCATCGCTTCTTTGGGCATTCTCAGTCAAGTGGCAAAGAAAGCGGCGGAATATGATACTCGTCTGATTGTCCCCTGTTATGATTACATCGTTATGCCCGTAGCGCAGGAAGTGGTCAGAGAAGCGCATTATGAAGTCGGTCGTCCCGATACCTACAATAAAAATGATGTCTTTTATCTGACTTCTGTTCAGTTTGCGTATGTGGCAGGAGTGAACGGAATTATGATTAGAGAAAAAGTAGCCACAAACTTCTTTTTAGGTTATTTTGCCGCTGAAGCGCTTTTAATGACGGAAACGGGAAACACTGTCGGAGCCATTCAAATTGCCGGTTCCGATGCAGTGACCCAAATTCCTTTCTTTATAACTACCTGCGATTATACTTTAATCGGCGAAGAGCTTTATGCGGCTTCGGCATATTTGAACCGCGAACCCCTGCTTTTGGGAACTCTGAAGGCACAAGACTATTACAAATTCCTGATTTTAACCTGCATCATTATCGGAGCAATTCTCAGTTCCCTTCAGCTTACACAGTTTATTCAACTCTTTCCCTTAAAATAGAATAGGAGGTTAAGTGAAAAAGAACATACCGCTTGCCATCGTAATAATCGGAGGTATGATCTGGGTTTTGTGGGTTTTTGTCCCTCACAAAGTCCTCTCCGAAGACTTCATAAATAAGTTTTACTTGCCGTGGATTTATGTGCAGGCACCATTTGGAGTCATCTTGGGTTTAATGTCAATGGTGATGGTGCACACAACCAAAATACAAAGGAAAGCACCCAAATGGCAATACAGCTTCTTTGCCTTAGGCGGACTGGTCGCTACTTGCATAGCGGGTTTCGGATGGGGCACGCAAAACGGCAGTCCGTTTATGTGGATGTTCACCAATATGCAGATGCCGATGAGCTCAACGATGTTTGCCTTGCTGGCGTTTTACATAGCATCTGCTGCGTATAAAGCATTCAGAGCACGTTCGGCAGAAGCTACAGTTTTACTGATTGCCGCCATTATCGTTATGTTGGCTCAAGTGCCTTTGGGGCTTAAAATCAGCAGTCACTTACCGGACATTTCACAATGGATTTTGGATGTTCCCAATAATGCTGCCAAACGCGGAATCTTGTTGGGAATAGGTCTCGGCAGTGTTGCCACTTCCTTAAAAATTCTGTTGGGGATTGAACGCTCCTATTTGGGCGGGGATTAAAAGGGGGTAGGCAATGAAATTTTTGGATCAACTTCAAGCTCTGGATCGACGCTACATCTATATTGTTGTCGCTCTGGCAATTATCATCCCTTTACTGGTTCCCTACAATTCTGATGTAATAACGACACCACCCACGGAAAATCTTTATCAATTGATAGATTCCTATTCCGGACGCAGTGATCGCGCCATTTTAATCAGCTTTTATCATGACGCATCCACTATGCCGGAATTGTATCCCATGGAATTAGCTATTTTGCGGCATTGCTTTGAACGCAAAATCAAGGTTTTTACCTTAACCTTCATACCTGCCGGCGCTCCCATTATTGATTTCGCTCTTAACACAGTCAAAGAAGAGTATCCCAATATTCAATCCGGAGTGGATTACTGCAATTTCGGTTACAAAATTATGCCGATGATTGTAGCGCTGGGAATGGGAGACAACATTGCCACCACCATTGATACCGATGCGGAGGGGCGCAAATTAGCCAATCTGCCGATTATGAAGAATATCGTGAACTATAACGAAATGAATTTAATCATTGAAACGAGCGGTTCGGTTGCCGGCGGAACTTGGATTACTTATGCCCGTTCCAAATTCGGTGCTAATGTAGCCGTCGGCGTAACCGCAGTTATGGCAGCGGACGAATATCCTTATTTGCAATCCGGACAGTTAATAGGTATGCTGACAGGTTTGAAAGGCGCAGCCGAATATGAAAAACTGGTTGATGTCTTTGCCGCATACAGAGATGACAATTTCCCGCAGGGACGCCCCTTCAGCAAAGAAATTCTGCGTGACCCTTCCATCAAAAAATTGATTAACATCACCACCCAAACTCAAGCTGTATTTTCTCCGGAAGAATATAAATCTTTCGTTGCCAAATATCCTCAGCAGGCTCCTTATCTGGATAAACTGAAGCAGCAAAAGGACGGCAATATTGTTTTCGATGTCACAAAAATCACTCCCGCCGACCAAAAGTTGCTGGGACCGCAGCTTTATACGGCATTGAACAAACAAACCCACAACATTCTTTACAAATTCAAGACCGCACGCATTGGAATGAATGCGCAATCCATAGCGCACATTATGATTTTGGTCTTTATCGTTATCGGTAACATCGGGTATTTCACATCCCGCACGAAAAATAAAAAGGCATAAGGGAGAAGAGCATGTCATTTGAAACTTTCAGCAACCTTGTCGCAGCCTTCTTTACTCTCTGTATCTTCTCTTTTCTTTATAAAGACAATCCGTTTTATCAGATGGCAGAGCAGTTATTGGTCGGCATCTCGGTCGGTTATGGCGTTGTTTATTCTTACGAGCGAATCTTCATTCCGTATTTATATCAACCCATTTTCCTGAAGCATCAATATATATTGATAATTCCGGCATTAATCGGTGCTCTTTATCTATTTCGATTCAGCAGAAATCTCAGTTGGCTTTCCCGTTACCCCATAGCTTTTTCCATGATAAATGTAGGAGCTGGAGTACCTCTTGCCATGCATGCCAGCATTTTAGTTCAAATGCGGCAAGCCATGGTGCCTTTGGAATCAATAAATCTTGTGTTGATTTTTATCGGCACCATTGCAGTGTTGCTGTATTTCTATTTTTCCAAAGCGCATACTGGTGCCTACGGGAAATTCACTACCATCGGAAAATGGTATATGATGATAGGTTTCGGTGCTTCCTTCGGTTTAACCGTTATGGCTCGTATTTCTTTACTTATCGGAAGAATTCAATTCTTGTTAAGTGATGTCATGCACTTGATAAAATAGACGAAACACATCACCGGAGCCGTTTTAAGCTTTGATTTGAGAAAGAAAGTTAGTCAGTCGTGATCTTTTTTGAGGAAAATATGAAGCAATTTTGTTTATGCTGCCTTATTTTTGCGGCAGCTATATTCTTTCCGCTCAGTTATTTATCGGCAGCAGAACCGACCGGAAAAATTCAATCTTTGGAAGTAACCGATGCTCCGTATGATGACGGAGCAGGTGTTATGCTAAGCTGGAAGCCTCTTCCAAAGCATATGCGCATTATTGAATACAGAATTTACAGAGGTGTCAGTCCCGATACCCTGTTTTTACTCAGTCAAGTGGAAGTTGATGCCACGGCCGGTGTAGTTGCCGATCGGATGTATTTCTACGATAAAGATTTCCAAATGCTGCTCACCATCGATTCTCCCGCCAAACTGAAAAAGGAAAAACAGCAACATGCGAAAAGTCCTCTCTACAACAAAGTCCCGCGTGACCCTCAAATTCTCAACCAACTCTTTCCCCATTTCACTTTGTTAGGAATTGTAGACCAAAGCAATCTATATAAGCATGCGCAAAAAATCACCGCTAAAGACGGAACAGTTGCCGCGGGTTTAACGCCTATCCAATTTGAGCAAATAGCCGCCAATCCGATTTCCGGCCAAAGATATTATTATACTGTGCTGGCGGTTAATGAAAAAGGAACTTTTTTACCGTATGCCGACATTAAAAGTGCCATTCCTTACGATAATCCGCCGGATACTACAGCTGTTGTTTCTTCCGTTTACCTTACGGATACTGCAACTTTCCAATTTGAATGGACTTCTTCCACTTCCAGTTACGATATTGCACAGTATCAGATCTGGTTATTACCGAAAAACATGCTTCCGGCCTTCAATCAATGGCAGAATGTCTATCAGGAGCAAAACGGAATTCAAGCGCCTTGGACAAAAAATGCGATACTCATAGCCGAGAAACTCTTTGATTACAATAATTATTTAATCGTGCATACCAAAAACGGCAGAGTGATCAATCCGGACGGCTCTGCGGGAAATGTTTTGCCTTTGGAACGGCTGAACGATTACGAATGTGTTTTAGCCTCTCAAGACTACAGCGGCATGACTTCCTACTCTTTAGGCAATCCTCTGCGCTTCTTAAAAGAAAAGGATTTGCCGAAAAAACCGGTTTTCAGCGTAACAGATAAACCGGACGACAAAGGCGATACCAATGCCATCTCTTTCGGAAAACCCATCTCATACATCACTCAAGCCGCTTTTACCAATGCCAAACATAACAAAATCCGCATTAATTACGAAATCTCCGAAAACCTGAATTATAAAGTAGACGGCTTGCGCTTCCGCTTTTACGATGAAAAAACCAATAAATTAATGGCACAAATCAATGAACCCTATCCCGACAAAATTATTACTCTCAAATTACCCGCGGGTGTTCCCAACCTGAATAATCTGCTGGTTAAAATTGCTTTCCGTTATCGCGGAACGAAGCAATTTACCGATTATTATGTTGAGCAGCGTCTGCAATACGATGATACGACCAAACGCTTCATGAGCAAAGATATCTATTATCACGGAGACGATTTATCGTTCTATTTTTACCAAATTTTCCGCAAGAATCTGTTGGAAGACGCCTATTATCCGTCCAAAAAAATCTCCTGCATCGCCCGTAACTATGATGACATAGTCAATTTTGAAACTACTTTGCAAAAACTGATTACGGGAGTGGATGTCAAATCCGGATGCCTGTTGCTTAGTCCGACTCTTAATTTCGCTATTGATGAAAAAACCGGAATGCCGCTCTCCGTCAATATCTTTCGTGACCAACAAATGAAAGAAGTGAACGACCTGAAAGCCGAAATCGCTTCTTTGAATAAACAGTTAAAATCCAATCCCGCCAAAGCCGATTCTTTGCAAGGGCTCATTACCGAAAAGCAGACTTACCTTAACGCTCTGCTTGCCAACCCTATCTATAAAAAATCCCTGTCTATCTCCGATCCGCAAAAATGGCTGGCTTTCATTCACAACGAATATCTGAAACTGTCCCGTTCCTATTCTTATTTGATTATGAAGACCGACAATGACGCCGCCTATGTTTTTTCCGAAGAAAGCAAATCCTTTTTGCCGATTTCCAATTGGTTCAACCGTCAATTTTTATTGGCTTTAATAGCCAGCGTAATCTTTACGGGAATTGTTCTTTACACAAGTCACAGAGCACGACGCGGCAAAGATTTATATTTGCGTCCGATTGCAGGTTTGCAGGAAATAGACAATGCCGTAGGACGCGCAACTGAAATGGGACGACCCATTCTTTATGTCCCGGGTTGGAGCACAATCGGTGAAATCACTACCATCGCTTCAATGATGATTCTCAATCGCGTTGCCCGTAAAGCTGCGGAATACGATACTCGCATTCTTGTTCCCAACAGCGATTACTATGTTATGCCTTTGGCGCAGGAAATGGTGCGTGACGCTTTTTATGAAGCGGGCAGACCGGACAGTTACAATCAGGTGGATGTATTTTATGTTTCCAGTGATCAGTTCCCTTATGCGGCAGGCGTCAACGGCACTATGATCAGAGAAAAAGCCGCTACAAACTTCTTTATGGGCTTCTTTAATGCGGAAGCGCTGCTGATGACGGAAACGGGAAACGCCATAGGTTCCATTCAAATAGCGGGAACGGATGCCATCACGCAAGTTCCGTTCTTTATTACCACTTGCGACTATACCTTAATCGGAGAAGAATTTTACGCCGCTTCCGCCTACCTCTCCAAAGACCCGGAACTGGTCTCAATGCTGAAAGCGCAGGATTATTTCAAATTCCTGATCGTCTTCTTTATCCTTTTGGGAGCCATTCTTTCCACTTTACATTTCAATTGGTTGACTAATGCTTTCCCTATTGAGTGATTAAAAAGGAAGTTAATTAAATTTAATGTAAAGCCGGCAAGATAGTTATCCTCAACAATAAGAGGCTTAAACGAAGAAATAAGCGGTAAAAACCTCAGTCTCTGCAGCCCAAAACTTGACTGAAGGATTAATATTTTCAAACTATTTCATAAATCGCAACGATCATTTTTAATCCTTGCACTTTCCCCTTATCTTCCTTTATTAGTTGCCGTGGAACAAACGGGAGCCTCTGGGATTTTTTCCCAGAGGCTCCCGCTTGTTCCACCACAACTATATGAGCAAGAATAGTCCGAAATGCTTTTTTTTCTTACTTGGTAAATTATATCGTAGCTTTCAAAAACTACTGCAATTCTTGCTCGCATTGGCAGGTTTGGAAATCTACCCTACGATTAAAGCTTTTCGGATTCCTTTTTGCCTTTTTAAATTTTCAAGTTTTGATGTTTTTTAACAAAACTGGAAGACAAGGCAAAGATCATGACTCAACCGAAAAGAAAGAAAGATGAAAGATTGAAATTGGTCAAGTTATTTTGCACAATGTTTTCCCGCTCAGCTAAGGCAACGAGCTACGGTCTGGTGCCCGTCGTAGCAAGGAAGCTTATTTTAAAAAAAACTTGACTTAGGTTTATAATATGAAAAAAAAGCAATTGGTCCCTTGGCCTTACATAGATTGTGAGTAACGAGGGATAACAGATGCCCTCAAACAACCTGAAAAAAAAGGAGCTGGAATTTACAACAACATTGGGGACTCAACTAATGCAAGAAGACTTACAGAAAATTGGCATCTATATAAATAAGATAGAATTACTATAGAGGATCTATAATGGATAATATGAAAACCTGCTTTAAAAAAGTGGATTATGATTTGGTAGGATTATTGGAAGCAATTGATATAGGTGATATCGGCCTGCCAGATATCCAGAGGCCTTTCGTGTGGACAAACACAAAGGTTAGAGACTTGTTTGATTCCATGTATAAGGGCTTTCCGGTAGGTATGCTTTTGTTCTGGGAAAACAACAACAGTAATGGGATAAAAACCATCGGTATAGACGGTAAACCACATACTATACCCCACCTCTTGATAATTGACGGACAGCAAAGACTGACTTCTCTGTATGCAGTATTCAAAGGCAAGAAAGTGAAGAACAAGTTCTACAAGGAATACAATATAGAAATCGCCTTTAATCCGAGGTTGGGAAAGTTTGAAGTTACCGATGCCACTATTCGGAAAGATCCTGATTGGATAGCCAATATCTCTCAATTATGGGCTACCGGCTTCTCAGTATTTACGATAATCAAAAATTACCTGAAAAAGCTGAGGGAAAAGGAAGACATCAGTGATGAGGAAGAAGAACAGATAGCCCATAACATGGACCGCTTGTTTGATGTGCAGAAATATCCTTTCACGGCTTTGGAGATTTCAGCCAATGTTGAGGAAGAAAGCGTATCAGACATATTTGTAAGAATTAACAGCGAAGGAGTTCAGCTCAACCAGGCTGATTTTATCCTGACAATGATGTCCGTTTACTGGGATGAAGGTAGAGCGGATCTTGAGGAATTCAGCCGTCTTTCCTTTATCCCGACCAAACAAGGGGAGCCACCTACATCTTTTAATCACCTGATAAATCCTGCACCAGACCACCTCTTGAGAGTAGCAATCGCTCTTGGTTTCTACCGGAGCAGGCTAAAAAGCGTATACCAGATTCTGAGAGGTAAGGACGTTCAGACTAACGAATATTCCGATGAGTTGAGGAATAATCAGTTCAATATCCTCAAAGAAGCACAAGCAAAGGTTCTTAACTTAAACAACTGGACTCAATTTATTGGCAACTTGGTCGGGTCAGGCTTCAGAAGCGATAAACTGATAACATCCAATAATAATGTTATTTATAGTTATGCAACTTACCTGATTGCTAAATATAATTGCGGAATGGCTCAAATTGAACTGGACAAGTTGATTAGCAGATGGTTTTTCTTTGTTAACCTGACCGGAAGATATACGGTGTCACCGGAATCAGAAATGGAAAAAGATCTCAATAAACTTAAAACTATCAGGGACCAGGAAGGATTCAAGAATTTTATCGAACAGGAAATTGCGGAAAAGATTACGCCGGATTTCTGGAAGTTCACTATCCCTTACGAATTGATCACATCGTCTAAGCGAAGCCCTGTTTTCAATGCCTATATTGCCACTTTAATCAGGATGAACCAACCTGTGCTGTTTTCCTTCAAGAAAGTGGCTGACCTTTTTGATCCGGCGATAACAACATATAAAAATCCGTTAGAGTTGCATCATCTTTTTCCCAGGGCATATCTTGAAAGAAAAGGCATTAAGGAAACCACTATGATCAATCAGGTGGCAAACTATGCCTATATCGAATGGACTCACAATAACGGTATCAGTGATGATGCTCCTGAAAAATACATCCCTGAGATAAGAAAGCACTTTACCGAGATAGAATGGCAGGATATGCACAAAATACATGCTCTACCGGAAAACTGGCAGAATATGGATTATGAAGAGTTCTTGCAGGCAAGAAGAGATCTGATAGCCCAGAGAATTAAAGAAGGATTTGAAGCATTTAAGTAGAGTATAAGAATGACATGAGTATTATTTCATTTGAAAAAGACAGTATTTATATTTACGAAGACGCTAGTGTCATGTCAAGCTTGACAAGTCGCATAGAGTGAGGATAATTAAATTATTGAATATGACCTTATCCCCGAAATTTACATCACCGGAAGAGTGACACATTGGGAAGCAAGTGTCGTTTTTTCCCAATCAAAAATTTCCCGCTTTACAGCAGGAGCTTGTAAGGAGAATTTGTTGCTCAGAAAAGACTTAACCGAGACCGGCAAGTTCTTTCTCGTTGTTGGACTTAATGCTTAACAGAATATATGTATAATTCATTAACCTATTGAACATTAATTTTTTGCGCGAGGGTGGGCTTTTTTGTATGCTTCTTTGATGTCTTCCAAGGTTACATGAGTATAAATTTCCGTCGTAGACAGGTTTGTATGCCCCAACAATTGTTGAATGGCGCGCAAATCTGCTCCGTTTTGAAGCAAATGAGTGGCAAAAGAATGGCGAATAGAATGCGGAGTGTAACCTTTTTGACGGGCGATAAGATTAAGGTATGGTTGCAGGGCATGTTCCATTTGGTGATTGTCAAAGGGTTTTCCGTTGCGGGTTAAAAACAGGTGCTGTTCCTCAGCTTCGGGTTTGAAGGCGGGACGGATTGCCAAGTAATTTTGCACTGCTTTCAATGCAGGCCTCCCTACCGGCACGATTCTTTCTTTTCTGCCTTTGCCTCTGACAAGCAATAAACCATTTTTCAAATCCAAATCCCGTAACAAAATGTTGCACGCTTCGGTGATGCGTAACCCGGAAGAATATATCAATTCAAGAATTGCCAGGTTGCGCACTCCGTATTTATTATCCGTTTCAGGAATTTTCAAGAGTTGCTTCATTTCCTCCTTTGAGAAAAAATGCGGTAAAGGCTTTTCATATTTTGGCGTTTCCAGTTTTTCGGCAGGATTTTTAGTCAACAGTTTGCGTTGTTGGAGGAAGCGAAAGAAAGCTTTTATGGAAGCGGTTTTACGGGCTAAAGAGCGATTTTTATCCGGTTTGGCGTGAAGTTCGCGCAAAAAGTCTCGCAGCATAAGCGTTGTGATTTGCTCAGCTTTCACTTCACCGTCGGGGAAAAAAGGTTGAAGGAAAGTCTGCAGTTGCTCCAGATCAAGTCTGTAACCGTTGATTGTATTAACGGACTTATTCTCCAAGCGTAATTGCTCCGCAAACCGATCAATCAAATCCTGCATAATTTCCTCTTCGGCAAAAGCTTATCTTTCAATGAAAACCTCCTTTGCAGATACTCTGCTTTCAATCGGCAAAATTCGCAACCGACAAAACTACAATATAATCAGTTCGTTTTTATGTCAAAGATTTTCCTTGTCACAAAGTCCGCAGTGAAAAATCTTTCCTTCAGAACTGAAAACGGAGGCAGAATGAATCAGCACATAGCGGAAACCGCCAAAATCGGACAAAATGTCAAAATCGGTTATAACACCGTGATTGAAGATAATGTAAGCATCGGAGACGATTGTTCTTTGGGGCATAATGTGATAATTCATGCAGGAAGCGTAATCGGCAGGCAGGTCAGAATTGATGACAACAGCATAATCGGCAAGTTGCCTCTTTCCTCTCCGCGCAGTATTTTCAAACCTCAGCCGCAATTGGAACCCGCAGTTATAGGTGATTTTTGTCAAATCGGCTCTAATGTAATCATATATGCGCAAGCTAAAATCGGCGAACGCAATTTGATAGCCGATCTTGCTACTGTCAGAGAAAATACGGTCATTGGCGATTTGAATATCATCGGTCGTAACGCTACGATTGAAAACTATGTGAAAATAGGCAACCGCAATAAATTTGAGACCAATTGCTATATCACTGCGTATTCGGAAATTGAAGATTACTGTTTTATCGCTCCTTGCGTTGCCACCAGTAACGATAATTATATGGGACGCGATATTGAACGCTTTAATCATTTCAAAGGAGTGACAATCAGGACCGGTGGTCGCATTGGTGTTAATGCAACAATCCTGCCCGGAAAAACTATTCAGTCTGACGGTATGGTTGCAGCCGGTTCTGTTGTGACCAAAGATGTGCAAAAGGAAACAGTGGTTTTGGGAAATCCTGCTCATCCGGTAGGCGAAGTTAAGGATGAACAATTGCTGAAGAACAATTTGGACAAATAGAAGGACAATTTGTATTGGCAGATATGCAAAAGCGGATTATGTTGCAAAGAGGAGTAAAATAAAATGAAAGTTTTGGTCATCACTCCCACATACAACGAAAAGGAAAATATTGAGCGCTTGATTAAGGCAGTGCTTCAGCTGAACGACACCATCGAAATTTTGATTGTGGATGATAATTCACCTGACGGCACGGCTGGCATAGTGGAGCGTGTGCAGCAAAATGAACCGCGTCTGCATTTAATTAAACGCTCCGGTAAACTTGGTCTGGGTTCCGCTTATGTTACCGGCTTCAAATACGCTCTGCAAAACGGTTACGACTATATTTTGGAAATGGACGCCGATTTTTCGCATAATCCGAATGACATTCCCCGCCTGCTGGAAGCCGCACAAAATTACGATTTAGTCATCGGTTCCCGCTATTGTGAGGGAATTAATATCGTTCATTGGCCAATCCAGCGCCTTCTAATCAGTTATTTCGCTTCCAAATATGTGCGTGTGATTACCGGAATGCCGATTAAAGATCCCACTGGCGGTTTTAAGTGTTTCAAACGCAAGGTATTGGAAAGCATAGATTTGGACAATATCCGTTCCGAAGGTTACGCCTTCCAGATTGAAATGAATTACAAAGCGTGGATTAAAGGCTTCAAACTGAAAGAGATCAGCATCGTTTTTACGGAAAGGGCGGACGGCAAATCAAAAATGACCAAAAAGATAATTTACGAAGCGGCTTGGATGGTGTGGAAACTGAAGATTCTGGCTATGCTGAAAGCATTGTAAACACAAAAACTAAATTACAAAGAACCCGAAAAAGCAATCTTGCGGAAAAAACCTTTTCCTCATCCGAGCTCATTTCAAATTCGCAAAAAGATACGCCTCCGTGTCCTGATGTTCTGACATATTCAACAAGTTATGAATAAGATTATCCCTTCCCTCAAGATTGAAAAAATCGCAATGCACGGATACGGAATAGGTTATGCGGAAAACAAAGCGATTTTGGTGCCGTATACTCTTCCGGGAGATGTTGTTGATGTGCAACTGCAGGTGGAAAAGAAAGATGTGGCTTTCGCAACTTTAGTCCAATTCAGAACTATATCGGAGGACAGAATTGCCGTCAAATGTGAGGCTTTTGACGATGAAAATGATTGTGGCGGCTGCGATTGGTTGATGGTGCCGTATTATCTGCAGCTGCAATGGAAGAGTGATTTGGTGAAAGGACAATTTGCTCCTCTGCAACTGCAATCCAATGTCACTGACGCTATTGCTTCCCCTTCCTCTTTTCACTATCGGAACAAGAGTTTTTTACCTGCCGCCGTATCCGCTTCGGGAATTTATTTCGGAATGTATGAACGCTACAGTCATCGTGTAATTCCGCACACAAATTGCCTTTTGCATCCTAAACTTTTTGACGATATTTTTAACGAAATTGCCACTTTTGCCGATAAGGTGAAACTTCCTGTCTATAACGAAACTAACGGCAAGGGAATTTTACGGCACGCGGGAATCAGAATTAATCAAGCTCAAGAGCAAGTGCTGGTTGTCCTCGTTACTAAATCAAGTAAATTTCCCTTTACGCAACAATTGGTCAGGCAGCTCACTCAACGCTTTCCGCAAATTACGGGCATAGTGCAGAACATCAATCGCAGCACCGGAAATGTAATTTTGGGGCATGAAGAAAAAATCCTTTACGGCTCACCCTATCTTTACGACGAATTGGACGGAGTTAAATTCCGGGTCCATTACAAGAGTTTTTTTCAGGTGAACAGTCCTCTGGCTCAATTATTATACGGATATTTGGAAGAACAATTGCAGCCGACGGATATTGTGCTGGACGCATTTTGCGGCAACGGAAGCATAGGTCTGTATGTGGCGGATAAAGTCAAACAAGTAATCGGAATTGAAACTGAAGAAGCTGCCGTAGCCGATGCGGAATTCAATCGTGAGCTCAATCAAAAAGAGAATGTAAGTTTCCGGCAAGGGACTGTAGAAGAGCTTCTCCCTTCTCTCATAAAAGAGCGTAAATTCAGCACTGTCATTTTTGACCCTCCGCGTAAAGGAGTTGATGAAGTCGTCCTGCAAGCTGTTGTTCAAAAGGAAATTCCGCTTATTTTATATGTTAGCTGCAATCCCATGACCTTGGTGAGGGATGTTTCTTTTTTGCTCAAGCACGGTTACAAAGCGGAAAACATTACTCCATTTGATATGTTTCCCCAAACTTGGCACATTGAAACGGTAGTCAAATTAACTCGGATTTCAGCTTGAAAAATAAGATGGATAATCACCATCAACACGGTTTGCCGCAAATGAAAAATAAGAAGTTAAACATAATGAAATGGGTTTTGCCGTTGATTGCAATGCTTGTGCTGCTTGCCGGCGGATGTAAGCAATCAACTGAAAATGAAGCGAACGAATATGAAATTAATTCTTTATATGACAGCATTAGAAACGCTTTTGCCGAGCATGACATTGACGCTTTCCTGCAAAAAGTGCATCCTCAATACTTGCATAACGGAATGGCGCGTTTGGGATTGCGTGAATTGTGGCTGGACCGCATGGCAAAATATCAGCTGATTGATTTTCAGGAAATCAAAATTGACCTTAATGAGGACGAAGCATTGGTTTCCTTCACTCTGAAATTGCAGTCGGCAACCGAAACAGTCTATTTTCCCGAACCGGAAACACACGGCGATATCAGTTATTTGCTTAAAACTGAACAAGGCTGGAGCATTTACGGCAATCAGGAAAGTTCCCGTTGCACCCTTTCCCGATGAGCAATGTGAGCATGATGGATACCGTGCTATTCAACTCTTTTTACCTTAAGCTAAAAAATGAATAGCTGTTTTCAATTGACATGACAGCCTGTTCAAATTTGGTGTTTTTTAGAGGTTATCTCTTTGTGAGATAAGAGGAAAAATCATGTTAGAAAAAATATTACGCTCTCTCTTCGGAGACAAGAATCAAAAAGAAATCAACCGCTTCCTGCCAATAGTGGACGAAATTAATGAAATTTACGACACTTTGGAACAATATACGGACGACCAATTGCGGGCACGCGTTAATGAAATCAAAACAGAAATCCAAAGCAGACTTCAACCTTTAAGGGACGAAATTGCCGATATGGAACTTCAGTATCGTGAAAATCCCGATGAAAGTGAAAGGTCACATCTGGATAATGAAATTGAACGCACAAAAAAAGAACTTAAAGCATTGACTAAAAGCACTCTGGATGATTTTTTGCCGGAAGTTTACGCCATCGTTAAAGATACTTGCCGCCGCCTTTTAGGTTATAAATATCAGGTGCGCGGACATGAAACTGAGTGGAATATGGTGCCTTTTGATGTTCAACTCATCGGAGCCGTAAACCTGCACGAAGGCAAAATTTCGGAAATGGCTACCGGCGAAGGAAAAACGCTGGTTGCCGTATTGCCTTTATTCCTGAATGCATTAGTAGGCAGGGGTGTTCATCTGGTTACGGTCAATGATTATTTGGCGCAACGCGACTCCGAATGGATGGGTCCGGTTTTCCAATTTCACGGCTTAACAGTCGGCTGCATCACTACCGGATTGGATTTTGAAGAGAGAAAAGCCGCTTACAGTTGTGATGTGACTTACGGGATGAACAGCGAATTCGGATTTGACTACTTGCGTGACAATATGGCTGTCAGTGCAGAACAATTGGTGCAGCGAGATTTCTATTATGCAATCGTGGATGAAGTTGACAGCATCCTGATTGATGAAGCGCGAACGCCTCTAATCATCAGCGGTGCCATTGCTCAGGATAAAAATTTCTACCGCGAGCTTAAACCGCACATTCAACAACTGGTTGCTATGCAAAACTCTCTGGTGCAAAAGATTTTAAGTGAGGTCAAAGAAGACACGGCAGAAGATAATCCCAAACCTGATATTGACCGTTTAGGCAGAAATCTTTTGCTTTTGCAGAGAGCCGCTCCCAAACACAAAGGCTTCGTCAAACTCATGCAGGATGCGGAATTAAAGAAATTGGTCAATGACACCGAAGGCATCTACCTGCGCGATAAAAAACTCCCGCAACTGGATAACGAACTTTTCTATGTTGTGGACGAAAAACAAAACAGTGTCGATCTTTGCGACAAAGGCAGAGACCTCCTCTCCAGAACGGAAAAAGATCTCTTCGTAGTTGATAATCTTGATGATTTATTGGCGCAAGTGGATCAGGATGCTTCGCTCAGTCCCGAACAAAAAGCGATTAAAAAAGAACAAGTTACCAACGCTTACATGGATAAAAGCGAAAGACTGCACAACATCAACCAGCTCCTGAAAGCCTACACCCTCTTTGAAAATAATGTGGAATATGTGGTTCTGGATAATAAAGTGGTAATTGTAGACGAATTTACGGGACGCCAGATGCCGGGAAGAAGATTTTCCGACGGTTTGCATCAAGCCTTGGAAGCAAAAGAAAATGTGGCTATTGAAGCGGGAACGCAAACTCTGGCTACAATCACGCTGCAGAATTATTTCCGCATGTATGAAAAATTGGCAGGTATGACAGGAACCGCACTTACCGAAGAAGCCGAGTTTATGCAGATTTACAAACTTGGCGCAATGGCAATCCCGACTAATGTTCCCGTGACCAGAATTGACCACGACGATGTCATTTACATGACTAAAAATGAAAAGTATCAAGCCATTCTGGATGAAATTACTTATTGGCATAATTTGAAGAAACCGGTGTTAGTTGGCACTGTGAGTGTGGAGGTTTCCGAAATTTTAAGCCGCCTGCTGAAGCGAAAAGGCATTCCTCATAATGTTTTGAACGCCAAATATCACGAAAAAGAGGCTGAAATCATCATGGGTGCAGGCCAACCCGGTGCGGTTACCATTGCTACAAATATGGCTGGAAGAGGAACTGACATCAAATTGGGTCCGACAGTTGTGGAAAAGCTTTCCGAAGAATACAGAAACATTCCGAAAGCTATAACGCCCGAAAATCCATACGGTTTACCGCTGGACGGTTTGCATGTAATCGGCAGTGAAAGACACGAAAGCAGAAGAATTGACCGGCAGTTAAGAGGAAGAGCAGGTCGTCAAGGTGACCCGGGAACCAGTCGTTTTTATCTTTCTTTGGAAGATGACCTGATGCGCTTATTCGGTTCGGAACGCATGGCACCAATGATGATGAAGCTGGGGATCAAACCCGGTGACGCCATTCGCCATCCATGGATGACAAAAGCTGTGGAACGAGCTCAAAAAAGAGTGGAAGAGCACAACTTCGAAATCCGCAAAAACCTGCTGGAATACGACGAAGTGATGAACCAGCAAAGGGAAGTAATCTATTCCTACAGACGCAATGTGCTGAAAGGCGTCAATATGAAAAACGAGATTCTGGAAATGATGGACGAGGCGTTGGATACGATTTTGGCAAATCAAATTCCGGAAGACTCTTTCCCCGAAGAATGGAATTTGGAGCGGCTTTGCACTTGGTTTAAAAATAACTTGAATATCGGCATTTCACCCGAACAATTGCAAAGTGACCGCTTGAACCGTTCCCTTTTAAGAGACGAATTACGGGAATTACTTAGGAGTGCATACGAAGAAAAAGAATTCAGAGTGGGTAGTGACACTATGCGTGAAATTGAACGCCGCTCACTTTTGGAAGTGGTGGACAACGAATGGCGCGATCATTTACACGAGATGGATCTGCTCAAAGACGGCATATACCTTCGCTCCTACGCTAATAAAGACCCCTTGATTGAATATAAAAAGGAATCCTTTGACCTCTTCCAAGGCTTGATTGCCAGAATCCAAGAAAATGTTACCCGCAAAGTATTTACCACCTACATTCTTTCCAGAGAGCAGATGCAAAGCCTCTTGCAGAACGCCAATATGACACATTCCGAATTAAACGCATTCCTGAAAGCGCAGGAAACTATTCAAACCAACGCTCCTCAGCATCCTATGCCACCCGAAGCAATGGCAGATAAACCAAAATTGCGTCCCGTTACAGTGGAACCGAAAGTCGGACGCAATGATCCCTGTCCTTGCGGAAGTGGGAAAAAATACAAGAAATGCTGCGGCAGAATGGAATTTATGGATCGCGAATAACAATAAAACGGAGTTAATATGGCAAAAGGTCTGATCATTGTTGAATCTCCCGCCAAAGCAAGCACAATCAGCAAGTTTTTGGATAACAAGTATGATGTAAAAGCCTCGATGGGTCACATTCGTGACTTGCCGAAAAAGGAAATGGGAATAAACATTCAACAGAATTTTGCTCCCAAATACCTGATAGATCCGAAGAAAAAGAAAATCATAGAAGAGCTCAGAACCGCTGCAGGCAAAGCAGATGCGGTTTTTCTCGCCAGTGATCATGACCGTGAAGGTGAAGCAATCGCTTGGCATTTGCAGCAAGTTTTGGCAAAAGATATTGAAAGCAAACCCGTTCACCGCATTGTTTTTAACGAAATTACGCGTAATGCCATTCGCGAAGCAATGTCTCATCCGGGTTCCATCGATATGAAAAAAGTGGATGCACAGCAGGCTCGCCGCATTTTGGACCGCTTTGTCGGATACTTAATCAGTCCTTTACTCTGGAAAATCATTTCCAAAGAACTCAGCGCAGGACGCGTGCAATCTGTTGCTTTGCGTCTGATTTGCGAACGCGAAGCGGAAATAACGGATTTTGTTCCCAAAGAGTATTGGAAAGTGGAAACCAATTTCTATCGGGATAAGCTGCCTCCTTTCAAAGCGGTTTTGGAAACTTGGCAGGACAAAAAAGCGGAATTGGCAAATAAAGAACAGGCTGATGCAATCATTAATGCGGTCAAAGACAAGCCCGCTTCCCTCTTGCAAAGAAAGGATTCATCCCGTGTCGTTGAACCCTATTCGGCTTTCATTACCAGCACTATGCAGCAGGATGCATCCCGTTTTTTGAATTTAAGCGCTTCCAAAACAATGCTCATAGCGCAGGAATTGTATGAAGGAGTGGATTTAGCGGGTGAAAGAACGGGCTTGATTACATACATGAGAACCGATTCCTTACGCATTGCCGAAGAAGCTAATCAAGCAGTGCGCAAACTTATTGCCGATCGGTTCGGAACCGATTTTGTGCATAAGACTGTCCGCATTTATAAAAACAAAAATAACGCACAAGACGCTCACGAAGCTATTCGCCCCACCGATCCTTTCAAGACTCCCGAATCCGTCGCTCCTTACTTGAATAAAGATCAACTCAAGCTGTATACTTTAATCTGGCAACGCTTTGTCGCAACTCAGATGCGTCCGCTCAAACTGAAGACTACAGAAGTAAAAGTCAGCGTGGGAGATGCGATTTTTTCCGCTTCCGGCAATGAAGTGACTGATGAAGGTTTTATGAAGGCTTGGCAGTATTACAATCTTCCCGCAGGTGAAAAAATTGCTCCCGATTATCGTGAAAACGACGCATTAGAATACGATCCTTTCAAAGCAAGCCAACATTTTACCACACCTCCTTCTCGCTATACGGAAGCTTCTCTCATCAAAGAACTGGAAGCCAAAGGCATAGGTCGCCCCAGCACTTATGCCACCATCATTTCCACTCTCCACAATCGCAAATATGTGACTATGGAGAAGAAATGCTTCCTTCCTTCAGATTTGGGCATCCAAGTCAACCGCTTTCTCGTGGAGAGATTTGACAGTATTTTCAATGTTAAGTTCACTGCGGAGATGGAAACGGGTTTGGATGCCGTGGAATACGGGAAAATGGAATGGCAGAAATTGGTTGCGGAATATTACGACAAGCTGGTTAAGCTGATAAATCAGGTGGATATCAAGCGGGAAAAGAAAGACTTGCAGGAAGAAACAGACATAATTTGCGATGTTTGCCATCAGGGGAAGATGGTCATCAAATGGGCAAACCGCAAACAGTATTTAGCCTGCAGTCGTTTTCCCGAATGCAAGAATATGAAGTCCTTCACGCGCGACAAAGACGGCAAAATCAAGATTGAAGAGCCGAAAACATTGGATGAAAAATGCCCGCAATGCGGCAGTCCTTTAATTTTGCGCAAGGGACGCTACGGTGAATTTATCGCCTGCTCAAACTATCCAAAATGCAAATATTCAAGGTCTATCAGTTTGGGCGTCAAATGTCCCGAATGCGGCAAAGGCGATGTCGTCAAACGCAATTCCAAAAAGGGAAAACCTTTTTATTCCTGTTCCACTTACCCTGAGTGCAAATGGATTTCCAACGACAAACCTGTCCCGGTCGCTTGTCCCGAATGCGGAAATCCTTATCTTTTCGAAAAGCACAGTAGGCAGGACGGCGATTATAAATTCTGCCCCAACTGTAAACAGAAGTTCTATTCCTAAGGCATTCCGATGCATTTGTCCGATTCGTTCAGAAGCGCGCTGCAAAGCATTTTAAATCATAAAATGCGTTCCTTTTTAACTCTGCTGGGCATCATCATTGGTGTGGTCGCAGTGGTCACCATGTTTTCTTCAGTTTATTCGCTTAAGTCTATGATAAAGAAGAACATGGAAGGCATGGGCTGGAATTATTCCCTCATCATTACTCCCAAATTTGAACAAACTGATGAGCGGGAAGAACAAAAATTGCGCTACAAAAAAACTGCCGAAAATGTCCGACCCTTGGATTATTCCGATTTTGAAGTAATCAGAGCCCAACTGCCTCACAAAAGCATTTACGGTATGATTGAACAGCAGACCCTCTATCGTATCGGCAATACCGATATCCAAGTTTCATTGAGGGGAACGAATACCTCCTTTTTCCAGAATAAAACTTACGAAATTAAAAGCGGAAGATATTTCAGCGCCCGTGAAGAAGAAACCGCTCAACCTGTCCTCGTTCTCGGTTATTATTTTGCCGAAGAACAATTCCCCGGAATTGATCCTGTGGGAAAAATGATGAATTTGAGCGGACAGCGCTATCGCATTATCGGAGTTTTGGATAAAGATGCTCTCAACAGCAGCACGGGAATGAACTTCAATTCTTGGGAACGAAATAATGACCTAAAAGCAGTCTATGTTCCTTTAAAATTTGCCGCTACCTATCTTTCTTCCCGGCGCGCAATTCACTATATTTACCTTCAAGCACCGAACGAAGCAGCTTACCCCGATTTGAAAACGCAAGCTCGTCAATTGCTTTCAGCACGGCACAGTATGTATGAAAACTTCGCTTTTCAGAATATAGGCGACCTTCTGGTCACGATTAATTCCGAAATTGATAAGAATATGAGAAAATGGAATATCACTTTATTTGTCATTGCCTCCATTTCTTTACTTGTAGGCGGGATCGGACTTTTCAGCACTCTGCTGATTTCAATTCAGGAAAGAATGATGGAAATCGGTGTCCGAAAAAGCATAGGAGCCACTGAAACGGACATTTTTTTCTACTTCATCTTTGAAGCGGTAACTTTAGCAGCGATAGGAGCCTTGTTTGGTATCGCACTATCAAGTTTGACTTTGATGGTATTACAAGCAGTGCTTAAATTATCTATGCCGCTCCCCGTGCAAGGAATGGCGGTCGGTTTACTTTTTTCTATGTTAGTGGGTTTTGTTTCAGGCTTGTATCCTGCCCTAAAAGCCTCCAAACTCAATCCCATAAAAGCAATCTATTATTTTGACTGAGCCGCCTTAAACGCTTTCCTTCTTGACAAAAATCCCTCTCCGGAAATTTAGATTTTCATAATTAATTTTGAGTGGGCCTATAGCTCAATTGGTAGAGCTTCCGGCTCATAACCGGATGGTCGGGGGTTCGACTCCCTCTGGGCCCACCATATATTTTTAACATTATTTTATACTATTTGTAAATATATGCCCTTTATTCAACATTCATTTTATCCTTTTTTCTCTATTTTTGGTCAACCAATTTCAGGACTGGTCAAGGACTGGTTAATCTTTATAGCCGATATAGACCAAATGGTAATCAAATGTATATCTAAAGTATATTAAATGTATTCTATTCAACATTTGATATCCTTTTGGTATACATTTGGTATGCTTTTGACCTATAATTGGACAAAAGAAGGAAAAAAGGAAGAAGAAAGTGAAATCAAAAATAGGAACAATAAGGGTTTAACGAAAAAAACGGGGGCTATATCATGCAAATTAAGGAGTTACGATAAAAGAAGCAGCTGCCGAATAAGCTTTTTGCCTGTATTACTTGTCAGAACAATGGTATAGATACCGGCGGAACATGATGCACCGGCGTTGTTTTTGCCGTCCCAGAAAGCTTTGGAGGCATTTTTGTCAGGTTTGACAGTCCGCACCAATTGTCCCTTGAGGTTATAGACGGCAATTTTGGAAGCAGGAAATTTTGCGGGGTCAAATTCTATATTAAGCAGGGCAGTTTGGGGGCGGAAAGGATTGGGATAAAGTCTGAATTGAAGCGTGGGCAGGACTTGTTCTTCGTTATCGGTAAAAGTGAGAGGGATGCTGTAAGGGCACCACAAATCCGTTTGCGTATTTTCATTATATAAAGAAAGAGTATATTGATGGACGGACGGTGCCGGAGGAATGGGAATGCTACATTGGTGATTCTGCAAGGCTATAGTTTGCAATAAGATATTATTATCGTAAAGATGATAGGAAGCCGAAGAATTGGATGAGCCCGTCGGGATCCAATAAAAATTAAGTTGGTCGTTTGTAATATGATAGCCGAAATAAGATGGAGGCAAATCGACAGCAGCTGATAGGAGATGCCATTCATTGTTTTCAGCCAAAGGAAACATAGTTCCGTCCGCTATAACGGCAATCGGTTGTTCTGTATAATGTTCAACCGCATAGGTGGGATCGGGGAACACATCGTAGAAGTGCCACTGATGCTCAAAATAGTCATACAACTCAATTTTGCCGGAGCCGACATTAATTTTGTCATAAAGGGTGCCGGTTTGGTGCTCAAAAGTGGTAATTTCTCTAAAACCTACGGCAGTTTCCGTCAGAATTGACAGATTTTGAAGGGAATAGCCGCTGTATTCATTCCAGGATAAGGTGGAATCCGTCCAAGCGATTCTTCTCCAGATCGGAGGTGTGTCAGGATCGATTGTTGTGTAATTTCCATTGTCATAGACGGTTAGACGGCTTAATTTCAGGAAATCACCTTCTCTGAACAGCCAAAAGATTTCCTGAGTTTGATAGACGAACCAGCCTTTTTTCAGGGGATAACAAAGATGTCCGTTCACATTTTGCGGGCTTCCAGTCTGCAGATAATCCCAATTTGGGGCAGGTGTGGAAAGAGCAATTTCACCTATGTTAACTTGCACATTTGCAATAAGTTGCAGAGCAGTAGGATTATCTGTTCCGCCGTAAGCGCCGTAATATTGGTCACCGGTCAAATCCGTTGTGTGAGCGACAACATAGACAAGCGAATCGATGTATACCGGAACTTGGAAAGGAGCGTTTATGTTCACCGTCCAGTTGTTTAAAACTAATCCCGAAGCAGCGGAAACAAGTTCCAAAGTTGCTGTCGGCACAAGCGGATTTGCTAAAGTAACCGTTCCCGTCAAATAAATTGCTGTAGCGTTATTTTGCCAAGGGTCAAAATCCACTAACGGCAAAGCGGAATTGTCGTTATGGTCTTCAATAGTGGTTGCAATTTGGTCGGCAGTGTTGTAATCCCAGATATTATTTTCCGCATAGATGGTGATATTGCCGTTTGAATAGTTGTAGCAGAAAATGCTGTGCAGCACATTATCGGCGTCGATGTTGCCGGTAATGGTGTTATTTCCTTGAGCCCAAATATGATTTATAGCTAAGTTGCCCAAGCAGGGAACGGCATTTTCAGTAAGGTAAAAGCCCGTGTAGTTTCCAGTGACGATATTATCTTCCAAATAAGGTTGAGCAGTGTTTCCGCTAATCATGAAGCCCGCTCCGGAATTCATGTCTCCCGCAATGAAATTATTGATGACTGTATTGTGGTGCAGATAGCCGGAACTATGACGAAAATAAATGCCGGAGAGGTTGTTTTCCACAAGATTGTGATGGACTTCGGGATTGATGGCATTGGCGGAAACAAGGTCCCATGCGATAATTCCCTGCTTGAAATTGTGGTGAATGTGATTGTATGCAATGACCGGACTGCAGCTTCCTCCTGCCGATTGATTGGAAAGTTGGATTGCTCCGTAATAGGAAGGTGAAGTTCCGTTGCGGGTGATTTCATTGTTAGTGATTGCAGTATTAGAATTTTGGACGACCATAATTGCGTTCTGGACTGTCAGTTCTATAAGATTGTGGTCAATTAAAACAGTTGCGGGATTGGCAGAGCCTATGCCGAAAGCTTGAATGCCTCGCTTGTTGTTTTTGAAATGGCAAAAGGTAACGGACACGGGTGAATTGACGGAATTGATGCCGTAATCCGCTAAATCTATTCGGCAGTAGGAAAATTGACTTTGCACCGAGGCGTTTTCCAATCTGATTCCGTCCCATAGGGCAGCCGGATCAGCTTGCCCGGAAACAAAATAAATGCTGTCTGCTTCAGTTCCGTTAGCGATTATGTTCCCTTGCGCTATGATTTGATAAAGTCCCATGGCTCGGACGATTACTCCCGGGTTCAAAGTCAAGGTCTGTCCGGAAGGAATGGTGATGTCGCCCACTATTTCATAGGGGTTATTTGCCGGCGTCCAAGTTCCCGACTGATTTCCCGAAACTTGAGTGCAAAAGATTAGGGCAGAAGAGGATAAGAAAATTAAGACGCAGAAAAAGTGCTTCATCAGAGCCTCCGCCGAAAATAAGAAACAGACAAAAAAGCGACAGGCCGTTTATTCCGGCCTGTCAATGCTCATTCGGATATAGCTTGTGCCGGACAAACGGATATGCAAGCCAGGCAATCGATGCATGTAGCTTCGTCACATTTAGCTTTTCCGTCTTCCAACGAAAGAGCAGCTACGGGGCATACATCCACGCAAGTTCCGCAACCGGTGCAAGTTTCTTTGTCAATCTTTACTGCCATTTTGCTATCTCCTTATTTTCTATACAGATGTTAAAACCTTCGGACGCTTTTCTTGTCAAGGAAAATGCTCGGTAAATGATTTACCTTTATTAATAAGTATAAAGACTATTTTATGTTGTGCCGTGGTTTTAGATTGACAAAAGTATTATTCAATTTATGCTGGAGTTATTTGTTGGTGGAATAAAGAAATAATCTTTGTTCAGGTACTATAATAATAGAATGCCTATGATACGATAAGGTGACAGATGAAACAAGATACTGAGCCTCCAGACATCCGTCAATATAAGGATATCATTGCCACAATAACCCAGTTGACGCATAGCAAGTTTGGCTTTCTAAATATTTCAAAGGAGCTGTGCAACATCGTTTTGATCAAAAGACTCAAACTTGCTTCAGAGAATGATGACAAACCGAAAAGGGTAGAAACAATTTTTTCCGAGGCTGTTGAAGAGCTATTTTCATCTTATTACAACGATGTGCTTCAATACTCACTTTCAAGAACCCAAAATCCGGAGCTCTCCAAGGATATTGCTCAAGAAACCATCTTTCGCATGCTTAAAACCTCAGATAACATCAGTGAAGTATCCGGTTGGATTAGGAGGGTAGCTCACAATCTGTTATGTGAGCATTATCGAAGCAAAAAGAACGAGCAAACTCTTTATAGGTCACTTTCATGTGAGTCCGAGTTACAACAACAATTATTGGCAAGTCACGGCAAAATGGGACTGGCAGACTACATACATATCATTCCACAATCCGTACTCGAAGGTCAAAACTACAAGCTGTTTGAGCAGATGCAAGAGTACGACTCGATAAAAGCTTTTGCTGAGGCAAAAAGTATTAGCTATGAGGCAGCAAAAAGTAGAAGCCGAAAAGTACTCAAAGACCTTAGAGCCGAGATTCTGTTGTCTATGGGGTGGAGAGCAAGCCCTGAAATCCTGAATTATAATCAATACAAAGCTATCCGGTCTTTTGTGCAGAAGATCAAAACGATAGGCAGCTCCACTAATAGCAGAACTAAGCTGCAATCAATGATGTCTTTGGAATATGTTTCACTTCTCTCTGAGTGTACAAACGTAGTCGATTGGGGGATTACGATGGTTTCAGGGGGAAGGTTTCGCTTGTATCTATTTCATCTGGGCAAAGATCAATCTCCACTAATGGTAACGATTTATATCGCAGTGAGTAAAAATAACCATGTCACCATAGAGAGTTGTAAGGCAAACAATTTCGCAGGTGTACACAAAATCCCAAACCAAATTCATATTCCAAGGGAAGTCGGGAATGCCCTATGGTCTTATGACAACATAATATCTATCATAAAAGAAAATAAGTCGTAATTCATGACCCCCTTTTTCTAATTTTTTACTCTTATAAAGTAGATTGTGATACACAAGGAGTAAAAAATGAAGAAAATTACAATTGTTCTGCTGCTGCTGCTGATCTTCGTAATGGGTTTGCTGTTTTCAGAGGTAAGCTATTCAACGATTGATCCCCTTTCCCTGCCTACCTATACGGGGCCATTAAATAATCCCAATGTGAAGATAGTGTTTGAGGATGCAAATGGTGAATACATTCTTGTTATATTTGATGGGAAACTATATGCGTTTTACATGTGAAGCCCCCTTAGGTCCACATTTGCATCATAACTTCAAGCTTCGTGTATCCAAAGCAGATTATCCCCCATTGGGATCTTGCCACAACACAAGGAGTTGAAAGAGTGTACAGTAAATCCGTATTCAACATAGAAATCGAAAGCAAGCAGAAAATATATTTATATAATTCATACACAAATTCCCTTGCAGAGATCGAAGAGGACCAGTACAAGCTTTACAATACTGCTGCCTATGAGCAATTGGAAAATATACAAGGATGGCTTGATATGGGTTTTTTGGTTGATGAGAGGATGAACGAAGTAAGTGCTCTGAGTTCAATCTTCGAGTCATGTAGATATGAGCAGTCGCTTGGAATCACTGTAGCCCCCACACTCCTGTGCAACTGTGCCTGTCCTTACTGCTTTCAAGACAAAACACCTATTACAATGTCCACAGAAATCTTCAATGATCTCACTGATGTAATTGTAAAAAAGACCTTTGAGTTTAGGAAACCTGTGCATATCACTTGGTACGGAGGTGAACCACTTATTTGTCATCTGCAGATTGCAGGCTTTACTGAAAGATTAGCAAAATTGATTGGGTGCGATATGATTCACTATTCCATAGTCACCAATGGAACAATTTATAACCAGGAAACGATGAGAACAATAAGTGATAATACCACCATAGATTTTGTTCAGATAAGTCTCGATGGAGATGAGCAACACCACAATATGTCACGTATCTATAAAAACGGCGAAGGTACTTATCAAGATATCATGAAAAACATACCACTCTTCTTGGAACATTGCAACATAGTATCCCTTCGCATAAACACAACGCGTGCTAATAAGGATAGTATTGGAAGTTTATTGCAGGATATCCATACGAGGTTTGGTGCTGATAAACGTATCGTAGTTTATATAGCAAACATCACTACCAGCAACCCCAATGTGGGTGTTCAAGCAGATTCTTGCCTCACCAGAGAGGAGCACGAAAACTTGAAGCTTGAGCTCGCTCCGCTTATGAAGTCATTCGGGTTTGATACAGGAGGTTATCCTCAATGGTGCCGTGGTTGCGTTTATACCAGCCATCATGGTTTTATCATTGATCCTGCAGGTTATCTTTATAAGTGCTGGGATTACCTTGGTTTTGAGCAGTTTCAGGTGGGACATATAAAAGACCACGAAAAAATGTACGGTTCTCCTGTCTTTTTTAAACACATGGCTTACAATCCATACCATGAATCATCCATTTGTCACGATTGCGCTTACTTACCTATATGTGTAAGCGAATGTCCTTCACAAAGAATAAATCCATTCTCCACACATGCGAAGCAGACAGATTGTGAAACGAAAAAGCTGCAATGGCGCTCTAATGTATTAAAAAAGATTGAAGAATTACAAGCTATGGGATGCGAAGTGCGATGATCAGTGCTCATTTTAATCAAAGCATGAACAGCACAAAGGAAAAAACAAAGTCAAAAGGAGTTAAGTATGAAAATCATTCTTAAGCCACTACAAACCTTGAACACACACAAACTCCCTCGAGTAAGATTTGATTGTGGGGAGTTTGACTGCAAGCTCTACACCGTTATTTGTACATGCAAAGCACCTCCTCCGGGATCTTGCATGGCTAGATCTATTTTTTAACCATTAATAGATCAGTAATGTGTTACACAATGAGAAAGAGGAGATGATGAAGGTATTAGTAGATCCCCTAAACCATCTGAAAATAGCTCAGGCTACTCATGCTAACAAGAAATGCGATCAGTTTTCGTGCGGAGTTCATAATACGGTATGTGTTAAGAAAATGACTTCAAAGGGGTTATGCAGCTTAAAAATTCAAAAAGGAGATGGATAAAAACGCTGCGTTTACATTACAATATAACCCAAGAAATTACCAGTGTGCTGGCTGTCAGACATGGAGAATAACAACTATAAAAATATAAGGAATTACTATGAAAGTAATAATCAACCCTCTCCAGAACCTTAGTACAGCTGTAAAGCCAAAAGGCGGATGTACAAAGTTCACATGCACTGTTTTTACGCCAATTTGTGCTTGTGACAGTCCACCTCCGGGATCATGTTTGGCCAAGTCAATTGTTTGATCAATCTGTTGATTGCACAGCATTGAAATATGACTTTGTTTGGTCAGCCAGCCACTGGGTATTCCTATAAGCAGTTGATAAAATTAGAGCAAGAATGAACTCAATCAAAACAGCACTCATTATTGGTTATATATTGTGCTTTCTCCTTTCTGCGTTAAGGGGACACGGTGCATCAATCCTTGAGAGTACATCCAAAAGTGATTTGCAAGCACTTCACGAACGCATTCACGAAAAATACCGGGACAAATATCATATCCCATCTACTATTGGGCTCTTAGGAGATAGGGATAATCAGTTTGCCCCCTCTCCATTTGCTGATTCAGTCTTGTTTTTTGCAGATGCAGATTACCTGTATTGTATCTATCTGGCTGAAATCGATGCTTCTCTGGAAAGGGGAAGATTGGTGAAGCGAGATGAAGATACCCAAAGCGATATGATTGATTTTAAACTAATCACACAGCCAAACCAATTGTTTGCCTACGGCTTTCAAGCATCTCCCAGGGGTGTAATTAGTGATTATACTTTGGACACAGCTTTCAATGGAGACTGGAGTTGGAACAGCGATGCGAGGCTAAGCACAGAAATATCATCCAATTACTGGCTTGCAGAATTTCGTATTCCTTGGTACGATTTGCGCATGGCTTCACAGCCACCTTATACAATTGGTGTCTATGTCAGCCGTTTTTGCTATCAGGGCAAGAAATCTTATCGTTATCCATATATTCAATACAGTAGCGGTGCGTTTTTCTTTCAAAATGGCTCCCCTATCGTGATTTCAAACCCCATCCACAGACAGTTGAAGTTTAGAGCGGATGCATACTATGCAGCTTTGTATGACGTCAAGGAAGAGCAAGGAAACATCTGGTACAAAAATGTAGGGGGCAACATTAGCATGAAGCCATCGTCCAATTCCAATCTCAAGCTATCGATCAAACCGGATTTTTCAGATACCCCTTTGGATTCTGCGGTTGATAATTACAATTCCAAAAACCCTCCCCAAATAGCAGAAAACAGAGCTTTCTTCTTGGAGGATTATGATTTGTTATCTGTTTCCAGTGATCTTTGGTACACCCGTAACATCATTAGTCCCATTTTTGCATGTAGATATACAAGTGTGTCACAGGCTCAAGCTATAGCTCTCTTGTTACTAAGAGATGATCCGAGCACTACAATGTCTGATGGAGATTTTTTCAATGCCTTGGGTTATAGCCGCAGCTTTGCCTCTTCAAAGGTAAATCTCAATCTATATGGAAGGCAAAACATAGATTACCACAATGAATTGGCTCACGCTTCTTTTAGCTTCAGACCATCGAACTCGTGGGAGATATCTCCAATAGGTAGCATTAGCTATTTAAAGCGAGATTCTCTCTCACTAGTGGGTTACGGTGCAGGAGTCACTGTTACAAATACCCAAGAATATTATACTCTATCTTTTGCTTCAAACCTTTCAGACAAAAACTTCCGTGCCGATATGGGAGCATTTTACGATCAGGATAGCGCTCAAAACTCGGTGGGGTTTTTATATGACAAGCCTCGCAACGGATTTATCTCCAGAATCAGATCGAGCATAAATTTGTATTTGGTCAATACCCTCAGTAGTGGCGATGCAGTGAGCACAAATGGAAACTATACTCAGGCATTGTATCTGGATAGTAACAGTTATGTAGTTACCATGGCGACAAACTATAGAGCGGAAAAGTATCAAAATCAGTGGTTTCAACCATACAGCTTTACGATGGGCTTTAATAGTATAAATAGCAGCAGATTAACTACATTTGCTTCCATAAGTACCGGTAAAGCAATCATTTATCCACTTGTAGAGATATCTCCCATCTTGAGTTGCAATGGATCTGTTACCATGAACTTCAACGAAAAATTATGGTTTAGCTACGACATCACCTATACAAGATACTCTCGTCCAAGGCTGGATTATTGGGATCCGGAGTACAATCTTATGAATCTAAAAAACTATATTGCAATATTACAAGATCTCAGTATTAGCCAGGGTGTGAGCTTGATAAACTATAGTTTAACCATGTCACCGGATAGAGAATATCTCGGCAATCTTGGTTATTATATAAACTTGGATTGGAGATTCGGACGTAACTATCATGTTTATACTGGCTACAAAAGCCAATACTCACGCTACTCAGTCCTATCTGAAAGCGACTTGATCACTGATTCTTCTAATTTCTATTTGAAAATCCAGTTTGGATTGTAGCATTGCCGAGTATAAAAGAGCATCTCTTAAATATCCGATATCTGCTCCCTTACATTAAGCAGCATCGGTTTGCACTCATCACCGCTTCCTTTCTTACTGCCATTGTTTCAATTTCTTCCTTACCTCTACCACTTATTACGAAACGTTTGATAGATTATAGTTTGATTCAACGCGACTATCATGATCTCATTTTGATGACTGTGTTGATTATTTTACTTTCTGTCATCTTGAATATCCTTGCGTTCTATCAACAGAAGCTCTTTGTTTCTACAAATCAAACGATAATAAACCGAATCAAGGCAGATCTTTTGGCTCGCTTACTAAGAGTAGATATTCCAATGCCCTCAAGTAATGGATATGGTTATCTGATGTCGAGGATTGATGATGATACTGAAAGAATACAAGCCCTTTTGGTTGATAACCTGCTTGAAGCTATTACTTCTGTATGCACCTTGATTGTGGGCGTTTTTGCGTGCATCATCATAAGCTATCGGCTTTTCTTTCTTATCTTGCCATTTGCCCCCATATACTATATATGCTTCATTCGGTATTACAAAAAGATGAGTTGCACCCTTGAAACTATGTTTGAGAAAAGAGCGCTGGTTGTAGATCAACTTAATGAATCATTGGCACTTCGATCAGCAAGCCGTTACTGCAATGATTTCAGGTACCCGATGGAGAAATATCAACACAGACTGCAGGGGTATCTAGCACTCTTTTTGAAGTATTTGAATATTCGAATTAGCTCGGATTTTATGCTTTCGGTTCTGTCTGCAATGATAGTGGCAGCAGTGCTGTTTTTTGGAGGAAGACAGGTAATAGGTGGGACATTATCCATTGGGTCACTTATCGCCTTCAATGCCTTTTTTGGATACATTACAGGGCCTACCGATAGCATTGTAAATACTGTTCTTAATGCACAAAAGGCACTGCTTTCTCTTCAGCGTCTTGCAGAAATTTACTCTATTCCACTGGAAGATCATGAGATCAGTGAGCATGATATATACCCCATCAAGCAAATACTACTCAATGATGTAAGTGTGGAGTTTGATAATAAGCTCATCTTATCTCATATAAGCCTAAAGCTGGAGGCTGGAGATAGGGTTCTTGTCACAGGAGATTCAGGTTCAGGCAAGACTACACTACTTCGCTTGCTGGCAGGAGCCATAAAACCAAGTGAAGGGTCAATACTCCTTAATGGACATGAATTAGACTCATTGTCAAGGGCTGTCCTATGCCTTAGTCTAGGGTTTGTGGATCAAGAACCCGTCTTGGCAAATGATACGATTGATGCAAATATCAGAATGTTCAACAAGAATGCTGCTGCCAAGGACGTTGAAAGGGCTTCCCAAGAGGCTTTTGTAGAACCATTTGTAAGGGAAAACTCAGAGGCGTATAATTTTTGTATTGGTGCCAATGGCAACAGATTATCCATCGGGCAAAAACAAAGAATTGCACTTGCAAGAGCTTTGATTCGCAAGCCACAGATACTATTGCTGGATGAGCCCACTTCCAATGTAGATAAAGAAAGTGAAGCTTGTATTTTTGATACAATCAGAGTTCTTTCACCCACTACGATACTCTTGATGGCTACTCATCAGGATGTCCCTACTGATTTGTTCAACAAAACCTTACGCATTGATAAGGGAAGAATTACTTTTTTGGAAGCTTGAGTGTTTGTATAGCGCCTAAGACTATTATAAATACTAAGCTGCCAACAAGTTCTCCCATCCCATGTCTTTCACATTATCCATATATATACTGCCCAATACCAAGTTAAATAAAAAACTTTCACCCGTGTTTTCCCTATAATTTTGCACGGTAGGCCATACCAGTTCCTGGATCATACCTGCCGTTACCGAATCCAATACAGGAGGGTTGTATCTATTGCCTATCGGATTGATATTCTATATCTTAACCAGCATGATGCAGGTTACCAGATAGGTTCCTTGCAGGGAAGCATGATTGTTATCGTCATCATAGAGATCAAAGGTGGGATATGAGATTGAGACATTGTAAAAAACCTACTCTCGCCGGGATCACCGTTGGTTCACCAACACGGTGAACATGTCTGGAGTAAGTATTCATGATAATTATGCACGTTATCTGGGAGGTGGTTCAGCTGTTGGCAGTGACTCCAATCTTGGTGCGCCAGATATAGTATTTAGCCAAACTGATCGTTGCAGTATATACAACAATTTTACCCAATGGTGAATAGATATTCATTGGCATTATATCCACGGAGGGGTACGCTATAGGTTTATCTAAAGAAGTTCGCCGTTTTGCAATGGGAAAAATACTATGCCTCATATTATGAATCTACCTATCCTCCCTGACCCTATACAGTATTTGACATTCAAGAACTTTATCTGCAGCCTATAGATGCAGATTTATATGTTAGCCCCAATGAAGATGACGCTTACAGTGGGCTTAGCCCCTGCAACGGCTTTAAAAACTCCTTCACGAGCAATGCAAAGAATCGCTTCTAATCCCGATAATCCTAGAACTGTGCATCTATCGGCAGGTTAAGTACTAACAGCAGCTCATTTTCACAGCGCAGAATGTCGTTTTCAAGCAGGATGAATGCTTCTTTTGCGAGATGCCTCTGTCTTCAAGATTACGACCGATACTGATGGTGTGCTTACCTGCTGTGCAGTGATAGAGCTTAAGTCGCAATCCCTCATGTCTGACTAGCTGAGCTTTGATTCTGTTCATCAACGTTTCGGTCATGCTATCTCCTTGGTACCAGATGTGATCATATATCCAGAGCCGGGAAAGCATTACCCTGTCCTATGACAAATCAGGATGAGTAAGTATGAGAAAGAATTTTTTGCTTGACAGAATTAAAGCATAATAATAATAAAAAATGACTATGCAAGGCTAAGGGTTTATCATGAAAGACGTTTTGAAAGACATCCGCTATAAGCTAGAGAATCACCTCTATCAGTGCGAGGAGCATATCCGTTTATCGCTTGTTGCTAGGTTACTGTATGAACTCGGATGGGACATTTGGAATCCACTAGAAGTCAATACCGAATATAAACCCGTACCTAATGAGGATGCCACCAAGGTTGATATTGCTTTATTTCAAACTAAGTACATACCTACAGCATACATTGAGATCAAACAACATGGTAAAATGGACAAAGAAATTTCATCCATTGAAAGGCAACTAAGAGACTACTGTAGAGATAATACTGCGTTATTTGCTATCATGACCGACGGTGAGAAATGGCGTTTCTACTATTCACAAACTGGAGGAGAATTTTCACAAAAGTGCTTCAAGGCTCTAGATATTAAAAATGACGATCTTGATGAACTTGCAGAGTCGTTTAGGCTGTTCCTCAGTAAGAAATCTATAGAATCAGGAGAAGCCAAGAAAGCAGCTGAAGATTATTTACAACTTAACCAGAAACAAAGGGCGATTGAAGACTCTATACCGATAGCAAGAAAGATCGTACTTGAACCACCATTTCCACGATTAACAGAAGTTATTGTCAAAATTGTAGCTCAAAGTGGTATAGCCATCTCAGAGGCTGAAGCAGAGGGGTATCTTCTCGAAAATAGCTCAAGGATTAGAACTATACCAACTGAAACGGAGAAACCTATCACAAAAACTAGTTCCAATATTAACAGCCAAACACGATATCATAATAACAATGCTTTACAGCCCCCTAACTTCGCTATGAAAAATCCCGTAAGAGTTTTTGTTATAGATGAGTGGTATCCTGTCCAATCTTGGCAACAAGTTAAGGAATTTACATACAATGCAATCCTTGATAAAATCGTAAATGCAAACTTACCAAAAACATGCCAAGTATCACGAGATCCTAGTTATTTCCCACGCAGACCAAAAAAAATCGGAAATACAGGATACTATTATGATGGAAACCATGGCTCAGAAGCGATTGTACATCAATGCAGAAAAGCTATGGAAGTAGCAGGCTATGATCCTGATACGCAATGGGGTTACGAGCTTAAATCTGAATAGTATTTGATGTAGTATGAAAGAAGCGGCGGCCAGGATTAAAATAAACGAGCTCCTAAAAGAATCGGGCTGGAGGTTCTTTGATGAAAAGGGCAAACCAGCCAATGTTGTGCTCGAAAACCAGACCAAGATAACTCAGAAGATGATAGACGATTATGGAAATGACTTTGAGCAGGTTTCGATGGGTTTCATTGACTTTTTATTGTTAGATGAACATTCTCATCCCATCATCGTATTGGAAGCCAAATCAGAAAAGCACAGCCCCCTTGTAGGCAAGGAACAAGCCCGAACTTACGCTCGTTCACAGAATTGCAGGTTTATTTTGCTCTCCAATGGCAATCTACACTATTTTTGGGACACCCAGCAGGGAAATCCTTACATTATAACAAAATTCCCCTCCCCAGAATCCATGAAGGGATACGAGCACTACAATCCAGACCCTGATGCATTGGTAAATGAAATCGTGAACTCGGGTTATATAGCTGTTACACAAAAGCACGACTATGATCAAAACCCTGATTTCCAAAACGAAGATACGAGAGCTGAATATCTTAAAAAGCACAACCTCAGCTTATTGAGACCCTACCAGGTGAAAGCTGTTGAATCGATTCAAAACGCAGTCCGTAAGGGTAACAACCGTTTCCTTTTTGAGATGGCAACCGGGACTGGAAAAACGCTTATTTCTGCTGCTGTAATTAAGCTCTTTCTAAAAACCGGTAATGCTCACCGGGTACTTTTCTTGGTGGATAGACTGGAATTAGAAGATCAAGCTCAGCGTAATATGGTCAAGTATCTCAAGCATGATTTCACATCCCTGATCTACAAAGAGAACAAAGAAGACTGGAGAAAAGCCGATATCGTAATAACCACAGTTCAATCTCTATTGTCGGAAGATAAATACAGGACCAAGTTCAGCCCCACAGATTTTGATCTAGTAATATCTGACGAGGCACATCGTTCCATTGGTGGCAATGCCAGAGCTGTTTTCGAGTACTTTGTAGGTTATAAGCTCGGTCTAACAGCCACCCCAAAAGATTACCTAAAAAACGCAAAACCCAATGAGAATAGCCCAAGGGAGTATGAACGTAGATTACTCCTTGATACTTATGAAACATTTGGCTGCAAGAGCGGCATGCCCACTTTCCGATACTCTCTGATAGATGGAGTAAAAGACGGTTATCTTGTTAGCCCAACGGTGATCGATGCCCGTTCACAAGTGACTACCCAGTTATTATCAGATCAGGGTTACGCCTATGTGGAAAAGGATTCAAAAGGGGAGGAAACTACTACTTACTTTGAAGACAAGGACTTTGAAAAGCGGTTTTTTTCGGAGAATACAAACATCACTCTTTGCCGTGCCTTCATAGAAAATGCCGCATGTGATCCCATCAGCGGTGAGATCGGCAAATCGATAGTGTTCGCAGTAAGCCAAATGCATGCTACCAAACTCACCCAGATCCTCAATGTGATGGCCGATAAAATGTTCCCTGGCAAGTACAATTCCGACTTTGCTATGCAGGTTACCTCTATTATACCCACAGCCCAGCAGATGTCCATCAACTTCTCCAACAACAACCTCTCTGGCAGGGGCAACTTTATATCCGATTACCATACTTCCAAAACCAGGGTCTGCGTTACGGTAGGCATGATGACCACCGGCTATGATTGCACCGACATCCTCAATATTGTCCTAATGCGCCCCATTTTTTCCCCCTCGGAGTTCATCCAGATCAAGGGAAGGGGTACCCGACGTCACGAATTCTGCGAACAATTCATTGATCGCAATCTCATGGAACAGAACAAGGATAAGATAAAAACAGGCTATTTCATCTTTGATTTCTTTGCAGTATGCGAGTATTTTGAAGAGAAGTTCAACTATGACCTGGTACTTTCATTACCTACCCCTTCGGAAGATGGAATGGGAAAAGAACTCCCTTCACAGCAAGCAAACTCGGCGGTTATCCATACTCCAGATCCGTTAAAAACTATAGACAAGACTGTCATCTCAGCGGAAGGTATGAAAATCGACCGTATGTTCTTCCAGAAGTTTGAAAAAATGATTAAGCAAGATCCTGTCGTCAAGCAAGGAGTCAACGACGGAAAATGGGACTTCGTTTTGGATTACATAAATCAAACCATAATAGATAAACCAGAAGATTTTTTTACCTTGGAAAAGCTTAGACATTCTCTTCAGCTTGATCGTCGCATTTCACTTAGGGAGATAGTTGAAAAGGCCTTTGGTTTGATACCGGGCTTCAAATCCAAAGACGAACTACTCAATTCAGAATTTGACAAGTTTATCTCAATTTTCAAACCTAGTACCACAGATAACATCCCTGCGCTCAAATACTATTTCAAGGCCTATATTACGGATAATCGGCTAAGGGACATTATCGATAGCAGGGACTACGCAGAACTCAACACATATCCCAGTTTTGGTATGAAAGATTTCAGGACTGTCAAAGATAAATGGCGCACTGCCATACCTGAATATATTAAGGACTATGTAGTCCTAAATAAGTTTATGTAGGAGTACCATTTGTTAGATTCAATTACGAAAAAGAAGATCGACGACGCTAGGGATATCCTTGTGGGCAAAGTGCCCGTGCCCAGTTCTCAGGTTGAGCAGATTACCATCGCCCTGATCTATAAATTTATGTATGATATGGACAATGAATCTATAGAATTGGGAGGTAACCCTAAATATTTCACTGGTGATTATGCCAAGTATGCGTGGAACAAGCTCTTTGACCAAAAGTTGAGTGGCGAAGGCAGGGTTATGCTTTATCAGGACGCATTATCAAAGATACCCTATAATGCTTCTATCCCCACTCTATTCAGGGATATTTTCAAGAACGCCTTCCTACCCTACCGTGACCCGGAAACCTTGAAACTCTTTCTGAAATGCATAGATGAATTTACCTATGATCATAGTGAAAAACTTGGTGATGCTTTTGAATATCTCCTGGCAGTTCTAGGTTCACAAGGCGATGCGGGTCAGTTCCGAACCCCCCGCCACATTATAGACTTCATAGTGGAACTCATCGATCCCCAAAAAGAGGACAGCATCCTCGATCCAGCCTGCGGGACCGCCGGCTTCTTGATCTCTGCCTATAAACACATCATCAAGACCAACAGCTCCAACTACGATAAGGACACAGACCCTCATCCCTTTGCCGTCCACAATACCACCCTGGATGAACTGGTGATCCAAAACAGTAAGAAGTACACCGGAGACCTGCTAACCCCGGATCAGCGTGCTTTTCTACATAAAAACATCAAAGGCTATGACATAGCTTTTGAAATGGTGCGGTTGTCGCTTGTCAACATGTACCTGCATGGTTTCAACACCCCCCAGATCTATGAATATGACACCCTCACCAGCACAGAGCGCTGGAATGAATATGCCAATGTGATCCTTGCCAATCCACCTTTTATGACTCCCAAGGGTGGTATCCGTCCCCACCAGAAATTCACCATTCAAGCCAAGCGCAGCGAAGTTCTCTTTGTCGATTACATACTGGAACATCTGACAAACAATGGCAAAGCCGGCATCATCGTCCCGGAAGGCATCATATTCCAGAGCGGAAACGCCTATAAACAACTGCGTAAGCTCCTGGTGGAAGAAAACTATCTTGTGGGAGTTATATCGCTTCCGGCAGGTGTGTTTAATCCCTATTCCGGGGTAAAGACCTCTATTCTCTGGATCGATAAAGCCCTGACAAAAAAGACGGATAAGATAATCTTCCTTAAAGTCAATAATGATGGCTTTGATTTGGGTGCTCAGAGAAGACCGATTGAAGCTAATGACCTGCCTGCTGCCTTCGCCAATGCGATATCATACAAGAATGCCATTCTGACACAGAGTGAGTATGTTACCCCAGACAAAGATGTGATTCTTGTGGAAAAGACTTTAATAGCCGAAAGTGGGGAATTCAATCTTAGTGGGGAGAGGTACGTGATCTCTGGTAAAACCACAACAGATTACCCATTAATAAATCTATTTGAGGTAGCAGAAGTTATCTCAGGACAATCACCAGAAGGATTATATTACAATTCTGAGGGGAAAGGGCTTCCCTTTTATCAAGGGAAGACAGAATTTACCGAGATGTACTTAGGAAATCCAACAAAATGGACTACCCAAGTGACTAAAAAAGCGATTCCAAGTGACATTGTAATGTCTGTACGGGCACCCGTAGGTCCTGTTAATATAGTAATGTCAGAAATATGTATAGGCAGGGGTCTCGCAGCTATTAGATGTTCTGATAAAATCAACTATCTGTTTTGTTTTTATATACTAAGAAGTATGGAAAACCAGATCACAGGTAATGCAGGCTCGACATTCGCTTCAATAAACAAGAGTGATATTTGTAAACTAAAAATCCCCCTCCCACCCCTTTCAGTTCAAGAAGAGATCGTAGCAGAACTGGACTCTTACCAGAAAATCATTGATGGTGCTAAGCAGGTTGTGGATAATTGGAAACCCCACATCGATATTGATCAGAATTGGGACATAGTTAAACTTAAAGAAATATGCTCATTTGAGTATGGTAAAGGGTTACCTGAAAATGACAGAAAACCTGGCCCCTACCCAGTTTTAGGATCAAATGGAATTGCAGGATATCATAATAATAGCTTTGTTAAGGGGCCTGTAATTGTAGTTGGACGCAAGGGATCTGCTGGTGAAGTTGTATGGGAAGACAGAGATTGCTGCCCTATAGACACTACTTTTTATGTTAAGCATGACGAAAGTAAGATAGAGTACAAGTATCTCTATTATGTTCTAAAAATGTTGAACCTCCAAAAAATACGTGGAGGCACTGGTATTCCTGGGCTCAATAGAAATGATGCTTACGATTTATTGATTCATCTTCCGAACTTATCTATCCAACATGATATTCTGCAAAGAATTAACAAAGAAGAGGAAATGATAAACGCAACTCGTGAGCTGATCAGTCTATACAATCAAAAAATTCACGACAGAATTCAGAGCCTTTGGAATAGTTAGGAGATAGGAATGGTGATTAAAGATATGATGATAAACCTATCTGAACTCATAAAAGGATTGAGTGATAAACCTGAAGTAACTAATCCAAGTGAAACACATGAACGTATCAGCCAGTTAACTGATGATTTGCAGAGGACTATAGAATGGATACATAATGCTGATATTAAGAACTCAATATTGCTTTCATTTATAGGAATTATCATGATTCCCATCATAGAACTATTATTTAGCAGAACATCAAATATTTCTATATCTGTAAATAGCCTATTGTTGCGAGAGCAATCTCTTACTTTTATTCTATATCGTTTTATTATATTTGTTTATCTTCTATTGATCCCAACAACATTTCTAAACTCAGTTTTTTGCTTTTTATCAGCATTGTATGGTCGAGTAAATCTAAAGAATATCAAGAACAAGAACTTGATTAAACACTCCCTGATATTCTTTGGGACAATATCTACAATGGAATACCATGTATATAAAACTCAAATATTAAATCAGAGATTAGATTCTAGGGTTGATGACCTTCTCTCGCAAATTTACATCAACTCTGTTATTTGTTCCAAGAAATTCAAGTTATACAATCAGGGTTTAATGAGTATGAGTATTTTCATGCTCTTGGTGATAGTTGCATTAATTATTTGTGTCTTATGACCAATAATAAATAATATTATAGAGGTGATATTATGTTAACAAAAAAGGCTATCTTGGCAAGCATAGGGAATCTAGCTAGGAAGAAGTATGGGATGTCCTACAATGATGAGTTAATTGTTAGTGAGTCTCTTGTACAGCCATTATTAGAATCATCTGAATCAAACTTGCGTAAATTTGCAAGCATAACGCTGGGACAATCTGCCTCTTATGGAGGACATCCCGATTACAATTATCTTAAAGAGAACATTGGGCAAACAGCTACAGGTTCAACAACTGCATTGTTTTTCGACTTAAAAAACTTTACGAAATATGCTAAAGTGCTAGACTTAAAAAAAGTATATGAAGCAAAAGCAGCATCAATAGAAGCAGTCATTAATGTCTGTTATCTCTATGGTGGACATCTACACGAAATCCCCGGCGACGGTGTTTTGATGTTCTTTGGTGGAAAAAACTGCGATGCTCAGCTTCAATGTTACTATGCTCTGTATGCCGCTGCCGACAGCATGAACTTGTTAGAGGAGATAGTCATTCCTGAATACAACAGCGAAGAAGAATATCCCGATATATATCCAAAAATGGGTATCGATTTTGGTGAATCTCTTTGGGGTGCTTATGGTGCAAGTCCTAACTATGAAGTCAAAGCTACATCATTCTATGTTGATATTGCATCAAAGATGATGAATGGTTGCGGTTCAAGGTCAATCTTAGTTGGAGACAACCTTAAGACTACCCTCGATATCGAAGATTATTTTTCAAAAGCTGGTTGGGAATATCATAAGCAAATGACTGTTAACGGTAAAACTGTTAATATTGACTATAATGCATGGGAGTTTGATTGGAAAAAATTCAGGAGTAAAATCATGAAAGAAGATACTGAACTGACTAACCTATTAGATTTCCCCCAAACGAGTCCAATAAGATCAAGGACAATACTTCAAGATGCTCCGTTGGCATGATTCTAGATCTCAAAAAAAAGGTCTTTCGATTAAGAATCCTACAGCGATTTGAAAAGCATTTGCTATCTTTAGGGTTCGAAAAAGACACAAGAAATGAAGATAATACAACCTATCGTGGAGTTCTACATTCCAGTAGCGAATGCAAATACTTAATAAGAATAGTCTTCACTTCTGAATTCCCTTATAAACAGCCTTCAGTATATATCGATGAACCTAAAATTATTAATTGCAGGCATCAAGAACCTACTGAGGATTCTAGTTCAAGTGGTGCTTTATGCGTTTATAATGAAAGAAAAACAGGTGAGTGGCATAGATTTGTAACATGTGAAGAGTTCATGGCTAAGGTTCAAATATGGATTAATAAACACGCTACAAATGGACTAGAGAGTGAAAAATCACCGCCTGAATTAAGTAGGTACTATCCATCAACTTATAAAGATAGTAAAATACCTTTGTTTATTGTGCAGGAACTACTTATGCCAATCGAAAACGGACAAGAAGGATTGATTGAAACATTAAAATATGGTAATAGTATCTTCATCAACCATCTCGATTCAGCCAAGATAGAAAAGTATAATGAACTTATTTACGAACGCACTGATATTAATGCTCGTAGTACTCTACCAGTTCCAGTTTTTTACACAGATGCTGAACCTTTCCCTATCTGCTATAATATCAAGGAACTATTTGACTACATATATAAACATCAAAAAGCACCTAAACTGAGCAAAACTAATCTGCTAAGAAAGATAATATCAAGTCCAATAATAGCATTATCGTATGATATTGATGATGGTAACCAATGGATTCATTTCTCACATTCTGTGCCAAATATGCCAAAGGTAAAAAACGGGAAAATCTGCGGTTATAGGTCATTGGAAAGTTGGTTTTCAATTGCTCAAGGAGTAAAGACAGGGAAGATCTGCCTGATGACCCAAACCACAATCATCTCTTATGAAGCAATATATAAACGTAACAAAAATCAATTCCCTAAATTGGAGCATAGCAAAATATTACTTATTGGGGCAGGTACAATTGGTTCCAAAATTGCAGATCTGCTTGTAAAATCTGGATTATCTAATCTCACAATTATCGATAAGGATGTTCTTGCTGTAGGCAACATCTGCAGACACATTCTTGGTGTTGATAGCATAAATAAAAATAAGTCAGATGAATTGTGTAAAAGGTTGTTGAAAACGAATCCTTTTGCAGATCTAACTCCGATAGTTGGGGATGTGTTAAATAACAATTATTTTAATACGAGTTTTCTATCTGAATTTGACCTTGTTATATCATGTGTTGGTAATAACGATACTGAAGCGATTATCTGTGATGCATGCACAATTGCTAAGAAACCAGTTTTTTTTATCAGAACTTATAGAATGTCTTTGCTTGGTGAAGTAGTTTTCTATAATGAAGGATTACCATGTATCGAATGCATTAACGATCTTAAGCAAAGAGAAGACTGCATATTTCCGAAAATAACACCTGGAGACTTTAGTGATATATATATGTTTGATACTGACTGTGGCTCTCCATTTATTCCTGCAGCAGCTATAGATATTGAATTCATCTCAGTTATATCTACTCAGTTGATACTTCAATATATTGAAAATCTACATCTTGCTGAGAACTACTACTTAATCAGAGGAAGGGATGTCCCTAAGCACCTTACTTCAAATTTTCCTATGGAATTATTGAATTCATACCAAATACATAAATACAATATTAGCAAAGAACAAATTCCAGTTCCATGCAACATATGTGACTAGCTATGATTAGAATATCAAAACAGGTAATAGATGGTATACAAACAATAGCTTCAAATGACTGCGAAACTGAGACCGGTGGCATACTGATTGGCAAAGGTAGCTTCAAAGATGGTGACGTTTTTATCACCCACTTTACTGGACCTGGACCTAGATCTATCAAAAAACGGTACTATTTTTCTCGTGATACTGAATACTGTCAAAAGGCTCTAGATGATATTGTTCTTCAAACAAAAGGCGAATGTGACTATCTTGGTGAGTGGCATAAGCACTTTGAAAAAAAACCCCGCCCCAGCATGCAAGATGTTTCGACAATGATGATGATTAATGAAAATGATTGTTATCATATTAATGACTGCGTAATGCTGATAATTGGCTCAACTGGGGAAATTTTAGCATACTATTTACTTGGTACATCTGCAACTTCGATAACCTTACAAGTTGTAGACGATTCTACAGAATAGTTGAACTTGTCCTGCATTTCCAATGAAATGGCGGGAAAAGCGTATACGCTCCGGAGACGCCTACCGGATTCATCTCTGAGTCGTATTCGATCTGATCATCTTTTATCCATGGTGCCAGTGCTTTGATATATTCCCGAGCATCATCCAGACTATTGGATTTTGTATCCAGAGCCATGAGGTTGTCCATTACTTCAAGGGCATCGTTCAGGGGATATATCTTATCCTGAGCGGCCAAAGCCCGACAGATGTCACTTGTTTGGTCATCCAGGATCACCACGAGTTTGTAGAATCTGGCTTTGGCTTTCTTGTAGTCCTGAAGCCTTCCGAATTCCCTTATCCTAAGAGCTGTATGCTCTGCCAGTCCCTGCCAGTAATGGGATGAGCGATTGGCGAGGTCATTGAACTGATCGTTGAGCGTATCTGCAAGTATCTCTTTAAAGACCGTTGAATAATTAGGGCATTAAATACTTAGGGGGTTATTTTCTAGCTGAGTAAGCAATTTTTCCAGAAAAAAGACTATGTTTTGATCTTTTTTTGCCTTTTTAACCCTCTATAATCTCTAATTTCTTTATAAGGCTAAGAAAATGCTCATGATTTTCTATGCGCTCATTAATCTCTTGATCGGCAAGAGT
>DAOPOH010000003.1:0-141092 GCA_035357855.1 Candidatus Cloacimonadota bacterium
AAAATCATCGACTATTTACTCGCCAAATAGCAACTACATTTCTTGCAATAGACCTGGAATTGGGAATAATTATCGCCTGGTTATTTTCTCCGATCAAAACCGTGGAAAACATCTGAATTTCCTGAACTTTACCCGTTTGACCGGCACCGGTGACATTGTCTCCCACTTTGAAAGGATGAAACAAAATCAGCATCACGCCCGCGGCAAAATTTGCCAAAGCACCTTGCAGAGCCAAACCTATCGCCAATCCGGCAGCACCGATTATGGCAACAAAGGAGGTGGTCTGTACTCCCAATTTACTGATGGCGGCTATCACGACAAAAATCAAAAGTGTGAAATAGGTGATATTGGCGATAAATCCGGCTAAAGTTTCATCAGTCTTTGATTTTATCAAAGCAGAATGAATCACTTTTCCCAGCATCTTGGCAATCCACTTGCCGACAAAGAAAATCAGCAAGGCGGCGACCAATTTCAGTCCCCAATCTTTCAATAAAGGCAGTATCCGATGCCAAAAATCCGGCTTCACTATTTCCAAAGGCAGGGCTGTGGCGATGGTATCAATCTTTGCAGCTTGCAGGATGTTAAACATAATTCTCTCCATTTTTATCTTATTATAACCTAAATATTACACTTCTGAAGCTAAAATACTGTCAACAAAAATATTCTTGCCAAAAAGCAAAGCTCAAGGAAATAAATGAATTAATGAAGTTAGAGAGTGTATAAATGATCAATATCCGGATTGCTTTTCATAACTATCTAATTTTTGTAGCAGTTACACGCCCCCTATTCTACTGACCGCATAAATGGGGTGGGACCATACTTTGCAGTTTCGGAGTCCTTTTTGCCTACGCAGACTAAAGAGTTCCCTAAGACTATAGGCAAAATGGACTTCGTTATTTATCAAATCACACTACGCTCTGTCATGTTCCGAAGTCCGGAATTCCATTTAGCTTAGATACACTTATTAGTTTGGTTAGGAATTCAGAACTCCGAAACAACAGTCTTTCGGAGTCCTTTTTGCCTGTGTAAACTAAAAGAGTGTCACCAAACTTGAGGCAAAATGGACTTCGGTATTTATCAAATCATACTACGCTCTGTCATGTTCCGAAGTCCGGAATTCCATTTAGCTTAGATACACTTATTAGTTTGGTTAGGAATTCAGAACTCCGAAACATTAAGTAGAACGGACATCGCACAAAATAGGGATATATTTAAAAGGGCGAACACACAAGTTCGCCCCTACGATAATCACATTTTCTCATTTACAACAATCTTAAACGGCATTTTTCCCTAATCTTGCTCAGATAGTTGTGGCGGAACAACAAGGAGCCTCTGGGAAAAAATCCCAGAGACACCGCGGCATCACTACCGTAACTAATAAAGCAAGATTAAAGTGACAAACCAAAATGCAAAAAGTGACAGGAAATATGCATGTATTGACCTTTCTCCCCGAAAACTACACCAGATTTTAAGTGACACTTAAGCGGAAAACAGGTAATTGGAGATGGGATTGGGAATTTCAATCCTTACAGAAAAAGTATCAATAACGTGTGTCATCGGATCTTCAAATATATAATTAGCTTGAGGGAAAATCTACTCTATCAAAAAATAGAAATTACATGGATTGTTAAAAACAGCTTCCGAAAGCACTTTCCATCTCCATTGCGCCATTCTCAGTTATAGGTAGATCATCTCTTATTTGCGACTTTAACCCTAATATTACAACAAGAAAAAGCATTATAATAGGATAATCACCTTAATTCTCAATTCTGTAGTGCTTGGTTTTCGCTGAATTCTTTGAGTATTTTTCATAAATCCAGATATCTTTAGAATCAGATGATATTTTAACATCAGCTATCTGGTATTTTTTATTACACGTTAAGTCATAGTTTGTTAAATCTTGGATTAGCTTCCCTGATAAGAGGTCTAATACTGCTACATAGGGTCCAAAACCTATAACTCCGATCAGACTGTTGTCAACTTGTGTAATATCTATACATGAGCCTATTATTTCAGCTTTTACATCACCATCTCTTATATCAACTACTAAGAAATCCGAATCGCCCAACCTTACCGTCGCATAATTTGGAGCATTTGGATATATATCCGCATAATAATCTCGGATTAAATCTGGGTATGTTTTAATCAATTCTCCTGCTGAAGAAATTATCATGAATTTCTTCTCTTCGCCAATAGCGTAATCAATTAAAATACGATCATCTGAGTAACTTTTTTGCATTTCTTCAACATGATCACATGGCATGTTTGTATGACATTCTCGTTCTAATACTCCGGAAAAATTAACAATAGCAATATCCAATGTTTTGTTTGGCCAGTAATTATAACACAACCATTTCCCCGGTAAAAAATCACCAACCCAATTGTAGTCTGTCAGTGCAAGAGGAAGTCTTATTTCTGTTCCATCAAACTTCTTTAATACTCTTTGTTTAGTTTTAATATCCCTTAGTAATGCTCCATCTACATCATACATTTCAAAAGAAGCATCAATCCTATACTCAGTATAATCTTCAGGTGTTTCTAACATCGTGTCTCCATCACTATCTTCGGGAAACATGTCAGTCAGTTCTGTCGTTTTCCAGACTGTTTTACCAGAGCTGTCCTCCAGCCTTAAATATTCAGGATAATAACACTTGTAAAGCTTATACCCCTTATCTTCAACTTTTTCGTGTTCAAAGTTAACAGGTTTGAATACATCATCACTTACAGTTCCCTCGTAAATATACTTTTTCGGTGGATTCTTGGAAGCGCTTTTGTCAATACCACTGAACTTCTCTCCAATCTTATAAACCGGATATGCCCATAATGATAAACACCATGCTATAAAAAACAGCATCATCAACCAAAATGCTTTTTTCATGTTTCCTCGAGTTTTTTATTTGAAACTTATGGACCTTCCCTCAGAAAACAACACCAAATTTTAAGTGACACTAAGCAGTCCAAAAAAATCCAAACCACCGGTTGGATATTCCCAAAACCGGTCCAATCCATCTCGACACACCATAAAGCCTTAGCTCATTTTCCCCACTTTAATCTCTGCAATTTTGAGTATTACTTTGTCAAGAATTAAAAGAAGTTCGGAAGAAATTATTTTTTGCGCATAGGGAATACACTTGACCGGAAAGAGCTATTCCGTAAAATGTCAACTTAAAACTCAAAAATTAACGGAGACTGATGACAATGGATGAAAAGAAAACTGCCGAGGGGGAAAAACCTGAAGTTTCCAACTTTATACGCTTCATTATTGACGAGGATTTGAAGAGCGGAAAGCACAAAAAGGTCGTAACCCGCTTTCCACCTGAACCAAACGGTTATTTACACATCGGGCACAGCAAATCCATTTGCCTGAATTTTGGATTGGCAAGGGATTACAACGGCGTTTGTCATTTGCGTTTTGACGACACAAATCCGGTTGCCGAAGATGTGGAATATGTGCAAAGCATTATGGAAGACATTCGTTGGCTGGGATTTGATTGGCAGGATCAATTGTTTTACGCTTCCGATTATTATGATCAGCTTTACGAATATGCGGAAATGCTGATAAAAGATGGCAAGGCTTATGTGTGTGATTTGTCTCCGGAAGAGTTGGCAGCCACGCGCGGGACTTTGACCGAACCGGGGATTAACAGTCCTTGGAGAGAGCGTTCCGTCGAAGAAAATCTGGATTTATTCAGGAGAATGCGAGCCGGCGAATTTAAGGAAGGCGAAAAAACTTTGCGCGCCAAAATTGATATGGCGAGCGGAAATATCAATATGCGCGACCCCGTTATTTACAGGATAAAATTTGCGCATCATCATCGGACTGGCGACAAATGGTGCATTTATCCCATGTATGATTACACTCATTGCATTTCCGACGCCATTGAAGGGATAACGCATTCCATCTGCACTTTGGAATTTGAAGACCACAGACCGCTTTACGACTGGTTTTTGGATCAGTTGCCAGTGCCCTGTCATCCTCAGCAAATTGAGTTTGCGCGTTTGAATTTATCCTATACTGTGATGAGTAAACGCATGCTTTTGACGCTGGTAAAGGAAGGGTATGTAACAGGATGGGACGATCCGCGCATGCCAACTTTGGCGGGAATGCGTCGCAGAGGTTATCCTCCTGAAGCGATAAGAGATTTTTCCGATCGGATAGGCGTTGCCAAAGCTAATAGTATTGTGGATTACGAACTGCTGCAGTTTTGCATTCGCGATGTATTGAATAAGAAGGCGCAAAGGGCAATGGTGGTGCTTAATCCGTTGAAAGTCACTCTGGAGAACTATCCGGAAGGACAAGTGGAAGAATTGGATGCGCAAAACAATCCCGAAGACGATACTGCCGGAATGCGGAAAATTCCGTTTTCCAAAGTGATTTACATTGAGCGGGAAGACTTTCGGGAAGCCGCTCCCGCCAATTGGTTCAGATTGGCTCCGGGTCGGGAAGTGCGGTTAAAACACGCATATTATATCACTTGCAAAGAAGTAGTTAAAGATGAAGAGGGCAATGTCACCGAACTGATATGCACTTACGATCCCGCTTCCAGAGGAGGTTGGACACCCGATAACCGTAAAGTTAAAGGGACTTTGCATTGGGTTAGTGCCGCGGCAAATGTTCCCGTGGAGGTTCGTCTTTACGAGCATTTATTCACGAAAGCCGACCCAACTGATACGGAAGAAGGCAAAACTTGGCTGGATTATCTGAATCCGAATTCCCTGCAGGTGGTTACAGCATTGGCTGAACCGATGCTGAAAGACGCAAAAGCGGGTGAGCAATATCAATTTTTACGCTTGGGTTATTTTTGCACCGACCCCGATTCCACTCCCGCAAAGCCGGTTTTTAACCGCATCGTTACTCTAAAGGATACTTGGGCGAAGTTGGAAAGCAAGTAGCGGGCGTTTCTAAAGAAAAAAGTTGCCTTTTTATGCCGCTTTTTTATTGTGGTCAAAAATAGTAAAAATATATAAACAACAAAAAAATAGATAAGGAGAAAAAAGTCATGGCAACCAATTACAACGCTTTCAAAATGGCCCAAGAGCAGTTCGACAAAGTAGCCGATATCTTGGACTTGGATGAAGCAACGCGTGAACTTTTGCGCAATCCTATGCGCGAGTATCACATCAGCATTCCCGTGAAAATGGATGACGGGACAACTAAAATATTCCGCGGTTTTCGCGTTCAGCACAACGATGCGCGCGGTCCTGCCAAAGGCGGAATCCGTTTCCACCCGATGGAAACAATCGACACGGTCAAAGCACTTGCCACATGGATGACCTGGAAATGTTCAGTCGTGGACATACCTTTGGGCGGCGGAAAAGGCGGAGTTATTTGCGATCCGCATAATCTATCAATGCGTGAACAGGAACAGATTTGCAGAGGATGGGTGCGTCAATTGGCGCATGACATAGGTCCTTTGCGTGATGTTCCCGCTCCGGATGTGATGACGAATGCGCAACATATGCTGTGGATGCTGGATGAGTATGAAACCATAATGGGTGAAAAATATCCCGGATTCATTACAGGCAAACCGGTCGGAATGGGTGGTTCACTCGGACGGACTGAAGCTACAGGTTACGGTGTAGTTTTCACTTTGCGTGAAGCTCTCAAGGAATTGAATCTTCCGATTGAAAAAACCACTGCAGTCGTGCAGGGTTTCGGTAATGTTGCCCAATATGCAATCCGCCTATACACTATGCTGAAAGGAAAAGTAGTCGGTGTTTCCTGTTGGGATCAAAACGACCAGACTTCATACTATTTCCGCAAAAAAGATGGAGTAAATGTTGACGAATTGCTTACAATTACCGATAAATTCGGCGGAATTGACAAAGCGAAGGCAAAAGATCTGGGTTATGAAGTTCTTCCCGGTGACAAGTGGATTGAAGAAGAAGTGGATATCCTGATGCCGTGCGCTTTGGAAAATCAGATCACGAAAGATACCGTTACGCACATTAATCCGAAGGTAAAAATCATAGCCGAAGGTGCAAACGGACCCACAACTCCCGAAGCGGACACTTATCTGCAAGAACACAATATATTCGTCATTCCGGATTTTCTGGCAAATGCCGGAGGAGTGACTTGCAGTTATTTTGAACAGGTTCAATGCAATATGAATTATTATTGGGAAAAAGACGAAGTTCTGGCGAAGCTGGATGTGAAGATGTCTTCCGCTTTCCATGAAGTCTATAATCTGAGCAAGCAGAGAAAATTGTATATGCGGGACGCCGCTTATGTCATAGCGATCAATCGCGTGGTCCAAGCTTGCAAACAAAGAGGTTGGGTATAAAATAAACCCAAAAGGGGGAGGATGTTGTAAAATGTCCTCCCCTTTATTTTTGTAGATTGTAACTTGTTTGTTGCCAAGCGAGCAAACTGGACTGAAAAAAAATTTAGTTTCGGAAGCAAGAGGTCGGAATTGAGAAGCTGACATAGAATAAGGAGAGGAGAAGCGATGAATTTCACGGAATTCCAAAGACGGGAATTTAATCCAATGCAGGGCTTATCTTTTATCGGGGCAGGCGAATTGGGCGGAAAAGCAAAAGGTTTGGCACTCATGAAAGAGATGCTGCAAGAGGAATTTCCGGAAGGAATGTTTGCCGACATCAAAGTTGACATTCCGCAGCTGGTAGTTCTGCGAACCGATGTATTTGACCAATTCATGGCGGAAAATAATTTGTATGAAACTGCGTTAAATTCAACGGATGATGCCTATATCGCTTTGCAGTTTCAGAAGGGAAGCCTGCCTGTGGAAATCGTTGGCGACTTGATGAACCTGATCAGTTCAATCCGCAAGCCTTTAGCAGTGCGTTCTTCCGCTCTTTTGGAAGACAGTTTGCACGAACCTTTTGCCGGCGTCTACGAATCCAAAATGTTGCCAAACCGCAGCACTGACCCCAAAGAGCGTTTCAATCAGCTTTGCGAAGCGATCAAATTTGTGTATTCCACTCTCTTTTTCCGTAAGGCGAAACAATACTTTAAGGCGATCAGGAAAGACATTCGCAGCGAAAAAATGGCAGTGGTCATCCAGGAAGTAGTGGGCAATCGTTATGGCGATTTCTTTTATCCTACGATTTCTGGAGTAATACGCAGCCTGAATTTTTATCCTACGGGCAATGCGGTTCCCGAAGACGGGGTTGTGCAATTGGCTTTCGGTTTGGGCAAAACTATAGTGGACGGGGGAAAAAGTTGGTGTTACAGTCCTCGCTGGCCTGCATCGCCTCCTCCTTACAACAGCGTGAAAGATATGCTGGAAAATACACAGACTCAATTTTGGGCAATAAACATGGGACAGATTTTGGAATACGATCCAACGACGGAAACGGAATTTCTTTCGCTTCTGGATTTGACGGAAGCGGAGAAAAACGGCAGCCTGAAACAAGTGGTTTCAACTGTTACTCAAGACGATTCAATCGTTCCGGGTCTGACGGAAAAAGGTCCGCGCCTTGTAAATTTTGCTCCGATTTTGCAGTATAATTCCCTGCCGCTTAATGAATTGGTGATACGAGTTCTGCATAAAGCCGAAGAGGCAATGGGCGAAAAAGTGGAGATAGAATTTGCAGTTCGTCTTCCGGACGGTGAAACTGTAGATTATTTGGAACAGGGGAAAATTGAGTCAGGACCGTATTTCGGCTTCCTGCAAGTGAGGCCTTTGGCAGTTTCTTCGGCACTGATTGACCTTGATGAAAATTCCTTTGACAAAAATGATCTCTTCGTCCATCCTGACAGAGCATTAGGTAACGGAGAAAATACTGAAATCAGAGACATTGTATATGTCAAACCGGAAGCATTTGACATTGCTGCTTCGCGAGAGATTGCAGCTGAAGTGGATGAATTGAACGATATGCTTTTGAATGAGCAGAAGCCGTATCTGCTGATGGGGTTTGGGCGATGGGGAACTGCAGACCCGTGGTTGGGAATTCCGGTTGCGTGGAGTCAAATTAACGGAGCTAAAGTCATTGTGGAAGCAACCTTACCGACCTTGCATTCGGATTTCAGTCAAGGGAGTCATTTCTTTCACAATGTTTTCAGCAGCGGTGTCTTTTATTTCAGCGTAGGAAACGGTCAGGAGCATAAAGTGGACTGGGAATGGTTACAAAGTCAGCCTACGATTAGGGAGACGAAACATGTCCGTCATGTGCGCCTGGCTAAACCATTGACCGTAAAGGTAGACGGTCGTCAAGGCAGGGGAGTTATTCTCAAATGACGGGACAATACGATATTAAAGCATTACAAGAGCGGGCAAAAGAACTCTTTTGTCTGTATCAGACTGAAGATTATTTAAGAGATTTGCGAGCACCGCTGGAAGAAGTTATGGCTAATGTTGCGCAGACTATACGCAACGGTTGGCAGCACCCTGATTTATGCACTGTGCGGATAACTTGCGGAGATTTGGTTGTGGAGACTGAAGGCTTTGTGGAAAGCCATTGGATGCTGTCCGCACACAGAGAATACGATCCGGAGACAAATTGCGCCATTGAGATTTCTTATCCGTCTTGGGATGAGGATGAAAGTCCTTTCCTGCCGGAAGAGCAAAGACTGTTGGAAACTATTGCCGACAGATTAAGTTACACTCTTTTACAAAGAGAAAATCTCGTTTTGATGCCTTCCTCTGCTTCCGTAAGCAATCCTCAATCAGATTGGCGAGTTATTATCAATCTGTTGATGAAAAGCGATCCGGACCAATATCAACGCATCGCGCGCAAGATGATGAACCAGCTTTCTGCCTTGGGAATTGAAGAAGCCAGAACTTTGCTTGCCAATTTCGGAGAGCATAGCAATCGCAAAGACGAAGATAATGTCTATGACACGAATCGTCCTTCCTATCGCGAAAATAAACAGCAGCTCAATCGCTTAATTCGCAAAGCTTTTGACATTGCCAGTCACTATTTGAGCGACAGCGAAATCTTTAATCACATTCAAACTTGGATGCAGGGCGAAAAAATCAGCTTTTTGGTGCAGGCTTTGGAGAATATGTCCTTTTCCCTGAATACGATTCAGGAAGCTTTGCACCGTTATCATAACTTGAATTTGGACAGTATAGACCTTCCGCAACCGACGCGGGACAATATCATAGTCTTACTTTTGCTGCGCTTCTTTACCGACCAATTGGAGTTCATTAATATCTCTAAACATCATTTGGATATTGATGATTTTGTTGATTTGGTGCGGAAAATCATTTTTCCGTCCAACAGTTACGGGAAATTGGGCGGAAAAAGTGCCGGTCTCTTCCTTTCCTACCATATTCTGCAGCGCGTTCAAGACAATAAATTGCATTTGAAAAATGTTAAAATGCCGAAAACGCGCTACCTGCTGTCCGATGCTTTGCACCAATTCCTCAATTTCAACGAACTGAACGAATTGATTGAGCAAAAATACAAATCCATTGAACAGATCAGAGACGAGTATCCGAACATCGTTCAAGTCTTCAAAAATTCCAATTTCCCGCCCAATATCGTCAGCGGCTTGGCTTTGGTTTTGGATGAATTCGGCAACAAACCTATCATCGTTCGCAGTTCCAGTTTGCTGGAAGATCGGGTGGGAGCAGTTTTTTCCGGCAAGTATAAGAGTTTGTTTTTGGCGAATCAAGGCAGCAAAGAAGAAAGATTGGCAGCATTGTTGGATGCGATAGCAGAAGTCTACGCCAGCACTTTCGGACCTGATCCGGTGGAATATCGTAAGGAGCGAGGCCTGTTGGATTTTCATGAAGAGATGGCTGTTATCATACAGGAAGTTGTGGGAACTCAGGTGGGGGATTATTGGTTACCTGCATTTGCGGGAGTGGCTTTCAGCAATAATGAATTCAGATGGTCACCACGCATTCAAAGAAAGAACGGTTTGCTTAGGCTTGTTCCCGGACTTGGAACCAGAGCGGTTGATCGTGTAAGCGATGATTTTTCCATTTTGGTTTCACCGGGTCAACCCAATCTTCGCGTCAATCTTTCCAATGATGAAATTTTACGCTATTCACCGCATAAAATTGATGTCATAAACCTGAAAACGAATACTTTTGAAACAGTGGATTTTGCTGATTTATTCAAACGCTTCGGTTCGGAATATCCTTATCTGGATAAGATAGTTTCCTATTACGAGGACGGCAATATAGTTTCCAAACCGATTATCAGTATTGATTTTGAGCATGACACTCCCGTAGTCACTTTTGACGGCTTAATCGGTAAGACTGATTTTATGCCGCGGCTCAAGAATATTTTGGATGAGTTGGAAGCGGCAATGGGTGTGCCTGTAGACATAGAATACGCTTTTGACGGAACCGATCTTTACATCTTGCAATGCAGAGCGCAAAGTTCCAGTCCGGAAAATCAACCTGCCGCCATCCCGAAAGATTTGCCCGCTCAAAATATCCTTTTTACAGCCAATAAATTCGTTTCCAACGGCCTTATTCAAAATATAACTCATGTGGTTTTAGTAGATCCGGATAAATATGCGGCTTTGGGTTCCGTCGAAGAAATGAAGCAGGTCGGGCGCATCGTAGGTCGGTTGAATAAAATTTTGCCGAAGCGAAAGTTTATTCTTATGGGACCGGGTCGTTGGGGCAGCAGAGGTGACATCAAACTTGGTGTCAGCGTAACTTATTCGGATATCAATAGTTCCGCTATGCTGATTGAAATTGCGCGCAAGAAAGGAAATTATACTCCCGATGTCTCATTCGGGACGCACTTCTTTCAAGATTTGGTAGAAGCCGGTATCCGTTATTTACCTCTTTATCCTGATGAAGAGAATGTAGTCTTCAACGAACAATTTATGCAAAATGCGGATAATATTCTGACTCAACTTTTGCCGGAAGCAGCGGAATTTTCTTCAGTCATTAAAGTGATTGACATCAATCAGGCAACGGGAGGGAAGCATTTGACGATTCGCATGAACGGGGATTTGGATGAAGCAGTGGCATATTTTACCGATGTAAGTTCCAAAGAAGCGGAATTGGTAGGTTTGGAAGAAGAAGAGCGAGCTGAAGAAAAGCATTGGGCTTGGCGTTTGCGCATGGCTGAAAGAATTGCTCATGATGCGGAGCGCGAGAAATTCGGCATCAAAGCTATGTATGTCATCGGCAGCGTGAAAAATGCCAATGCAGGTCCAGCCAGTGATATAGACTTAATTGTGCACACGGATGGCGATCCCGAAAAACGCAAACTGCTTGACCTTTGGCTGCAAGGATGGAGTCAATGTCTGGCGGAAATGAATTTCCTGCGCACCGGTTATCGCAGTAACGGCTTGCTGGATGTGCATTACATAACCGATCAAGACATTAAGGAAAAAACAAGTTTTGCCGCCAAAATTAATGCAGTAACGGATGCAGCGCGTCTGCTGAACGCTCAAAATTAAAATGGAATGCTTCTTCGTTACGGATTTGCACGGCGCTTCCGAAAAATATAAAAAACTGTTTCGGCATATAGAAAAAGATAAACCTGAAGCGGTATTTATCGGAGGAGACCTTTTAGCCCACGGTTTTTTTAACAAAGATAACGCATCTGCCGATTTTATTACAGATGTTTTGACACAAGGTTGCAGGAAGCTAAAAAGTCAATTGGGAAGCGCTTATCCTCATATTTTTATCATTATGGGAAACGACGACCCCAAAAGTGAGGAACCTCTTCTGCTGAAATATGATGAGGAAGGGCTTTGGCATTATTGCAATGAACGGAAAATTGAGTTGGACGCATTTACCGTTTTCGGTTATTGTTACGTGCCCCCTTCGCCTTTTCTGCTGAAAGATTGGGAGCGATTTGACATTTCTCGATTCGTGGATATAGGTTGCACCGCTCCTTCAGAAGGGTATCATTCAACAAAATTTTCTCTGACTGAAGTTGAAAATGCCACTATTGCCGAAGATTTAGCAAACTTAACACAAAACTGCGACTTGAGCAAATCCGTGTTTTTGTTTCATGCTCCGCCTTACGACACTGGTTTGGACAGAGCGGCTTTGGACGGTAAAAGTATTGATTACGCACCGTTGGATGTGCATGTGGGAAGCATTGCCATACGCAGATTTATTGAGGAAAAACAGCCGCTGATTACGCTGCACGGTCATGTCCACGAATCTTTTCAATTGACCGGCATCTGGAAACAAAACCTTGGTCGCACGACTTGCCTTTCCGCTGTCGGACTCGGCAAACCGCTCATTCTGATTAAGTTTAATCCGGAAAATCCTTCTGCCGCACAACGCTTAAGTATATAACAACTTCAGTTTTATCTGATAAGGGCAATTCTCCCGCGTTGAGTTTCTCCATTGGCGGAGGTAACCACATAAAAATACACGCCGGAACTGCATTTCTTCCTGTTTTTGTTTAAGCCGTTCCAATCAAAGCGTGCATATTCATTTTCCTGCAATTCAATTACCAAAGCGCCGGAAGCATCGAATATGCGGCAGATGTTTTTTCCTTTCGGCATTAATTGCGAAGGCATGTTGACAATACGAACAAAGCCGTCTTTTTCCGGAAAGAAAGGATTGGGGAAGGCTTTAACATGCCGGAGATGTTTTTCCGTATTAATTTGGATGCCTATTTCCATAGTGTTCAAGCCGTCCGGAGTTCCGATGAACAGATTTCCGGATAAGGGCTCATAACCGAAACAGGTAATGTAATTTGAAAGTAAAGGCGAATTGCCTTGATAGTAATTTGTGAAGCGTTCGGTTTCCGGATCGTATTTCGTGAAACCGTGTTCCAGACTTCCGATCCAGATGCGGTTGAAAGGATCAAGAAAAATAGCCGTAGGCGTCGTGCGAACACTGCCGAAAAGGCGTTCTTCATCTACATAATACAGAGTTTCATTGACCCAATTTCCATTGGTATAAATACGCCGCTTGATATCGGTATCGTATTTATACCAATCGGTGCCGTTCCACATAAACAACCCGCGACTGGTCGCAATCCAATTTTCCTCTTCACCGAACATATTATTTAAAGTAACGACCCCATAGACAACACAGTTGTTCAATTCCGACGGCGGAGGAATCAGCCAGTGCTCATTATTATTCAAAGGTAGCGAATTGTCGTTCCAAATCACCAGACGGTTGTCTGCATTGAGGCCGAAGAAATATCTGCTGCCGCTGTGATAAATATATGAGACGGATTGATAGACGCACGCGTTACTCGGCATCTGAAAAGTGCCTAAAAAAGCATAATTCTTGTCAAAAACAGTAATGCCTCCGCCGGAACTGGAAATAAGTATTTTCCCCACTTTATCAACATAAACTTCGGCAATAGTATTATTGATTAGTTGAGGGGTTCCGCTTTGGGCATCACTCCAACCTGTTTCTTCATTATAGTAGCGAATTCCCCGCATTGTATACCATTCCCAAGTGCTGTCTGCGTCATTGTATTTATAAGCACCCGGCTGCCAATGATTAGTATCCCAAACGGAATACCAACTCCCGAACCATTTGCAATTGTTTTTGTCCACTGCCAATCTTCTGATATTATTACTCGGCAAGGGACTATTATTTATTGTATAATTTTGCCAAGAGCCATTATACCAACTGCTGACGCCTCTGGTGCCCTTGCGTGTCATATCAGGTCCCATCCATCCGCTTCCGAACCACATTTTGTTATTGGCGTCGGTAATAATTTCGCTGATAGTTTGAAAGCCGATGCAGTTATCTTCTATATGGTAATCTTTCGTTGAGCCTTGCCAGAAAGTTCCTTCACCCCAAGAAGCATAAACCAGATATTGTCCCGGGAAACGGATTATTCTGTAAATGCTGGCATTCCGTAAATAGGTATCCAAATTGTTGTCTGCATTATTGTTCCCGATGATTACACCCAGCGGATTGGACTTTCGTTTTAAACTCATAGTATCTTCATTCCAGACGCCGTAGGATAGCATTATCCCGTCTCCGGAAGAAGCAAGTTTTACGGTAAATACGCTGTCTATCAATCCTCCCGCTGCTCTTGTCCAAGTATGCCAATCATTTTCAAAAGGATTTGCCTTGTGCCTGTGCACCGAAGTCATTGTATTCATTGCTATATAATCCGGATTTACGCTGATTGACAATACCGGAGCATTCGGCAAAGGACTGTTTGCGTAATTCCAATGACGCCAAGCAGTGTCAGTATCCAAAGAATCCGTATGAACAAAACTTACTCCTTCAGCGGTGGCACAATACAGGTAACCGTTATCGGACACAACAATGTCTTTGATGTCGTTGCTGATAAGTCCGCCGGAAGTATTTTCCGAGTTGTATTGATGCAGAAGCAGAGGAAAATAAACTTCCGGAAGGTAATAGAACTGACTGATGCCTTGATCGGTTGCAATATAGATGTAATTTGCATTGACGATAATTCTGCGGATTTTATTGGAAGGTAAGCCGGAATTGGTATCCAATGTCTGCATTCCGTTTGTTTTGATGATGGTAATGCCTTGATTGAAAGTTCCCGCCCATATATCACCGGTGCTTTCTTCATAAGCCAAACTGCGGATATCGTTATCAACCAAGCCGTCCACCGATGTAATGGTTCGCACATATTTCAGCGGGACAGTTTCCGAAGCAGGATTATTTGTCAGATCGTATTCCACAAGCCCGCCCCAAGTGGCACTGTAAACTTTATCCTGCGTCATTATGACATCGGTTACATTATTTGTGTTAGTATATGTGTGCCAGCGCTGTGCCGGCAAACCGGATATTCCAAACACCAATGCTGCAAGCGACAGGAAAGCACTCCCGACTGACTGAAGAGAGTTTGACCTTTGCGGAATACTCATAATTTTTGCCCCTTATGAATTAAATAATAACCCAAAATGATTAAAACCGCCATCAGCAAAACCAAAAGCGAAAAAAGAATTTTGTTGGAACTGAAGTAAAAACCGATAGCCGCCAATCCGAAAAGTGCGGTAATAAAATAAATGAGAAGGGCAATACTGCTTTGAGACAGTCCCAACCGCAAAAGATAGTGATGTAAATGAGATTTATCCGCTTTGAAAATGCTTTCGTGGCGAAGCGACCTTCTGACGACGGCTAAAAGCGTATCCAGCAAAGGAATCGCCAAGGCTATCACAGGCACCATCAAAGTCATTGTGGTAATTCCTTTGAAAGTTGCATTTCCGGCAGTGGCGACAGCACCGATATTCAATCCCAAAAGCAAACTTCCCGTATCCCCCATAAAAATTTTGGCGGGGAAAAAATTGTATTTGAGGAATGCCAGATTAGTTCCCAAAAGTAAAGCGGTGAGCACCAAAACCGGAGGATTGTGCCCCAAAAAACCAATCACCGCTAAAACAACGCTTACAATACAGGTAATTCCTGCCGCCAGACCGTCCAAACCATCGATTAAATTGATTGCATTCATTGTAATTAAAAACCAGATAAGCGTTACGGGAAGAGACATCCAGGTTAATTGAAAATCGGCACCCAAAGGATTGGTCAGATAGCAGACACGATAACCGGCAAGAAACATCAACACTGCAACTATGATTTGCCCCAAAAATTTATACCGCACCCGCAGATGAAAACGGTCATCCAGCATTCCGACAATTATGATTACGACGCTGATTCCCCCCAAAGCCAATAAATACTTTCCAAATTCTTGCGAAAGATTAAACAAGCCGATGATGATTTGCAGACAAACCAAGACTATGCCGATACTTAATCCGCCCGCAGTAGGCATCGGTTGTTTATGAATGCTGCGTTCATTGGGAACCGAGATAAATTCGTGCTTTTTGGAAAAACGAATATTGACGGGAACAAGCAGAACTGTGGCAATATAAGCAATAAGCAAAAGCAGCGGAAACAGCCAAAAGGGAAAACTTGTCATTTGCCTTCACACACATACAAACTGCGATAAGCTTGCACTAATTGATCATAAGAACACAGCATTTCCACCTTCTTTTTGCTCATAATTCCTTTTTGCTTCAAGTCTGCCTTTAAGTCAAGCATGTTATTCAATGCTGTTTCCAAAGCGTCTAAATCGTTCGGTTTAATAAGTATGCCGCAACTGTCATCCACAAGTTCACGCAACATAGGTATATCGGAAGAAAGAATAGGCAAACCTGCAGTCATCGCTTCTATAACGCTCAAAGGCATCCCTTCATAAGAGGAGTAAATTAAAAAGACATCCAACTGCGCCAAAATTTCCGCAGGCTCATCTTTCCAGCCGGGAAAAATGATCCGGTCCTGCAAATTATTGCTTACGACAATCTTTCGGCAGAGAGGGAAAAGTTCTCCGTCACCCGCAAAAATGAAATCGGCATCTTGTCTGCTTCGGCAAATGTGAATAGCGGCAAGAACCATCAGCAATATATTTTTTTCTTTGGAAAAACGGCACACGCTTCCGATAGTGACAATCTTTCCCATAGGTTTCCTTTTTGCCGCGGCTTGTTGAATGCGTTCAGTTTGTTCGGGAGTGATGGCATTGTAAATCGTGACTGCTTTTGCGGGTGTAATCAGTTTGTGCTGCAGGTAAAACAGGCGATGATAATTATTCACGAACACTACCTTATCGCAAAACTTGTCGGAAAATCTTTCCAGTTCCATATAGAAACGACGGGTGAGGCAATTTTGGTCAGGATGGATGGGAGAACCGTTGGAAGTATGTATCACCAGCGGAACTTTTGCTAAACGGGCTGCCAGCCTACCCAAAAATCCGGGTTTGGAAGAATGAGTGTGCACAATGTCAAAGTTTTCTTTGCGGCAAAGCCTGTATATTTCATAGAAAACGACAGCGTCCAAAGGTGAAATTTCATGCTTGAAAAAATACAGAGGATGATAAATATATCCGCGACGCTTGATTTCTCTAATCAAAGGTCCGCCCGGACGGCATGCCACATGAATTTCATATTCGTTTGGATCAAATCCCGACAGAAGAGTGAGCATAAATTTCTGCACTCCGGACATCAAAGGCAACAGCTGAATCTGCAAAATCTTCTTTTTTCCCATATTTTACTCAAAACTCCGGAGCGGAGTCACAATTCGGATAAGCGTTCGCACAGCATTCGGACTTGTCTGCCGCGTTCATATTCATAAGGAATTTGGTAAAGGTTCTCATCAACCGGTATGTTTTCAGTGAGCTCTTCCAGACACGAGCCGATGGCGTCAACATCGTTTTGCGGGCAAATTGTCTTGTGTCCGCAGCTGAGTAAAATTTTTGCGGCTTCACTATTTTTATCTGTTAATGCCAAAATGGGACGCCTGCAGCGTAAATATTCAAATAGCTTGCCGGGCAAACTCCAATTCGTTTTTTCGTCTCCTATGACCAAAAGCAGGATATCGGTATCCAGCATCAATTGCAAAGCTTGCTTATGCGGTTGTTGAGGAATGAAAACTACCTTGTTCGCAATTCCGCTTTGCTCGATTTCCGCATGAATTTCCGGAGGAAAATTGCCGACTAACCAAAACTCCAAATCCCTTTCCGGATAAGCGTTTTGGACTTGCTGAAACGCTTGCAGAAAAGATGTGAGAGACCTTTCTCCGTAAAGAGTGCCCAAATAAGTAATGCGGATTTTGCCGTCGGATTGCCTTTGCCGCTTCAAATCGATAAAATCGGCTTCATCATAACCGTTGTAGAAAGGAAGGATTTTAGCCTTCAGTTCACTTCCGAAATTTGCGGTCAAATCGTCTTTCATGGCAGAAGTGGAAGTAAGCACCAAAGCGGCTTCTCTTAAGCATTTCTGTTCCAATTTCTGCAACCTCTGAAATGACCGACCCTGATGTTGGAACACGAAATTATTGAGAGTCCAGTGGTCACGATAATCCAAAACGAGCGGCAATTTTCCGAAACGGGCAATTCTTTGGGCAGCCAAAATTGCGGAAAAAGGCGAGCAGGTTACCATAACCGCATCGTATTTATTTGTAAGCAAAGCTTTTTTGCCCGCTTTCACAGCAAAAGGCACCCAACCAATTTTATCGTCTATCGGGAAAAAGCTCTTGACCTTGTTTTTGGTTGAAGTGGAAGCAGAGCCGTAAATATCTTTTTTGCTAAAAGGCAGCAAAGAGTATATTTTATTCAAAAGATACAAAGGGTCGAAAGAAGCAGTGCGGAAAAGTCTGTCAGGAACGCATTCCGTAAGCAGAGTTTCGTCCTTGGAATGATAGAGAGTGTCGCGAATGGTGATAACATCAACCTTGCTGCCGTATTGACGCAAATATTTAACCAATTTGCACGGACGCTGAACAGCCGGACCTCCCAACGGAGGATAATAATACGCAAGCAACAGCAGACGGAGTGAAACGGCTTCCTGCATAAGTTTTTGACCCTTTAAGAATTCATCGTGTAATTTACGGCAGAAAGTAAAATCGGCTCAACCCGCGTCCAAAGATAATGCTCACGAATTAATTTGTGACTGCGTTCAGCCAATTCTTTCCTTTCTGCTTCCGGCATTTGCAGAAGTTTGTCAATGGCATTCGCAATATCCTGCTTGTGAAAAGGAACGCAATAGCCCAAATGATTCCGCGCGATAATTTCTTTCAGCTGCGGAAAATCATTTGCCACAACGGGAATTCCGACTGCCAAATATTCCAAAACTTTAAGCGGCACGGCTTTATTGTATCTTTTGCAAGCAGGATGCAGAACGGAAAGGCCAACTTTCACCTGACGCAAGATCGGACATACTTTATCGGGCGGAACAGCTTCCCGCCAAAAAACATTCGAATTGAGATTATGATCCAGCAAAAAAGCGAAAAACTTCTGCTTAAACGCTTCGGAACGAAAAGGACCGACAAACAAAGCCTTAAACATAGGATACTTCAGCCGCAGAATATCCACCACCTGCAAAAGTTTCAGGATGCCCCGTTCTTCAGTTAAGCCGCCTAAATAAATAGTGTCAAATTCTGTGTCCGGAAGAAGCTTTCCGACATTGCAGCCGTCAAGATCGTCCTTGAAAATATCAACTGTCGGATAATTCGGACAAACGATGCCGTAATGTGCCCGCAAAGCGGATTTTTTCTTCGGAGGCAAAACCGGTATTGTGTCTTCAGACTTTATTGCCTCCGGAACTTTTAAATTAAAGCGACGGAAGATATCTTCGTTCACGGCAAGAGTGAAGTCCATTTTTTCCTGCAGAAAGTGTTCCGCTAAAGAATAAATGCCCGATACGATTTGATTGAGAAGGAATCCATATTTTTCACCGTGCGCGGAAGCATAATATTCGTGAGCGTCATAAATCAGTTTGCACCCGATTTTTCTTTTTAGCAGTAAACCGACAAACATGGTCAAAGGCTCCACGCAGATGACCAAGTCCGGATGAAGTTTCAGCGTTTGACGATAGAGGCCAAACAGCCTCAGATAGGGATTCAGACCTGATACAATAAGGCGGATAGGCTTTGCTTCAGGATTTGAAGCTTCCCCATATTCTTTGTCTTCTTGCCAATTTTCCGTTAAACTGCCGAACCCTTTAGCACCCAAAATATAGACTCTTGCAATCTTTGCCAAACTCTTTCCCAATTTGTGATAAAGGCGCATATCATTGTTGCCGTGAGCGTTTGTGATAATACAGATAACTTTGGCGGCAGGCATACTTTTCACTCTTCCTGATTGCCGAGACGAATTACGGCAACGGTATTGGGTTCCACATCGGAAAAATAAACGGTTTTTCCTTCAATTCGCGCTTGAGCTCCTTCAATTTGACGAATGGCTAAATTGCCAGTATATTCAATGGCGAAGGAGGGCAAGGCATCGGGAAAACTGAGACTGAAGTCAAATTCGCTTTCATCAATAATCACTCTCCGACGCTTGTTCCACCAGTCAATTAATTCGTTCAAAGTGACGCAATACGCTTTTTCGGCTTTAACCAAAGCCAAAAGATAGGAATACAGCTTCGGCAGATAGGGAATGTCGTAATAATCGGCAACCGTAAAATCGGGACAAAACAAACCCTTCCTTCTTTGGCTAGCTTGTAAACTTTTCTTCAACATTTGCTTGGCGTCCTCCAAACTTACCTGATGAAATTTTCCCGTTTTCAGATTTTGATCGCGAAAACAAACAGGAATTTCCCAATGCGATGAACCTAAAGAATTTACCCAAGGTCGAAAAGGGAAAATCAAGCCGTGATAATATCCGTTCGTTTGAGAAAAACTTAAAGCGGACGAATACAGCGGCAATATCTTTTCCTGAAGCTCGCGAATTTTATTGTTTGCCAGATAGTTATGCTCCCGAATGCCTATTTCGTCTTTCTGCAATTGACGCAGCATTATCTGTTTTCTGGCCGCAAAAGTTTCCCTGTTCAGTTTGTCGTCAGTGAGCAAAAGCCCGATTTCATTTCCCTGTCGCAAGATGTTTTTAATCTCATCCTGCAAATCAGCATCCTCCAAAGAGTAATCAATTTCGGGAGTGCGTTCGGCAGCAATAAACCAAGTTGAGCGCAGATTTTGTTCTCTTTCAAGAGCGAAAATTTCGCTAAAATTCCAGTAGAATTCAGTATTGGTGAGGATAAATTTCAGTTTGCTCCAAAGATTGCGGAATAATTGCTTCCAGCGTAAAGTGACACACAGAATTAAATCGTCAGGAATGGAAAAGAGCATGCTATTGAAATCCCATTTTTGTAGGTCGTCAACCGAGTGAGTTAAGGCGGCAGCCATGCTTTGAGCCTTGGGCCAATAATGTTTTTTGACGATATATTGTCCTTTGGCTTTGGCTTGTTCCATAATCAGATTATCCAACAGCCAGAGAAAATTATCCAAATAAGGGGTGTCTTTCCAAGGGTAAAAAATACTGGAAGTTTCGGGATAACAATCGTTTGCATCGCGTGTCGGATCACAATCCTCTTCCCGATTCGCTAAATGAAAAAAGATATTTCCCGGTAAATCAAAATTTATTTTGCAGGCAAAAATATCAAGTTCCACATAATTTTCCGCCGGATAATCAAATTTCTTTTCCGAAATGACCGGAGTGGGAGAGAACATTTTGATTTCCCGCACCGCTTTTTTCAATTGTTCCGCTGTAAAACCCTGCGCTTCATACAAACGCGGATCGCACGGAATGAAAATATTGATATGTTCGCGGGAAAGAGCTTGCAACTCCTGCAGAGTGGGTTCAATCAATCCGTAAAGCAGAAGGATGTCATGTTCGCGCAAATTAGCCGGAGCCTGAATAAAGCGATGACTGAGCCCCAAGGTCTCAAAGATATAGTCAAACGCATACTCAATTGCCAGCGTGTATTTCTCTAATTTGTAATCAATTAGAATAGCAATCATGACAAATCTAATCCTTTCCCGTAATAAAATCCCTTGCTCTTGCAAAAAGGATTAAATGTCAAGGGAAAGATTAACGCTCAAGCAGGCCGCTGTCCTGTAGAGTATTTTTATTCATAAGGGGAAAAGAATTATTTAATCGGGATAGAACTTTAGATAAGTATTAATCAAAGCTTGTCCCAATCGCTGATTACCCAGTTCGTTTAAATGTCCGTTTCCGTGTAGTTGCAACTCCTTGTCTAACAAAGGGCAAGAGATGTAATTAATACCGTTTTGTCTGCATAGGGTATCCAAATCATGATTGAAATCTTGATCTTCCGTTATGGAAATGAGAATAAAGTCATTCTCATAAATACTATCAAATTGCTTAAGACAGGAGAGTAATTCCTGCGAAACCTCTAAAGTATTTTTATTGGCACTATTCGGTATTTCCTTCTCTGAATTGTTCGTTTTTCCTTTAGTGCCATTAGCAAGCAGAGCGAAATAAGAGAAATTATTGCGGAGCAGAGTTTGCAGTTTTACCGTTTTACTGTTGTTAATAGTTCCGAATTGGTTATCAGGTTGGAAACAGAATGGTTTTGGATGTCTGCTGAACCAATCTGTATAGTCTTTTTCTAAAATCAAGATTACTTTTTGGAAATTAATCCGTTTCTTGAAATAGAGCAGTCTAAACCAAGAATCATAAGGATCATGACCACTACAACCGAGGTTAAAAACTGCAATATCAGCAAATCTTTTTTTCAGTTGTTCTTGAAAGATTGATGTAGCAATGTTTTTCGGTTTTACTTGCAGAGCCTCAACATAAGAAGAGCCTAATACTGCAATTTTTTGTGGTGAGTTTAGCGAAACATCAGATCCGGGTAAACCGAGATTATTTCTTGTAAAAATATGATTTCCGCTTTCAACATTCCAATATTTTGTATATGGTTTCCAAATATTAGTCCAATAATCTCCGCCTCTTCTATAATGCACTTTATAACTTAAACCGTAATAGGGATATTGAATAACATATCTGATAAACAATTCGCTTAGCAAAAAAGCAAAAATAAAAGCTAAAATAAAAAGAGAGATTTTTTTCATATAGTTTATCTAAACCACCACCAGCCTGCAGTTACATAGACAAAGGTAAGAGCCGTACTGCAATATTTAAACCAAGGTTTGGAAACAAAAGCAATCTTTTTCTTGTGAGCTCTTTTGAATAAATTCCAGCATTGCAGAATTGAAATGCCGACGCCGTGCCAAATACCCCAAATTACATAATGCCAAGCCGCGCCATGCCAAAGGCCGCAAAGTCCCATAGAAATTACGGGAACGCAAAAGATCAGCCAAAATTGATTGGTTTTACCTTGCGAAAGAGGGAAGAAAAGATAGTCCCGTATCCAATCCGATAAAGAAATATGCCATCTGCGCCAGAATTGACTTATATTTGGTGCCAAATAGGGTTTATTGAAGTTTTCCATAATCTTCAGACCGAATAGTCGAGAAGAACCGATGGCAATATCACTGTATCCGGCAAAATCAAAATAAATTTGAAATGAGTATCCGAATAAAGCGGCAATTCTTATCAGGGCGGAATAGTTGGTTGGATTTTGCCATACAGGATTGATAAAATAGCCTAACCAATCAGCTAAAATTAACTTTTTGGCTAAACCGTAAACAATCCTTTGAAAGGCAATTTCTAAATATTCCGGTTTAAATTTCTCCGATTTAGCCTCAAGTTGAGGTTTCAACCTTTCAAATCGTTCTATGGGTCCGGCAACAAAGATGGTAAAAAGAGAACCGTAACAGGCAAAATCGAGTAATTTTCCTCCGGAAACAATTTTCCAACGAATGTCCGTCAAATAGCTGATATACTTGAAAGTGATGTAAGAAATACCAAGCGGAAGTGCTAATTCTTCAAAATGAAAAACGGGCAGAGCATGCAAGAAACTCAATAAACTGTTAATTGTGCCTGTTAAAAAGCCCAAATACTTAAAGATAATTAAAACTGCCAATAAACCCAAAACACCGATTGTATGAGCCAAACCGGCATGTTTTCCCTTTTCCATCCAATAAGCAATAAAATAAGTAAAGAGCGTAAGTCCGATTACAACATAAACAGCTTTCTGATCAAAATACCAAATGAAGCCTAAACTGCAAACAGTCAAAAAAGCTGTCCGCATCCACCGCTTCGGCAACAGCCAATAGATTACTGCAGTTACAATTAGGAAGGGGAAATAGTAAAGATTGGTGAACATATATTAAAATTGATTAATAATATCAACCATTTGGCGCACGGTATCAAAGCTTTCTACGGTAATTTTGGGTGCGGGAATCATTTTACCGAATTCCTTTTTAATAAAACTCTGCAATGAAACCAGGGAAAAGCTGTCAATTAAACCGCTGGAAATTAATTTAGTCTCCGGGGTGATCTCAACATCGGCGTCAGTGACAAATTCATGCTTAATAAAATCAATCAATTTTTCTTCCATTTTATTACTCCTTTATAGTTAAATCTGGGTTTTTTCTTAAAAAGCGGCATAAAAGAAAGGATTGCTTTCTACCGCTATTATGTTGTGAAGAGCCGCTAAAGCTATACTGAGAAAAAGAAGAGTGAATAAAAATAGGTATTTGAGAAAAAAAAGAAGGGACGGCCTGGTTTTTATTTTCCTGATTATTTTTTGCATTTCTTATTTCTTTACCCTTTATTAAGTTTTTTCATTTTTCCTTTTTTGAATTTTTTGATATTTTGTCAAGCTTGATTAAGCACCCTTTGTATTTTTCTAATAGTATTAGATATTTCGTAAATTAAATATTGTCTTTAATAAAAGTGAAAACAATAAATATTGATCCTGCCATTCATCTTATTTCTTGCTTTATTAGTTACGGTAGTGATGCCGCGGTGTCTCTGGGATTTTTTCCCAGAGACTCCTTGTTGTTCCACCATAACTATCTTAGTTGGATAAGAGTATTTTCTTTATCTTCTTTTGTTTTTTGGCTTCGAATTTTAGCATTAAAAAAACTGAGAGTTTCTTCGGTAGCCCTTAATTTATTCGGTATTAATTAATAGAGGGCGATTTTTTGTAGGTAGGCGAAGAATTCGTAACAGATTGATAAATAAGCTAAAAGAAGCCAAAAGTGAAATATATATCCGAAAAGGAGGATAAAATAAAATGAAAGCTAAGGTAAAATTAGCTTTGCCGGGTTTTGCCGGACAGATGGATGATATGATCATCTATTACAATCCCAAACTCAATAAACTAATAGCAAGAAGAAAAGTCACTCCGAAAAAAGTCCCGGCGAATAATGATTTCATTGCCTTGGGTAAGTTGCAGAAAAGTTTAAATCTTTCCGAGGGCTATATTGAAAATTGCCGCCGGTATATTGATCTTTACAATCAGAAAAACCGGCGTTACGGGAAAGCAATGTCGTCTTGGAACAATGTCTTTATCAAAGTGATGATGAAAATGAAGTTAGCATATCCGGAAGTTAATTTTGATACTCTCACCCGTAAAGATATCATTAGTCATGATTATCCCTGCAGGACTATTGCCAAAGCAGTGGAAGCAAATCTGCTGGAAAAGGTGAAAGGCTATGAAAATTTGAATAAGGAGATGTAATATAGTTTTTTAAGGCTGTGGGTAACAGATGTTTCGGAGTTCGGAATTTCCTTCCCCATCAAAAAATTAGATAGTCAAAATGGAATTCCGGACTTCGGGATCAAGGCTTTAGAATAAAGTAATTATCTTTCGCTAAGGTCAAAATACAGAGTATCAAAAATGAAGGTATAAGAAAAAAATTATTGACATAATCAGATTAATTTCAGATAAAGGAATTAAGAGCTTTTAATGAGGTCAGATTACTGAATGGCATACTTCATAAAAATATATAACATTATGAATGAATATAAGTCTGGTATAAAAGCAAAGAGTTATAATATTCGTAATGAAGCATTGTTTGCCATAAATCAAATTAACTTAATGTCATAGTTGAAGTTGAGAAGTATTTATTAAAAAAATACAAATCTCATTAGAGCTTAGTTTTTAAGGCAGAAATTATTCTGCTGATTATCTAATCGGTTATATTGTTCAACTTGGTCTGATTGTGGCTGTAAGTTATGGGGCGAAGCTGTAAGCAATATTATGTAAATGAGAAAGAGACGGATTTACATATAACAATGTTCCCACATCGATAGAAAATTATGGATAAAGAAATAAAAAGACTGGTAGTAAAATGAACATTAATAAGCAAAAATTTTTCCTGCCTATTTTATTACCTGTGTTGGTTCTGCTTGTCTTTGGCTGCAGCAAAAGCACTGAAGGTAAAGACGGGAAATTAAGCGGGACGGTAATTTTAAATAACGATACCGGCAATCCTGCTTACGATCCCGTTGATTATTCCGGTGTAACGGTTGCTTTATATAAACCTGCCGAATTGGATACTACCTTTGTCAGATTGAATAATACCTATCCAAATTTAGGTGTTCAGGTTTCTCAAGAGACAGAATTTGACCATCGTTTGCAAAATCCGGTAAAAGTGACACAGACATCAGGCGACGGTTCTTTCTCCCTGAGCAATATCAAACCCGGAACCTATAATCTGGTTGTAATGAAGGAAGGATGGGGCGTCCGATATCTTTATGATGTAGATATTCAAGACGGTGATAATGAAATCAAAAGCAAAATTTGCCCTCAATTGAAAGCCAATAATATAGAGCTTTATCCTGCTCTGAGTCTGAGCGGAGTTATAGCGGAAGCATTCAGTTTTAAAGCCGGGCACAGCTATATTATTAAGAATAACTTAACCTTTTCAGGCGATGTAACCATATATCCTACAACTAATATTTGGTTTAACCCGAATGCCGGGATAACCTGCGTCGCTTCATTAAACATTGAGACTGCAAATCCCGGCTTTTTCTTAGTTACTTCCGCTGATAGCATGTATATTTCAAATAAAATTTTGCCCTCACAGATCAGACGCTGGAACGGTATTTCTTGTTATCAGGGAATTCAGATTGGAAACAATTCTATACAAAAAGCAGTAACGACCTTTTCCACTAACGGTTGGACTTTGCAGACAGCGGGTATTCAAATAAATGACATGGTGTTTAAATATTGCGGCAGCGGATTACAATTTAGCAATATAAATGATGTTACCGTTTCCCGTTGCAATATAAGCTACTCAGACAGCACGGGATTATGGGGTATTTCATTTATCCAGTGTAATCAAACAGAAATTAATAATAGTATTTTTATTAATAATGCAATAGCTATAAGTCAAGATACAAGCACTGAAGCGAATGTCAGCAATTGTTATTTTTTTCATAATTCAGTTAGAGATATATTGAACTCCTACGAAACTACAGGATTAGTGGAACATTGTGATTTTATAGCTTCCAATACATGTATAGAAACGGCCGGTAATAGTAATACAACTATACAATACTGTAATATTCAAGGGATAATCGGTATTCTAAATACAGCTTATGTAAGATGGAGACCGTCTTGGTTTACCGCAAATTATAATAATCTTAATTGTTCTCAATATGCTGTTAAAGCACGAGGTAGGTTTTATGAAATTGAAATTCATAATTGTGAACAAAACTATTGGTATACGACAAATACTAATGAAATTGATGAATTGATTTGGGATATGCATGACGAGGATCCTAATGAGCCTGCGTATGAAGAATATATCGGCGTTGTTGATTATCTGCCCTATAGAACAAGTAGAGTTGCTAATGCGGGGTGCCAACTATGAAAAAGCATTTATTACCAAAAAAAATAAGAAATACAATTGTAACTCATATACCTGAATATTGGCTCAAGTCTTCAACATTCAGGAAGACCTATCGATTCCTAGAAAAATCGGAATTCTGGAGCAGTGAGCAAATTAAAGAATACCAATTAAAGAAATTAAAGGAAATAATTTCGCATGCTTACAATACCGTTCCTTATTACAAGAGAGAATGGGACAAAATAGGATTTAAGCCTGAGGATATTAAAGTTCTGGAGGATATCAAAAAAATCCCTTTATTAAATAAGGAAACTGTCCAAAAATATGAAGATGAATTCATTTCCAATTTATATAAAAAAGAAAATCTACAGCTAATTTTTTCAGGTGGTTCAACCGGAGTACCGGCAACTTATTTTGATGAAAGGGATATTAATGGTATTGAGAGAGCTTTTATCTATTCACAATGGAAGAGAGTCGGTTATGATGTTCATAAAGTAAACAGAGTTGCTATGTTAAGGGGTTTAAGGCCATCTCATGGTATTTATGAAATAAGAGGTAATAATCTAATAATGTCTTCTTATTTTGATCAACATACTGATTTACAAGAATATATTGATATTATACAGAAATTCAATCCTGACTTTCTTCATGTTTATCCCTCATCCATATTTATTTTAGCGCAATTCATTTTAGAAAATAATATTAAAATTAATTTATCTAAATTAAAAGCTATTTTATCAGCATCAGAAAATCTTTACAATTATCAAAAAGAGATAATCCAAAGAGCATTTGGAGTGAGAGTGTTTGATTTCTATGGCCATTCAGAGGGAGCTTGTCTGGCGGGAGAATGTGAAATTAGTTCTTTGTATCATATTTTCCCTCAATACGGTTATGCGGAAGTGCTGGATACACAAGGAAATGAAGTTTTGGGTCAAGACGGCAAAGGGGAATTAGTAGCAACAAGTTTTATACGTAAAGCAATGCCTTTGATCAGGTTTAATACGGAAGATATAATCATAACTACAGCGGAAAGGTGTTCGTGCGGTAGAAATTTTATGGTTTTTAAAGATGTGGAAGGCAGGACTCAGGATTATTTAGTTACAAAAAAGGGTAGGCTTATTCCGGGCAACGTATTGTTGCCTTATGAAGTATTGAATATATTTGATAACACACTTAAATATCAATTTTATCAAGATAAAAGAGGATATTGTAAATTTATTGTCGTAAAAAAACCGGGTTATACATCTTTGGATGAAGAGAATATTCTAAGGGAATTAAGAAAAGAATTGACAGATGATATGCAGATAGAAATTGAATATGTAGATGAAATACCACGAACCTCGAGCGGTAAGCATATGTTTTTAAGGACAAAATTAAAACCATGGTTAGAGCAGTTCAAAGAAGAAGGTTGAGCGTAAGCTTGCTAAAAAGCATGATATATAATGTTTAAGCACATGTATAGGGCCTAAGATATGAATGCAAACTATGATTTATTAGTAGAAGCCAAGAATTTAGATAAGAAGAATGAGCTTGCCATTCCCAAAAGCTATTTTTCCGTCCGGCAAGATATATGGAGTGAGATAACTATTTTTTGGATATTATTAGCACCTATAGCTTCTTATATTGCAGAGAAAGTTTGGCAGCTTAGAGGGTTAACGGTTGTTGGATGGGGTATTGCTATAATAGCTTTATTTTCTTCCTTATTGAGATATAGTAAACTTAAAATCTCACGCTATTTTTTGCTGTCAAGTATATACTATTTAGCAACAATATTGATTCCAACCTTATTCGGAACTAATTTTAAAATTATTTTCAACACAGATTTATTACTTTGTTTGGGATTGCTAATTTCTGCTAATGCTTCTATTTCTACAAAAATTTATAAGCAAGCTTTAAAGTGGATAGTAGCGTTGATAATTGTTAGTGTCGTTGTAATCATTATTCAGCAATTCTATAATCCATTATTTATGGTCAGTGATACAGTATCAGAGAACTTTACTTGGGAAAAATTCAGTAATTTTCAATACAGGCTTCCTTCTATTTGGTCTTATATTAATCCAAACGAGACTTCCGGTTGCTTTTATATTATGGCTCTTTATGCTATTTTGTTGGGTTATATGATAGAGAGAAAAATAAATGGATGGTTGATCGGGTTATTATGCGCCTCAATTTTAATTTATGTTGTTTTGACCAAGACTAGATATATTATAATTGTTTATTTAATTATAAGTTCAATGATTTATCGTCTATTAAATCGCACCGTTAACCAGATAGCAGTGTTAACGGTGCTTTTTCTATGTATAATTTTGTTATTATATTCCGGCTTTCCACTTTTGGATTTGGTTCAATACAGATATTTAGATAAACAAGTAGGTGGTATAGTATATGGGTCTTTTGGAGCCAGGACGAGTAGTTGGGATGCTTTTACAAAATATATCGGTTCTGCATGGCTGTTAGGAATAGACATGTCCAAACAAGCAAGTGATTATTATAATTATTTAGGACGGAGCACTGGTCAGAATCTTTTGGGAATAGTCTACCCTCTTATTACTTATGGAATTATCGGTTCTATCTGGTATTATCTGCTGCTCTTCTTTTTATTAAGAGATTCTTATAAAATCGGCAGGGAATCCAAGAATTATGGTTTTTTTGTTTTGTTTGTAAGTTTTATAGTTACAGGATTTGCTAATGGAACGCCTTTAGGTAATTTAAATATTATAATGGCAATAATGTTTATGAAATATTATCAGGATAATATCATAGGTAATAAACGAAATTTATTGGTGCAAACATATTAAAGAATAAATGGTAGTTATTTATGGTTCAATTGATTTTATTTAATGCCAGTTATAATATTTATTACTAATTTCATAGGGACTTTAACATTTTATAATAATAGAATTATAAATAAATGAGAGCTTAATTGGATTCATTTTTCAATTCCGTATCTATAAGAAAAATTATTAAACAACTCAGGCTATCTGGTTCAGAACGTAGTTTAAGAGTTAAAAAGAATGCTTATTTATCTTTTATTTTGATGATCTTATCTAATTTGGTTTCTTTATTGTTTGTTCCCGTAGTAATAAATTGTATAACTCCTGTGCGATATGGCATTTGGCTGACGATAACCTCTTTTTTAAGTTGGTTTACTTTGATGGACTTAGGCATTGGATTTGGGTTAAGAGTCAAATTAAGTAAAGCTTTAGCAACAGGGGATACTGAAAATGCCAAAATGTTTGTTAGCTCAGCCTATTACAGTGTTTTTTTTATAATTATTTTACTTTTCTTAATTTATTTGTTTTTACGTCCGGCTATTAATTGGGATAGAGTTTTTAATGCTCCTATGAATATGCGATATGAGTTAGATAATTTGATGCTGTTTGTGTTCTTGTTTTTTATATTAAGATTTGTATTTCAATTAATTAACTCAATTTATGTAGCATATGGCCAGACTGCAATGGCGACATTGAATAATTTTTTAGGCTCTTTATTATCTTTGGTAATAATTTATTTTTTATCCAAAAAAATTAATGTATCATTATTTTGGATAGGATTTATATATAGTATTACTCCGCTTATAGTATATCTAATAGTTTCTATAATTTTTTTTTGGAAACATTCTTCTATAAAACCAAGTTTACATTATTTTAAGTTATCAACAGCAAAGTCAATGTTAAATTTAGGCGTTTTAATTTTAGCAGAGGGATTTTCATCTATTATTTTAAATTCATCAACGAATCTCTTTATTGCTCATTTAGCGTCACCTGCGGACGTTCCACCCTACAGTATAACTCATCGTTTATTCGGATTATTTATCTCTGTATACGAATTGGCGACTGTTCCTTTACTGCCTGCTTTTGCAGATGCATACTTCAAAGGGGAGTTGAAGTGGATAAGAAAAGTAATAAAAAAGATGAATTATATTACTATTTTAGCAATAGTCAGCGTAATGATAGGAGCGGTATTTATAAAACCTTTTGTTCATCTATGGCTGAAAGGAAAGGTGGAAGTTCCATGGTCAATTGTAATCTTATTGGCAATATATACTATCGTGCGTTTGTTATGGAATGTTTATATAAAATATTTGAATGGTATTGGAATGATCAAAGAGAGGATTATATTTGTAATTATTGGTACAGCTTTGTATATACCTCTTATAATTTTGTTGGGTAAATTCCTAAAATTAGGGATTGTTGGATTATTGATGGTTCAGATTGTGATTAGTGTTGCGAATGTTATTTATTTCCCTATTTTATATAGGAAATCTATGCGAAAAAGAGAAATGGAATTGGCAACGACATAATGTTTGCAAATATTATAGAATATTAAGGTAGCATCAGGTTTAAGGTAAAATAAGAATAATTTATCATGATTATATATAAAAGGATAAATAAATGTTGCCTTCATGCAAATTCCTTCTTGAGGAGAATTCTTGAATTTAACCGTAAGTTTCTAGAAATATGGTTAAATTCCGTGAAAATTTGCGGTATAAATATATTATGTCCTTTTATAGAAGCAGATGACAAAACAAAAGAAGAGATCCGGATTAATGCGGATGCTATAGTAAACGGACAATATAGAATATTTAATAAAGTCTATGACTTCAGTCACAGAATACCCTGGAATTCAGATTTTGAGTCTGGGTTTAATTGGCCTAAAGGGTTGTTTTGCAGGAAATATATCCAAGTAGAATTAACTAATAATGCGGATGTAAAATACCCGCGTGAACTCAGCAGATTTCACCACGCTCTGATTTTGGGGCAAGCTTATTTACTTACTAAAGAGAAACAATATTATATAAAATTCAAGCAGGATGTTTTGGATTGGATAGAAGAAAATCCTTTTATGAAAAGCATCAATTGGGGCTGCACACAGGATGTTTCCATCAGAGCCGTAAATTGGCTTTGGGCAATTGCATTTTTTGCTGAAGAATTATCAATGGATCATGTGTTTAAACAAACTATTGACAGAAGCCTCTATCAGCATGGTTTCTTTATCTATATGTATCCCGAAAAATCTATATATAACAATCATAATCATTATATATCAGATTTAGTGGGGCAAATATATTTAGGATTGTATTTCAAGAAGGATAAGCATGCACAAAATTGGCTGAATTGGGGCATAGAGGAACTATATCGTGAAATCAGATATGAGATTCTTCCCACGGGACCGTCTTATGAGAAAAGCACTAATTATCATCGTTTTGTTACAGAGATGATCTTTTCAGCTCTTATTCTTCTGCAAAAAGAAAGATATGAAATTCCGCAGGATATTCTTTTCCGAGTAGAAAAAATGCTGGAATTTATCATGTATTATATTAAGCCTGACGGAAATGCTCCAATAATTGGAGATCAAGACGACGCAAGATTGCATCCTTTTTCTTTAATCAGTAATTTGGATCACAGGTATTTACTTTGCTTGGGAGCAGTGTTTTTCCAAAGAGGGGATTTTAAATATCACGCAAAGAGGTTTTATTCTGATTGTTCCATTCTGTTAGGGGAGGAAGGTTTTTCCCGATTCAACGATTTGCAGCCGGATACTCGTCCTCTTTCCTCCAAAGCTTTTCCTGATGCCGGTTTTTATATAATTAGAGATCAAGACAATTATATGTTTATTAATAACAGCGGTAAGAGCAAATACAATGAACTGGGAGGAGGAACACATACCCATAGTGATTTGCTTTCCTTTGAATTATATATGGGGAATAAGACTTTTATTATAGATCCGGGCTCATATATTTATTCGGGTGATCCTGATATGAGAATGCATTTCAGAAGTACCAAAATGCATAATACGATAACTGTAGACGATCAAAATCAAAATACGATTAAAAGAGATGTTCTTTGGGATTTTGAACGAGATGCAAAACCACATACATCTAAATGGCAGAATACTGACGATAAAACTATTTTTGAAGGTGAACATACAGGTTATCTAAGACTTAAACAACCGGTTATTCATCGTCGTTATATAGAATATGATTATGCGGAGAAATATTTTCTTATTAAAGATATGATAATTGGGGAAGGAATTCATAAAATTGATTTATATTTTCATTTTGATGTCGGCATTGATTTAATTATAGGTGACAAAAGAGTTCAAACTAATTGCGAAGACGGATATGACATTGAATTGAATTTTATTTCTGGAAGTCAGATAGTCATATCCAAATATGAAGATTTTGTATCGAAAAGCTATGGGATGAAAGCTAATGCGAATGTGTTACAAGTAGAATTAGTAATTCAATGTCCAGTTATTATTAATACATTAATAAAAAGAGTTATATAAAATTATATTTATCATGTAATATACGTTATTATTTTTCTAAATATATAAGTGGTATATTAATTTTTATTGACGACATACTTATATAATTTGTTTTAATTCAAATATTAAAAGCAAGATCAGCATTTCTAAACACAATGTTCTGATGGTTTAGTCATTTGAGTATAGATAATTCTGTTCCTGATCATTTCACCCAAAGTAGATGTCTTTTTAGATTACGCAAACCAAGATAGAAAATAGGGACATAGAAGAATTAAACATAAAAAGATGCAACATGTATTTTTATCTTCTGAAACAATTAATTCCTGAGTGAAAATATAAAATGTAACTAATTAATGTTCTTCTTGCTTAACAATCTTTAATATATTATATTTTATTTAGAAGGATTTTTATGTCTAATATTATCAGATATTATATATTCGGAAAATATGATTATGTAATTGAATCTCAAGTTATGAATTGGGTTAAAGTTATTCCCAATGAAAATATTATTACAATATATGTTAGTATTATAAGTAATCCCCAAAATAGACTTTCTGCAACGGAAATAGCTAAGATCCAAGAAAGTATTAATAGTCCTTACATTGAATATATGCAATATAGGTATCCGATTATTAGAGAAATAGGTTCTGCCTTGTTGATTTTGAAATTATATTTACGTAATTTTACTAAATATGACAAGATGATCTTTCAATCACGAAGTTGTATTTTAGGCTTTACAGCTATTCTTTTGAGATTCTTGCCCAAAGTTACTTTTATTTTTGAAGCAAGAGCTTCCGGTGTCATAGAATTCAAAGATTATAATAAATCGCAATCTATAAAAATGAAATGGCAATTGAGAAAACTTCAGTTACTGGAAAATTTATATTTGCGAAATGCAGATAGGATAATATGTGTTTCAAATAAACTAAAAGAATATTTTTTATATAGCTATAATTTAAAACAAGAGCAAAAATTTGTTGTAATTCCCGGAGTTGCAGACGCAAACATGTTTTATTTTGATTCGAATTTGAGATGTAAAATGCGAGAAGAATACAAAGTTGAGCAAAATATAATATTTTTATATTCCGGAGGATTGTATTTGCCATGGCAGATGCCTGATCGTATATTTAATTTTTTCGAAAGATTATATAACTTAAATTCCAAATCATTTTTTGTTGTTCTTACAAAACAAACAGACATGGCTATATCTTTTTTTAAGAGGCACAATATACCAGATAATGCATATATTACGATGTTTGTTTCCCAAGAAGAATTGAATCAATATTATAATATGGCCGATTACGGTCTTCTTTTCAGAGAAAACAAACCGACTAATAATACTGCTTCTCCTACAAAATTTTCTGAGTATATTCTTTCCGGATTACCTACTTTAATTACCGAAGGTATAGGAGATTTTTCAGAATTTGTTGTTCAAAATAATTGTGGTTATCTATTAGCATTATCTCAAACAGAAACTGATAATATTGGATTTCTTTTTGACAATAAATTTTCAAACCATCAAAGAGAACAAATTGCTGAAATAGGATATAAAGCTCTTTCCAAACAATCTTATTCTTCAGTCTTAATGGAAGTTTTGGGTGTTATATAAAAGTAAGATTTATGGGAACAATTGGCTTTATTAATTTACAAATTTATTAATAGATATTTATGTCGAAAAAACATTGTTTATTTTAAAATAAAATGTATTTATAGATTTTAATTATAAATATAATAAAATATAAAACTTTAAAAGGAGATTAAGTAATAAAATACAGGATCATTCTTTATCAGGAGCTTGGTATGGTAATGATATAACCTGGCGAATGGTGATGGATCTTAATCTGATTGCAAAATATGGTATAGCTGATGGAACAATCTCTAACTTTAAGCAAAGATCAATACTCTATATCTGTGATGAAATTATCGGAGGACAAGGTGACGGTCCCTTAAATCCCGAACCCTTACCTTTAGATTTTTTAATGCTGTCCGAAAACCCTGCTTTGATGGATATTCCTCTTTCATATTTAATGAAATTTAATCCGGATAAGTTACCATTGCTTAGAGAAGCAAGGGACTTAATGATAAAGGATGAAGCGGAAATAATCTTTAATAACCAGACGCTAAATATGAGCGATCTGGCTAAATTTTCAGTTGATACAATTGCTCCCCTCGGTTGGATAAGGTATTTAGATAATATTATCTGAAAGGAAATAAATATGATAATATTACATAATTTTTTCCCTGGTCGGATGCATAAGTTTGCATTAAAATATTGTGATATTTTAAAAGCTAACAATATCCCTTTTAAGATAGTAGATTGTCATGATAGTGATTTTTTGAATCAGGTTAAACAGGCTGATTTATTTATCTATTTTTTGGGTCAATCACCTATGCATCTTCAGCAGCAAAAGGTATTAATTAATATAGTTGATAAAATTCTAAATATTCCTTGTTTTCCTGATTGGAATACATCTTGGCATTTTGATGATAAAATAGCAGAATATTATCTTCTGCACTCAAATGATTTTCCCATAGCTGAGAGTTGGATTTTTTGGGACAAAGAACAAGCAATTAATTGGGCAAAAAAAGTTGAATATCCTGTTATCTTTAAACTAAAGGGCGGTGCAGGTTCTCTGAATGTAGTCAAGGTCGATAGCCAAGATATGGCCTTTAAGCTTATTAATAAGATGTTTAGTAGTGGAATTCCAAGCGGAAGAATACCCCACGCTAACCTACATTCAACTTACAATAAAAATTATAAGCGAATGCTAAAAAATGAGTTAAAATACTCTTTATATAAATTGGGTATTAGATATGGGCAGACTGAGAATTATGAACGTCAAAGAAGATATGTCTTTTTTCAAAAATTTCTTCCCAACAATAATTATGATACAAGAGTAACAGTTATCGGTAATAAAATCTTTGCCTTCAGAAGAATGAACAGACCTAATGATTTCAGATCTTCCGGTGGTGGAAATATTGATAGTTCGCCTGAGAAAATTGATTTAAAAGTATTGAGTATTGCATACCAGATATCTCAAACCCTTGGTTTTCAGACTATGGCTTATGATTTTCTAAAAAATGAAGAAGGTAATCCAATTATTAATGAAATAAGTTGCCAGTTTGCTGATTGGGCAATATATGATTGTCCTGGTTACTGGGATGAAAGTTTAAACTGGCATGAGGGTCATTACTGGCCACAATATATACAGCTGCAATATTTGCTGAAAAATGAAAACTTGGTTTCCCCGGAATTTATTATAGATAAAGATCCCAATAAACTTGTAAAATATTAAATTATGAAGATATTATATCTTATAAACGGCTTACGCTATGGAGGGATGGAAAGACAATTGGTTGAAATTGTAAGATATATGAAAGCAAACGGAAATTCTGTTCTTGTATCAGTTCTTAATAAACCAGGCCCTTTTTCTGATGCTGTATCTTCCATTATCGGGAAAGATGTGTTCTATTTAGACAGAAGAAAATTATATATACCGCTAACTATTTATAAATTGATAAAAATATGTAAAAAAGAAATGCCGGATATCATTCATGTTCAGGATAGTTTTTCAGCTTTTTATGCAATACCTGTGGCAAAATTACTAAAAATATGCTTAACTAATGGTTCTATCCGTCACGCCGGTATAAGTCAGGGGCTGGATTATTATTATGAAAAAATGTTGTTAATGTTATCCGATGAAGTTATTTCTAATAGCATAGTGGGCTTGGAATTTTTTAGAATCAAAAATGGATTTGTTATCTATAATTTTATTAACAGGGAAAGATTTCAGATTACTAATGCGCCGCTTACAAAAATAGTTATGAATGCTAATTTTACTGATTATAAAGATCATATGACTTTGCTGTTGGCGGGCAGAAAGCTTCTTCAGCAAAATATTATCTCACAAATTGGATTGATTGGAGACGGGAAATATCGTCAATTGTATGAAAAATTAGTATTAATATGGGGACTTCAAGAAAGAATAATATTTTATAAACAAGTTGCTAATGTAGAAGAAATCATATCTCAATATGGCATCGGAGTTTTGTGTTCAAGCATCAAGTATAAAGAAGGAATATCAAATTCAGTTTTGGAATATATGGGCTCGGGTTTAATAGCTATAGCTTCCGATGTAGGCGCTATAAGAGAAATTATAGAAGATGGGGTAAACGGTTTTCTTTTTGAAGCTGAAAATCCTGAATCGTTATATAGGAAAATTAAATGTGTAATTGATAATCCGGATAAAATAACAGATATTAGAAAACATGCTTTCAAGACATTGGATGAAAAATTTAATTCTGAAAAAAATTGCCATCAGTTATGCGATGTATATAATCAAATGTTAACTAAGAAAATAAGTAGAAATTGAAATGATAATTAATGAATAGAATTATTAAAGCCCAGCTTAGTAAGATTAAATTTTTAATTGGACTTAATCCTAAGGTTGAGCATAAATGCAAAAATCCTGAGCAGTATATTCCCGAAGGTTATAAAGCGGTATGCCTTATTTCAGCTGATTTGGAATTAGCATGGGCATTCAGATTTTCAAAGATAACTGATAATCCCATACCAAGAGCTGTTAACCTCGGGTTACAGACGAGAAAGAATGTCCCTATTATACTTGATTTGTGTGAACGATATAACATTCCAATTACTTGGGCTGCAGTAGGGCATCTTTTTCTGGAGAAATGTGAAAGAAATGAAGGAATAGTACATCCTGAAATTAAGAGATTGCCAAAGTTTAATAATGAATTTTGGGAATACAAAGAGGGAGATTGGTTTGATGCAGATCCTTGTAGTGATTATCGGACAGATCCTGCCTGGTATGCCCCCGATTTGATTAAACAAATTATAGAAAGTTCAGTCGGGCATGAGATAGGATGTCATACTTTCTCGCATATTGATTGCAGAGATGCAGTTTGTTCAGATGAAGTGTTTTATTCGGAAATGAATCTTTGTCTTAAACTTGCCGGAGACCTTGGTATTAATCTTAAATCATTCGTTCATCCGGGTCATCAAATTGGTCATTTAGATGATCTTGTAAAATTAGGATTTACTTCTTTCAGAACCAATAACAGCAATTTACTTGGCTATCCTCTCAAAGACAAATCAGGCTTATGGAATTTTCAAAATACTGCTGAAATAAAATATAGAAAAGATTGGTCAGATAGATTTAATCTTTATAAGTATAAAAGGATAATAGATCGAGCTGTTCATAATCGGAAATTGATTGTTTTTTGGTTTCATCCCTCTTTTGATAATTTAACTATGAAAGTTATTTTCCCCTTTATTCTTGATTATTTGGATAAGAATCGGAATAGTATTTGGATAACTACACATGACCAATATGCATCATTCTTAAAAAATATGGCTGTCTTGAATGGATGAATGCATACTTGTAGTGGGAGCAGCATCTGGTATTGGAAAGGAAACAGCCCTGGAATTGACAAAATATGGAAAGAAACTTATCCTCATAGATATTAATAAAGAAGGACTTGATACACTCCAGCAGTATATTCCGGGATGTTTGACAATCGTCTCAGACCTTACATTAATAAAAGATATTGAAAGAGTTGCAGATAAATTAGAAGAAAATAAAATATTAATTTCAGGCATAGCGGATACAGTAGGTAAGTCATTAACAATGCCCCTGAAATCCATATATCCCTCTATGTATATCGATTTATTCTCAACCAATGTAATAGGAATTCAGTTGCTTATAGGAGAATTGTTGAGAAGAAATCTATTTAGTCCCGTCGGTGCATCGGTTGTGATAATATCTTCTATTGTGGCAGAAGTAGGGGCTCGAGGTAAAGCAGCTTACGGTGCAAGCAAAGGAGCTATCAACAGTATGGTAAAAAGTATGGCATTAGAATTAGCAGATGAATTAATAAGGATAAATGCCATATGTCCGGGAACTATACAGTCAGAGATGATGAAGAGATTGGAAATTAATATAGGTTCACAAAATCTTGACATAATTAAGGATGAATATCCTTTAGAATTCGGTACAAAAAAAGATGTCGTTAGTTTGATACTGTTTTTACTAAGTTCTGAGTCAAAGTGGATGACCGGTGCTACTTTGAATATTGACGGGGGATATAGTGCCCATTAATAAAATTATAATATTAATTTTTGTACTGATCAGTTCTTTTATTTTAACTGAGGTTTTATGCCGTTATGTAGTTCATTATCCTGATTATGGAGTTGAATATTTTGTTTATGGTATAAGTTCAAGTTTAAAATGGCAACCTGTTTATCGCCCTTATTCCAGATATTTTAATAACGAAAATAGCATATATAATGTCTATGAAAGGAATAACTTAGGACTACCGGGAATAAATGTTGATATATCAAAAAAGAAGATATTTGTTCTTGGTTCCTCTTTTATTGAGGCAGCTCAATTAAAACCTGAAGAAATTGCAACTTCTATTTTTCAAAATTTGCTTGCAAAATCTTATTCTGATTATACTGTAATTAATTTAGGAAGAAAATCACATGATTTGTATGATTCTTGGTTTAGATATCAATATTATTGTTCTCTATACTCTCCTGATATTGTTATCTTAGTTCTTGACCAGAGGAATTCATTTAATAGGCATCCGCATCCTTTAAATTTTAACCTTTCTCAGAATTTCGGGGGAAAAGATAAAAGAATAAAAACAAAAATCGGGACTGCTGTGTTAAGCAATTCATCTTTTTTCTCGCTCTGCTATAAAGGATTTAGAGATAAAATTTTAGCCGATAATAATAATGATAATATCCCGATTACAGATTTATCTCCTAATAAATCTCAAGAACCAGAATATAATGATGAGCTTCAAGATTTAAAAACTTGTATAACAAAGTTTAAAGAAAATGCAAAAAATCGCTTAATCATTATTTCTGTGTTTAACTCGCCTTTATTAAATAAAGGAATTAAAGCATATTGTGATTCCTTATCAATATATTGTAAAATATCGAATGAAATCCAAAAAACAGAAAATCAAATAAAAGGCTATGGGCACTTCAATGCATCAGGTAATAAGAAATTGGGTTATCTTATGTATGATGCTTTTATTGATTTTATTAAAAATAGATAAAATTAAAAGGAGAATGATATGTTTGAAAAAGTAGTTTCAATTATATCTGAATGTTTAGAAAAATCAAGCAATGAAATTCAAGGTTCGGATGAATTTCGTAATTATGAAGAATGGGATTCATTGGCATATTTATCTGTAATAGCTGCCATAGATGAACAATTTGGTTTTGTTATTCCCTTGGAAGATTTCCGGGAGTGCAGAACTGTAATGGATCTTGCTAATTATTTAGAGCATCATATAATTGGGTAAATTAAAATGGCATACTTAGTTTTTGATAAAATTGGCATTACTGCTATTGCTGCTGCAGTTCCAAAGCGAGTGATCGATAATAAAAATTATACTCATTTCATGACAAATAATGAAGTTGAATTGCTCGTAAAAATGACAGGAATTGCAGAACGACGTTTTGCTGATGAAAAAACTTGCTCATCAGATTTATGTATTGCAGCTGCAGAAAATCTATTCACAGAATGCAGTGTGGATAAAAATGAAATTGATGTTCTAATTTTTGTATCTCAAACCCCTGATTATAGAACACCTCCAACGGCGATGATGATTCAAAACAGATTGGGCCTATCCGAAGATATAGCGGCTTTTGATATTAATTTAGGATGTTCAGGCTTCGTGTATGGACTTAGCGTTGCATATTGTTATGCATCACAGGCTAATATAAGAAAAGTGTTACTTCTTAACGGCGAGACCAAATCAAAAGCATATTCTTCTAAAGATAAAGCCACTTCTTTATTATTCGGTGATGGAGCTACTGCAACTATTATTGAGAAAACTGATAAAGTTAATAAGACATATTTTACCTTACATTCTGATGGTTCAGGATACGATCTTATTATAATTCCTGGAGGAGGATATAGAACGCCAAGTTCCATAGATACTTTAAAAGAAAAGCAATATGAAGATGGCAGTATTAGAACAGATGAACAAGGTGCAATGAACGGTCCTGCTGTCTTTAATTTCGCTATCACAAAAGTTCCCGCTGACATAAAAGATATAATTCAAAAAGCTAATATTGAATGGGATGATATTGATTATTTTATTCCTCATCAGGCAAATCGATTCATTACGGATCATATTGCTAAAAAGTTTAAATTACCACCTTCAAAAGTATTATATTCTATACATAAGTTTGGTAATACCAGTTCAGTTTCAATACCTCTTACTATCGTATCTGAATTAGGAGATTTATTAGAAAATCATAAATATAAAGTTCTTCTGAGCGGATTTGGCGTAGGTTTATCTTGGGGAACTGTTATTGCTGACCTTAATTATTGTAAAGTAGCCAGTATAAAAGAATATTAAAAGTAAGGTTGCAAAATGGATTTCATTGATTTAAACAATAAAGTTATTGTAATTTCAGGAGCTAGTTCAGGTATTGGCAGACAAATAGTTATTCAATGTGCTGAACTTGGAGCTAAATTAATTCTCCTTGGCCGCAATCAAGAGGAACTGAGTAAAACTATCAAATTATTACCTACAACAGGTCATATAGCTAAATCGATCGATTTGACAAATTTTGATGAAATTGAACCGATGATATCTGACTGTGTTCAAAAAATAGGCAAAATTTCCGGTTTTTGCCATAGTGCCGGAATTGAATATACATTACCGTTAAGATCTATGACTATTAGACATTATCAGGAGCAGTTTGCAATAAATACAATAGCAGCATTTGAGCTTTCGCGAGTTATATCAAAGAAAGCTTATATGCAAAATGAAGGAGGGAGTTTTGTATTCATAGCTTCTATTATGGGAGTAGTTGGACGTCCTGGTTTAACTGGCTATTCGGCAAGTAAGGGAGCTTTAATAGCCGGTGCAAAATCAATGGCTTTAGAACTTGCACCAAAGAAGATTAGGGTGAACTGTATATCACCCGGGACTATAATGACAAATCTCATAGAAAATATGTTAAATAACCTTGAGGCGGAACAAAGAAATAAAAGATTAGGAGATTTTCCGCTTGGGATTGGTGAACCTCAGGACGTTGCAAATTTAGCAGCTTTTTTATTATCAGATAGAAGCAAATGGATAACCGGGGCAAATATTATCATAGATGGCGGATATACAGCTAAATGACAGAAAAAATAATTATTCGTGAACTGAAAACATCTGACTATAGAAAATTAGCTGAATTTAATTCAAATTTTCCGGGGGATAGCTTATCAGTTGAGCAATGGTTGGAAAGATTTAAGTATTGGTGGGATGAAAATCCTGCCTTTATCGATAGTTGGCACCGCGGATTTATTTTATTGGATAATTTTAAAATTGTAGGGTTTGTCGGTAGTTTTCCGACTTTATTTAAAACAGGTAATGAGATAATTAGAGTTTTTAACGGGACAACGTGGAGAGTTCTTGATGATTATAGAAATTTTAGTATTGAGCTATGGGAATACAATAGAAGAGTTTCCAGTCATTATATAAGTTTTAATACGACTCCTACGGAATTTGTCTCAAATCTTATTAGAAAGTTTCATTATAAATTGCTTCCCTGGGGATCTGAACAAGAAAGTTTTTATGTTGTTGATCCAAATAACTTTTTAAAGAGCAGAAAATTACCCTTGGCTATATTATTAAGGCCATTGCTTTATATATTAATAATAGTGCGTCAGTCTTGTATTAGATCATTAAAAATACCTTATGAATATATTGAACTAAATGAAGCAGATGCTTTTTTTGATGAGTTATGGATAAATACTAGCAGATATATTAAATATACTAATGTTAGAGATTGCAATTGCGTTAATTGGTATAGTCACAATAAAATCCTTATGGGGATTTACTGCCAAGGTCATTTAATTGGATATTCAATCTTCATGATAAATGGTAGAACTGAGAATTATATTTTACAGATAGTTGACTTTTGGGTTGATCACAGCTATAATTTAGACCAAATTCTATCCGGTTTTTTACAGGCAGTTCGAGTAATAGCTTTAGAGAGAAAATGTTATATAATTAAATTTCCTCATTTTTCAAAAGAGATAAATAGATCATTTACTAAAATCAGATTATTAAAGCATAATATTAAAAGGTCTAATTTTTTCTTTATACCGCATGATATACAGGATGATTTTAATACGGGAAATTCTTATTTTACATTACTACAAGGAGATTACGGTAGTTAAGATGTTTGATTTTTTGTTGACTACTTATATTGATAAAGATTTGAATCAATTTCAAGATCCATCTCAAGATAAAAAAAAATATCTGAAAAATATTAAATATAGCTCTTTTATACATAAATCTGAGCATATAATGTTAATTGGATACTCTCATCCCGAAGAAGAAAATGATTTTTATGAAGATGGTCAAATAGTAATATTAAAAGTTGGGCTTATTTATCCTACTATAAAATCTATTGATTCTTATCAAATAAACAGTGAAATAACTTTGTTCCAAATTAAACAGATATTTACACAAAAGAAAACAGAAATAAACCAATATATAAAAGGTAATTTTGTGCTTGTTATTTTGGATAAGGCAGAGTTAAAAATTTATGGCTTTATTGGTAAATCCGGATTGATTAAACTTTTTTATCATGTTTTGGAAGATGAATTATTATTATCAACTTCTATTGATTCTATAGCCAGATTCCCTGGAGTTGCCAATAAAACAAATTATATTGCAGTGTTAGAAAGTCTCAGGTTTGGTTATCCACTTGGTTCTCAGACTTTTTTGGAAAATATTCATTGCCTAAATAATCATTCATACCTCGAATATTCAATTCCTGAAAAGAAATTGAATATTGTAAGATACTACAGTTATAATTCATTACTGATGGAAAAACCTAAATATGATTGGAATCAAACATATGAGCTTACTCCTGGGATATTTAATCAAATTGTCGACTTCTATATTAATAATGATAATAAAATAAATGCTGCCCTTACTAGTGGTTTTGACAGCAGGACTGTTTTATCCAGAACATATAGGCAAAAAGATAGAATCAGGTATTATTCATGGGCTGCTACGAATAGGAGTATAGATGTTAAAATTCCGCAATTAATTGCAAAAAAAATGGATTTAAATTATTCCTGGCTTAAATTTTCAGAAGAATTTCTAGAAAACTATGACTTCTATGCAAAACAATTAATGTTTTTTTCTGACGGTTTGGGAAATATTAAAAGATGTAACCAAATGTTTTCCCACGAAGCTTTATCTCAGAATTCCAGAATTAATATTACCGGTTATATAGGAAGCGAGCTTCTAAGACCAACTAATAGTTTGAATTCTAATATTTTTCCTGCTATGAAAGACATAATTTATAATAAGCAGATAGATAAGGATAAATTAGTATTAGCTCTTAGAGGAAATCAATCTCTTTTAACTGATAGCTGCATATCGAATATTTTTGATAATACTCTAGAACATGTCTATAACGAATTGAAATATTACATGTGTTTCGATTCCGCATATTTAAATCTTTATAATTATACATTAAGTCAATCTTTATGGAAATATTTTGGACAAGAGTTTCATTCAACAAGGATTTATGATTTGACTTTGAGCCCTTATGCGGATGATGAATTTATTGAATTTATCATCAAAACTCCAGTACCAACAATTAATAAACATGCCTTTAAAAGAAACGCAAAAGATCTTAGAAAAGGACAGCTTTTTTATATACCGATATTAGCGAAGAATTGTCCACCTTTATTATATATTATTACAAGCAGAGGCTATACTCCCGCTCAGCTTAAATCACATTTTTATCCTTTAAATTTTATTATTCCGTATTTAATATTTAGGTTTAATAATAAAGTTATAAATAAGACTTCCACTTTTAATGCCTTATTATGGAACCAAAGATCATATGATAAAAATTATCAAATAATAGAGTATAATGATAATAATTTATTGAAATTAAATAGGGATAATGTCAATAATCATGAATTTTCTATAAAACTATGGCTCATGAAATATTCATAATTGAAAGTTAAAATTGTATATAAAATAATATCCAGTAATTGAATGATAAAAATAAAAGAAATTAATGTAAATTAATATGAACATTTTATTAACTGGCGGAACAGGTTTTATAGGTTCGCATACAGCAGTTGAATTGCTGGAACATGGACATGAAGTTTATCTTATTGATAATCTGTCAAATAGTAATATCGATGTTCTTGAAGCAATTAAACAAATTACAGGGATTAAACCGGCTTTTTCTCAAATTGATTTACGAAATTATGAAGAATTATTTGGTTTATTTGACCATAATAAATTTGATGCTGTTATCCATTTTGCAGGTGTTAAAGCTGTTAGTGAATCTGTATTGAATCCGCTGAAATATTATGATAATAATGTTATAAGCAGTTTTAATCTGCTTAATTGCATGGATAAACATGATGTTTACAAATTGATTTTTAGCAGCTCTGCAACTGTTTACGGTAATTCTGAAAAAATGCCTTTGACGGAAGATAGTCCTCTTTGCCCCACCAATCCTTACGGTAAAACAAAGTTAATTATTGAAGAAATGTGCCGCGATCTTTGTTCTTCCAATCCTGAATGGAGTATTGCATTATTACGCTATTTTAATCCTGTAGGTGCTCATCCTTCAGGGTTGATGGGAGAAAATCCTTTGGGAATTCCCAATAATCTTTTTCCGATCATTGCACAAGTAGCTATTGGTGTTAGAGAAAAACTTGAGATTTTTGGTAATGATTATTCAACCCCGGACGGGACAGGTATTCGTGATTATATTCATGTGGTTGATCTGGCTAAAGGTCATGTTAATGCTCTTGATTATGTTATGAAGCAAAAGGGTGCTGACGTTTTTAATCTCGGCACGGGCAAAGGTTATTCCGTGCTGGAAATAGTTAATACTTTTATCAAACAAAATATGGTTGATATTCCTTATATGTTTGAAAAAAGAAGACCTGGCGATTTAGCTGTTTGTTACTCTGATCCGACAAAAGCCTTAAATATTCTCCATTGGAAAGCTAAAAAAAATTTAGAAGACATGTGCAAAGATAGTTGGAATTTTCAACAGCATATATATTATTATCAAAAGCGAGCGAGTGCTTATTACTCAAAAGAAGAGGAATAATTATGAGCAATAAAAAAATGTTTAATATAAATTAAATTATATTAAAAGAAATATTTAAATTGAGAATTCTTATAGTAGCTAGAGCAAATAAATATTCAAATGAGCTTTCTCCATTTGTTATTGAACAAGCGGAATCTTTATGCTCTTTTGAAAATGAAATAGAGTATTTTAAAATTTCAGGCAAAGGATGGAGATCGTATTTAATACATATTTTTAAACTCAGAAGATATTTATCGCAACAAAAATTTGATATAATTCATGCTCATTATGTTTGGTCTGCGATAGTAGCTGTTTCTCAGAGATTTGTTCCGGTAGTTGCAACATTTCATGGAAGTGATCTTAATAGATTAGAATCGAGAATTATATCAAATGTTATAGTATATCCTTTGGCGTCACGATGTATTGTTGTAAACGAGAAAATGAGAAAGTATATTCTTTCAAAAAAAACGGTTTGCATACCTTGTGGTGTTGATATAGAATTATTTAAACCGGTTGAAAAGAATTTTGCTAGGAATACACTAAATATGAAATCAGATATACATTATATTTTATTTTGCTCTTCATTTAACAGGAAAGAAAAAAATGCTGAATTAGCAAAAAAAGCTGTTTCTTTATTAAAAAACAGAAATGTTATTTTAATAGAATTCAAAGGATATACGCGAGATCAAGCCGTTCTGCTTTTTTCGGCAGTAGACTTACTTTTGATGACCTCACTATATGAAGGGTCACCTCAAGTCATTAAGGAAGCAATGGCTTGTAATTGCCCGATTGTTTCAACCGATGTAGGTGATGTTAAATATGTTATCGGAGAAACAGCTAATTGTTATATCTGCAATTATGATCCTTTTGAAATAGCATCCAGAATAGATCTGTTATTAAGCAATCAGTTTCGGACAGATGGTCGTGAAAGGATTATTAAGCTAGGGCTTACAATAGACATTATTGCTAATAAAATTAATAATATTTATGAACAAATAACATTAACTAATGGATGAAAATAAACTAAGAATTATTAGAATTTCTGAGAAATTTAATGATTTAGGAATTGAAGAATGGGCAGACTATGTTGCTCAACATACGAATGGTAATATATTTCATCATCCTTTAATCTATAAAGCTAATGAGTATATTCCTGATTATAAACCGCTGGCTCTGGTCGCATTAGATGAAAATAATGATATTCAAGCTTTGCTAACAGGTTTTATTCATAATGTAAAAGGAGGATTATTATCCTTTTTATCCAGACGCTTGATTTTACTTCAACCTCCATTATATTCTGATCTTTCAGCTCTGGATATTGTCCTTAAAACTTTAATAAATGAATGTAGTAAAGAAGTTGTATATATTGAGGTTAGAAATTCGATTCCCTTTGATAACCAAGCTAAGGAAATATACAAAAATAACGGTTTTATATATAAAACACATTTAAATTTTATTGTTGATTGCTCAGATCCGCATCAAACATGGTATAATATCAGCGAAAGTAAAAGACGGCAAATTAAAAAAGCGCAAAAGAATGGTGCTATTATTATAGAAGAACCAAAGCTTTCTCAAGTAAGAGAATATTACCTTATTTTACAAAATTTTTATCGTAATAAATTAAAAAAACCTCTACCGCCCTTCAGCTATTTTGAAATCTTATATAATAATAAATATGAAGAATATGAAACAAAGTTCTTATTAATAGAATTTCAGAATAAAATCATTGGTGGTATGGTTTGTCCGATAAGCGCAAAGAAAACGATTCATGAGCATTATATTGTTGGTTTGGATAAGGAATATAAAGATGAATATCCGAGCGTTCTGGCTACATGGGCAGCAATTGATTACGCGTGCCGTCATGGAATTCAATTTTTTGATTTTATGGGTGCAGGCGAACCAAATATAGATTATGGTGTCAGAGAATTTAAGTCTAAATTCGGCGGCCAATTATGTGAACCGGGAAGATATTTATTCGTTCATTCTAATTTAAAATATAATTTAGCAAAATACGGCTTTTCTTTGTATCAAAAATTAATAGGATAGATATGAGAATTTTAATTGATATCGGTCATCCGGCACATGTGCATTATTTTCGCAATTTATATGCAGAGTTGTCAAAAAAGCATGATGTAATTGTAACATGCAAATCTGAGAAGATTGTCGAAGATTTATTAACTTACTATTGTATTAAATATATACCTGTAGGCCATAAAGCAAATAATATAATTGGGAAAATCTATAAGCAGATATATTTTAATAAATGTATCTATGAAATTATAAAAAAAAATAATATAGATATTGCTATGGGATGTTCAGCTTCAGTGGTTCAAGCCTCTATTTTTTCTCAAGCAAAGTCTATTTTATTTGATGATGATGATCAAGCAGTTCAACCTCTGACTAAATTTTTTGTTTCTCCTTTAGCTGATTGTATTATTTCACCGGATACTTTAAAATATGAAAATCTTAAAAATGCTATATATTATCCGGGATATCAAGAATTAGCTTATTTACATCCAATTTACTCTTCTGCTGATCCTTTTATTTTAGCTAAATATGGTTTAGATGAAAATGACCGATACTTTATCTTACGATTCAATGCCTTTAAAGCGCATCATGATATTGGGATGGGGGGAATGAATATTATTCAAAAAAGGCAATTGGTGTCTCTCCTTTCTGAATATGGGAAAGTTTTTATAACGACAGAGGACAATATAGATAAGGAATTTGAGAAGTATTATTGTCCAGTTAACCCTTATGAAATGCACTCTTTTATGAGCTTTGCTACTCTTTTTATTTCAGATAGTCAGACTATGACTTCTGAAGCTGCAGTTTTGGGAGTGCCCTCTTTAAGATGCAACTCATTTGTTGATAAAATTTCTTATCTAGAAGAAGAAGAAAAAAAATATGGATTAACTTTTGGATTTTTACCTCACCAGTTTGATTGGATGTTAATAAGGATTAAGGAACTTCTTTCTATTCCTGATTTGAAACAACAATGGCAAAAAAAACGAGAAGGAATGCTAAAAGATAAAATAGATGTAACATCTTTTTGGGTATGGTTTATTGAAAATTATCCCGATTCGGAGAAGGAGATAAGAAGAGGGGATTTCAATTTTGATCGGTTTAAATAATTTATAAAGATCAATTTAATTTAACATTATAAGTCTTAAGATGCTGTATTAAAAATAAGTCATGCGAGATTTTACTTATAAAACTTACGAACAGCTATTAAATGAATTAAAATCTGCAAAGTTTAATTTTGCCGCAGTAGAGGATTATGCTTCCGGACTAAAGGATAGATTTATAATTTTACGGCACGATGTGGATTCCTGGCCCTCCAATGCTCTACAAATTGCACAGATTGAAGCTGAGCATGGAATTAAGGCTACTTATTATTTTAGAGTAAGTCCCCTCAGCTATAATGAAAAGATTATTCGGCAAATTGTCGATTTGGGTCATGAACTTGGCTACCATTATGAAGATTTATCCTCCTGTAGAGGAAACAAAGAACAGGCTATCGCATCTTTTCAGCGCAATCTGGAAAAATTCCGCAAGTTCTATCCGGTGAAGACGATAGCCATGCACGGCAAACCTTTATCACATTGGAACAATCTTGATTTGTGGAAATATTACGATTATCACGATTACGGTATAATCTGTGAGCCCTATTTGGACTTTGATTTTAATCAAATATTATACTTAACTGATGTAGGCAACTGTTGGGACGGGGATAAATACAGCATCAGAGATACGGTGCGGTCAAAATATAATTTTCAAATTCATTCAACTAAAGATTTAATCTCCTATATAGAAAAAGGCTTATTGCCCGACCAAATTATGCTCAATGCCCATCCATCGAGATGGAATGATAATTTATGTAAATGGATTATCCGCTATTATGTGCTGACTCTTCCTAAATATTTACCCAAGAAGATGTTAAAAATCTATAGAGAAAAGCGTAAGACTGCCGTAAAAGAAACTTGAGAGGGTATAAGCTAAGTTGGTGCGAAATAAATTTTGATAATTAACTCACAATTTATTTTCAGCATCAAACAGAAAGCTTCTGAACTCGTAGATAAGGAGAAGAGATTAAATGCTTTATTTAGTTACCGGCGGAGCGGGTTTTATCGGTTCCAATATTGTGAAAGAGCTGCTGGCACGCAAGGAACAAGTGCGAGTGCTGGATAATTTTGCCACAGGGAAGAGGGAAAATATCCTGCCGTATAAAAATGATCCGAATTTAGAGATTATTGAAGGCGATTTGCGCAGTTTTCATATTGTGAGAGATGCGGTGAAGGGTGTGGATTATGTTCTGCATCAAGGTGCATTGCCATCCGTTCCGCGTTCCATAAACGATCCCATCACCACAAACGATGTCAATATTTTAGGAACACTGAATATTTTGGAAGCAGCGCGAGAGTTTAATGTCAAACGCGTGATTTATGCTTCTTCCTCTTCTGTTTACGGCAATACGGAAACTTTGTCCAAGCGGGAAGATATGCCTGTTTCACCTCTTTCGCCTTACGCTGTCACAAAATTTGCCGCCGAGCGTTATTGCCAAATCTATTACAGCCTTTATGGTTTGGAGACAGTTGCTTTGCGTTACTTCAATGTTTTCGGACCCAATCAGGATCCCACTTCCCAATACAGTGCAGTGATTCCTCTGTTTATTAAGGCTGTCCATTCTGACAAAGCACCTGTTATTTATGGTGACGGCACACAATCGCGTGATTTTACTTATGTGACAAATAATGTGGAAGCGAATCTTTTGGCATGCACGGCGAAGGGTGTTGCCGGTGAAGTTTTCAATATTGCCTGCGGGAAAAAATACACTCTGCTGGAATTGGTGCAGGAGATTAATGCGGCTTTGGGAAAGCAGATTGAACCAAAGTTTGCGCCTGAACGCAGCGGTGATGTAAAACATTCCTTAGCGGACATTTCCAAGGCGGAAAAAATGCTGGGTTATCAACCAAAAGTTGATTTCCAAACAGGAATTAGGAAAGCAGTAGAATTTTTCACTCGTCAATAAAAGCAAATCTATCTAACAATAAGAAAAGCCGGATTTTATGCCGGCTTTTTTTATATATTCAAATTTGAACCGAAAGAGTGCTGTTTTTAAACGCAAAAGACTCGAAGAATATTTTAACGCAAAACGGAATTTGGTAAGCACCCGCCGGTTGTAAAATAGGAAAGACCGTTGAATAATTAGGGTATTAAATTTTAGGGGTTATTTGCTCGCTGAGAAAGCAATTTTTCCAGAAAAAAGAGTATATTTTGCTCTTTTTTTGCCTTTTTGCCACTCTATAACCTATAAGTTCTACCTTTTTGTGCCCTTTTCCCAAAATCTGGAACGCCATCTGCTTATCGTGGAATGAGCTGGAACAGGATTATCCATACTCAAAGACTAAACCATAAGAACATCATTTTGCAGATAAGCTGATCTTCCATCTGATAATCTGAAAGAGTGGACCAGGATTGAATCAACATAATCCGAAACATAACTTCAGCCGAGTAAGCATCTCTGCCCGCTACGGAATCTCGTTTAAGTTCTACCTGATTAAGGATTGATCTAATTTTCTCCCAGTCTACTAATTTCTCTATGTGTTTAAGAAAATGCTCATGATTTTCTATGCGCTCATTAATTTCTTAATCGGTAAGAGTGATAATTTCTTTTTTTTATGATAGCTTCTGATTAATTATGGAGGTAAAATAATATGAGTATGATACTTGTTAAGAAAATCATAGATATATTTATTGTCCATTCTTATGTGCAACAGTCTTAATTATATAAATCTCGAAGAAAAATTCCTACGTAGTTAACTATTTTTGCTATTTTTCAGTTTCGGAGTTAGTATATATCAATTACCGAATGTTTCGGAGTTCTGAATTCCTCCGCATGCTTGAAAAGTTTATATGACCTCAATGAAATTCCGGACTTCGGAACAAGACGAAGCGTAATTTAACTTTATAAATATCTAAGTCCATTTTGAATAAATACTGAAGTCCGTTTTGTAAATACTTTTATTAAATTTATTAGTTTGCAAATTCATAAAGGACTCCGGCACACTCTAACTTTAGAGTAGGATTCAGATCCTACTCAATTGTAGCCTAGGAGACCTGTGCTACTGTGCATTGTAGCATAGATTAGTAATCTGTTGTATTCTGGCGATAGCATTAACGGAAGAAATATATATTTTTACTTGACAAATAAATATAATATTATAAAAGCGAATCATATTAATTTAATAAAAGGAAGTAAAAAATCATGAGTATTCAATTAGGTAAATATTCATTCGAAGGTCCTTACCCAAAAACAGATTTATTACAGGATAAATCTGGAGTATATGCTATTTTAAGTTGGGAAAATAATGCATATACTGTCATTGATATCGGAGAATCAGCAACAGTAAAAACAAGATTAGATTCTCATGAAAGATTCAATTGTTGGGAAAGACATTGCAACGGAACTATTTATTATGCAGTTTATTACACTCCTAACATGCAACAAGCAGGAAGAATGGAAATTGAACAGGAATTGAGAGATAAATACAATCCAATTTGTGGCGAGAGATAAATTAACCAAAACTATATATTGTTAAGAAAAGGTAGTTTCTCAAATTTGAGATAAAATTTAAAAAATCAAATACAGAGAAATATCAGACAAAATTTAGTTAAGAGGAGATCTACTTTTATACTTCATTCAAAAAAACGATAAATGTTAATCCTGGCGGGATTTTATGGTAGTAGGCGACGGCTTAAGCCACCGATAGAAATTAATGTCCATACTAACCTCGTAAAGGTTTCTTTATCCTAAGAATGGATTCATCCTTTCTGAATTTATCCATTTACACGCACTAAAATATTTTGTCTAATTTAACCCAAATTATGATAAGTTCATTTTTATTTTTTTGTTGTCTTTACGCTAAAAAGGATCTTGACAATTTTTAGGCATTTAATTAAATGGTTAAATATAGGCAGAGATAATTTATGGCTCAGGATGATTTGTTCAAAGCACTGGCAGATCCCAATCGCAGAAAAATCCTGCGGTTATTGCGGGAAAAAGTGTCACTGACGGCGGGTGAGATTGCCGAGCAGTTTACGATTTCCAAGCCTGCCATCAGCGAGCATTTGAAAATTTTGCGCAATGCCGGTCTAATCTATGCCGACAAGCAAGGTCAGTTTATCAAATACCAGCTCAACATGACTGTGATGGAAGACCTTGCCGCTTTGTTGTTTGACTTTTTGAAGATAAATGCCAAAGAGGAGGAGGAATGAAGATATCCAAATTAGTTGTTATTTCTATTATAGTTTTGGTATTGGAATTAGTGATAGTTCTGTATTTAGGAGCGCAGCTTCCTGCTGATGCGAAACTTCCGGTGCATTGGAACATTCACAATCAGATTGACGGCTGGGGTTCAAAATCCTCCGTAATTCTTCCTTTTTGGTTGTTTAATGTCGCTTTGTTTTTGCTGATGATTTTTTCCGGGAGGCTGTTTCCCGTCTTTAAACAAAATCGGGGTCGCTATGAAGAGATTATACCTCCTTTTACTTTGGTGTTGGTAAGTTTTTTTGCCCTGATCCACATTTTCATAGTGCTGTCGGGGATTTATCCGCAGGCGAGTCAAAAAGTGCAGTTTATTTTCGTTTTAATTGGCGGGTTATTCATTGCCTTGGGGAATTTACTGCCGAAGCTGCCGCGCAATTTTATAGCGGGCATCAAAACGCCTTGGACTTTTTACTCTGATGAAATATGGCAGCGGACATCTCGAGTGGGCGGTTACTGTTTTGTGCTTACCGGTCTGGTGATGCTGGTTTTGGGATTGTTAAATATGAAAGGAGCGTGGACTGCATGGCTGTTTGCAGGTTTATTGGCTTTTCTGATAGTTGTTCCCATTCTCTATTCCTTTCTGCTGTTCCTCAAGAGTAAGAAGGAAGAGTAATTTTCTCCTTTTATAACATCTGCGTATCGTCAGCTTGATTATAGTTGAGTGCTCCCGAAAATGAGGCAAGAAAAAAGTGATTATGAATTTCTGCTTGACAGTAATAGCTTTTTAAAAGATAAGAATAAATCGTATAAAAGTATGAATTGTATGCTGATAGTAAGGAGCGACTATGATCACCATAGACTGGAAGGAAAGGCTGACGAACGATACATTGGATTATTTGAATAACAAACTTCCCAAGCAGGATTATGATTTTGATATAATATTCAATTGGTATCCCGAACGGGTGAACGGTCGCATTCCGTCCGAAGTCATCCAACTGGTGACTAAGGTCATGGCTCTGCATATCGGCAAGCAGCACGAGAATTATCTTCCCTTCTATCAATATTTATGGGAGAAAAAAGGCGAAAGCGGAAAATTGGCTTTTACCTTGTTCATGGCTCGTTTTTTACCCAAAAAGCCCGCAGTCTACGGTCCTCTTTTGGAAAAAGTCATGCAAAAAGCAGATGCACATGATATCAATCTTATTTTGGAAAAAGTTTATTTGCCGTTATTCAAAAAGGAGCCCGAAGCCTATCTTTCCAAGCTATACGCTTGGTTAGAGAGCGATTATGAACCTTTGCGCAAGCAGGCGACAAATTTCCTCATCCGCCTCCTGAAATTGAAGCCTGAAATCATACCTCAAGTATTGAAACATCTGCAGAATCGTTGGGTGCTTCCTTTGCCCGATGTCGTTCCGACTAATGCAGCAATTCTGAAAGCAATCTGGAAGATAAACCCCGAGCTGATGACCGAACTTTTCCGTGAATACAAATCAACGCGGGATCCGCAGACAGTGGAAATCCTTTGCGGGAGCATTACTTCTTTCCGACCGGAGCTTATGCCCATTGTGGAAAATTGGACACGCAGCGGAAATGCTCGTCTGAAGAAAGCTGCCACTGCCGCTTTTCGGATCCTGCAAAAGAAGAAGGCATAACAAAATTTTATGGACAATACACAATACATTACCAAGTCAGGAATGGACAGAATCCAGCAAAGAATTCACTATTTGCTGAATAAAGAGCGTCCTGAAGTCATTAAAGCCATCACGATTGCACGCGAATTTGGCGACTTAAGTGAAAATGCCGAATACAAAGCAGCGCGTGAACGTCAGCGAGCCATAGACAGTGAAATTGATCATTTGCGCAGGCGTGCCGCTCATCTGAAAGTCATTGATCCGAGCGGGTTTACGACAGATTTAGTTCGTTTCGGAATGTTCTGCCGCACGCAGGATCTTGATACCGGCGAAGAACAATGGTTTCATGTGGTCGGTGTGGATGAAATCAATTTTCCCGAAGAGGAAGGCATAATGGCTGTGTCTATAGCGTCCCCGATAGGTAAAGGCTTACTCGGTAAAAAGCTGAACGAGATTGCCTATATTGATGCTCCGATGGGAGAGCGCAAACTGAAAATTATAGAAATAAAATAAGAATAAAGAAGGAGCAGAAATGCCGCAAACTAAATCCAAACAAAAAAAGTCTCCGCTTTTATACGAGCGCAGGAATTTTTGGCAGAAAGCCGAGCCTGAACTTCAGACTGAAGCTTATGCCTTTGCCGAAGATTTTAAGGACTTCCTAAATAAGTCAAAAACTGAAAGGGAAACTGTTCGCTACACGGTTGAACTTTTGCGCAAGCATAATTTTAAACCTCTGGACGGGAAGCCAAAGAGCAAAAAAGTTTATCAGGTTTTCCGCAACAAGACAATGGCTTTTGCGGTAATCGGCAGCCAACCTGTCAGTCAAGGTTTTAACATGGTTGCCGCTCATATTGATTCTCCCAGAGTCGATTTGAAACAAAATCCGCTTTATGAAGACGGGAATACCAATCTTGCCGTGATGCACACTCATTATTATGGCGGGATAAAAAAATACCAATGGGTCTCCACTCCTTTGGCTTTACACGGTTTCATCGTTAAAGCGGACGGCACTACTTTGGATATCAGCATCGGTGAAAAAACTGATGATCCCGTTTTTGTCATTCCCGACCTTTTGCCCCATTTGGCACGCAAAGAACAAATGTCCAAAACGTTAAGCGATGCTATTGAAGCGTCTAAAATGAATTTGGTCTTTTCCGGTAGGCTGGAATTCAATACCGAAGAAAAGGAAGCGGCAAAACTCTATGCTTTGAAGCTGCTGCACGAGCAATACGGAATTACGGAACAGGATTTCATTTCCGCCGAATTGGAATTGGTTCCTGCAGCCAAAGTTCGCGATGCGGGTTTGGATAAAAGTATGCTTGTCGGCTATGGAATGGACGATCGGATTTGCGGTTACAGCGGAATCCAGGCAATTTTAGCGGCTATGCAAAAACCGACTAAACGCACGATGATTGTCTACCTCACCGATAAGGAAGAAATCGGCAGCACGGGAAATACAGGCGCCAATTCAGTTTTTTTGGAAGATTTTATTTCGAATCTGCTGGCGGCAAACGGTGAAGATAACAGTTCCGTAAACTTGCGCAAGACCTTCATAAACAGTCGCATTCTTTCCGGAGATGTAACTGCTGCCGTGGACCCCAACTATCCCAATGTGCATGAAAGACAAAATGCAGTCCTGATGAATTACGGGGTCGGTCTTTCCAAATTTACCGGTTCCGGCGGAAAATACGGAAGCAATGATGCCAATGCTGAATTTACCGCATTAGTGATTCGCCAGTTTCGGCAAGCCGGAGTGTTTTGGCAGATGGGAGAATTGGGCAAAGTAGATGAAGGCGGCGGCGGAACGATTGCCTATATTTTAGCGCGCTTGGGAGCTGAAGTAATAGATTGCGGTACCGGTCTCATGGGAATGCATTCACTCTATGAATTATGCAGCAAAGCCGATTTGTATGAAACTTTTCGCGCCTATCGGGCAATGTTGGCTGCGGATTAAGTTCCTTCACTGTTTTGTAAAAAATATCATGACTGCAGAGATAGAGTTTCTTGACCTTATGCTTCCGAACATTGTTCTTCTTTCAGTCTGCAAGGCAGATTAGCGGAAGCTGTTATGGATTTTAAGTCCGGGAAAAGTCAGTATCCTTATCTGGCGGCATTATTGTTGGTGCTGGCATTCTGCAATTTTTTGCCTGCGCAGGAACTCAATCAAGCTCAGAAGGTAACGGAAATTATTGCAGCTTTGACGGATTCTCTGAATTTATCGGAACCTGTAATTCCTGATGTGCATTGCGGAGAATGGACTCCGGATTTTGAGAGAGAATTGCGCAAAGTCCTTTTGCAGAAAGGAGCAGATGTGCGGGAAAGTTCGCTTCAACTTTTGGAGCAAAACGACATTTTGTTGCCGGAAGACAGTCTCAATCAGCAAATAGTCAAGTCCGATCTTTTGTTGGCAAGACTGCAGCTTCAGCAAGCATCTCTTTTGGAGATTACTTTGGAGCAATCCGAAGAGACTTTCGAACAGCGGAATTTCATCTCCTATAAGCGTTTCAAACGCCCGATTTATCGCTTTGTGCTGAAACAAATAGAATTACCGGAACAAAAACTGATTGCTTTACGCGAATATAGGCTCGCCGGACAACCGGAAATGGAAAGTCCCGGCAGCGTTTTAGCCATGAAATGGTATGAACCTCTTGTGGCTTGCGCAATTGTAGGTTCCTTAATTTATGCGCTCTGGACAATCAAATAACTCCTTGGGGAAAATAATGAGCTTAAGACAAAAATCTTTACTGCTGCTGATCGTATTAATGCTGGCAGGTTGCGCTTCCAATAAATCTCAGCTGACTTTGGACGAAAAAATGGCACAGGCTGATGCTCTCTATGCCCAAAAGAAGTATGCTAAAGCGGCAGAACTTTATGACGACATCACTTTTGAAAAGAAAAGCGCCAATGCACCCATAGCCTTAATGCGCCAAGCTGATTGCTATTATCAGATTCACAAATTCAGTGACGCACGCCTGAAATATACTCTGATGACGACGACTTATCCTGATTTTGCCGATATCGAATTAGCTTTTTTCCGCATCGGGGAATGCTACTATGAAGAATCCCGGCCCGCACAATACGACCAGACTGAAACCGCTCAGTGCATTGAAGCTTTTCGCACTTTCATCGAAAAATTCCCTAACAGCAAATATTATATGGATGCCATCAACTACATCCGCAAAGCTCAGTATAAACTGCTGCAAAAGAAATACTACAACGGTTACATATATTACAGGATGAAGGATTACAGCTCCGCCCTCCTGTATTTTGATAATATTATTAATCTGTCCAATCAGGATGAACTGGACCGCAAATCCCTTTACTATGCAACCAAAATCAGCCTCTACCACAAAAATCAGGCAGATGCAGAATCTTACTGGCAGCGTTTAACTTCACGCTATCCGGACAGCAAGGAAGCGCGCAAACTGAAAAAATACTTTGTCCATAAGGCGAATGATAAGGGTTAAAATTTGAACGCCGCTGACAAATCCCTAAAAGTGGCAGTTTTGGGAGGAAGTTTCGATCCCATTCATTTGGGGCATTTGCATATTGCAAATCAGATTCTGGAATTGGGAGCGGCGCAGGAAGTGTGGTTTGTTCCTTCCGGGCAGCATCGTTTCAAGCAAGACAGAATCGTGCTTGATTTTGACCATCGGAAAAGTTTAGTTGAGCGAGCCATTGCTTATGAGCCGCGGTTTAAATGTCTGGATATCGATAAAGCCGGTTCGGGAAACGGTTCCACCTATGAAATTATGCAAAAGTTGAAAACCCTTTATCCGCAACATAAATTTGCCTTCCTAATCGGGATGGACAACCTGAGCGAATTGCCAAGCTGGTATAACTTTGACTGGCTGAAAGAAAATGTCCGTTTCCTGATTGCAGTTCGTCCCGGCTTCAGTCCTGACATATCAGTAACTTCTCAATTGAAAGATTTCGCTTATGTCAATTGCAAGCCTCTGGATATTTCCTCGACTGCTATTCGCTACCGTCTTAAAAACAATCTCTCCATCCAAGGTCTGGTACCGAATCATCTCTTAGTTGAAATTACCGGAACCTACAAAGCCTTGCTAAAATAAAACTATCTATTTTTTTCGGAGTCCTTTTTGCCTCCGCAAGCAATCAAGTGACCCAAAAACATTAGGCAAAATGGACTTCGGTATTTGTCATATCATATCCTTTGTCATGTTCCGAAGTCCGGAATTCCATTGAGGTTAAGTAAACTTTGAAAGCACGAGGAGGAATTCAGAACTCCGAAACATTCGGCAAAATGGTCTTCGTTAAGTTTTCATGGAACAGGTTACCTCTACTCAAAATCCAATCTAAACGATTTATCCAATTTTGATGGAAGAAAGTTAGAGATACAATTCTTATATTCTGATGGGGATTTAAACAAAGTCTCAACGATTTGTCTATCAATTAACCTGTTATCTCTAATTCCTATCCACTCAGGATAATTTGACCATTGCCATTGTTCGGGGGTTTTAACTAAATTTGCATGGACCGGATTTAAATGTATGTAAGCACAAAGATATACTAAATGAATTGAATTTTTGATACCGATGTGTTGAAGTTTACCGGCAAAGAGTGTTCCATGCCGGTTATATTTTTTGTTATAATATCTGGAATAGTTGTTCCATATTTTATTAAAATATGTGTAGATAGGAAAATCTGTGTTCTGATAGATAAGGAAATGATAATGATTTGGCATTAAGCAATAAGCGAGGATTGAATAGTCATTTTGATTATAAAACCTTTTTATTAAAGCCAAGCAGGTAAGATAATCTTCTTTATCGCGAAAGAGAAACTGTTCTGTTATAGAATGGTTAAATAGGTGATAATATTGGCCTTTAGTAAATTCTTCGGATTTTAGTCTCATCTTTTTTCTCCTTATGTTTATTTCGGAGTCCTTTTTGCCTACGCATGCAATCAAGTGACCTAAAAACTTTAGGCAAAATGGACTTCGGTAAAGTGTATTTCGGAGTCCTTTTTGCCCTGAAAAACAAAATAAGTGTCCGCAACCTAATTGGCAAAATGGACTTCGGTCTCTATCATATCATATCCTATGTCATGTTCCGAAGTCCGGAATTCCATTAAGTTAGCGAGCCCCTTAAAGTTTATGGAGGAATTCAGAACTCCGAAACATTCGGTTTTTCGGAGTCCTTTTTGCCTCCGTAAGTAATCAAGTGATCCCAAAACATTAGGCAAAATGGACTTCGGTATTTATTATATTAAACTGCTCTTTGTCATGTTCCGAAGTCCGGAATTCCATTAAGTTGGCGAGCCCCTTAAAGTTTACGGAGGAATTCAGAACTCCGAAACATGAATTTACTCTACCCCCACCGCGCGTTTTTGAATTTTGATCAATTTCTTGATTGCAGTGCGGGAAAGAGCCAGCAGCGTATTTAATTCTTTGCGGCTGAAACTGCCGTGTTCACCTGTTCCCTGCAATTCCACAAAGTTGCCGTCTTCGGTCATGACGATATTGAAATCCACTTCCGCACGGGAATCTTTTTCATAATCCAAATCAACGACAGGTGCACCAGCCACAATGCCTGCGCTGACAGCAGCAATCCATTGGCGGAAAGCGTTTTCCGCAATTAACCCCTGACGCTGCATAGTTTGGATTGCATCATAAACCGCAATGCATCCTCCCGTAATTGCAGCAGTGCGTGTTCCGCCATCAGCTTGCAGAACATCGCAATCAACAGTGATGGTAAAACCCGGTATTTTGGTCAAATCTACAGCTTGCCTGAGGCTTCTTCCTATCAATCTTTGAATTTCTATTCCCCGATGGTTCACTTTACCGATGCCTTCTCTTTTATTTCTGATTTGAGTGCTGCGGGGCAACATTGCATATTCGGCTGTCAGCCATCCGGACACAGTTTCGTCAATGTGCGGAGGAACTTTCTTTTCTACGGAAGCGGTACAAATGACTTTCGTATTGCCGAAAGCGATAAGACAGCTTCCTTCCGCATAAGGCATAAAATCTTTACTGACGCTGATTTCCCTTAAAGCCACCTTTAATTCCTCCCTTGTTTTTTTGCTTATTTTATCTAAGGACGCTTTCCCATTTTGCTTTTCAAGCGGGTAATCCGTTTTTTCAAATCAGGAATTTTATTTTCATTTTGGATGGGTTCGGCTTCCAATCTTTGGAGTAATGCTTCCGCCAAAAGCAATGCGCCTTCGTAATCCTTGTTTTTACTTTCCAGCAATTTGCCCAATTCCAGCATACTTGGCAAGTGCAAAAGTTCCGTTCCCCGACGGAAGAAGCGTTCCGCTTCCCGCCAATTTTTCTCTTGTTTGAAAATCAGTCCCAGGTCATACACCAATTCTGCGGTCAGGTATTTTTCTTCCGTTAAAGCGAGCAGGATGTTTTTCCCTTCTTCCAGATAGCCTTGTGAGCGGTAAAGTTTCGCTACCGCATGATAATCAATTCTGTCATCCCTCTCTTGAGGCAGGGGATAATCAATTTGAGCACTGATGAGAGCCAGCAAAGCTGCAGTGTGCAAAACATCAGTCTGATTATGCAGAAAAATCCTCTTCAGCAGTTCCGGCTCGCCCGTAATCAGGAATTGGAAATAGGTCTGAGGAATTATTTCGCTTTCAATATCCAGTTCTTTGTCTCTGATTTGTCCCAAAATGTAATATTCCAAAGTCTCCAAAGCGCAGGAAGGGACCTTCTTTTTCCACAATCTTCTGGCTAATAACAGCAAATCCAAATGCGGTTTGGAACGCAGGTCAATCCACAATTGATTATGTAAAAAGCGGCTTTCCAAAATCGGAAGGTCAAAAGTTTTACCGTTGAAAGTGACAAGGACGCTTCTTCGTTCCAGATGCGGCAGTAAAAGTTCAAAGGCATTGACTTCCGCTTCCGGTTCCGGCAAAAAGTATTGCTCTACGATGAAATTATCGTTCTCGTAATAGCCGATGCCGATCAAAAAAGCAAGCATCCCTCCGCCGCGCGTCAATCCTGTCGTCTCCAAATCCAGAATCAATAAATCATCGTGAGTTATGGAATTATCCTTAATTCCTGCCCAATTGGTAATCACTTGCGGAATATGTGGCACAAGAAGGGGTAAACCATCTGTCATTGCCATTTGACTGAATTTCTTTTTTGTGACGAAAACAGGGTAATCACAGTGCGCAGAAAATTCGCCTTTCACAGTTTGCTGAAGAGCCCGCCGAATTTTGGCTTTGATTTCTTCGCTAAAGCTTTCGGGGTCGGAGAGCATTTTCCCCCAATTCATTGTCTCTCTTTTTGTCGGTCTTGCGGAGTTAGTATTTTTGGCATCAGTATGTCATTCCTTTTAAATCAGCAGGTTATTCATTATTTCGTGTTTTCGGGCAGGGTAGACAAACGAATCTATCTTTTTCGCTTTCAGCAGGTTATGGAGCTTTTTCAGCACCGGATATTCGGTGTAAAAGTGCCCCGCATTTATCAGAGGAAGAGCACTTTCCAGCATATTGTGATAATTGATGTCACCTGTGACCAAAACATCAACCTGACCGCTTGCGGTCTTAATTAAACTTGCGCCCGCACCACCGCAAACGCCGATTTTTTTAACCGGATAATTTTTCCCCGAACCGGCAGTCCAAAGTTGGACGAACGGTGCTTGCAGCTTAGTTTTTACCCTTTCGGCAAATTCGAAAAGACTGACTTCTTTTTCCAATTCACCCGCCAGACCTAATCCGTAAGCAGGGTTGTTGTTCCGCGTTTCCACAAAATACACTGCAGGCACCTCATAAGGATGAGCGCTTTGGATTGCCCTTTTTACTGCCTCCAAATTGAAGCTGTCCACTATAAATTCCAGCTCAATTTCATCAGTTTGTTCGTATTTTCCCGCTTTTCCCAAGAACGGATTGCTCCCTTCCAAAGGACGGAAAGAGCCCTTTATTTTATGCCTTGTGGAGCACATGTCATAGCAGCCGATGCGTCCTCCGCCCGCATTGTGGATAGCGTTCAGCAGTTTATCAGCCGCGGAAGGCGGAACCGTAACCGAACAATGATACCATTTGGCACCCGTTTCATCACTCAGCAAATGCGTGTTTGCAAGTCCCAAAGCTTCTGCCAAAGCGGAATTTACCCCTTGCGGAACCACATCCAAATTCGTGTGCATGGAAATTACGGCAATTTGATGCTGCACCAAATCAAGGATTGCGGATTGAGTAACCGATTTCAGCGGTTGGAAAATCAAGGGATGATGACTGACGATTAAATCAAAAGAATGACGGACTGCATACGCAATCACGGACAGCGTCACATCCAAAGTCAGCAAAATCTTGTCCGCTGACCAATCCTCCCGCCCCAATTGCAAACCGGAATTATCCCACTCCATTGCCAATCCCGTCGGCGCCAATTCCTCCAATTCACGCAAAATATCTTTTACTGTCATTGTGTCCTCGCTTTCAACTTTCCGCAGCAGGGAAGTTTTAATTCGTTCATATTGTTTTAGGATAGACTGAAAGCGGATTGATTTTTGGCAAGATATTTTTCCTTTCCCGGCAAGGATTGTATTGACAAAGAAAATGCAGTTCGGCTTTATTGTTTTACAAAGAAAATCTATGAGGAGGAAAGTTATGCCGAAGGTTTTGATTGCCACGGAAAAAGCTTTTGCCGCCGATGCGGTGAAGCAGATTAAATCCGTTCTGCAAGAGGCAGGATACGAACAAGCTTGGCTGGAAAATTACACCGATGTCAATGATCTTTACCAAGCCGTTGCGGATGCGGAGGCTCTGATTGTCCGCAGTGACATTGTGGACGAGAAAGTGCTTGCTGCGGCAAAGCAGCTCAAAATTGTCGTTCGTGCCGGAGCGGGTTATGACAATATTGATTTGAAAGCGGCTACTGCCAAAGGCGTAGTCGTGATGAACACTCCGGGGCAAAATTCCAATGCAGTGGCGGAATTGGCTATCGGAATGATGATTTATATGGCGCGCAACAAGTTCAACGGAAAATCGGGCACGGAATTGGCAGGCAAGAAACTTACCCTTTACGGCTTCGGTTGGGTGGCTCATTATGTCGCCAAAATCGCCAAAGGCATCGGGATGGAAGTTTATGCCTATGATCCTTATCTGAAGGACGAAGCCTTTGCCGAAGCAGGAGTTAACCGTTTAACCAAATTGGAAGAAGTCTTCCAAATCGGGGATTATGTCTCCCTCCATATTCCTGCCAACGCCGAAACCAAAAACTCCATCAATTGGAGTTTGCTCGGTCTGATGAAAGACAAATCCGCTTTGGTCAATACTGCGCGCAAGGAAGTCATTCAGGAAGACGATTTAGAAAGAGCTCTGCGGGAAAAGAAAGGCTTCAAATACATCAGTGATGTGGAAGGTCCCAAGATGGAATACTTCCAACAAAATTTTGCCGACCAAGTCTTCTTTACCCCCAAGAAAATGGGTGCGCAGACTGAAGAAGCCAATACCAATGCGGGTGTAGCCGCCGCTAAACAAATTATCGCCTTCTTTGAAAAAGGCGATGTCAGCTGCAAAGTCAATTAACGAATAATGTCCCATAACTTTGGCGGAGTGGTTAAAAGGCTGCTCCGCCTTTTTTTATTTGTTCTTGGCAAAAGCTTCAAATCTAATTCCCAATAATAAATTTGCCCTTCTTGATATATCCCTAAAACAGTAACTTTTCTTCTTTTGCCTTCCAACTGAACAAATGTTCCAAATTTCCATTGAACTTTAATTGCCGGTATGAAAATCTATATCAACCCTATTCTTCCTTTATTAGTTCCGGCGGAACAACAAGGAGCCTCTGGGAAAAAATCCCAGAGAGACCGCGGCATCACTACCGTAACTAATAAAGCAAGATAAGTGAGAAAGCCGGGAAGTATAATTATTTTAAACCCCCAAAATGCGATATATTTCCGAAACTGCAGCATTGGATTTACCCTGTTCTATCTATTGGCTTTAATCTGCAGAAGGTGGGCGGGGTAAAAATCTGCCATAATAACAGCTTACAACTGTCATGTTGTAAAACATTTCTGAGTCCTTTTTGCCTTGAAAAACAAAATAAGTGTCCTCAACCTAATTGGCAAAATGGACTTCGGTCTATACTATCCTATGTCATGTTCCGAAGTCCGGAATTCCATTGAGGTTAAGTAAACTTTGAAAGTAAGCGAAGGAATTCAGAACTCCGAAACATTCGGTCTTTCGGAGTCCTTTTTGCCATCGGAACCCCAAAAGTGTTGTTAATCTATTAGGCAAAATGGACTTCGGCACTTATGGCAAAATGGACTTCGGTCTATACTATCCTATGTCATGTTCCGAAGTCCGGAATTCCATTGAGGCTATGTAAACTTTGAAAGTAAGCGGAGGAATTCAGAACTCCGAAACATTTGGTCTTTCGGAGTCCTTTTTGCCTTGATAAACAAAAAAAGTGTCCTCAACCTAATTGGCAAAATGGACTTCGGTCTCTATCATATTATATCCTATGTCATGTTCCGAAGTCCGGAATTCCATTGAGGTTAAGTAAATTTTGAAAGCAAGCGAAGGAATTCAGAACTCCGAAACATTCGGTAATTGATATATACTAACTCTTAAACGGTTTAATTGCAAGAATAATTAACTCTGTAGGAGTTTGTTGTCAGTAGCCGGCTTTGAAGCCGCTAGTTATGATTCTATGACTTCAACATTGGCACGAGGAATGAGAGCTTCAGTGCCGTCCTCAAATTGGGCTTTCAAAACACGCACCAAGGTTTCGGATTCAACCTTGGTGAGCTCTTCCGGCAAACTTATGACTCTGGCGATTTTGCCGAAATTGGGTTGTCTGATGACGCGGATGAGCGTTCCCACTTCCAAAACGGGAAGTTTGATTTCCGGGGCAGTTAATTCTTCTGCTTGGAATTCGAGAGGGATAATGATTTCCGGACGAATTACACCGGCACGGATTTGGGTTCTGCCGTGAATGGAAGTTTTCGCACCGTTGAATTTCTGCAGCAAATTAAAAGTCTTTTTCGCCATGTTTATCTTGCCGAAGCCTTCAGTGCAAACAATCGTTATTCCCACATTTTCATGACCGGTAATTGCCACTCCCAAATCGTAACCTAAAAGCTGTTTGATGTCCTGGTCGTCAATGCCGCCTGTGATAATTGCTTTAACGCCGACTTTGCGCGCTTTGTCAATTGCCGGGTAACGAACAAAAGCTCCTGCTATAATTATGGTGCCCGCGCAAGAGTCGTCAATTTTTTCCGGCAGAAGTTCTTCTTCGGGCGAAGATGCCAAAAATTTAAGGGTGCCGACGGTTTCTCCCCCTATGCCAAAAATGCCTTGCACATAGGCTGATTTGTTTTCTATGATGACACCTTCGTTGGGAATAATATCGGTTACGACACCGTCGATAAAAGCTTTTACCTGAACAGGTATGCGGGGTTCGCGCAGAAGGATTTGGCCTGTGTGTGCAGAAATGGATTCCACCTCTCCGTCGGTGGGTGAAGTGACGGAATTTTTCATGATGCCGAGCCCGAACAGTCCTTTATTTTCAGCTAAAACTGTTCCTTTCTTGATTTGATCTCCCGCTTTTACTTTAACGAAATTGGAAAGTTGAGCTGGTGTAACTCCAAGTTTATTTGCCAAGTTCAGAGGGACGACTTTTCCCGGGAGTAAAGTTTGTGCCACTACATCTTCGGCTTTGACTTTATCGCCTTTATTGACAAGGACTTCACCTTTCAGAGGAAGCAGGCGTTCTTTACGTAAAACAGTATTTTCGGTAACGGTAAGTCCGGCGGAATATGCTTGTCCCATTTTGTCCTCCCTACTTTAGAATTTGTTCCGGATAGGCTTTAAGTTCGCGCATCCATTTTTTCAAAGAATTGATACGGGTTTCCGGATCTGGCGGTAATTCAAAAGGTTGACGCCCGCGGGTGTCAAGAATGATACCGACAACTCCACCATACAAATCCACTTCCAATTCTTTATTCTTATCTTTGTCCAAAATCATTCCTCCGTGCGCTTTCAGCTTGGCTTTTGCCACTTCGCCCACGCCCAAAGGAATTAATCTCATTTCCCCATAGGGTATTTCTTCTTCAAAAACCGTGCCGTCCGGTAAATTTATTTTTGCTGTCAAAGCCGGCTTGCCGAGCTTGTTTTTGCCGACCGGAGCTACGCAAGTTCCGAGGTAAATCAGGCAATCTTTGTTGAATACTTCAGTAGCGGCTTTTTCGCAAATTTCGGAAAGGACGCCCAAATGCGGCATCATAAAAATGCTGTCCACAGCCAAGCGGGTAATTCCTTCCGGCAAAAAGGCATCAATTAACATCATAGCCGATTGATTGCGTCTGGGTGCATGGGAAAGAACACCGCCGCTGCCTACTAATAATCCCAAAGACATCATGTTGACGATTGTGGCACCGGAAGTGGATTGACTGAAAGCTTCGGAGATATCCCTCTGTCTTTGCGTTCCTTTCAAGGTGACGGCAAATTCCTTATGTTGTTCAAAAGCTAAGCGCAAGGCTTCTTTGGCGATTGCTTGTTCCAAAACGAGTTCTTCCAGCAAACTGGGAATGGTTGTCGGGCGGATCATTTTATTTTTGATCATGTTGCGCAATTCGCTTTCATCAATGAAGAAAGGCACCCAACGCATAATATTGGGCAAACCTGCAGATGCCAACACATTGGAAATGCTGTAACTCATACCCAAGTTTGCGCTCACAGTGCGGTTAAAGATAAAATCTTCGGTGAAGACGGAAAAAATATCCGTGGTGGCACCGCCGATATCAACTCCGACGACTTCAATGTTTTCCGCTCTTGCCACCGCTTGCATAATGTTACCTACGGCAGCGGGAGTAGGCATAATGGGAACAATTTCATGCTCGGGACCCATCGTCCATGTCATCAGTTTATTGTAGCCGGGAGCTTGCTGCATGACATGTTCCATAAAGATATTGTGGATTTTATCGCGAGCGGGACCGAGGTTTTCCACTTCCAGTTTGGGGCGGATGTTTTCCGTAATCATCAGATTGACTTTGTCCTTCAGCGTTTCTTCCACTTCCTGAATTGCCATTTTGTTTCCGGCATAGATAACTGGGAGTTTATAACCTGAACCCAAACGCGGTTTTGGATCGGCAGCGGCAACAAGTTCAGCCATTTCCACCACATGCTTAATTGTGCCTCCGTCTTCTCCGCCGGCCATTAAAATCATGTCCGGACGCAGTTGACGGATGCGCTCTATCTTTTCGTGATTCATTCTTTTATCGTTGCTGGCGATTAAATCCATAACAATAGCGCCCGCACCCAGCGCTGCGCGCTCTGCACTTTCACCTGTCATACTGGCAACTACGCCCGTGACCATCATTTGCAGACCACCGCCTGCCGAAGAAGTGCTCACATAAGCATCTACGCCGATATCACCTTTGCGGGGGATGACAAATTCGCCGTTTTCCATGAACTTGATATTGGGATTGTGATATTTCAAACGAGCCAATTCTTCCAGTTCCTGAACAGAATTGATGACACCTTTGGTGACATCGTTAAGAGGTGCTTCCACTGTCGTAGGTGCTTCTCCGCGCACTGTTTGACGATATTCTCCGTCAATCCACTCAATTAAAATAGCTTTGGTCGTAGTGCTGCCGCAATCAGTAGCAACGATGCGCGTGAGGCGCTTTTCGTCATATTGCATTTCTTCCTCCATCGCAGTTAAGGAGTTCTATTTGATACAAATCTTTAAAAACGGTAATTCCGTCAATTATCTTTCTCATTTTCTGATTTCTTACCGCGCTTAAAAAGCTTTCGGAAAAAAGCTTGGAACCGCTTTCTTCTTCTTTGCCTGAGCAATCTTGCCTGCTGTCTTTTTTCATGATTGATTTCTTCATCCAATTCATCCATGCGGGAAATCAATTCGCGCACATATTCTTCGTTTTCCAGCAGCAGCGCAAACTGCTGATATTTTTTGGAGTCAAACAAAATCTCCGCAAAAGGAAGAATGAAGAACATAAACTGACTGCCGATACCGGCTAAAGGACGCAAAGATTCCGCAATCAAGATGCCCGCGGAAGCCATTCCTCGTTCTGCTACAAAGCGTGCCACTTTATCAATCATGGCGTGCGCTTCTTCTTCCGTTATGCTTACTTGTAAATCATTCATCTTTATAATCCGCGACAGGCAGTCAGGACATACACATCTTTTGCACCCTTTTGCAGTAAGACTTTTGTTGCTTCATTGACAGTGCTGCCCGTCGTAAAAACATCATCAACAAGTAAAACCTTTAAACCTTCGGCGCTCTTTTTTCCGGGAAGAAAAGCTCCTTCCAGATTTTTCCTTCTCTGTTTGCCGGTAAGAGTAGTCTGCGAAACAGTGTAGTTTTTCCTAATTATCAGGTTCGGGAAATACTGTTTATTCAATCTGAAAGCTAACCCTTGGGCAATTAATTCGCTTTGATTGAACCCGCGCTCTCTTTTCCGCACCCGATGCAAAGGAATAGCAGTCACGCAATCTATTTCCTGCAGATAGTTATTACCCTGTTCAGAGAGAAAAATTTGATTGGCAAACCAATCTCCCAATTTGGTGAAGCCTCTATACTTCAAAGCATGAACCAAAGCTTTGGCTGCATTGTCATAAGCAAAAACCGCTCGCGCTTGCGTGAAAACATATTGATTTTCCGCACATTCGGGACATTCATCCGTGATTAAAGGATAACCGCATTTATTGCAAATAGGCTTTGAAAGCTCATTTAGACTATCTCTGCACTTTCCGCACAACCAAAATTCCTGACTTGCAATTCTCTCATGGCAAAGCAGACAAACAGAAGGGTAGAACACATTTCCCAAGTCGGTTATAGTTTTTCGCACCAAAGCATTCTGCATCATTTCTATCCGGCGTTAAAATAATTCTCTATTGCTTCAATGAGGACAAATCCGTCATGAGAAACGGAATGTGAAGACGCGGCTCTTTCCGGATGAGGCATCATTCCTAAAATATTACGATTTTTGTTGCAAATTCCCGCAATGTTATCTATGGAACCGTTAGGATTGGCTTCCGCAGTAACATTTCCCGCTCGGTCACAATAGCGAAAGACAACCTGATCATTATCCAGCAAAGCTTTTAAGCCTTCCGCTTCAATATAGAAATTGCCTTCTTTATGAGCAATGGGAATGTCCAGTACCCGCCCTTGCTCTATCTTATAAGTAAAAGGAGTTTCGGAATTTTCCACGCGCACATATTGATGTTGGCAGATGAACTGCAGATTTTTATTCAGCAGCAGAGTTCCGGGTAAAAGACCGCACTCAGTCAAAATCTGAAAGCCGTTGCAGATGCCGAGCAGCAATCCTCCTTTTTCCGCATAAGCAATCACTTCTTTCATTACCGGTGAAAATTTTGCCAGAGCACCGCAGCGGAGGTAATCTCCGTAAGAAAATCCTCCCGGTAGAATTACCAAATCCGGATCCTGCAAATCAGTGTCCTTATGCCATATTTGCCGAACCGCATGCCCCCTTAAGGCAAAAACTTCCCTGGCATCACTATCGCAATTTGAGCCGGGAAAAGTGATTACGCTTACTCGCATGGCGGATTTACAACTTCCAGTTCAAAACTGTATTTTTCCGTATTGGGGTTTGCTAAAAGCTTATCACAAATAGCATCAGTCTGCAGACGGACTCTTTCCTCATCCTCATCCTCAAATAAGATTTCAATATATTTGCTCAGACGCGTTTCTTTAACATTATGATAACCCAGCGAATGAAGCGAATTTGTTATCGCTTGACCTTGCGGATCAAGCACTTCGGGTTTGAGAAAAACATGGATTCTGGCTTTTAGCATTGCTTCTTTCCTATCTGTATATATTGCAATTAATAAAAATTTGATTTCTATAATTTAGCAACTGATGTTTTGGTCAATAATTTATTTCCTTACTTGCAGGCAGATGTGAAGTCGGACAGTTTTTTAGGAAGAAGTATAGTTGATAAGAATGTTTTACTTTGAAGAAAGAAAGTAAGAAGAAGAAAGCTTGAGCAATCTTGTTTATTCAGTTGTCTTCAAACTATTAACTGAGCGGAGTGGCTTAAATATTGCTCACATTAAGATAAGGAGGAAAAGATGCGAATGAAGATTGTGTTATTATCGGTCTTTCTGACTGCGTTCTATTCCTTGGTTGCCGTCAATCAAGTATTGGGTCACTTTGCAGCTCCGAATATCAATAATCTGTTGGTTCGGGACACTCTTGCTATCGTCTCTTCTGAGTATGACGGATTGAGAATAATAGATGTGTCCGAGCCTGCCAATCCTGAACAGATTTGGTTTTTCGGACAGCAGAACATTAACGGATTCGATGTTGCCGATACGCTGCTTTATATCTCCACTTCCTTGTATGTTAAAACCTACAATATTAAAAATCCGGCTAATCCCCAACTGATAATGACCAATTACAATGCATCTTGTCAGCAGATAAAAATCTTCGGAGATTACTACATTTCAGGCGGTTCTTACCTTTCCGTATATGACAGATGGACTAACGGAAGCCGGCTCTGGCAATATGATTTTGGCCTCTATTCAGGCTATTCGGTAAGCGACTTTATTATTGCCGATAACTTGCTCTTTGCTGCTATTTCAAACTTGGGCTTCATGATCTTCGATTTCAGTAATCCTGTTCAGCCGCAGCTTCTTTGCACTGTTCACACTGCCGATTGTTGGGATACACCTATAGCCCTGCATGACAACATCTTCTTTTACATGCAAAATAGTTCAGGTGACCTTGTCTTGTATGATGTTTCCAATCCTTCCAATCCGTCCATAGTGATCTCTTATCCTTTTAATCCTGTTATGGATATGGTTGTTGACGACACTGAACAGAAGCTGTTCTGTTACAGCTATAATACAGGAATTAAAGTCTATGATATTTCTAATCCGTTAGACTTGCACGTTGATAATTATTTTTGTTCTACAAATTGGTATTATTATGCAAGGTATAATGATAACATCAGGCTGCAAAACGGATTTATCTATATTACGGACGACTTGGGGCTAAGAATTGTGCAGCCTGACTTGACACCTGATTTCAGTCTATCTTGTTTTGTCTCTACAGGCGACTTTATTTACGGTCTGGACTGGTATCAGGATTACCTTTACGCATCTCAAACCGCCTTAAAAATCTTCAGTTTAACCGATCCTTCAAATCCTGTCTTAATAGGTTCGGAAGCCAATGTTTTTGATCCGAATTATCAAGTCAGAGCAGGAGACGGATTTGCCGTATTACGAGCGCGTTATTACGATAGAGAAGACATCGGTTGGATACGTTATGTGAATACTGCCAATCCCTACAGTCCTTTTCAAATGGGCACTTACTGGTATTGGTATGCCGACAATCTGGATATGGACGTGGAAAATAACACCGTTTATCTTGAAGCCGACAATAAACTTTTAATGGTTGACACTTCCAATCCCGATAGTTTAACTCTGATCGGACTTTATAATAACGGAAACGTGGAACGATTTGATATTTTGAACAGCCTGGCTTATTTGTGTTTAGGCACGGGAGGCGTGAAAATCGTAAATCTCGCTAATCCTGCCTTGCCTATAGATTTAAGCAGTTTTATTCTTCCCCAACCGGCAGTGGCTTGTCAGACAAACGGCATTGTTATGGCTGTTATGACCGCACCGCAAACGATAACTTTTTTGGAACACCTTTGCCCCACGCAAGTTTATCTTGTTAATGTAGCTGATCCCGCAAATCCCGTAGTCGGAGCTCTCATTCAACCGCGCAGTAATAATTATTTCAACTATAAGATGAGAATTTATAATCACATATTAGTGCTTTGCGATATGCTTTGGAACCGCATTTACTTATATGATGTCAGCGATTTCAATAATCCAGTTCTTTTGAGAGAGATCGTTTCCAATACTAATTCAGCCGAAGCTGTAATCAGAGGAGACTATCTTTATTCCGCAGACGGGTTTTACGGCATAGCTGTTCGGGACATAAGCGATGTCTTTAATATTGACGAAACTTTACCGCCTGTTCCTCAACCGGAAATAAACTGCTTCCCTAATCCTTTTACCGGTCAAATTACAGTTAAGCTCAATTCAAAAAGCACAAAACCCTTTACAGTGCATATCTATAACGGTAAAGGACAATTGGTATGGAAAAGCACTTTTTGCCGGAAAAGTGAATTTGTCTGGAACGGTAAAGATACTAACGGAGATAGTGCTGCAGCCGGATTGTATCTGATTCGAGTAAGCGGAGAAGATATAGCGGCAAGTAAAAAAATCATCAAGTTACAATAAAGAGACCTGCTTTACATTTAGCAGATCTTTAAGAGAATATAAAACTTATAGATTATGGTTTTACTACAATAATTAAGTCTGTCTATATAGCCAATATTTTTTCGGTTCGGTTAATTTCAGGGAGTTTTAGCAGGCTGAAAAGTCCAGTGGAAGCCTTGCTTTTTGTTCACCTTAAAGCTGTAAGTTTGTAAGAAATTTACTGCTTGGGGAATGGAGTAACCGACCGGAATAATCACATAATTATAGCGGTCCAGGTCCTTTGTGTAGCTCTCTTTCCACAAGGGAGCAGTGATAAATACAATCGTGCAGGCGGGGTTAAAATACATTTGACCGGTCTGCAATTCAGTGTATTTAAGGACCTTTGGTCTTTCGGAATAAACAGTTGCAAGGCTGTCCGCCAAAGCGTTTGCGTAAAGACTGTCCTGCGGCAGCGTCATAATATAAGCAGTGAATTGTCCGGATGCGGGATTGACAATAATTGCCTTTGTTTCCTGCCAACTTTTATGTAAATTCACTCCTCCCTGCCAAATGAACAACACTGCAATTAAAACAGAAATCCAGCGTGCGATTTGTTTAACGCGAGGCAAAAAGGTCAGCAGACTGCCAAAAGCCAAAGGTAAAAGGAACAGCGTCGTTCCGATAAAGAAACCGAAGAACAGCATAATTCCGCTGAAAGCTCCTCCCAAATCTATTGCTTTGGTTAAGGCAATAAGAAATGAGGGACAAAAGTTCACGCCGGTAATGATACCGAGCAAAAAAGCGCTGTTGGTGAATTTTACACTTTTGGGAACATGACACTGTTTTTCGGCACGAGAAGTGCGCAAAGCGTTTAAGATCAAAAAGATTGAGAGCAGGATATATGAAATGCCTGTGAATAAAGTTCTCTCTTTTTGCGGAAGGAAAGAACCCAGCCATCCTGCCAAGGCGCCAAAAAATAAATAGGCGAAAAAGCGTCCTGCGCTGATTTCCAGAACTTTGTAAAAGCCGTTTTTCAAGCTCCTGTCTTCCGAAATCAGGTAGGGTAAATAAATGGGAGCGCAGGTCAACAAACAAACAGTGCCGGTTGATAAACCGAGCAAAAAACCTTCCGATAAAGTTGCCCAAAGCATTATAAAATCAACCTCATATCTGAATTCCTATTTCGGTAACTCTTTCATTTTTAAGGCGCCGGAAATGCATTTTTGCACGCAAAGTGAGCAACCGACGCATTTATCTTCGTCAATTTGGGGAAGTTTATCCTTGTCCAAAGAAATAGCTAAATACGGACAGCAGGTGCAATTTCCGCAATGGATGCAAAGTTCGGGAATGAGAGAAGAAACTTTTTGCTTGGGAGGTAGGTCCATGAAATCGGTTACGGGTTGCGGCAATGCAATTCCGACCAGTTCTTTCACGCTTTTGATGTGTCGTGCTTCCAGCAAGTAAGAGAGCCCGCTTTCCAATTCCTCTATAATGCAGTAGCCGTATTTTTCCACCAAAGTGCAAAACTGAACGGTTTCCGCTCCCAAAGCCAAAAAATCTGCCGCTTCCTTGTAATCCATCACTCCCCCGTTGCCGGAAATGGAAATTCCTCTTCCCGCGGCTCTGGAAATGGTCAAATAGCTGATGGGCAAAACTCCTGCTCCGGACATTCCGTAAAGGACACCTTCGTCCCATTTTCCGCGCGGCTTATCTCTAAAGGCAAGAACAGGAAAGGTATTGGCTAAAGTCACTCCCGCTTTTTTCTCCGGATACTTATCAAAGATTGATTTAATAGCGTTAATAATGGGCACGATAGAAGTGACTGCACCGGTCAGTTTGAACAATTTGGGAATTTCAGGATTGCTGATTTCCATCACCCAATCGACTATTTTTGCGGTTAATTCCGCATTTTGAGAAACTATATCTCCGTGAGTTCCGTCTCCGCCTTGTGGACAGGATAAACTGTATTCTATACCCATTGCTCCGGCAGCTTCCAACTTTTTGGTATTGCTTTGCCAGACTGCTTTGTCGTTTATGTCATCACCTGTTACAGGACCGCCGGTAGAAGCCATGGTCAAACGGTCAGGAAATTCATTTATTAATTGTCGGATTTCATTGCAGACACGGTCTAAAGGATGTTCGGAAACATTATCGCAATTGCCGTAAGTATCCTGATTGAAGACCAGCATGTATTCTCCGGGAATATGGATGGGAACATTGTCAAAGGCTGTTTTCATAATACCTCCGGCCCATCCGGCAGCATAAGCTTTTTTCATTTGGTCGTAACCATCGGTCGGAGGTGCAGCTGAAAGCAGGAAAGGACTTTTCAAAGGTCTTCCGAAAAATTCCGCATTTACCGGAACCGGCAGTAAAATTCTTCCCGGAACAGGTTGCCAACTCTTTGTAGGTTTATCAATCAAAGGCTTTTCTTTGCCGCTGAAATGAGCTTCTATCGCCAAAGCGGTATTTTTTCCCGCTGCCACAGCTTCCACAACTGTTGTGGGTCCGTTCATCATATCACCGGTGTAACATAAAGTAAAGGGTGCTTCCTTTACGGAAAGGTCATAAATGCAAGGAGCAAAATCCGAAGGCTTCAGACTTGATGAATTACCTATCGCCATAAACACTGTATCAAAAGGACGAATTTGACCCGTGGCACCAATTTCGTCTTGCATTTTGGAAGGATGGAAAGTTTCGCCTTCCGGTAAAAAAACGGGAACGGTGCGAACTGCTTTTACTTTGCCGTTTTCATGTATCACTTCGGCAATGCGGGTGCGGTTTGTAATGTGAATTCCCGCTTCAGTCAATTCTTCTTTTTCCGCTTTGGTCAGAGGCATTTCCGCCAAACTTTCCAACACAATCATTTCCACATGAGCAGCACCTAACTTTTTAGCGGTTAAAGCAATGTCTGCACCAATGGCACCACCCGTGACAGCAACTCTTTTGCCTTTTACCAAAGAGGCGTCTTTTGTCCTTAAAAATTCATTTCCCCAATGAACTGCTTCCTTTCCGGGAATGTTCAATTTGAGCGGAATAGTGAGGCCGACAGCAATTATTATAGCATCGTAATCCTTTTTGTAATATTCCAATTGAGCGGCAATGTGTTGATTGAAGCGGAATTTTAAGTTAAAAGAAGCTTCCAGAAAAGCTAAATCAGTTGCCAAAACTTCCTGAGGCAGACGGTGCTCAGGAATCAGATTACAGGCACCTCCTGCACCTTCATTTTCATCCCAAACTTCCACAGACCAGCCGAATTGCGCTAAAGTAACTGCAGCACTCAAGCCTGCAGGTCCGGCACCTATAACCAGAGCTTTTTTGCCGTTAGCATCGGGTTTTTCAAAGACCGGCATTTGATTCAGTTCTTTCGCTTTTTGGATAATAGTGGCTTGCACGGCAGGAATTTGGATGGGAATATCAAAACCCTGACGCACACAAGCTTGTTGGCAATGGTAATCAGGACAGACTGCTCCGCAAATTCCGCCCAAAGGATTGCTTGCTAAAATTAAAGCGGCAGCGCGTTTGTAGTCTTGAGGCATACCTTTTGCGGCAGCTCTCATAAAATCAGCGGGAGAACAATCGGCAGGACATGCTGTTTTACATGGCTTTTCAGCACAATATTCACAGCGTTTAATCTCACTTTTTAACTGAGCGTCGGTCAAAAAAGTTTGGTTCATTGCAACCTCATTATGATAGGGTTAATTCTTTTGCGTGGAAGCTGATTTATATTTTTCAACAGCAAGAAGAATAGCTTCCGGCGTAGCGGGAAATTTTAAGGGAGCAGTATCTCCGCTTGAATTCAATGCTTCTATGGCGTGACAAAGAGCAAACCACACAGCTTCTCCGTAAATAAAAGGAGGTTCACCTATTGCTTTACTGCCCAATGCACCTGCTTCCTTACAAGGTGACTGCACCATTTCCACAACTAATTTTTCCGGCAGGTCACGGATGCCGGGAATTTTGTAAGTGGACGGCGAAGATGCCAAATACTTGCCTTTGTCGTCATAAGGCATGTCTTCCATGGTGCACCAGCCGAAAGCTTGCATAAAAGCTCCGATGATTTGGCCTTTGTCGATATCAGGTTGAAGAGAAGGTCCTGTTTCATGCACCAGATAAGCGTCCAAGATTTTACTTTCACCCGTCAGAGTGTCAATTTCCACCCTGACTAAAGCGCATCCGCAGACAAAATAAGCAAAAGGATTTCCTTTACCGGATTTTTGGTCAAAGCTGAGATGAGGTGTGGCATAAAAGCCGTAAGCACCCAAAGCCAAACGACGGTTGTATGCGGTTTTGACCAGTTCGGAAAAGGAAAGTTGAGCTTTTTTGTTGCTGCGTAAATATGCTGTATCGTTTTCCAGCACAATATCTTTCGTTTTTGCATTCAGTCCTGTTCTTTCCTTAATAAGTTCCGCAGCCAGTTTGGTTAATCTTTCTTTCAATTGTTCAGCAGCAATGCGGGCGGCGTTTCCGTTAATGTCAGTTCCGGTGGAAGCGGCTGTAGAAGAAGCGTTGCCCACGCGTTGGGAATTACTGCTTTCAACGCGAATCCGATTTAACGAAATACCCAAAGTTTTGGCTACAATAATTGCTACTTTTGTGGAAACTTCCTGTCCCATTTCCACTCCGCCGGTAGTGACGGAAACAGTGCCATCCGTGTAAATCCAAATAAGTGCGGAACCTTGATTTAATAAGGTTGTGGTAAAAGAAATTCCGAATTTGACTGGAATTGTAGCCAAGCCTTGTTTTTTATCCGAATGGTTACTGTTGAATACATCAACTTCAGCCTGTAATGATTTATAGGAAGAAATTCTTTGCAGACGGGAAAACAAGGCTTTCAAATTGATTTCAGTGATTTTTTGACCGTAAGGAGTGACATCACCTTTCCGATAAAGGTTACGCAAACGCACTTCCAAAGGGTCAAGGCTCAATTCGTGCGCTATTCTTTCGATGATTGTTTCCATCACAAAAATGCCTTGCGGAGCTCCAAAACCGCGAAATGCAGTATTGGGCGGCAAATTTGTCCGACAAGCTCTGCCTCTGATACGCACATTCGGTATATAATAAGCATTTTCAGCATGAAACATAGCTCTTTCCAAAATGGCGACGGATAAATCTGCATACGCACCTCCGTTGGACAAAAGTTCAACCTCGTAAGCGGAAATTTTGCCCGAAGCGTCAAACCCGACTTTATAATAGCTCTTGAAAGGATGCCTTTTCCCGGTGCAGAGCATATCTTCTGTCCTGTTCAATTTTACTTCTACCGGTCTTTTTGTTACGAAAGCACCCAGACCTGCTAAACATGCCCAAAGTGTTCCTCCTCTTTCTTTTCCGCCGAAAGCACCCCCCAATCTTTTGACATCAACAATGATATGATTGGCTGGAATATTCAACACTTGAGCCATAACGGACTGCACTTCCAAAGTGCTTTGCGTTGCGGAATAAAGAGTTAAAGTATCATCTTCACCGGGAATTGCCAGACAGCGTTGCGTTTCCAGATAAAAATGTTCCTGAGCACTTGTTTCCACCGCTCCGGAAATGACATGTTCAGCCTGATGCAGTGCGGTTTTAACATTGCCAATCTCAATTTTGCGTTCGGGAATATACCATTCCTTTTTGGCGTCCGCTTCGTCGATGGAAAGAACAGCAGGCAATTCTTCATACTCCAATTCAATCAGTTTAGCCCCTTGTTCCGCAATTTTTGGATAAGGAGAAAGCACCATTGCTAAAGGCTGACCCGCATACATTATTTCTTTTTCGGGGAACAAAGGCTCGTCTTTTATCACATAACCGATTTGATTTTGACCCGGAATATCAGCACAACTGAGGACTGCGGTAACATTGGGCAAAGCCTTTGCTTTTTCCAAATTTAAGCCGATAATTTTGGCATGAGCAACGGGACTGAAGAAAAAGCGGGCATAAAGCAAACCTTCAGGCTTTCTGTCTTCCCCGATAAAGATACTTTTTCCCGTCACATGCAATTTGCCGCTAATATGATGAGGAAGCTGTTTCATGCTTTCCCCCTTTCGGAAACTTCACTTTTGGGCAGTATCTCACACAATAGCTTCAGGAGATGATTTTTAATCAGCAGACACCGATATTGTTCCGAACCGCGCAAATCGGAAATTGGTGTAAACTCTTGTTGTGCCTTATCTGCCGCTTTGTTTATCAATTCAAAAGAAGCAATTTTGCCTTTCATAAATGCCATGGTTTTAATTGCCAAAGCAGGATATGGAGCAACTCCGCCCACACTTATGACAGCTTTATTTATCTTTGCGCCCTGCATTTGAATCTGCACTGCAGTAACCACGGAAGAAATATCCAGAGCTTTGCGTTTGGCAGATTTCCAAAAACCGAATAAGTTATTATTTTCGGAAGGCAGAGGCAGCAAAACAGACAGGATGATTTCTCCTTCTTGCAGAGCGGTTTGTTTGTATGAATGATAGAAAGTGGAGAGCTTTATTTTCCTTATTCCTTTGGCTGAAGCAAGCTCAAGAACTGCTTCCAAAGCCAAAAGTGCCGTTGCTCCGTCCGCCACCGGAGACGCATTTGCAACATTTCCCGCCAAAGTGGCAACATTGCGAATTTGTTCACTTGCCATTTGCTCAATAGCTGTTATCACCAGAGGGAAGTAATGTTGCACCGATTTATTTTGCCTGATTTCGCTCAAAGTGACCGCAGCACCTATGCGCAGATATTTATCAGCGAGTTCAATGCCCTGCAATTCGTTAATTTCGGATAAAGAGATGATTTCTTCAGGATGCTGATTTTGAATATTGGCTTGCACCTGCAGATCGGTTCCGCCGGCAAGAAATTTTATTTTATCGGTCTTCTTGTTTTGCAGAAGCTCCCAAAGTTCTTCCAAACTGTGAGGAGCGTAATAATTCAGAGTTTCGTGCCCTTCTACATTTTCCGAGGAGGAAGTAATTATAGCTTGCAGTTCTTCCTGCAGCTTTTTTTCTACTGATTTTAACCGAGCAGGCAGAATTTCCCTAGCAGTAAGTTGCTTTTTGCGCAAAATTTCAATTGCCTGCAGAATGCTGTCGTAACCTGTGCAGCGGCAAAGATTTCCTTCCAAAGCAGCTAAAACTTCGTTCTCCGAAGGATTGGAATGATTGAGCAGCAAGGCAAAAACGGACATCACAAAACCGGGCGTGCAGAAACCGCATTGTGTGGCATGGGCATCTAAAATGGCTGTCTGGATAGGATGCAAATTACCTTCTTCCGCTAAACCTTCTATCGTAATCAAGTGCTTATCCTGCAAGCGAGCAGCCAAATACAGACATGAATTTATTGCCCTATAAATAACTTTCCCTTTTTGCTTTTGCGCAATCACGACTGTGCAAGCGCCGCAATCGCCTTCATTGCAGCTGCATTTTGTGCCGGATAAATTCAGCCGGTCGTTTAATAATTCCAAGGTAGTCATTTCCGGCGGAATAGCAATCTCGGTAAAGTTGCCGTTAAGCCAAAAAGACAGCTTTACCTGCTTAATTAAATCTGTTTTTCTTTTCATTTTATTATTCCTGAAATTTAGGTTGTTTAATTTAATTAAATGCCTGTTGTTTGTAAAGTATTTTTTCCGATTTGGGTGGGAACCTCGTTTTTGCAGAACCCGATAAATATATGTATAACTATTTATATTTGAAAATGATACAACTCTATAATGTCAATTTATTTAATCCGTTGGGATTTGTCCCCAAACGCATTAATTTATAGAAAGGAATAGTATATTGCAGGATGTAAATTGACCTCTTAGCTAAAAATCCTGTGATATTCCCTATTCTTGATGCTCATCGGATCCTCCCAAAACGATGGCTCAACAGCAGGCGGCGGGATAAAAGTTCCTGCCGCTTTTTTGTTTAACGCATTCATTACCATTGTGATAGCCTCTAGCAAGTAAAAAGCTTAATTGAAATAGGCAAATTCAGAGTTTGCGGTTTTCACTTGACAAAATGTATTGATTTAATTAAGAAAAGAAGAAGATAAGAATGTGAGTTTCAAAAAGAGGTTTGAACAGAGAGCAGAAAGGGAGGAAAGAATGTCTCAATATTCGATCAATGAAATCGTGGAATTAGCCGTCCAAACAGAACACAGCGGTTATGCCTTTTATAATGAAGCAGCCAAACATAAGGGTTTGGAAAAGAAATCGTCGGATTTGCTCATTTACTTACGTGACGCTGAACTTAATCATGAAAAGACTTTTCTGGCTTTACGCGATGAAGAAGATTTGAAGAACATCACCATGACGCAGGATTGGGAGCTGGTTTCAGCATATTTAAAAACCATTGTGAATTCACGCCTTTTCAGTGATGCCGATTCTGCTATCAGACTTGCTTCTCGGGCAAATAACTTTGACGAAATCTTGGATGACGCCATTCGTTTTGAAAAAGACACTTTACTCTTTTTCCATACCATAAAGGACTCAATAACTGCACCCAAAGCACAGGCAGCGGTTGCTCGCATCATTCAGGAAGAACTCTCGCATGTCATCAGTCTTTCTGATTATAAAGCTGCTTTACGCTAATAGGTAAAAAGCTATATTAACCGGTTGATAATTTCTCATCCTACGGAGGAATTTTGAGTTTCTATGCCTAATTTTGATTTTAACAAACTGCGTTATGCCGGAGAAGTGGAACTGGTGCATATTTTGGAAGATGAATATGCCATGAAATCCTATTACGACATCTTTGACAATAGAGAAGATCTGGAAAATATCACCAATCAAATGTTGGCTAATACCGTTAAACTGAATAAAGTGATTGCTCCGCGTCTATACAATCTCTGTGCGGAAATTCAGAAGTATTTCAATTTCAAGGAACCGGTGGATTTTTATCTTTTTGCCACTTCAGAAGTAAATGCCTTTTCCATAAACGGATTTGGCATCGTTCCGCACATCATCTGTTTTACTTCTTCCCTTGTTCAGCAACTTAATGACGATGAACTCCGTTTCGTTATCGGTCACGAACTGGGGCACCTCATCTACAAACACAGTCAACTGGATGTTGTGAATAAAATCCTTGCCAATCGCGAAAATGAAGAAATTCCGACGGCGCTGGCAATATATTTTTTACGCTGGCAACGCTACGCGGAAGTCAGTTGCGACCGTATAGGTTACTTAGCCGTTCCGGATATTAAAGTTATCGGGACTGTATTCTTCAAATTCGCTTCAGGCCTCAATGAAACCTATCTTAACTTCAATATTGACGAATACCTGAAACAGCTGGACAAGATAAAAAAAATCGCCGTCGGAGACTTCTTTTCCACGCATCCGAACAACCTTGTCCGTCTCCAGAACCTGCGATATTTTTCTCAATCGGTTTTGATGCCCGGGATTAAAGATAAGGACGCACTTTCCGAAAAAGCTCTTCTGCACAAAACAAACTACTTGATGAACCTGCTTGAAATTCATCCTAAAAAAGAAAAAGATAAGCGCATCGTGGAATTTTACAGCAGTGTGGGCGTATATTTGGCTCAAGCTTCCGGCGATATTTCCGAAATTGAATGGAAAACCATGTTTGATTGGCTGGCTAACTATACCACTCAACCGGAAATTTACCTTAAATTCAAAAGTAAAAGAGATATCCTTAATCGCGTTGAAGAAATCTGTAAATATTTTTCTCGTCAGCATGGCGGAGAAAAATATGAATTGTTTGAAAAACTGACCCAACTTGCTATTATGGAAGGACGACTCGAGCAACCGGCAAAAGATCGCTTATACGAAATAGGAAAAAAGCTCAAAATTTCCAAAGAAGAAATTAACCACATCATCCGCCGCTCCACCGAAACTTATCTCAATCCCAGCCGGAAAACATTGTTCAACTGCTGAAATTGATCTTATTCCACCTCTCTTTTCTTCCTCATGATTAACGGGGGGTTAACGGGGGGTTAACGGAGGCTTACCCTCCGTTAACCCCACGCTAACCCCTTGCTGCATAAGAGCAAGAAGCGGAGCAGAGGTCGCAAAGTATCATATATTGAACAGCACTTCTTACTTAATGCCTTACTCAGTCAAAAGATTGGTTCAGCGATTACTTCATTAAAAAAAACGGCGGGATTTATGCGTAATGCTGATTAAATGAACGATTCTACCCAATGATGATACTGACGATTATACTATTTCTAGACTTGCACAACTTATGAACCAAAAATTGCAGATAGTGTGACACTTTTTCACCATTTGCAGTTTTCAGTGACTCTTTGTAAATCAACCTTGAATTTCGCAAGAGGAAATAAAAAATCTTGACGAGTAATAGAAGTCATATATAATGTAAACATGAGAAGACGAACATACAAAGTGGAGGATGATATGAAGAGATTTTTATTGCTGAGCTTATTCCTTTTGACGGTTGCAGCCGGCATTCAAGCTGCTCCATACAGCACGTTGGGAGAGTTGAATGCGCCTGATGCATATGTTTTACCGCATAAGGCAGCCGAGTTAACTTTTACGAATTATTTTAGGAGGGAGTATTCCGATTTTGTGGGACAGCCGCCTTACGAGTATTATCCTATGGGGAAGATTTCCTTAGGTTTATGGGACAGGTTGGCATTAGGAGTGTGGGCAGGTGATGAAGTAAGTTTTTTAGATGCGAAATTGATGTTGTTGGAAGAGACGGGAACACGTCCGCAGATAGCGATCGGAATAGATAATGTATTTTCTCCGATGAAGGAAGATGTGGCAGATTTAAAGCCGGGAGACGATTGTTACGGTAATCCCGATGCCGCCTATTACGAAAAAAATTCTCCGTATATATGCATGACGAAAGCGTTTGTTTTGCGTAATTATACGGGATTGAAGTTAATGGAGACATATTTAACCGCGGGGATAGGTCAGAATAAATTTAAGGCGCAGACTGATTTTTCCAAACGGTTTGAGGGATTATTCGGCTCGATAACGACGAAGCCGCATAAGAATTTAAGTTTTACTTTTGAGTTTGACGGGTGTGATTTCAATGTCGGCGGAGCTTTTTCCTATCATAACATAGGACTGAAAGTGGCGTATGAGGGGTTGGAAGAGGAAGAGAACAATCGTTTTGGGATAGCGATTACCTATTTATTTGACAAGTATTCAACGAGTAAGCAGCGTCAGGGATATTGGCAAGTCGGAGGTGTTTCGCGAGGAGCAGAAATGGTTTCTCCCGAATTACAAGGCGGTACTGATAAAAGTAATGAAGTGTTAATGGAAGAATTGCAGAAGTTAAGAGAACAAAGAGAACAGGCACAAAAGGTATTGGATGCTTTACAGGAGCAGTTAAAGAAGCTGGAAGAAGAATCGGGAAAGCAATAAAGGCAAAGTAATCAAAGGAAATTGAAAAGAAAAGATATCTGCAAAGAAATAGAAAAGTGTGAACCTGCAATAAGGAAGAGATAAATCCATGAAAAAATGGATGATTATAATCATCGTTTTGATTACTTTAATCGGACCCTGCATTTTACAGGCTCAGCTTACCGATAAGCAATTAAATGGCGTGCGCGCTGATGTGGTAAATGTTATTAAAAGTGCAAAGAACGGACCTGCTTCCGCCTTAAACGGAAAAGATATTTTGGCGAGGGCAGAATTAAGAACCGGAATAAAACAAGCATTACTGCAAGGTGAAACAGGTTTAGCTCTTGAATATTTGAATGCTTATGCCGCTATGATGGACAGTTTGGTATTTACCGAACCTTTAGCGGTTAAAGTTTTAAGTGATGAATTAAAAGGAATATATAAAGACGAAGCGAGCGCCTCTGCTGTTTTAGATTATTATAATGCTGCGGCTTTATATTTTTTGGGATTATATGAAGCCGCCTCGGAAAATTTAGGGAACTATGTAGAGCGTTACGCCGATACTAAATATACATCTGATGCTTTGACTTTATTGCTAAAGAGTTATTTGCAAACAGGAAAAGAAGAAGCAGCTTATGATTTGATAGAAAAAGGGGGCAGCAATTTTAATGCTGAGCAATCATATTTAGCCGGTCATATCTGTTTTGCTTTAGGGAAGGATGCTATAGCTGAAAGGTATTTCGGAATGGTTACCGGCGGCAAATATAGTGCTGATGCCGCAAAAATGATAGAATTGTTGCAAGTATTACATGAAGACCCGAAAACCGCAAAAGAAGATTTATCCTCTCAATTGAAAAATGAAGCTTCCAATCCTTTCCTTTTATTAAGTTTGGCTAGGTTGAGTGCCGCGTTGGGCGAGTGGGATGAAGCGGAAGAATATTATTCTCGTTATACCTCTGCAGCAGAAAATTATAGTGACTATCGTGCGCAGTTAGAATTAGCTGAAGCATGTTTGAATGCGGGCAATCGGCAAAGGGCTGAAGAAGTTTTGGCTGATGCGTTACAAAACAGGCAATTAAGCGAATACACGGGTCCTTTTTTATATTTATGGTCTGAAATAATCAGCAGTGAAGGTCGGGCAAGTGATGCTGAAACTAAAAGAGCGGAAATAGAAACTGCCGTAAATAATAATATTGAAATTTTGGCTGAAAAGAAATTTGCAATGGAACGTTTATCCGCATTGCGCGCAGGAATGAGTAATGTTCCCGATTTATATGAACTTCAGCGCGCTTTAGGGGAAGTTAAAAATGTTTCCGATGATTTGGACAGCCTGAATGCAATCTTGAGCAAATCACCTTACGGTATATCCGATGACAGTTTAATTCGGTGGAAGGTGATGGAGCAAAAAAACATTTTGCTGATAACATCAAAACTGCAATCCTGTCTAAAAGCTGAAGATTTACGCTCTGTGCAAGATACAGTAAGGATAGCTCAATTAGCGGAGATAAAAGCAAGTTGCGATGAGCAATTGAAGAAGATTAAAGCCTTTGATGCAGAATTGAATGCAATGAATGATCAGAACCTGTATCTGGCAATGAAGAATGAGATAGATGCAAATCTGGAAGTTTGGGATGTGCTGATAAAAGATTTATACAGAATAAAAACAACCGGAGTATGGTCGGGAAAATTAGATACTTTATTGGTGAGTTGTGAACGTAAGCAGACTGAGATGTTTCTCCTGCTTGATTATTATAATTATGATAATTCCAATTATCGTGCTATAAAACAAGAAGTGAATTTATCGAAAGAACAAACGCAAGATTTATTGAACAGTATAGAAGCAACCAAAGTCAAATATCAAATAGTATATCCGAAAAATTTAGTTAGGAAGGGTAAAACTGAAGTCAGAGAGGAATTGGAATATTTGCCTTTTTCTGCGGATGCTTACCGACAGGATATTGAAGGTGCGCAGCAATATTTACGGTCATTAAAAGGAACTCTGGCATTTTTACAATTGCATATCAAGTTTGCCGAGAATAATTATTTAGAGCGTCAAAGAATTGCCACAGGTTCAAAGTTAACTTTTGCCGAAAGTGAACAATTGTATAAAGCAAGACAGGAAAACGAACTACAATTATATAATCAGTTATTGGCTTTTACTCAAAAATATGAAAATAAAAGTGATGAGCTTAAACCGGCTAATCCCGATTTTAATATTGTCGCTGCAGCATATTTTGATATAGCTGAATTGGGGAATGCTTTAGAGCCTTTGGAGTGGCAAAAGAATTTGGAACTTTACAAACGCGTTTTGAGCTTTGACCCGAATTTTTATTTTGCGGATGTCGTTTTCTACAATATCGGATACTTGAGCAGCACTATAGAAAAGAACAGAATTGAACAAGGTCTGATAGCGTATGAAGAGAAAAATATATTTTCCTTAACCAAACCGGAGAATTTGCGCTATTCCGAAGCTGCATACGGGGAAGCGATTAATGCATACAAAGCGATAGTAGATAATTATCCGCGTTCCCAATATTATTCCGAAGCGTTATTTAGGTTGGGTTATCTATATTTTGAGATAGGAACAGATGCCGCAAGGCCTGTTCAGTATTATGAAACAGCACGCAGTTATTATGATAGGCTTATCTCTCGTCCAGCAGATCCGTATTTATACAAAGCATTATATCAACGCGGATGGACATGGTTGAACAGCAATTCCGAAGAAGCATATAAACAGGCAATTAACGATTTTATAGCAATCCTGAAAGCGATAGAGGAAGGTGCAATTCAAGACAGCACTGAAGTTGTTGATTATACTGTAGCTGCGATAAAAAATATAGGGTATTGTTTGATCGGAATGGATGGAGCGGATACAATCAGCGAAGCAAAAGGTGCAAAATATGCGCGCGATGTTTTGTCAGTTCAGATGAAGCAAGAGCGTTATTTTGACGTTTTGACCGAGGCTGCAGACCAGAAACTGAAATTGTATATTCCGATTCAGGCAATAGACTTTTTGCAAGTGAAATTGGAAGCCGATCCTTTGAGTTTGAATAATCCGCTGGTGGCAGATTCAATATGTGCTTTATATAAAGCTTATCCTGAACAGATGAAAAGAGACTTGAGTGCAGATGAGGCATATTATCTTCAGCGCGAAAAAATAATTAACAATTACGGTATTAAATCTTCCTGGTATGAAGCTAATAAAAATAAAGACATTGCGCGGCAGATGGAAGTTCTGAGCAAGTCTTACGCGGAATTGGAGAAACGGTATAATAACGAATTCGTAGATCATCCTACTGCAGCCGGCATGGAAAGATACAGTAAATTAGTTTATGATTATGATGAGTTGTTAAAGGAAAGAAATTTGCCGCATTCCGATTGGGAAGAGCGAACGGAAGCTAATATTATTGCGCAAAATTTGAAGTTGGCAAGGCTTTCCGGTAATGCTTCGGACTATTTAAATTTGCAAGCCAAGATATATAAATATAACGACAAGCATCCCGATAACAATATTTATTTAGATTTGGAAGGGATGGCATATAACAGTGCCAGGATTGTGGCAGATTCCTTAAAGACCGATTTAGTTGCCATGAAGAATGCTCATCCGGATTTAGTTTTACCGATAGCGGATAACGACCCTGCATCCTATTTTAATCAATCCGCAGAACGATTTTTACGCGTCTTGCGCAGTGAGCGTTATCGTTCTCCCGAACATGATCAGATGTGTCTTGCCGTTATTATGAAACAGGCTGAATTAGAAGAAGCCAAACATTCATTGGAAGCGGCAAACGGTTATTATAAAAAAGTAGTGGATTTTGACGGGAATGTGACAAAGGAGATGAGAAGAGCGGCTTTTATTCATTTGGCACAGAATAATGAGACGCAAAAAAATTATCAGGAAGCGGAAAGATATTATAGGGAAGCGGAAAAATATGCGTTAAATGATAAAGATAAGGCATTATTGCATCAGTATGCATTACTGCAAATCCAAAATTATGCAGATTATTCGGCGGCACAAGGTAATCAAAAAGAAGTCGGAGAAGCATATTTGCGTCTTGCTTCAGATTATGCGATTGCGAATACGGCAAAAAGTGACCAATATAAAGGTAAAGCTCAAACTGCTTTTAAGGCTGCAGGCGAGTATGACAAGAGTATAGAGCTTCTGATTGAATTGGCGGCAAGTAAGAAAAAGGCTTCCGAGGCATTGAATTTATACAGACTGGCATGGTCTTTGGCAGATAGTTTAAACATGAATGAACGCTCGGAGAATTTGAAGCGTGAATTTATTTCAAAGTATCCGATGACGCTTGAGGCTTATCAAGTAAGATTGACCCTGATTGATAAGAAAGCGTCAGTTCCCGCCACCGCTAAACAAGCGGGAGATATGTATTTAGAGTTGTATAATGATATGCTGGCTAAAAAAGTTAATTACGGTTCTGCTAAACCGAGCGAAATTTATTTGGCTGCAATAGCAGTTTATGATCAAGCCGGTGCTGAAATAGAAAAAGAAAAATGTGCGGAGTATTTTGTAAAAACATATCCCACCGATCCTGCCACCCAACATTTAATGGAGTATTTGGCTGATAAACAACTTGTAAGAGGCGATAAAACAGCCTATGAAGAAACTGCGCGCACTCTTTTCAAGAAGTATCCTTCAAATTATTCGAGGTATGCTAATATAGCAAAAGAAAAATTGAGAGTTATCGCTACCGAGTTTGATGAAGCTTATGCGGAGAAAAATTGGCCTGTAGCAATGGCAAAAATAGACGAATTTAAGAAAGTTCATGCTGCTTATACGAAAGAAGGTTTGCGTCTGAATTTTGATCCTGTCTACGAAACTTTTGCCTTAGCACAGGCGGAATATAAAGAAATTCAAGCGAAAGAAGCTTTCACTCATGAATTTGCGCAAACTTTGGCTTCAATCGAAAATGGATTTTTAGCTAAAACACCGGATGAACTTCTGCGCGTAAATGCACAAACGAAATGGAATGTTAACTTAGCCGGGGGAGAAAACAGAATTCAAGCTTTGATAAATTCTGCTGCTGCCGAAATTAAAAAAGTAAAGCAGTTGCTGGAAAAGGGAGCTCAATATGAACTGCCCGTGGAAGACAGACTGCGTTGTATGGATTTGATTGAGAAAATTTCCGATCATGCGGTAGAAGTTTTAAATGTTCAGATGGATAAGTATATGCGTGTCAGCAATGAATTTGCTCTTCTGAAAGTGCAGTATAAAAACGAAGAAGAGAATCTTTACAGCGGTTTTGATAATGCGAAAAAAGAATATACTGGGATATTACTGCAGCTTGCTTACCCATATAATCTTGCCCTTTACAGGTATTTTTATCTGCCGGGAATGCATAATCAATATACGCAAAATGCTTATGAGCGTTTGGTCAGATTGAATGCTTTGCCGGAATATGATATGCAGGAAATAGCTCCCGATGAGGCTTGGCAGATTAATTACAGTGAAAGTGCAAGTCCCCCCGTTTTCAGGAGTTACAATCAACCTATAGAAAAGACAAGGGGACAGAATTATTACAGTCTGACTATGCCTGCCGAAAGTGAATTGATAATCAAGACTTTTGCGGACAGATCAATCCCTGCCGAATACGCTCTCTTTAATTTAGTTTCTCCATATTATGCAGACACTAAAATCATGTTAAACGGGATTAATATAGAATATACTTTTAACCCTATCGATACTTTAAGTATTGACAATATGCAAGTGGTAAGATATGCGCTCAACTTTGGCGAAGGCAAATTTCGGGCGGGGGAAAATGAATTGGAACTGCATCTGTTCAATAATGATGCAAAGTCCTTGACAGTTTATTGTAATCTTTTTATTATTTACGATTTGAAAAAAGCTGGTATGTCTTCTGAGCCGACGGAGTGAGGTTAAATATGAAGAAAATCTGGATTACTCTTTTATCGCTTCTATTCGCAACGAGCTTTTTAGCCGGGGCGAATCAAAATACAAAAGAAAAATTTACCAAACTTCAGGTTCAGAAAGCAAAACAAGTGGAAGTCGTTAAATTTGAACCGTTAAAACCCGATATTGAACGTTACCAGAAAAAAACCGAGACTGATCTTTCCAAAGGGTATTACAAGTTACAAAAAAATGATGTCCGAGATACAGGTAAGATTTTACTTAATAATTACTTTAAGGAGTCCAAATGAAATTGAAATGCATTATTCTAATAGTCATTTGCTTAATGTTGAGCATTACTTTGTTCAGCCAAACGACTGCTGCTCCGAATACTCATCTGACCATAGGTGAAATTATCAAAGACAGCGGCTTTTGGGGTTATATGATTATCCTCACCTTCGCAGTCGGACTTGTTTTGGCTGCAGTTCGCTATCATCAGCTTTACCACAAAGAAAAGATTGATGCCGGCAAATATTATCTAAAGTTGAAAGGTTATATTAAGAACGATGATTTGGAAGAAGCTACCAAGATATCGGAAAGTTTCAAGAATACGACTTTAGGTTTTATTTTCTGGAGCGGACTGAAGGTTTTCAAGGAAATGAAATCCTCGGGAGTTAAGGGTCAGGAATTGAGAGATTCTGTCCAGAATGCTTTTGATGAAGCTGTTCTGCAAACGGTGCACAAACTTGACGGAGGTCTGTTCTGGTTTGATGTATTAGCTCAGACTTGCACTTATCTCGGTTTGTTGGGAACGATTTGGGGATTGCTTATTGCTTTTAAAGCCCTGTCTACAGCAGCTACTTCCGAAGTGAACAGAAAACTTACAGAAGGAATTAAAGTTGCCATCGGAACTACGGCTATGGGATTGATGGCAGCAGTGCCGCTTACTTTAATCAAAGGTGCTTTACTGGCCAGAGCTCAAAGCCTGATTGCCGATATTGACGAATATGAAGTAAAAATAATTAATCAGATTAATACCTCAATAAAGGATTAAACAATGATTGAGCGCCCTTCCGAAAGAAGGAACCAAAGAAAACAAGGTCCGCCCGAAATGCCTAATATTGTTCCGTTGATGAACTTGTTTCTTACCATAGTCCCGTTTTTACTGACAATCGTAGTTATCAGTCAAGTGGCTATGGTCGCCTTGAATTTTTCTGCTCCCGGCGGTCAAATTAGCGGAAGCGGCGGTATTGGTACAGGTCACGGTCCTGCTCAGGAAATTAAATTAATTATTATGGCATCTGAAGGAAATCAATTATATCCCGGATTTGAAATCAGAGGCTGGGGTAAAGCACCTGTCAGTATTCGTAATAATAATCAAGGTTACAACTTTTCTAAATTGAATGATACTCTTGCCCAAATGAAAAAAGAATTGAATTTGGATAATATTTCAATAATTGTGTATCCGGATGTCCTCTACGGCAATATGGTTCAGGTGATAGACCTGTGTAAAGCAAACGGGATCACCAATGTTACATATAAAGCTGCAGCCGTAAGTTATGGTTTAGGGGGCTGAGAATGAGAAGAGTAAGACGCAAATTCGCTGAAGCTTCTTCCATTTCTATTGTCTCCCTATTGGATATTCTTACTATTCTTCTGGTTTTCTTGATAAAAAATGTCTCCATTGAATCTCAACGCTTAACTGCTCCGGTCAATATGACTTTACCAACAACTATTACCAATCAGGAATTGATGGATAATGGTCTTGCGGTTTTAGTCAAAGTTTATCCCGATAAGATTTTGGTTGGACCTGATAACATTTATGCCGGCAAACCTGATGAGCTGATAACCGTTGCCGACTTAAGAGAAAAAATATTCGACTTTATGAAACATGAGGCAACTCAAATTAATCTTAGAAATGCCTCCAATAAAACAAACTTTAAACCCTGTTTGTTAATTCAAGCAGACAAACAGATACCTTGCCAATACATTACCCTCCTGATTAAAATAGCGGCAGGAGCATCAATTTCGGATGTTTATTTTGCCACGATTCAGGATGAACATTGGCTGCAGGCGTCTGCCCGTCAAATTTATTAGGAGGGCAGATGGGAAAAAAGGTTTTACTTCTTAAGCTGTTTCACAAAGGCAAACTATTATATCATGTCCAAGCCGAAAGAGATTTTAGAAACAAGCTCTACATCGGAAATGACAAATATCTTTTCCTGCAAATACCGGATGATAAATTTCCTTCCAAGTATCTGTTCATCAAGCGTAAAAACGGCAAATATTATCTTCAGCTCGGTAAAGGAATGGAGCTTCAGCAAGAGGGAGTTCCCGTTGAAGGCAATTCTTTACAAGGTAAAAATTCTTCTCAGCAATGGATTGAACTTTCAGGAAAGAGTGCCGGTTATGTAAAAATTAGTCCCGATTGGACGATTTCTTACGAATTTGTAGAGCTCACCAAGCCTGTTTATAGTAAAGAAGAACTTCAGCTTATCAGTCAATATTCTCATCATTCGGAATTGGACCCCTATCAAAAACATACCCGGAATTTCTTACTTTGCACCATAGCGCTAACTATTATCGGCATAATTTTATTTGATTATTTCAAACCGGTAAATCAACAAGCTGATACACTAACTCAATTATGGGAGCAAGCACAAGCCACTGCAACCAAAGTTGAAGTTCCACCTTCGACCGAGCCTGAATTCGCCTATGAAGATAAAAATGCCAATGTCAGCATTCAAAGTCCCCAAAGTAAGGGTTCAAATAGTAAGGGATATGCCAAAGGGGGTAGTGCAACAGGTTTAGCGGGTTTTTTCGGGAAAGGTTCTCAATCCGGAAAGAATTTATATGCTGTAACTACTGAAGAAGATATTGTTGCTGCTACTTTGGGAGGAAGTATAGGAGGTAAAGGATACGGCGGAACCGGAACAGGAATTGGTGGTAGTGGAAAAGGTGCAGGTTCCGGTGGCGGAGGTTTAGGTGTCGGACCCGGAACCGGATACGGCAGTGTCTTTAATCCTGAAGCCGTTCCGTCGGGAACCGCTAATTTGGCCGGTTTATCCACAGGCAGACCCAAAGGACTTTCTTCTCAAGCTCCGGTCGGTGATGTTTCCACTTATGTCGGCAGTGCTCAACGTTTGGTTGCACCAGTCGGTAAGCCCGGAACTTATGTCCCCTCTTCTGTAATCACTCGCTTTTCCGGTCCTGAAGTTAAAAAAGTTTCCGAAGGGAATATTGGTTCTGCTCCTGCCGATACGAGACCGGAATTGCAAAGAATTGAACTAACAGTCAGCCGCTACAAACCTCAAATCAGAGATCTTTACATACGTTACAGTCAAATTAAAGCTATGTACGGAACTCTAAAATTTTTGCTGTATCTTGACAGCGACGGCACTGTTGCAGGTGTCCAGATTACTCCTATGAGCGGTGAATTCTATCCTGAATTTATCTCTCAACTGGAAAAATTAATCAAGAATTGGCGCTTTGATAATCAGCATCTGGTACCTTACGAATTCATCATGACTTTTACCAAATGAAAAATCTCTTTGCTGAGAAGCCCCTTATTCATTAAGGGGCTTTTTTATTGTATGAAATTCTATTCCGTTTATCTTCCCGTCCAAACTGCCCTGAGTGATATTATTTATCAATCTGAACAATCAATTGCGCGCGGTGCCAGAGTTATTGTCCAATTCAATCGCAGATTTCTTACCGGAGTCTGTAATCGGGAAGTCAATGCAGATGAGATAGATTCCAAGATTTCCTATCGGCCGGTCTTGGAAGTGCTTGATTCGGAAAGCATTTTACCTAATAGGCTATTGTCATTAGCGGAATGGATGAGTAAATACTATCGCTGTTCGGTCGGGAAAGCTGTTTTTGCCATGTTGCCTTCAGTCCTGTTGCCGGAAGTGGTCACGCAAGTCAAATGGGTCGGTAAAGATAATTCCGACGCAGATTATAAAGCTCTGCATTCCGCTCTGTCTGAAGACAAGTTTCAACTGGCGGCTGATGTAAAAAAAACGTATAAAGGCAAATCTTTTTATAAGACTTTAGAGACTGCGGAAGCTCTTGGTCTGATAGAAGTTAAGCGCTCTTTTGACAGCAAAATAAAACCCAAAACTGTTAATTATTTGCATGTTTATCCACTTGACCCTTTGCCGGAACTCACTCCCAAACAGTCAGCTGCTTGGAAGCTTATTTCATCTCACGCAGATGAATTTCCCCTTCAGGAAATTACCGATACGGTCAGTTACGCTATTCTAAAGGCATTGGTTGCCAAACAATTAGTCCAAATCGTTCCTCATCAGGTGGAGCAAAGAGCCGTTATTTATCCCGAACTGCGTCCCAAACGAGAAATGTCTCTTACAAATGAGCAGAAAGAAGTTATCAATTCTATTCTGAATGATGCTTCCGCCACCGGAGTGCATCTGATTTACGGAATTACCGGCAGCGGGAAAACTGAAATCTACATTGAAGTAATTAAGCATTATCTTCAACAGGGAGAAAATGTTATTCTTTTAATTCCCGAAATCGCACTCACACCGCAAATGGTAGATCGTTTTTACAGCGCCTTCGGCCCCATGCTTGCCATTTTGCATAGTCAATTGACTGAACGGCAACGCTTTGAACAATGGCAGTCAATCAAACAAGGAAAATGCCGGATCGTCATCGGTGCTCGAAGTGCTGTTTTTGCTCCTTTAGAAAATGTCGGCTTAATTATTGTGGATGAAGAACATGAGCCGAGCTACAAGCAAGAAAGTTCTCCTCGTTACAACGGAAGAGATTTAGCTATCGTGCGCGGGAAAATGGAAGGTGCAAAAGTTCTCTTAGGCAGCGCCACTCCTTCGTTGGAATCTTGGTTTAATGCAGAGCAGGGCAAATATCAAAAGCATGTTTTATTATCAAGACCCACACCGCAAGGCTTGCCGCAAGTGCAATTATTGGATTTACGGGACGAACCTGAAGCAGACCTTCTCTCCGCAACCTTAAGAGATGCTATTCAAACTTGTTTGGAACGCCATGAACAGGTTATTCTCTTCCAAAATCGCCGTGGGTTCGCTTCTTTTATTCAATGCCGAAGTTGCGGTCTTTTGCAGCAGTGTCCGAATTGTGAAATTAGTTTGTATTATCATCATGATCGGGAGGAAATGGTTTGTCACTATTGCGGTTACCATCATCCGGTGCCGAGAAAATGTCCCGCATGCGGAAGTTATACTTTTGCTTTCGGGGCGCCGGGAACGCAAAAAGTTGAACAATTGCTCAAAATTTATTTTCCTTCTGCTCGCATTATGCGGCTTGATTCCGATTCTTCTCAAAGGAAGGACACTTATACTTATATGTATGATAAGATGCATAAACACGAAATTGACATCTTGCTCGGCACGCAAATGGTATCCAAAGGATTGGACTTTCCCAATGTCACTTTAGTGGGTGTAATATTAGCAGATATTTCTCTCAATGTTCCCGATTTTAGAGCTGCAGAACGGACTTTCAATCTTTTAACTCAAGTGGCAGGACGTTCGGGAAGAGGTGAGCAAGCCGGGAAAGTTATCATCCAAACTTGGAATCCGGATCACTATGCTGTCCGTTCTGCTTGTGCCCAAGATTACATCAGTTTTGCCAACGAAGAAATGCAATACAGAAAGCGTTTATTTTATCCTCCTTTTTATCGCTTGGGACGCATAGTCTTTTCCTGTTCCGAGGAAAAAAAACTCAAATCTGCTCTCACTGCTTACAGACCTGCGATAGAAAAACTTTCCGGAAAATATCAGAACACGGCATTAATAATTTTAGGACCCGTTCCCGCTCCGCTCAGTAAAGTCAATAAACTTTACCGTTGGCATTTAATCTGCAAAGCCAAAGATGCGGAAATCCTTTCTCAAGCCATGCAGGAATTGGAGCAACTACTCCATCTTCCTTCCTCTATCAATATAGCCATCGATATTGATCCTCTCAGTTTGATGTAACCTAATATCCTTCTTTAAATTCCGGTGCATAAAAAAAGCCCGTGCTCTAAATTGCACAGGCTTTCAAGGAGTGATACATGTCCTTTATTTTATAGGGACCATCTTCATACAGGAAAATGAGTTATAATTTATTAAGACTTGCTGAATTATATTAAATACATAACATATCTTAATAATTAAGAAAATTATTATAGTAGGGACAGATCTGGGGGTCTTCTCAAAAAAATTAAGGCGAAAGCATAGGTTAGCTCTTACCATAAAAATCTTCTCCGCATATACAAAAGTCTGATACAAATAAAAAAGGAAACCGGAGTTATGCCGATTTCCTTCTTATTAAAAGCAGTTTTGTTTTATTCTTCTTCTGCTGCTGCTAAAGCAAAGCGTTTCTCAAAAATATCTGCTACACTATCAAATTCTTGCTCGTCTTCAATAGAGAAGAATTCCGTATGCTCACCTGCATCGCGAAAACCGTAAATGAAATATTCATCGGAATCAACCGGTGCTAAAGCAATGTAATACTTCTCATTGAATTCTACAGTATCCAGAATCAGGAACTCTTGTTTGGAGCCGTCTTCCAATTCCAAAGTTATTGTATCGATTTCGGGTTCTTCATCTTCGCAGTTACAAGCGTGATTGTGATTTTCTTTTTCTTGGTCGTTCATTTCAACCTCCGGGTTATTTTGGGTCCAGTTTATAATGTCCGCTTTTCTGGCAAGATAAATATCCCGAAATCCGCAAATATATGACAACTTTATAATATAATTCTTTATTATTGAAGCAGATACTATAATCGGAACGATTACGCTTCTTCCAATTCTCCGCTTTGCATAATATCCACCCCGTATCCACGCCGAGTCCACCCCGACTTCACCGGCGTGGACTCGGGGTGGATACGGGGTGGACTCGGGGTGGTTATTAGGAAAGTTATAAAAGACAACCAATTAGTCATAAGGCAAAAAAGCGGAACGAATATCCTTTGCTTGGGAGATAAATAAGCCAGTAATCACTAAAATGATGCCAAAGAAAGCACGCCAAGTTGGAACTTCTCCCAACAGGATAAAAGCCGAAACAGCTGTCAAAACGGGAATCAGATTGGTAAAAAGATTGGATTTGATGACACCTAATTCGCGAATTACTCCCGTGTAGAGAACGAAGGCTCCGACTGAGGCAAAAATTGACATTGCGGAAATAGTCAATAATCCCTTGGCTGAATGCTGCATGGTAAAGAAGTGTTTGCCGTTCACCAGTAAAAAGAAAGGTAGGAAATACAGCGTTCCGAATACATTTTGCCACAGCACGATCGTTAAAGTTGTGTATTTAAGCGTAAGGCGTCTGACCGATAATCCGTAACATGTTCCGCCCAAAACAGCTCCCAGCAATAAAGCTACACCTTTGAGAGTAGCTCTCATCTCGCCTGAAGTACAGACCAAAAGTCCTACGCCGAATAAGGAAATTATCAAGCCGATAAACAGCCGTAAGGTTACTTTTTCTTTCAGGAAGAGCCAAGCTGCAAAAACTGTCACTAAAGGAATTAGGGATATAATCAACGAACCCAAAGTGGGAGAAACAAACTGCATACCGTTCGCTTCGCCCATAAAATAGCAAAAAGGCTCAAAGAACGCTACCAAAGCAAACTGCCAAATGTCCTTCCCGTGAGGTTGTTCTTTGTGTTTGGTCAGCAGAGCAAATAAAATGAGCAGCACACTTGCTAACAAAAGACGCAAGAAAACAATTTCCAGAGGTTTATACCAAATAAAAGCAATTTTAATCCAAACAAAAGTGAGTGCCCAAAATGCCATGGATAAAACTGCCTGGAGATACGCCAATTGCTTCTTTTTATTCATTTTTCAAAGGCTGATAAAACACAAACATCCAAACCGATTTTTACAGTTCGTCCGAATCTAACATAAGCGTGACCGGACCTTCATTGACAAGAGATATCTGCATCATTGCTCCAAAAATGCCAGTCTGCACCTCAAGTCCGGACTTTTTAACTTCAGCGATAAAATTTTCATAGAGCAGTTCTGCAGTTTTGGGACTTGCTGCTTTAGTAAAATCAGGCCTTCTGCCTTTCCTGCAATCGGCGTAAAGAGTGAACTGAGATACTATTAATAAAGAGCCTTGCACATCCTGAACGGAAAGATTCATTTTGCCTGCGGCATCGGGGAAAATGCGTAATTCCAGCAGTTTTTTGGCTAATTTGGGAATGCTGGCACTCGTATCAGAAGCGGAAATGCCGATCAGGACAAGCATACCGTTACCTATAGACGAATATAATTTCCGCTCTATATAAACTTCCGCTCTGCTAACCCTTTGGACTAATAAGCGCATGAATCAGGGAATGTTATTTTTCCAGTTCGTGCACCATATAGCAGCCTGTGTCATCCAGCCAAATTTGATTTCCGGTATCTTTGGGAATAAAGATGGCTATTCTGCCGAAAGCGGTATTCTTTTTCAGGAAGCCTGCAGTCATTGAGACTTGGTTCCATTCCGGTTTCAGTTTCAGACTTTTTTGGAAGGAGTTTTTCTTATTGCCGGCGGAGTCATATGTCCAGAAGTGAATTTTGACGGGCTTTTTCATGGCAGTGGCGGATTTGAGGAAGCATCTGACGAAAAAAACACCTTTGGGATTAATCCTGAAAGCATCGGAAACTAAATACATATTTTGGTCGCATTTGGGGATTTTCAGAGAGTATTTTCCCGCCAAAGTTACCGTGGAATCTAATTCCATCGGAGTAATTAATTCTTTGGAACTGGTTATGACATACCAATTTGCGGGAGCGGAGGATACAAGTTGATTCCCGTGTTCAAAACTCGGATTCGCCACCAAGTTCGGAGCCTTGACTTCACCGGTATCCATATAATACAAAGTTGAGCCGGAATAACAACCGCCCAGAATGAGAAATAAGAAAATAAAGAGCCGATAAAATAATTTCATTTCATAAATCCCCGTTCATTTAAATATTTAAGGACAATGCCGATCGCCAAACCGTTCACCAGCAGATTTGAACCGCCGTAACTGATGAATGGCAAAGGTACTCCCGTTGCGGGAACCAGACCAATATTCATTCCTACATTAATAAAAGTCTGGCATACTAAATAACCTAAAATACCGGAAGTTGCAATCCTGCGTTCCGGAACCCTTAATTCCTTTATCGCTGCGGTCAGACGCCAAAATAAAATAAAAAATAAGACCAGCAAAAACAAGCACCCCAAAAATCCGAATTCCTCGCCTATCACGGAAAAAATAAAATCGGTATGATGTTCGGGCAAGAAATTCATGTTCTTCTGTGTTCCTTCTAACCAGCCTTTGCCAACTGTGCCACCGCTACCGATGGCAATTTTAGCCTGAATAATTTGATATCCGGCTCCCAAGGGATCACGCATCGGGTCCAGAAAGGTCAAAATCCTCTCCTGCTGATATTCCTTCAAGCCTCCCCAAAAAACAGGCATGATCAAACAAAAAAACAAATTCAGGATAGCGGCTACGGTTATTGTTACCCACGATAACCTGAATCTCAGCAAAACAAAAACCAAAACAATTATCCAAAGAACAATCAGCAGCCAATGAAAGGAAGCAATTATGCTGACTATCGGACTAATGAGTAAAAGCAGATAAAAAACCGGAAGGCCTGCTGCCGTAAACATCGCAAATAAACTCACCACCAAAATTAAACTCGTTCCGATATCAGGCTCAATAAAGACCAGAACTGCAGGTCCGCTCACGCAAAGCAATCCGTATAACAGCTGTTTTGCTTCACTCAGATGCTCCTTTGACAATAATCTGGCAGTTAATAAAATAGTCAATAATTTTGCGCTTTCCGACGGTTGAAAGGAAAAGCCCATAAGATTAAGCCAACGATGAGAACCGTTCACAGCAGGCATATATAGCACAATAACAAGCAGTATCAGATTGAGAATATACAGAGGAGCAATCAATAAATCTATAATCGGCATGGGAAGCCTGAGTAAAAGATAAAGTAAGCCGATAAGCAAAAAAGCAAAGATTAATTGACGCCACCAAAAATTTTTTACCGCAATTTGGTCTCCTATTTTGCTGGTGGAAGCAGTATAAATGGCAACGATACCAATCAAAATCATGAGCAGCAGTAAAACTGCTAAAGTGAAATCAAATTTTTTGCGGTTAATCATGATTGTCAGCCTCGGTATTTTCAACAGGTGTAACGGTTTCAGGTGCAGATTGCGTATCAGGTTCTTCGGGATTGATTGAATTTTGTTCCTGAAATTGAGGAGGAATTTGCACCGGAGCTTTGATGGTTTGATAGTTGCCCATGTAATAATTAAGGATGCGATTTGCCAAGGGTGCAGATGCACTTCCTCCGTGACCGGCATTTTCCATAAAAACGGTAACAGCTATTTCAGGTTTTTGCGTAACCAAATATCCGCTGAACCAGGCGTGAGTTGTCCGCCCTCGTAAATTTTCGGCAGAACCAGTTTTTCCGTAAGTTGTGCCTCCTTTGACTTTTACGCTTGTAGCGGTTCCGCCGGCAACATTACACACGCTGTAAAGTCCTTGCTGAATGATTTGCAGATTGGAAGCCGATAAAGGCAATCTTTGCTGCTTGATTGAAGTTATAGGTTGCTGTGCAGCTACGGAATTGCCGACAGTTTTTTCCAACAGGTGCGGTTGATTCCATATTCCGTTATTGGCAAGAGCCGCATAAAAAGCACAAATTTGCAAAGGAGTGCACAGCACTTCACCTTGCCCGATTGACAAATTGACTTTTTGTCCGGTAATGCTTATCGCTTTTCCCAAGTGCTGATAATACCATTTTGTATCGGGGAAAAGACCGCTGCGTTCATTGGGCAAATCCACTCCCGTTTTTACGCCTAACATGCAATTGTGAACGAAGTTGCAGTAATCGTCTAAATTAAGATGAAGAGAAAGATCATAAAAAAAGACATCACAGGAAACTTTTATGGCATTAATTACATTGTTTCTTCCGTGTCCGCCTGCAGTCCAACAACGGAAAAAACGATTTCCGACTTGTAAACCTCCTCTGCAATCAGCCAGAAGAGTATACTGATTTATTACTCCTTTTTCCAAACCCGCTCCCGCGGTTACGGGTTTGAAAACAGAACCGGGAGGATAAGCAGCATGAATAACACGATCCAGCATCGGCTTGTCTATGTCATCATTAAGCGCTTTCCAATCCTCCAAACTCAATTTGGACATAAAAAGATTGGGATCGTAGACAGGTTTGCTGACATAAGCTAAAATCGCTCCTGTCCGGACATCCATAACGACAATAGCACCTCTCATTCCTGCCGGAAAGATGGACTCGGCAAATTGTTGGATGTCATCATCAATCGTTAAAATCAGCCCCAATCCGTTCACTGGAAGAATAGTCTTTTCATTGTGAAAAAGGTTCAAATTTCGTCCGGCGGCGTCTACCTGCACAATTTCCCGTCCGTCCTTTCCTTTTACCAAAACCTCATAATATTTTTCCAGACCCGTTTTCCCGATTTGACTGTTAATGGTGTAATCTTCATTCTTATAGGTTTGATATTCCTGTTCGTTAATTCTGCCGACGAAGCCGGTAAAATGATTAGGATAAAGGTAATGTCTGGTAGTTTCAGTCCGGAAGACGAGTTCGGGAAAATAGGAAAGTTGTTCCGAAAGAGTAAGGACGCGATCGTAAGGAATATTTTCCGCTACGATAATGTCTTCGTAAGAACGGAAGCGGGTGCTGTTTATCTTTTCCTGCAGTTCTTGTTGCGTAATTCCCAATTCTTTGGCTAAAAAAGACGCCAAAGCATTGTTGTTTCTTATTCTGCCCGGAATCAGGTAAAGATTGAGGGAAGGGATATTTTCCACAATCGGTCTGTATTTATGGTCGTAAATTTCACCTCTGGTAGCGGTAATTCTGCGCAATCGCACAAAATTGCTTTCCGCTATTTGTTTGTAATATCCTCCCTGCACCACTTGCAAGCGAAATAAAGCAAAAAACAAAATGCCAGTCAGCAGTCCCGTAATAATACGGAAATAATGATAGAAGCTCAGTTTATTCATCCCTGAAATCAAGCCTGAGGTGGGAAATAAATTCACAAGTGAAGGTGACAAGCAAAGCAATTACCAGATTATAAAAGAACAAACCTAAATTCAACAAAATCAATTTACCGGAAAAAGATGACTGGAGACCGAAAACAAAGTATAAGAGAATGGAATACAAAAAGCAGACCAATCCCACGCTTAACGCCAAAGTAAGATAAGAATCTTTCTCCAAAGGACGGTGAAATTCGTCTGCGCCGATTGCTAAAATAATGAAAAGAATAGTCTGCAAACCCAGTTGTGCGGGATCTGTCAAATCCAAGCAAAGTCCCAACACAAACAGGATTGGAATAAGCATATTCATCTGTTTATGCCACACCTGATAGACGATCCAGCCCAGAAAAAGATTGGGAATTATTCCTCCGATAGCAAGTTTAGGCATAAACAGCACCTGCAGATAAAGGATAATGATGCCGCCGATTAATGTCTTCAGCACCTGCCAAACTTTCAACTAACTCTCCTCACAATGCACATCGGCGTAAGTTCGTCAGCCTGGCCCTGGGGATTATCTTTCATCACCATTTCCATAAAATGTTTGGAAACTCCTTTACTGGCACCAATCATCCAGCTTCCTCCGATATCGTTAATATCCATTATTGCAACGGGATAGCCTATTCTATCGGAAATTCTTTGCGCTTCTTTTTCCGGATGCAAAGGACCTTTGATTACTGTTTCATTGTATGGAGGGACAGGTGAAGTTCCGCAGGCGTCAATAAGAGCGGCTTGTTTTCCCGCAGCTTTATAAAACCAGCCCTTTTTGCCGAGCAATTTACCCAAAGCACCGACGGCAGCTGCAAAAAGAATTCTTCCTGCACCGCATTCGTCAATTGCACATTGCATACTGGATGGTGCTCTCAAGCCAATTCCGTAAGGAACTTTTGCCACAAAACGCCACAACACTTTTGCCAAGAAACCGATCTTTAATTCCGCCACGGGGACTGCTCTTCCCTGAGTGATGGCAAGCGGACTTTCACTGATGGAAAGTATGTCACCCGCCCGCATTAAAGGTAATGCATATTCTTTCACCACTTCCGCCATAGCGTCATCTTTTGTCAGAATGCGCGTCTTCACGGGAATGCGTTCAAAACGAACATTGTAGACTTCAATAATAGGATTTTTTTGTTTCATTTATTTTACCTCAATAGAGTCCGGCGGGACGGATTTTTCAAGTTCCGGCAGCGGCTCAAAAGACTTACGGACAAAAGCCTTTTTTAAGACAAAGACATGCTCAAGGTTTTCAATCAAAGTGAAAGGAATAACTTGAGCGCTGAGGAACATATTATCTTGAGATTCTTTAATGCGGCTGATTTTTCCGACCGGATAGCCTTTGGGAAAAAGTCTGGAGAGATTGGAAGTCACGATTGTATCGCCGATGCTGATTTGCGAACCCAACTTAATCAAATTCATGGAAGTCACGCCTTGTAAATCTGATTGCAGAATGCCCTGCACATTAGTATTTTTATCCATTACCGCCAATTGGAATTGAGAATGGGTCAAAGGCAGCACAATACTGTTTTCCGCATTTACTACAATCGTTTTACCGATAATTCCGTCGGAGTAAATCACCGGACTGTCTATTTCGATTCCGTCTTTGGCACCTTTATTGATGATTAAATTACGGTCGTGAAATTGACCCGAGTAACCTACAACTTCAGCCATGACGAACGGAATGCCGTGCAGTTCAAAACTGAAATTCTGTTTGGTTTGCAAAGCTTTCAGTTGATTTTGCAACAGCAGATTTTCCAAAGCCGCTTGCGTGACTTTATTCTGCAGTTCAAAGTTTTCCTGTTTTAGTTCTTGGATTGTGGAATATGCTTTTAACGTTTTTTGAAAAGGGAGAAAGATTGTTCGGGAAAGCCATTGCGCTTTAGCAGTGCGGGAATTCGCTCCTCCGATAAACAAAAGGAGCGCTAATATGAAAAAAATCCCGGGAATTAGATAGCGTTTAACCACATCAAGCGCAAACCGTTAATCCTCTATCTTTTTGATTAGAACTTCCCGATAGCGCTCAACATCATCCAAAACCTTGCCCGCTCCTTTGACTACACATTCCAACGGGTCCGGTACTACATGAACGGGAAGGTCGACTGTCTTCCGAATCTTTTCATCCAAGCCTTTCAATAAAGCACCGCCACCGGTAAGGAAAATTCCGCGTTCAGCAATGTCGGCACTAAGTTCAGGCGCAGTTCTTTCAAACAAACGCTTGATGGCATCAATCATAGTGCTGACCGTTTCGGACATTGCTTCTCTGATTTCTTCCGAAGAGATTTTAAGAGTGACGGGATAACCTGAAATTATATCCCGTCCGCGAACATCCATTGTCAGTTCTTCTTTTAAGGGAGCTGCGCTTCCGATTGTGCACTTGATTTTTTCCGCAGTTTGCTCACCCACAAACAAATTGTTCTTCTTTCTCAAGTAATTGATAATATCGGTATCCAATTTATCTCCGCCCACACGAATGGAATTGTGCACCACAATATGGGAAAGAGAAATCACTGCAATTTCACTTGTCCCGCCCCCGATATCCATAATCATATTACCCCAGGCTTGATCAATCGGTAAATCTGCTCCGATTGCTGCTGCGACAGGTTCGGAAATCAAATAAACTTCGCGTGCACCAGCATGCAATGCACTGTCACGAACGGCGCGTTTTTCCACTTCCGTAATTCCGGAAGGAACGCATACAATTACTCTCGGACGCACTAATAATCTTTTCTTTTGCGCTCTTAAAATCAGGTTGCGCAGCATTAATTCCGTTACTTGAAAATCTGCTATCACACCATCTTTTAAGGGTTTAATTACACGCACCTCATCCGGATTTTTGCCCAACATCACTTTTGCGTGTTGTCCGATGGCTATGATTTTCTTGTTATCTGTCGAAACAGCTACCACGGACGGCTCGTCTATAACGATTCCCGTTCCCTTTTTATATACCAAAGTATTGGCTGTGCCCAAATCAATGGCGATGTCGTTTCCCATCATGCCCAAAAAATCAAAGAGCGCCATTCCGTTCCCTCTTCTATCTGTTTATTTATATTATTTTTTACGTTCTTACACTCCGATTTTAATAAAGACTTAATGTCAAGCAAAATATCCGTTTTCGCGAAGTAAAAAGAACCTGTGAGAAGTTAAACTTTCCGATTGGCAAGGCAGAGTTTTGGCAAAATATAGCAATGAAATTTATAAATGAATTTGATAACGGGAAATTTTATCTCAATTTCAAGCGGATATTTTGTTCTAATTATCCGAATTTGTATTTGAGTTTTTTATTAGGGAAAAGATGAGCGCACCCAAACAGCAGCCGCAAGTGTAGCAAATCAGATCACTCCAATGGAAACCGTATCCGAGAAGCAATCCGCCCAATTTGTAATTTCTGATATACTCCGGCCAAGAAGGATGCCAGAGCTGTGAAACTTCTATCAGGATAGAAAAAGCAAGTGTTACCGAAAACACTGTCCATTGTTTTGAGCGGCACAGCAGCAAAGTAAAAAAAGCGTAAAAGGCCAATGCCCACATCGTATCGCCGGTATAAAGCTTGAAAAAATCGGGCAGCGGAAACTTTGCGCTTCTGGAACCGATGCCTAAAAAAGCGCTGAGCAAGATTACGATGACGGCGGCAATTTGCTTTTTATACTGTCGGGAAAAGTTATTCTCAGTTTTATTCATAATCATGCTTTATATGCAATTGCACGCTTTAACCGAAAAGCCAAATTATCAAAGGCAGGTAGCCCAATGCGATCAGGATGGAAAAAGAGACTAAGTTGGCGGCAAATTCCCGATCCAATTTCTCCAGATTGGCGAAGATTAAAGTATTGAAACCGACAGGTGTGCTTGAACTGGCGATAATGATTGTGCGCGTCATTCCCGTGATGCCGAAAATCAATGTCAAAAGCCATCCCAAGAGCAGACCCAATCCCATTCTGATAAAAATAGCACAAGCGATTGCAGACAGTCTGTGCAGCTTCAGTTCAAACACCAGACCCAAAGCCAGCATGATTAAAACACCGGTCGGCTGCCCCACCAAACTCAAAAAATCAAATGCCAACTGCGGAACTTGCACATTGCAAAGTCGGATTATGAGTCCGATTAAAAGTCCCCATAACGGAGGCAGTTTCACGAACTTCATCCAGTCAAATTTGCCGGAAACATTGTTGGCACCGTATTTAACCGCATTGAAATAGACAAAAGTATAAATCAAAAAACTGTTTCCGATGTCAAAAAGTGACGCTCTGGCAAATCCTTCTATTCCGTATCTGGCTTGAAAAAACGGCAGGGAAAAACCCGTATTCATGATCATGCATCCGACCAAAAAAGCTCCGAATGTCGTCTGCGGTAATTTTAACTTTCTGCCGACCCACCAAGCAATTCCGTAAATGCAAAAGACTACGATTTGCGCCGTAAAAGGAAGATACAGAAGTTCTAATTTCAGATTAATTTTGAGGATGGAAAGTAAAGTCAAAGCCGGTAAAGTAGCGGAAAGCACTAAACGCAGAATTACTCCCGCATCGTCTTTGCTCATCAATTTTACGCTTTTCAGGAAATACCCGAAAAAGAAAGCCAAAATCAGGGGCAAGACTTTCAGAAAAAATAAACCCAAATTAAATCCTATTATGCATAACGAAGCAGAATTATTGTCCAAGAAACGGAAACATCTGTTCCCTGCAAAGTAGCGGTAAGATGAGAAGTTAATGCTGTAGGTTGATTATCTGTCGGATCGTCATAAGGAATATCTTCAGCATAAAATCTGATCAGACCTTGAGCTGTTCCGCCGGTTGAAGTAACAATTATCCAAGGTGTACTTTGCGGATTATAATGTTCCGGATCCGTATTTGTTCCGGTCGTATATTCAAAATGACCGTATTCGGAAGAAAGAACAAGATAGCAATAACTTAAAGGGCAGCCTTGACTGTCGCTCAAATAAACATTAATGACGGCAGTAGCGGAAGTTGGAGAAGGATTTGAATTACCGTGAAAAACAAGATATGCGGGAATTATCTCAAGGCTAATGCAGGGTTGATTTATAGGCAAAGTAATTTCTTTTTCCGCTATTATTTCGTTACCGTAAATTCCCGCTGTTCTTGCTCTGACAGTTATTTTTGCGCCTGACCAAAGACCATGATAAATTATTGCGGTATATGCCGTTCCGGCAGTCGAATCGCCATATACGCTTTCATTGCCTACATAGCAGTTGCTATAGATTTGACAGTTATATTCGTTATCGGGTATATCGAACCAGATTGAGACTCCATATTCTACGATGTTATTATATATGTCATAGGCATGAACTCCGGCTAAAATTCTCCAATATCCGTTGCCCATATTTTCTCCGCTGTTAAAACCGCCGGCAAAAATCTCCATTCGGTAAGCAGGTCCCGAGTGAATATAGATGTTTCCCCTTACGGTTTCTCTGTAGTGACCGCAGTCCGTGCAGGATGCCTTAATAATCGGGGACTCTACAATCGTTCCGGCGTAAAGTGTAATTTGAGCAATTCCGTTATTGGAAACGGCAAGCACTGAGTCTTGAGACGGAAAATTATTAAGAGTTGCACCATTTGGCGATTGAGGATTAAGAATTCTAAACCAGACCTGATGCGGCTCTGTAACTATGTTCCCGTGTTGATCGAACAGCTTTACCCGAAGCTGCCAACTATCAACCATACTTGTGTTGGCAACAGACAAGTATATGTTTTCGGTATTCACAAACCGGATGGAATTCACTTCAGCAGGGCTTTCCGGTAAGGCATTTACTTTTATTTTGACATAGGCGGTATCGGCAGAAATTAAAAAATCTGAATAATCGGGATGATAATATTTGACAACGGCGGTAATATTAGCGATTCCTGTTTCCTGATGAGCCCAAAAAGTAGTTTTTGCCACGCCTGTGCTGTCGGTTGAAATACAAGATAATACGTTTCCGAGATTGGTTCTGAATAGAACCTGTTGGTTGGGTACGGGATCGTCATTTAAATTTTTAACCGTCACGCTAATCTCTGACCGAGTGAGGCCATCATCCGCATAAACACTATCGGGCAGGGCTGTCATACTTGTTATTATTCTTGCATCTTCTGCAGTCGGAATATACATTATGTAATGTTTGGAAGCCACGGCACTCGGATACAACCCTTCCTTAAAGGCAACGGCTTTAACCGTTACGGTGGAATCAAGTTCCAGCGGGACAGAATAAAGATTAGATTTTTTGGTTGGAATAGTGCCATCCAAAGTGTATCTGATTTCAGCATCAACCGTGCCGCAGGTAATGGAAAGAGTTTGCGGCGGGAAATAGATGTCATAAATCAAACTGAAATACGGGGTTTCGACCGTCCCGTCAAGAACTTCAGTGCTTTTTTTCGAACAGCTGAATAAGCAGATTGCGACAATTCCCAAGAGCATAAACACAGAGTTTTTCATCTTTCCTCCGAATTATTAAAAGCCTACATTTACACTCTGAAAGATCAATTTATTCATGTCAATAAAAATAACTGCAACTTGTGTTTGCTGCCACAAAATAAGGTTCAAAGCTGCCTTTTGATGGTGTAAATGGCTAAGCGGTCGCATACTGCTTGCGCATAGTCGGAAATTTTTTCCACATGCAGCCCGAATTCCTTCAGCTGATTTTTATGTGCCAAATCAATTTCCAGCGTGAAAATCAGCCGACGCAGCTTTTCTCCCAACTGATCCGCTTCCCGTTCAAAGAAATACACTTTGTGGATATAATTATTAACTGCGGATAAATCACGGAAAAAGGAGCGAACTGCCATTGCCAGATTGTCCACTGCATCAACTGAAGCAGCGGCAGTTTGAAGGAAAAGATCATCCAAAGCGTCCGGAATTTCAGGCAGTTCTATGGAAAACTGCACAATGGAATCCTTCATATTGTCGATCACTTCATCAGTGTTTTCCAATATGGCTAAAACATCACCCCGATTTTCCGGAATCAGAGTGTGCTCGTATAAAAAGCGCTCGATATGCACCCTCAAGTCATCCGCTTTGTGCTCATTTTCCCGAATAGCCTGCAGTCTTTGCTCAAATTGTTCAAAGCGTTCGGATAGATAATCCTCAATTGCTTTCCGGTAAAGCATAGCAGTATCGCTCAAAATATCCAGAAATTGATCCAACTGCGCTTCAATATCTTTCGTAGTCTTCAGCAAAATCGCCATTTTATCTTCGGCTCCTTATCAGCATTGAAACTTATCAAATAAGTGAATTTTATCGCTTTATTTAGTCAAGGAAAATTTCCTCGCCGGGGAGCATTTGCCCTTTTCCAATTTATATTTTTCTAACATCTTGCTGGTGAGCCAGTCGATATCCAGTCGATATCCAGTCGACTTAATTTCGACTGGATATCGACTGGATATCGACAGGATATTAGGAGGGAAGTGGGCCGCAAAGAAGAATTTGTTATGATAATTATAAGCAAGATTAATAATTTTGCAGATTGAAATTCAGTTTATAAAACATTTTTTTCCGGGTAAGAAGTAATATATTTGGGGGGCAGCTAAAAATATTATTAGCGGGGAAGATTTCCATTGACAGATAAATAATTAATGAGAAAATAGAAAAAAATAAAATACAAAAAGCAGGTAATGATTAAAATTAAAAATACCGCTGTGGGAAAGAGATTTATCTCTTTGCACAAGATAATAGGAATAAGTATAAAATCTTAGATAAAAAAAGGAGGCGGAATGCAAAATACGAAACCGGAACTTGACGCTTTACTTAACCGCTATAAGGGTCAAAAAGGTGCTCTAATTCCGCTTTTGCAGGAAATTCAAAAAATGCGGGGATACCTGACTCAGGATATTTTGAAATATGTTTCCGAAAAAACAGGTATCCCATGTGCCGAAATCTTTGGAGTAGCAACTTTTTATGCTATGTTTCGCTTAAAACCGCAAGGCAAATACATAATCAGAGTTTGCAAAGGGACCGCTTGTCATGTTTCGGGTGCAAACAGTATTGCCGATGCGGTGCGTGAGCATTTAAAGCTCACGGAAGTTGAGGACACAACTGCGGACGGATTGTTCACTGTTATGGAAGTAGCCTGTTTGGGTTGCTGTTCACTTTCGCCGGTTATCATGATCGGTGAACAAACATACGGTAAACTCACTCCGGAAAAGATTCCCGGCATCTTGAACAAATACAAACATCAAGGAGAGCAGAATGAGTAAAATTATCGCTCGACTTGGTTTGGGAAGCTGTGGTGTTGCAGCAGGTGCGGGAGAAGTTTGGACTGCTTTGCAGCAGGTTGTTCAAGAAAAAAATCTGCCCGTGCAGTTGGAAAAAACTGCTTGTATCGGGATGTGTTTTGAAGAACCGTTACTGGAATTATCCGGAGCAGGTAAAGCGAATATTATGTTGGGAAAAGTAACTCCGGCTGATGTTCCGTCCGTATTGGAAGGCTATTTGAACGATAATCTGCAATATAAAAACATAGTATTAAACGACAGGCAACCTGCTGTCCATAATGAATTAATCGCAAATCAGAAGCGAATAGTGCTGCGTAACTGCGGAAAAATAGATCCGGAAAAGATTGAAGATTATGAAACTGCGGGCGGATATCAAGCAATCAGAAAAGCTCTTCAGATGCAGCCTTCGGAGATTATCGAGCTGGTCAAAAATTCAGGTTTGCGCGGAAGAGGCGGTGCCGGTTTTCCTACAGGTTTGAAATGGCAATTTGCGCATAATGCGAAAAACGCGAAAAAATATGTTATCTGCAATGCTGATGAAGGCGATCCGGGTGCATTTATGGATCGTTCGACTTTGGAAGGTGATCCGCATGCAGTTTTGGAAGGAATGATAATCGGGGCTTACGCTATCGGTGCGGATGAAGGTTATATTTACATTCGTGCGGAATATCCTATGGCAATAAGGCATTTACGAAAAGCAATTTCCGACGCTGAAGCGAAAGGATATTTGGGCAAAAATATTTTGGGCTCGCAATTTAGTTTTGACTTGCACATAAAAGAAGGCGCGGGAGCATTCGTTTGCGGCGAAGAAACTGCTCTGATGCAGTCCGTTGAAGGCAAAAGAGGAATGCCGACCATCCGTCCTCCCTTTCCCGCGGAAGCAGGACTTTGGGGTAAACCTACTAATATCAATAATGTGGAGACTTGGGCAAATATCCCGTGGATAATGATAAACGGAGCTGAGGCTTTTCGCAAATTCGGCACTGAAAAATCTTCCGGAACCAAAGTTTTCGCTCTTGCGGGGAAAATTAAGAACAGCGGCTTGATTGAAGTTCCGATGGGTATGCCTTTGCGCGATGTAATATACAAAGTGGGAGGCGGCATCAAAAATGATAAGAAATTCAAAGGAGTTCAGTTGGGAGGTCCTTCCGGAGGCTGCATTCCCGCTGAATTATTGGATACGACAGTGGACTATGATTCCATTACAAAAACAGGCGCAATCATGGGTTCCGGCGGAATGGTCGTTATGGATGAAGACACTTGCATGGTGGACATTGCGCGCTTCTTCCTTAATTTTACGCAAAACGAATCCTGCGGCAAATGCACTTTCTGCCGTATCGGTACCAGACGGATGCTGGAAATTTTGAACCGCATTACCGAAGGCAAGGGTGAGTTGGAAGATATAGACAAATTGGAACAGCTTGCAGTAAATGTCATCAAAGGCTCTTTGTGCGGATTAGGTCAGACTGCTCCCAATCCTGTCCTGACGACTTTACGCTATTTCCGAAACGAATACTTGGCGCATATCGTAGACAAAAAATGTCCGGCACACTCCTGTTCCGCTTTATTGACTTATAGTATTGACCCGGAAAAATGCACAGGCTGCACTCTCTGCGCGCGTAAATGTCCCGTCGGTTGCATCAGCGGTGAAGTTAAAAAAGTGCACAGCATTGACCAAAGCAAGTGTATAAAATGCGGTGCTTGCTTTACCAATTGCAGATTTCAAGCAGTGATAAAGGATTAAGGAGCGGAAAATGGCAAAAATAGAAGTTATTCTGAACGGCGAAAAAATGGCTGCAGATACGGAAATGACCATTCTGGATTTGGCAAAAAGACAGGGGATAAAAATCCCGACTTTATGCCATGACGAAGAATTGAAGCCATACGGTTCCTGCTGGGTCTGCGCCGTGGAAGTGAAAGGACGCAAAGGCTTCGTCACTTCCTGCGGAACTTATTTGACTGACGGAATGGATATTACGACCGACAGTGAAGAAATTCATCAAGCACGGAAAATGGCTTTAGAACTTCTGGTCAGCGATCATTATGCGGATTGCGTGGCTCCCTGCAAAATTGCTTGTCCCGCACAAGTGGATGTGCAGACTTATGTGTCCCTGATTGCAAACGGTCAATATCATGAAGCAGTGCGCGTAATTAAAGAAACTTTGCCGATGCCGCTTTCCATCGGACGCGTTTGTCCCGCTTTTTGTGAAAAGGAATGCAGACGCCAATTAGTTGAAGAACCGGTCGCCATTCGCCAATTGAAAAGATTTGCTGCCGATAACGATTTGAATGATTTCTGGAATTATGTTCCGGAAAAACAGCCGCCCAAAGGCAAAAAAGTTGCTATTATCGGTGCGGGACCGTCAGGTTTGACTTGCGGTTATTATCTTTCCAATTTGGGTTATGAAGTTGATGTGTTTGAAGCTGCTCCCGCTGCAGGAGGCTGGCTGCGTTACGGAATTCCCGAATACAGATTGCCCAAAGCAGTTCTGGAGCGTGAAATTGAGCTTATGTGCAGCAACGGAATGAAGATATTAACCGGCAAAACTTTGGGACGGGATATCTTTTTGGAGCAGTTGAGTAAAGATTACGACGCTGTGTATGTGGCAATCGGAGCGCAAAAAGCAGTTCCCATGCCCGTCAAAGGAAGCGATTTGGAAGGCTGTTATTTGGGAGCGGATTTCCTGAAAGCTCATGCTTTGGGTCAAACTCCCAAACTTGGTAAAAAAGTGGCAATCATCGGCGGTGGCAATACTGCCATTGATTGTGCCAGAACTTGTGTCCGCTTGGGCGCTCAAGTGACTATAATTTATCGGCGCACCAGAGACGAAATGCCTGCCGAAGATTATGAAATTGACGCTGCAGAAAGCGAAGGCGTCACTTTTTACATGCTGTCCAATCCCGTGGAATATATAGGTGAAAACGGCTGTCTGCATACAGTTAGAATAGAGAAAATGAAATTGGGAGAACCTGATAACAGCGGCCGCAGACGCCCTGAACCGACCGGTGAATTCTTCACCGAACAATTTGATAATATCATTGCCGCTATTTCGCAAGTGCCGGATGTGGAAATATTTGCGCAAGCGGAAAACAATATTGACGGGGAAGTCCTTCCCATCAGTCGCTGGTCTACTGCTATAGTCAATGAAGATACTATGTTCACAGGTTTGGCAAATGTGTTTGCGGGAGGCGATTTTAGACGTGGTGCAGCTACTGCCGTGGAAGCTATTGCCGACGGCAGATTGGCAGCAGAAATGATAGAGCGTTTTTTGCAAGGGGAAGAAATTCAACCGTCCCCAAGCAGTTTTGTTTCTAAAAAAGGTGAAAAAATCCGGGAAGTATCAAAAAAGGAATATGAGCAGATTCCTGTTCGTCCGCGGGAAGAGATGCCTGAGATAGCATTGCAGGAAGCGAAATCAGGTTTTCGGGAAGTGGAAAAAGGCTTTCCTCTTCAGCAAGCAAAAACTGAAGCTGAACGGTGTTTGGAGTGCGGCTGTCAAGTGAATGAAACCTGCTTTTTGCGCAAATATGCAACAGACTACAAAGTTGACGCAACCCGTTTTTGGGGCAGTCAAAATCATCATCCGATTGATGCCTCTCATCCATTTATTTTGCGTGATGCTAATAAATGCATCAAATGCGGACGCTGCGTCCGAACTTGCGCCGAAGTTCAAGGAGCGGCAGTCTTGGGTTATATTTATCGCGGATTTCCTACTTTGGTGGCACCCGAATTCGGGAACAGCTTAACTGAGACAACTTGCGAAGCCTGCGGTAAATGCATCAATGTCTGTCCCGTCGGTGCGTTGACTGAACGCAATTTACATTATAAATTAAATCCGCACCCGAGACAAGAAACAATTCAAAGCTGCGGCCTTTGCGGAACCGGATGTTCAATTAAAGTGCAAGCGGAAACCGACAAAATTGCCTTAATTACCACTCCCGAAAGTGAAGACGAACCTCTGCTCAACAATTTCTTTAACGGCAGAAATCTCTGCTTCCAAGGCAGGTTTGGCTGGCAAATTTTGTTCGCTGATGACAGATTGAAGCAACCTATGATTAAAGAAGGAGCAAATTGGAATGCGATTGAATGGGCAGAAGCAGGTAAATTGATGAAAGAAAAAGCAAAAAAGGCAAAGCAAATGCGGCTTGAAGTTACGCCTTTCGCCACTTTGGAAGAAATGCTGGTGCTCAAACAAATTGCCGAAAATAAAAATGCAGTGCTCTCTTCCAACGGCTGCCAATCTATGTTTTCAGATGAGCTTTGGCCTGAATTTCCTTCCGCTGTCCCTTATGAACAATTGGAGAATTTCCGCACTTATGTCATCATCGGCAAAATCAGCCACACTTTGCGAACTCTTATTCGGTTACGCCAAAGACAAGGAGCAAAACTGATTTTAGTCAATCCGCCCGACGAAGCTTTTAATAAATTTGCCGATGTTGTTACCAATGATTTGGGAGCGCTTGATGCGGACAAAGATACTTTATTCGTTTATAATATCAATCAAATCAGCGAAGCGGAAGCGTTTGCCGTTTGGGAAAAAGCGAGAAAAATTACCGGTATAACAAATAATGTGCTGATGACATCGGATTTTCCCAATCTGGCAGGAATGTCGGCATTGGGGATAAAACCTGATGAAACTGCGGGCGATTTTGTTTTAAGTTATGGAGCATATCCGGAATTTGCAACTGAAGATGCTTTCAAAATAGCGGTTGTGCCCTTCTTGGAAGAAAACGCTCCGGTCGATTTATTGCTGCCTCAACCTTCTTATTTGGAAATTGAAGGAACCGCTATCGCCAATGCGGGAATTGTTACTCATTACAAAAATCCGGCTCAAAGCAAATTTTTCTCCCAGTTCCTGAAACTCTGTTATGAAGCGGAATGGATTTCTCCTGCTCTTGCTGAAACTGCTATTTGGAACAGAAAAGCGGAAAATTTATTATGTAGTTCTAAATCTATATTACAACCTCATAAATTAAATACGCAAAAACGAGAGATGCGAAACCAACTTAAAATAAGATTGGATAGTTTGTATGATTTGAGACATCAGAAACAGAACGATTATCCCTATAAATTTTGAAGAGGAGAAGGTAAAGCTTTTTTCTGCCGGAACAGACCTTTGCTTAAAAATTTTTCTCAATTAAAGCAATTAAAAGCAATTTATTAGAATAGTGCTTAACAAATAGAGCTGCAGAAGATTATGACCAACGCCCCCGACAAATTAGCAGTCTAAGATTTTGATTGACAATTTTCGCTTTTCAAATATTTTGTTTTATAGATTAGCAAAAAAGATAGAAGAGTGCTAATTATCCCTATCAGTTGCTTAGAATAAATAATTTAATAGTTGTAAGGTAACAAGAAGCTGAGTAAAATGAAGAAAAATGAATTAAGGCTGAACCAAACGCTTTGTGCGTTAGTGGATGAATATATTCAATCCGGGGAGCCGGTGTCTTCACGAATGCTGAATGAGAAATATCTGACTAATGTCAGCCCTGCGACTTTACGGATAGATTTATTCAAGTTGGAAGAGATGAATCTGATTCAGCAGCCGCATACTTCAGCGGGACGCATTCCCACAGTTCAAGGTTATCGGCAATACCTTAAAAGTATAGAAAGTCAGCATAGTAAGACCACTTTCGGGGATATGGATTTTTTGCGGCAGCTCTTAATTCAGCATTACAAAGATACGCCTCGTGCTTTACATTACATTATGCAGCTTTTGGCAAAGGAAACCGATCAGCTCAGCTTTGTTGCTGAACCTGAAGTTTCTTCCGGATACTTGAGTAAGCTGGAAGTTTTTCGCATTGAACCGAATAAGTTCTTGTTTGTGATGAGTTTGGACAGTGGATTGGATAAGACTGTGATTATGAAATGCGAATATGATATTTCGGAAGTTCAGCTGAAGAAACTGGTGCGATATCTGAATGACGAATTGGTGGGTTTGCGCATTTACGACATTGCCAATAAATATTTGGTGGAGATGCGCGAGAGTATAGAAGAGGAAAATCCTTTGCTGAAGCAGTTCTTACGTGAACTGCACGAAGCGTTTATTGAGATTTCGGACTTTTACATTCACTTTGACGGCAGCATCAAGTTTTTGGAGCAGAAGGAATTTGATTCTAAGGAAGAAATGCTGAAGTTTCTTCATTTAATTCAAAGGCAAGATATTCTTTTGAATTTGATGCGCCAATATGAGGTTTTGAATAAGGTGAATGTCCTGATGGGTGAGCAGTTAAGTGCGCCTGATTGGCAAAATTTTGCCGTGATTTACACCCGTTATGAAATTTACGAAATTCCCGGTTACCTGGGCATCGTGTCACCTGTCAGAACTGATTACCGCAAGCTCATTCCTCTGGTGCGCGATGTTGCCAATACTATTACTACCACGACCAAACGCGGTATGATGGTCAAAAAAACAACAACGGAAAGGATGAACAATGGCAAAGAAAAAAAATAAGGAAGATTTTCTGGAACAAGAACTGGAGCAGACTTTGGAAGAAGAAGCAGCGGAAGCGGAAGAAGAATTGGAAACTGCTGCCGAAACTGCTCCCGAACAAGAAAACTTGCAATCCAAAGTCAAAGAACTGGAAGCCGGCGTTGCCGACTGGAAAGATAAATATCTGCGTTCCATGGCGGAATTTGATAACTATCGCAAACGCTCTAATGAAGAGAAAGCAGATTGGGTTAAATTCGCTTCCGAAAAGTTGGCTCTGGCGGTTTGCGAAGTATGGGATAATTTTGACAGAGCTTTGCAGCAGCTGACTGAAGAGCAGAAAAAGGATAAATTCGTGCAAGGTATTATCCTCATTGAACAGCAATTAAAATCCGCTTTGGAAAGAGAAGGCATCAAACGCATAGATGCTTTGGGCAAAGATTTCGATCCCAAATTGCATGAAGCTTTGGTGCATATTCCTTCCGATGAATATGAAGAAGGAAAGGTGGCAGCTATTATCCAGAACGGATATATGATGCACGATAAAGTTATCAGACCTGTCAGAGTGGCAGTTTCCGGTGGAAAAGCAGAAAATAAAGAAGAAGAAGAATAAAAGGAGATTATAACATGGGGAAAATAATAGGTATAGACCTCGGAACTACAAATTCATGTGTTGCCGTCGTAGAAGGCGGAAAACCTGTCGTTATTCAAAATGCTGAAGGCAGCAGAACCACACCCTCGGTTGTGGCTTTTACGAAAGACGGACAACGTTTAGTGGGGCAATTGGCGAAGCGTCAAGCTGTAACTAATCCCCGAAATACAGTTTATTCCATTAAGCGCTTCATGGGAAGAGCTTATTCGGAAGTTACTGAAGAAATCAAGCAAGTGCCTTTTAAAGTGATTTCCGGCGTAAAGGGTCAAGCTTGCGTCCATGTGGATGTGGAAAATAAGGATTACACTCCGCAAGAAATCAGCGCTATGATTTTGACTAAAATGAAAGAAACTGCGGAAGCGTATCTCGGCACTAAAGTAACTGAGGCGGTTATTACCGTGCCTGCTTACTTTAATGATGACCAACGTCAAGCTACAAAAGACGCAGGACGCATAGCAGGATTGGATGTTAAGCGAATTATCAATGAACCGACCGCTGCCGCATTGGCTTACGGAATGGAAAATAAAAAAGAACAGAAAGTGGCGGTTTACGATTTAGGCGGCGGCACTTTTGATATTTCCATCCTTGATATTTCCGACGGAGTAGTGGAAGTTCTCTCCACAAACGGTGATACTCACTTAGGGGGAGACGATTTTGACAAACGGGTAATTGACTGGATTTTGACTCAGTTTAAGAAAGCGGAAGGCATAGATTTATCGCTTGATCCTATGGCTATGCAGCGTTTGAAAGAAGCAGCCGAAAAAGCAAAAATCGAGCTTTCCGGCACGCAAACAACCAATATCAATCTGCCTTTCATCACTGCCGACGCCACAGGACCCAAACATCTGAATTTGGATTTATCCAGAAGCGAATTCAATCGGTTGACTGCCGATTTAGTTGAACGCACTATGGGTCCTTGTCAAAAAGCGTTGCAGGACGCCAAACTTTCCACTTCCGATATCAATGAAGTTTTGATGGTTGGCGGTTCCACTCGTATTCCTGCAGTTCAAGATGCGGTGGAAAAATTTTTCGGAAAGAAACCAAATTACTCGTTAAATCCTGATGAAGTCGTCGCTATCGGAGCTGCCATTCAAGGTGCAATCTTGAGTGGAGACGAAAAAGTAAGCGATGTTTTGCTGCTTGATGTCACGCCTTTGTCACTCGGAATTGAAACTTTGGGCGGAGTTATGACTACTTTGATTGAAAGAAATACCACAATTCCGACCCGGAAAAGTCAGGTTTTTTCCACTGCCGCGGATAATCAGACAGCAGTCACCATTCATGTTTTGCAGGGTGAACGGCCTATGGCACAGGATAATAAATCGCTCGGCAGATTTGATTTGGTGGGCATTCCGCCTGCTCCGAGAGGAGTTCCGCAAATAGAAGTGACTTTTGACATTGACGCAAACGGTATTTTGCATGTTTCTGCAAAAGATAAAGGCACGGGCAAAGAGCAGTCCATTGTTATTGATCGTGCGGGCAGTCTGAATAAAGATGACATAGACCGCATGATTAAAGATGCGGAAATGCACGCGGAAGAAGATAAGAAGCGGCAGGAATTCGTGACTGCGCAAAATGAATTGGACAGTTTGATTTTCTCTACGGAAAAAGCTTTATCGGAACACGGAGACAAGCTTTCTCCCGATGACAGAGCTTCTCTGGAAGAAGCTTTGAAAGATGCCAAAGAAAAGCATGAGAAAGCCGCTACCAAAGAAGAACTGGATGAAGCGAGAGAAACTTTGATGAAGAAAGCCCAAAAATTGGGTGAAATCATCTATGCTCAAACTCAACAGCAGCAGCAAGGTGCAGGCGGAGCGGAATACGCTTCGGGTGCTCAAGGTTTTAATCCGGAGGATTTTGCTCAAGGTCCTGAAGAGGAAAAGCCTCAAGAGGACAAAGGTCCCATTGATGCAGATTTTGAAGTGGTAGACGACAAGGATAAAAAGTAAGGAATTCAGACACGAAGAGGGCAAGAGAAACATAAGGGATAGATGCCTTTGCCGGTAAGGAAAAAGCTGAAGTTTGCCGCAGAAAATATTTAATCCGGATTAATAATGCGGCAGGAAAATTTTCCTTATGTTTCTTCATGTGCCCTTCGTGCTGAGAAAATGGAGTTATAATGGCAAACAAGCGTGATTATTACGAGGTTTTAGGAGTTGATAGAAATGCCGATGACTCCACCATAAAAAAAGCCTATCGTAAGCTGGCAATGCAGTTTCATCCCGATAAAAATCCGGATGATAAAGTAGCGGAAGAAAAGTTTAAGGAAGCCAGTGAAGCTTATGAAGTTCTTTCCGACCCGGAAAAACGAAAAATTTATGATCAGTATGGTCATGCGGGAATAGAAAACTCCTTTGGCGGTCAAGGCTTTGACTGGAGTAACTTCAGCCATTTTGATGACCTGAACGATATTTTTGGCGGCGGTTTCAGCAGCATTTTTGAAACTTTATTCGGCGGCGGTTTCGGGGGAGTAAGAAGTAACCGTCAAAGCAGCAATCGTGGTGAAGATTTGCAGATAGAGCTTTCCTTGACCTTAAAAGAAATAGCACAAGGCGTGGAAAAGAAGATCAAAATCGGCGTCAAGGATGCTTGTGATAGATGTAACGGCACCGGCAGCGCAGACGGAAAAGTGGAAACTTGCCCGCAATGCAAAGGGACAGGTCAGGTGAGGCAAGTTCGTCCTTCCCTTTTTGGTCAAATGCAGACCGTTTCAGAATGTCCCACTTGCAGAGGTGAAGGCAAAATAATAAAAAATCGCTGTCCGAAATGTTACGGTGAAGGAAGGATAGGCAAAGTCAGCGAAATTAATGTAAAAATCCCCGCAGGAGTGGAAGAAGGTCAGTATATTCGTCTACGCGGACAGGGTAATGTCGGTCCTAGAGGCGGCAGCAGAGGCGATATTCTGGTCTTAATTCACGAAAAGAAGGATGACTTATTTGAGCGCAACGGCAGAGATTTATTTATCAAATGCCCAATTTCTTTTTCGCAAGCTGCTTTAGGCGGAGAAATAATAGTTCCGACCTTGCAGGGAAGCGTAAAGATGAAAATTCCCGCAGGAACTCAAACAGGTCGCATTTTTCGTCTGAAAGGTCAGGGCTTACCCACTTTACATTCGTCTTACGGGAACGGTGATTTGCTGGTAGAAATAGTTGTCGTTACTCCCACCCGCTTGAGTAAAGAGGAAGCTGAGCTGTTTAGCCAACTGAAAAATTACGATGCCAAGCGGGAATTGAAACCGGGGAAAAGCTTCGCTACCAGATTAAAAGAGTATTTTGCCTGATTAATCTATGCCTTCTTTTTACTGCCCAGAGCTGGATAACATAGTTAAAATCGTGCGCTTAAGCGGAGAGGAACATCATCATTTGGCTCATGTCTTGCGCAATAAAGAAGGAGATATAATTTTCCTCAACAGTGGAAAAGGCTTTTTCGGGAAAGGGGAAATTATTTCTATCGGCAAGAATGATACGCAGGTGGAAATTCTGGAAACGCGTTTTACGCCGAAACCTCAACCCGCGTTCAGTCTGGCTTTCAGCTTATTGCGCAATAAAAATGACGAATGGATTGTGGAGAAAGCCACTGAACTCGGCGCGGAAGAATTTTTTCCCATGCGGACGCAATACTCTGTCAGAACTGCTTCCCTTAACACCGTCAAACGCTTTCAAGCAACTGCTTTGAGTGCCATCAAGCAATGTGACAATCCGTGGCTCCCTTTCATTCATCCCGTTCTACCTTTGCAAAAAGCGATAGCAGCAATTCAGCAAGCGGGTTACGAACCGGTCTTTGCTTCGGAAAATTTGCCGAATAATTGGATGGACAGTCTGAAGCTTGACCGCAATTATTGCTTTTTTGTGGGTCCGGAAGGCGGTTTTTCCGCCGAAGAATTTCAGTGGCTAAACAGTCAACATTTTACCGCAATTCGTTTATCATCCCGCATTCTTAGGGCAGAGACTGCAGCCGTCGCTCTGGCAGCGCAGTTTAATCTGCTCAGAAAACAATAATCCGCTTTCTATTTTATCCTCTCTTTTTTCCTTTTTCTTTTCAGCTTAAATCTGCTTTCATTCTATGTCTCTTCTTTGTATTCAGCGGGGGGTTAACGGAGGCTAACCCTCCGTTAACCCTCCGTTAACCCTCCGATAATTACAAGCAAGAGATAAGTTTTTTCTTTTCGGGAAAGCATTTTTGGCAAAATAGAAAAATTGCGGCTAATTTTCCAGAAAATAGATTTGTCCTATGGAAAAGACTTTACAAGGAAAATGAAAATAAAATAATTGACAAGTTAAGCTGATTCCGCTTAAAGAAAAAGATACTGAAATAAGCAGATGCGTTGTGGCGGAAATTTTATCGATAAAAAGGAGAAACGGATGGATAAGATATTGATTAACAAGGCTACTGTCCTTACTCTCGAGCCCGAAAATCCTGTGCTGACAGATAAATCTATTCTGATAGAAAATGGTATAATTAAGAAACTTGCTCCCCGCAGTGAATTTCCCGATTTTGACGGAATTGAAATCGATGCGGAAGGGAAGGTGGCAGTGCCGGGTTTCATCAATGCTCACCATCATTTTTACAGCACTATGGTGCGCGGCTTGACTAAAGCCATTCCCGCAAAAGATTTTACTGCAGTCCTGAATAATTTGTGGTGGAGACTGGATAAAAAACTGAATAGAGATGATATTTATTATTCCGCTTTGATGTCTGAATTGGAAGCGATAAAACACGGCACTACAACAATAATAGACCATCATGCTTCGCCGGGAATGATTTCAGGTTCGTTGGAAGAAATTGCCGAAAGCGTTCGCCAAACCGGATTGCGGGCTAATTTATGCTATGAAGTCAGCGATCGAGATGGTGAAGACAAGATGCGGGAAGGCGTGAAGGAAAATGTAAACTGGCTCCGATTTATTCAAGCGGAACCGAATGAATTTCTCAAAGGGCTGTTCGGTCTGCATGCCGCTTTCACTTTAAGCGATAAAACTTTGGAGATGATTGCGGCTGAAACGGAAAATTTAAATTGCGGTATTCATATCCATGTAGCCGAAGCAGCTTCCGATGAAGAATTCAATCAATTGCATTACGGCAAAAGAATAGTCAATCGCTTGAATGATTTTCACCTCCTGAATGACAAATCCATAGCTGCGCATTGCGTGCATATTGATGAAAATGAGATGGAAATTTTGGCGAAATTGAAAGTAGCGGTCGTGCATAATCCGCAATCCAATTTGAATAACGGTGTCGGAATAGCGGATGTGGTAAATCTTGTGCAGAAAGGGATTATGGTGTGTTTAGGGACTGATGCGATGACTGTGAATATGCCGGAAGAAATCAGATGCGGTATTTGGGCTCAACATTTGAAGCACGATCCTTCACAAGGCTTCATGGAAATTGCAGATGCACTGCTGAAAAATAATGCAATATTGGCAAATCGGTATTGGGGTAATAAGCTTGGTAGGATTAAAGAAGGAATGGCAGCGGACCTTGTTTTATTTGATTATTATCCGCCCACTCCATTGGATGAAACTTCCTGGGTGGGGCACATCATTTACGGACTTTCCCAAGCTGTCGTTGATACTACTATCTGTGCAGGCAAAATTCTTTACCAAAATAAAGATTTGAAACTGGATTTGGATGAAAAAGAAGCTGCAGCAAAGTCACGGGAATGTGCATCCAAGTTATGGGCAAGATTTTAAGCATAGATTTATAGATTGATTTTATAGCAGACCGGGAGGTAAAAATGTATCGGAAAATAATGGAAACCGCCAAGAAATACGAAGGGGAAACGACGCGCTTTTTATGCGATATGATAAGTCATCCATCCTTTTCCACAAAGGAAAAAGAGGTGATTGAGTGCATTAAAAACGAAATGGAACGCGTCGGTTTTGACGAAATACGCATTGACGGATTGGGCAACATCATCGGTCGGATTGGTCAGGGGAAAAGAATTATCGCTTTTGATGCGCACATTGATACAGTCTATGCAGGTGAATTATCTTTGTGGAAAACCGATCCATTTGTGCCTGTGGTGGAAGACGGAATGGTTATCGGACGCGGTAGTGTTGATCAGGAAGGCGGTATGGCTTCAATGTTAACAGCCGCGCGTATAATTAAAGAGCTTGGTTTTAACGATAAATTCAGCGTCTATTTTACCGGCACCGTTATGGAAGAAGATTGCGACGGACTTTGCTGGCAATACCTGATTCAAGAGGGAAAACTTGTTCCGGAACTGGTTGTAATTACGGAACCTACAAACTTGAACATCTATCGCGGTCACAGAGGTCGGATGGAAATTTTGGTGAAAGTAAAAGGCCTTTCCTGCCACGGTTCCGCTCCGGAAAGAGGTGATAACGCCATTTATAAAATCAGCAGAATTGCTTTGGAGATTGAAGAACTGAACGCACGCCTGAAAGATGATCCTTTTTTGGGCAAGGGAACGGTTGCAGTGACGCAAATTTTCTTTTCTTCGCCTTCGCAATGTGCGGTTCCTGATGCGGCTTCAATCCAATTGGATCGACGCTTGACTTTTGGTGAGACGAAAGAAAGTGCCGTTAAAGAAGTTCAGGACGCGTGCCTTAGAGCCGGCGTTCCCGATGCGGAAATAGAAGTTCTTCAGTATGCGGAAAAGGCTTATACGGGGCTGATTTATCCTACGGAAAAATATTATCCGACTTGGGTGCTGCCGGAAAATTCACCTTGGCTGAAATCTGCCGCCTACAGTTATGAACAAGTGCTCGGCAAACAGCCTTTTATTGATAAATGGACTTTCAGCACGAACGGCGTCGCGATTATGGGCAAACATCACATTCCTTGTCTGGGATTGGGTCCCGGAAACGAAGTTTATGCTCATGCGCCAAATGAAGCTTGTCCGATTGAGCATTTAACACAAGCGGCTGCATTTTATGCGGCTTTCGTCTATACTCTGAATCGGGAATAAGCAGAAATACGAATTTAATATTCCTTTTCAGGAAGTAAACAATCTTCTTGCAGGAATTATTTGGGGAAATAGGAAATAGATTATGTATTTAACGGGTTACCGATGCACTCAATGCGGCAAAGAATATTCGCGGGAGGAAGTTCGCTATCTTTGTCCTGTTTGCGCAAAAGATTATAGAAGCGGAATTCCTCTGCTCGGGGTTTTGGAAGCGCTGTTTGATTACGAAAAAATCGGTGTTGCCTGGCATAGAAATCCGGATCCCGACCTGTTTTCTGCAGTGGAAAGTGAATTTTATCCGGAACTGCCGGTAGGAAATACTCCCTTGTTTTCTTCCGTAAGATTGGCAAAATTCCTTGGGTTGAACGAAATTCTGATCAAAAATGACGGTCTCAATCCCACAGGTTCTCTTAAGGATCGCGCTTCTCAACTTGTTGTAGCTGAAGCTAAGCGCCTGCAGATTAATAAAGTAGTAACAGCATCAACGGGAAATGCCGCTTGTGCCTTGGCGGCTTTTTGTGCAAGTGCAGGTTTGGAAGCAGTTATTTTTGTTCCGCATTCCGCTCCGGCCGCCAAACTTGTGCAAATTAAAGTGCACGGCGCTACCTTGATCACAGTGGATGGAACTTATGATGACGCTTTTGCGGCTTCTTTGGAATATACATCTAAAAACGAAGGTTTGAACAGAAATACGGGTTACAATCCTTTGACGATAGAAGGCAAAAAAACTGCGGGACTGGAGATATTTATCCAAAACAATTTCCAAGTTCCGGACTGGATAGTCGTTCCGGTAGGTGACGGTGTAATTTTGGCGGGAGTGCATAAAGCATTTTTAGATCTGAAAAGAGCCGGAATAATAGATCGGCTTCCGCATTTGTTGTCCGTTCAGGCAAACAGTTCCGATGCCATAACCCGCTATTTTAAGACCGGCTTTTATACCGATGCCAAATCTCCTTCTACGATTGCGGATTCCATATCGGTCAAAACACCAAGTAATGCACATTGGGCTGTGTGCGCTTTGCAAGAAACAAAAGGCGAAGCTGTCACCGTTTCTGATGACGAAATCAGGCAAGCTCAATTAATTTTAGCCAAAACTACCGGTGTTTTTGCAGAACCTGCTGCCGCTGCAGGTTTAGCAGGTTTGAGCATTGCTATTAAGCAGAATATAATCGCCAAAAATGAACAAATCGTGTTACTGATAACTGGACACGGATTAAAAAATCCTGAAGCAGTGGAGGTATAGAATGAAAAAAGTTTTGCAAGGCGGATTGGTATGGCAGGATACAGGTTTTGCCAAATTGGATATTGTAACAGAAAACGGTGTCATTATCCAAACAGGAGAAAAACTATTCTTTCCTGAGGCGGAAATTATTGATTGCAGGGATACTTTTCTTTTGCCGGCAGTGTGTGACGCGCATGTCCATATCGGCGAAAAAGTTTGCGGACTTAATTTAGCGGACGATTGGCAGTCTTTATCCAAACTTGCGGAAAAATGCGGAGTTGCAGCTATCGGAGCTTTTCTTACAGAAGCTTCTTCTTCCGAAGATGAAGAAAAAATATTATCTATGCAATATGAAGAAGCCAAAGAAAAAGCGCAAAAGGAGTTTTGTGGTAAAGTGCATTGGCATTTTACCCCCAAAAATTCGGAAGTGAAAGATATTCTTCCGCTTTTGGAAAATAACTGTGATCTTAAATTTTATACTACTTATAAGGAAAACGGGTTGTATCGTTCCTATGAAGAAATAGAGCGTTGGATGGAAGAGCTTTCTGACCTGCAACCGACAATTTTTGTTCACTGCGAAGACGATAAAATCATTGCCAAATACTCTGAAGCCAATCCTTTTCACCATCCTTTTGGCTGCACTTTACGCCGTCCGGAATCGGCTGAAATTAAGGCTGTGGAGCGTATTTTAGATTTGGCTGTTAAACATAATTATCCGGTGCACATTGTGCATGTTTCTTCCCCAAAATCAGTGCTTTTAATTAATGAAGCTCGCACTTCCGCTCCAGTCACTTGTGAAACCGCTCCGCAATATTTGCTGTTGAATGACTCTTATTTGCAAAGATCGGACGGACATCGCTGGCTGTGTACTCCGCCTTTGAGAAGTGAAAATTCTCGCGGACTTTTAGTTGAATTATTGCAAGACGGGTTAATTGATGTCGTTGCCACTGATCACTGTCCTTTTACCAAAGAGGATAAAGACAGGTATAAAGATAATTTGGAACAGGTCCCGAGCGGATTAGCCGGTATGGGTGTTACTTTTCCGCTGTTGTATGAACAGTTGGTGCATCCGGATATCATAACTTTGGACAGTTTGATTGCTCTTCTATCCATTAATCCCGCTCGTTTATTAAATATATATCCATCTTTCGGCAGTTTGGGAAAAGGTTCCAAAGCGGACATCATTATTCTGAAACGCGAGCCGGCATCGAAACCTATTCCGGTTATTCCTTCATTTGCAAATACTTACAATCCTTGGCAGGATTTTACTCACCACGCCGACTTTACTTTCTTCCGAGGTTAAAATGCAATCCGATGGGAAAAAACATCCCGCTTGGCGTAATGACGCTTATGCCAAAGTTACGGGCAAGGCTAAATACACAGATGATTTGAAGCTTCCCAATTGTCTTTATGCAGTTCCTGTTTATACCGATTTTGTTTCCGCAAAGATTATTGCCATTCACACTGAAGAAGCAGCAAAACAGCCGGGAGTAGTGAAAGTTGTCACTTGGCAAAACATTCCCGGAAAGTTGGAATTCGGGCAGATTATACAGGACTATCCGATTTTGGCACATGACTTTATCCGCTCTTCAGGAGATGTAATTGCGCTGATTGTAGCCAAAACAAGACAGGAGGCAACGGCGGCTATTCCTTTTGTCAAACTTAAAGCAGAGAAGCTTCCTGCCGTTTTGGATGCGGAAGAAGCATTAAAAGAAGGGGCTCCTCTGGTGCATGTTGAGCCTGGAAGTAACATTGTGAATTATCATTGCGTGCGCAGAGGAGACATAAAAGCGGGAGAAGAAGAAGCGGATTTTGTTGTGGAGCAAGAGTTTAACACTTCACGCGTTGAACATGCGTATCTGGAACCGGAAGCGGCATTATGTTGGCAAAGGTCTGATGGAGTAATGGAAGTTTATGGCAGTATGCAGCATCCTTTCAGCACTCGTCGTTTTGTTGCCTCCACTTTAGGCAAGCCTTTAAGTGATGTAGAAGTCAAATCAGTTTATGTCGGAGGCGGTTTTGGAGGCAAAGATGACACTGCTGCCATAGTTTGTGCCAGAACAGCTTTGGCTGCATATTTGACTGGTCGTCCGGTAAAAATGACTTACACGCGCGAGTGGAGTTTGCGTGAAAGTTACAAACGGCATCCTTACAAGCTGCAATACAGATTGGGAATGAAAAAAGACGGGCATATAACTTTCGCCAAAATTCGCATTGTAGCGGACGGGGGTGCATACTGTTCAGTAACTCCATGGGTAACATGGCGTTCTACTGTTCAGTGTTGCGGACCTTATGTCGTTCCCAATGTCCAATGTGACCTTTACGGAGTTTACACCAACAACATTTTTTGCGGAGCCATGCGCGGGTTTGGTTCACCGCAGGTAAACTTTGCCGTTGAACAATTGATCGAAATGGCAGCGGAAAAATGCGGGTTGGATGAAATAGAAATGCGGCGACGCAATTTGGTGAAAAAAGGGTCAATTACCATCACGGGTCAGACTTTGGAAGACCATGAAGTCAGTCTGCAGCAAGTTTTGGATCTCGTATTGAAAGAGAGCGATTATTACAATAAAAGGAAACTATGCTCATGGGGCAATCCCAATCAGGAAGAATGGTACGGCATCGGTTTGGCATTAAGTTATCGCGGAATGAGTTTGGGTGCAGAAGGAACCGATTTCAACAGCGCTATCATCAATGTTCAGCAAGACGGCAGTATTTTGCTGGAAACTGCAATCCACGAAAACGGTCAAGGCAGTGAAAGTGCCATGATTTTACTTTGTGCAGAGCATCTTTCCGTCAATAAAGAGCGCATTCGTTATCGTCAATCCTCCACTTCCAATATTCCTGACGGGGGAACAACTGTAGCGTCTCGCGGAACTTTGATGGGTGGAGGAGCGGTTGTCAAAACCGCAGAAAAATTAAAAGCACAAATGGCACGGGTGTTGGCAAATGATTTACATTGCGCGCCCGAAGAAGTTATTTTTGAAAATGAGTATCTATACAATACTGATAAATCCTGCAAAATCTCTTTCAATGAGGCAATTCGATTGATGTATTCGCGTCAGGAATATCCTTACAGTTTTGGTGTTTTCCAAGCTCCGCAAGTTACTTGGGACGAGAAAACCGGTCAAGGGAAAGCATATTTTACATGGGTTTACGGCTGTCAGGCAGTGGAATTAAAGGTTAATCCGCATACGGGGAAAATAACTTTGCTGAATATGATTGCAGCGCACGATGTAGGTAAAGCGGTAAATCCGGAAGTGCTGAAAGGTCAATTTTACGGGGGAATGGCTATGGGTGCGGGTTATGGTATGTTGGAAAAATGCGAATTGGAAAACGGGAAAGTGGTCCCCACTAATCTGCATCAGTATAAGATTCTGCGCAGCACAGAGTTACCGGATATGACTGCCATCATAGTTGAAAATTATGATCCGCTTTCTCCATCGGGAGCAAAAGGTATCGGCGAACCTGCTAACGAACTTATGGCTCCCGCTATAGCCAATGCCATTTATCACGCCACCGGAATACGATTTCCAAATCAACCTGTAACAATTTTAGGGACAATTAAAGAGACGCAAGAGGGAGATATTTTTAACGCAAAGGACACAAGAGACGCAAAGGGTAAAGACGCTATTAATTAATAAAGAATATAGAGGTTTTAGTTTTGACGGAAAATGAGATTAGCAGGATTATTTATGAAGCGGCAATAGAAGTGCATAAAACTTTAGGCGGTCCCGGTCTTCTGGAAAGCATATATGAAGAAGCGTTAGCTTACGAATTAACTTTGCGCGGTTTGAATGTATCAAGGCAGATGCAAGTTCCGGTAATCTATAAGAATTTCAAATTAACCGAAAGTTTGGTGATAGACATCTTGGTTGAAGATAAAGTGATAATTGAGTGCAAAGCGACAAATCAATACAATCAAATTTTTGAAATTCAGACTATGACTTATTTGAGATTGACGGGCTTAAAACTGGGGATGATAATAAATTTCGGTGAACCGTTAGTCAAGAATGGTATTCATCGCGTGGTGAATAATCTGTAAAGACGCAAATGGTGGTAAATTTTTAACGCAAAAGACCCGAGCGAAAGCACGCAAGAGATGAATTTAAGAAGGTATAATTTTAATAATGAAGATTATCTGTTTTAAAAATGTAGTCTTAGTCAAAATTGCTAATACTTATTTATTATTTAAGCCATTAGCGTCTTTATCTCTTGCATCCTTAGCGCCTTTTGCGTTGAATATAAACCCCTTTTGCGGCTATAGCGTTTGATGATGAAGCGAGGAAAGGATATGAAAGCTATAATTAATAAACAATCAATCAGTTTGGACAGCGTTGCTCCTGAGCGTTCCCTTCTGGATTATTTAAGAGAAGAACTGGATTTAACGGGAGCGAAGAACGGTTGCGGCATCGGCATTTGCGGGTCGTGCACAATTTTGATTAATAACGAACCCAAGCGTTCCTGTTTGTTGAAAGTCAAAGATATAATAGATAAAGAAGTTCTGACCATTGAGGGATTGGCAAATCCGGATGGTTCATTACATCCTTTGCAGCAGGCATTTATGGATTGCGGAGCCATTCAATGCGGCTTTTGCACACCGGGAATGGTGCTGACAGCTCACGCTTTTCTTTTGAAAAATCCGCATCCGACAAGGCGGGAAGCAAGGCAAGCCATTCAAGGAAATCTTTGTCGTTGCACCGGTTATCAACAAATTATAGATGCTATCCTCAAAGCTTCCGAATATTATCGTTAAAGGCAAAAGTTCTGTTTATACCTCTTTTCTCTTTGGATAATTTTACAAATCATCGTCTATAACCACGCCGTATCCACGCCGAGTCCACGCCGGTGAAGTCGGCGTGGACTCGGCGTGGATACGGCGTGGTTATTAAGGAAGACTTAAGTTAAGCTAATTTTTGGGGAAAATTAAATAACAGCCAATTCCTTTCCGATAGAGCGGAATTTATCCAAAGCGAAATCCAGTTGTTCTTTGGTGTGAGTAGCCATAAAAGAGCAACGGATAAGGCAAGAATTTGGAGGGACTGCGGGAGGAATAACCGGATTGATAAAGACGCCTTCTTCTCCTAATCTTTTCCACATTTTGAAAGCTACCATAATATCACCCACATGAAGAGGAATTACAGGTGTGCAGGAAGTTCCTGTATCATATCCCATCCGCTTAAATTCTGCGAGCATATAATTTGTATTATCCCAAAGGCGTTGGATGCGTTCCGGTTCTTCTTTCATAATTTTTATAGCGGCTAAAACGCTTGCTGTAGATGCAGGAGGCAAAGATGCGGAGAAAATCAGCGCTCTGGATTTATGTTTCAAATAACCGATAACATCTTCATCCGCAGCAATAAAGCCTCCGACCGATGCCAAAGATTTGCTGAAAGTGCCCATAATCAGGTCGGTCCTGTCGGTCAAACCAAAATGAGCTACTGAACCCGCTCCCTGATTACCCAAAACACCTAAAGTGTGTGCTTCGTCCACCATAACAGAAGCATTATACTGTTCCGCTAAATTGATAATATTCGGCAGGTCTGCAATGTCGCCTTCCATGGAAAAAATCCCGTCTACTACAATCAATTTATTTAGGCTGGCGTGCTTAGCCAATATTTTTTCCAAATTTTTCATGTCGTTGTGATTGAAACGTAACATCAGACCTCGTGATTGCAGACAGCCGTCAATGATGGACGCATGGTCAAGTTTATCTGTGATTACGATATCGCCTTTTTCCACGATTGTAGATATACAACCCAAATTTGCCTGGTATCCTGTCGGGTATGCGATAGCAACAGGTTTCCCGACTAACTTTGCCAGCTCTTCTTCCAATTGAATATGCAAATCCAAAGTTCCGTTCAAGAAACGCGAGCCTGCACAACCGCTGCCGTATTTTTTTATGGCTTCAATTGCAGCTTCTTTAACTTTTGGATGATTTGTCAATCCCAAATAACTGTTTGAACCCATCATTAACATTTTTTTTCCGTTACAGATAACTTCAGTATCTTGTTCGGAACTTATTTCTCTGAAATAAGGGTAATAACCCATCGCCACAGCCTGTTTGGCATCTTTGTAGCGATAGCACTTATCCATGATACCCATAAGTTTTTAACCTCTTCCTTTTATATCATTTTGAATGCTTTTAAATTTATATACAGGACATTGATTATACTGTAGACCAAATAAACAATCGGTACCGAAACAAGCATTCCGACAAGACCGAATGCCCATCCTCCGGCTAAAACAGTAAGTAATACAAATAAAGGATGCATTTCTATAGATGTGCCTATCACAAGCGGATATACAAGATTATTGTCTACCAGTTGTACTAAATACATTCCCAGGGCGACATATACCATCAAAATTGGAGGCATTCCCGAAATCAAAACTGCCATCACGGCTAAAAAACCTCCTAACCACGGTCCGAAATACGGGATTACATTTGCGAAACCGGCAAAAAATCCTATTAAAACGGAATACGGTATCCCCAAAATTGTCAGAACTATGGCTGAAAGACTGCCTACTATTAAAACTTCATAAAAGATGGCACGCAGATATTTGCCGACAACTTCGTCTATTTTGTGCAAAAGAATGACTGCTATTTCAAAATAACGATTTGGAATCAATTTGAGAAAATCCTTTCGGAAACGGACATTATCCTTCAGCAAAAAGAAACCGATCAGAGGAACGGTCACAATCATAGATACGGCTTGGAGAATTTTCTGGTAATTCCTAATCAGAAAATCGGGAATATGCATCATTGCAGCTTCGACAGCATTTACCAGATTAATGAAATGTTCTTGCAAATGCAAAATCGGGACTTGCTTATCCCAATAAGTTACTCTGTCCATAAGGTCTTGCATAAACGGAATGTTGCTCCAGATGGCATCTCCTTTAAGGGAAGAGGTTTTAAGAAAAGTAATCAAGCCTTGAGCTTCATTAACAATGACAGGTATGAAACGCAAAATTACCCATACTATTGCTAATGCTATTACAATGTAGACCATAAAAATGCCGAGCAGACGAGGTATATGTTTCCTCTCTAACCATGTAACCCACGGATTAAGAATATAGGCGAAAATGATTGATATGAGCAAATACTTCAAAACCCAACTGTAAAACATAACTGAGACTATAAGAAGTACCAGAATAACAAGATACATAATCCAACGTGTAACTTTCATAAGCTACTCCGAAATAAACTGATTTCGGGATTGTAAATCCCGGCATAAAGTCCGGCAAATATTATTCAACAACTTAACTCCGGTGCGGGGATTTTTATTGATAAAACTTTGTAAATCCAGATGAGAGATGGCATATAAAGTGGAATCAGTGACAGCTTTGGCTTCTCCTTTGCGACGATGCTCGTTATACATATCGATGATGCCTATGATCTGGTTTTTGCCAAGAGTAATCACATCTTCGTTTTCTTTGATTTCAATGCTGCCCTCACCGATAAGATAGATAACTGCTAAAGGAAATTGTTCGCGATAAACATATTCGCCTTCCTTAAAATGCCTTTCCTGAACAATTTGATAAAAAAGAAACAGCTCATGTTTGGTAAAGCCTTGTAAAATGCTGAACTGAGAGAGATAATTATATGCCGGGACTTTAACAAAGAATGATTTTAACCAGCTTAAAATGCCTTTCCAATTCATGCTTTTCCTCCTTGGCTTGGTGTCATTAACGATAACCTAATGTGTAATTAAGGGAACGAAAGCACAGCCGCCCTGCATCGACTGTTTAATTTCACCGTTACTTTTGCTGATTTTAACCAGTTCCTGCAGATGACCTTTTCCTACGGGAATAACCATAATTCCCGGATCGGATAATTGTTCCAAAAGCTTATCGGGAATCGTATCCGCAGCTGCACTGACAATTATTTTCGGGAATTCCTTATAAACAGGATAAGCTGAATGCCAGCCTTGGGTTCCGTCCCCTATTTTATAAAAAATATTAGTGTAACCGAGAGAATTAAGAGTGGCATGAGCCTTCAAAGATAAAGCTTCTATGCGTTCAATGGTGCAAACTTCCTTCACGACGCAAGCAAGAAGAGCTGTTTGGTATCCGCTTCCGGTGCCGATTTCCAAAACAGTGTCATCAGCATTGAGCTCCAATTGCTCCAGCATAATAGCAATCATTAGAGGCTGAGATATGGTCTGATTAAATTCAATGGGTAAAGGTTGATTGCGATACGAATATTCATAAAATTCCGGCAGAACGAATTTTTCTCTGGGAACAGTTTCTATGGCTTGCAAAACTCTTTCGTCCTTAATTCCATAGAACCTTAGCTCTTCCACCAAACGCTGTCTTTGATCTTCGAATCGCATATCATTGTTACCTGTCGGAAAGCAAAAATTTTTCGTTTTCTTCCAGCCATTCCATCAACGCGGGAAAGGCATCTCCCTTCGTCATATTAAAACCCAAGGGCGTAAGAGAAATATAATTTTCAGCTATCGCCTCCGCGTCAGTGCCTTTTTTTCTTTCCCAAATAGGTAAGTCTCCTTCTATCAAATAAGAAAATATATTTTCCTTTTTATCAATCAATTTAAGGAAATTGTAATATTTACGATGACCGACAGTAGTTAATTTTATCCCTTTAATCTGATCAATGGGAACATTCGGGACATTAATGTTCATAACCATATTGTTATCCAAGATGTTAATAAATCCACGCTTTAATAATTTCACCATCCAAAAAGCAGCAGTATCATAAATCTGATCTTTATAAGCAGTCAAAGAAACAGCGATAGCCTTGTGCCCTAAAAAAGCTGCTTCTTTAGCCGCTGCTACAGTTCCGGAATAATGAATGTCTTCACCCATGTTCTGACCTGCATTAATGCCGGAAATTACTAAATCCGGAGGATGCTTTGCCAACTTCTGAAGCGCTATGGTCACGCAGTCTACGGGTGTTCCGTCAATCGAATATTCGCCTTCGGCAATTTTTTCCACCGTAATCGGACGCCTTAAAGTTATGGAATGAGAAGCAGCGCTCCTTTCCTCTTTGGGGGCGGCAATTGTAGTCTCATAACCCGCTTCCCGACAATGCTTAGCTAATATTTGGATGCCGTCTGAATTAAAACCGTCATCATTGGTCAATAATATATGCACAAAACTTCCTTTTATCCTTTCAAATTAGCTGCCCAATTGACTATTTGGGGAGCAAATATAATCACTAAAATAAGCAGCAATCCGACTAACAGTAAAAGCCAGTTCTTTTTTATAAATCTGACTATTGATTTATTGTGTCTTCTTCTGTGATATGTACGTCTCTGCGCCTTTTTTACTGCATGCGAATGATGAGTATGAGCATATTTGATTTTTTCATATACTTGTTGTTCGTCATTGAGCCATTTGACTTTTCCGCTTCTCGCTAAATACGGCTTGTAACCCATACTGGTATAATGCTTCTTTTGAGAAGGAGATATATTATGGCTGCTATCATCCTCAATCGGTATACTGATCCGCTTTCTTTTAGACATAAAAATCCCTTTCTTTCATATTCTTAATATATTGATTTTGTCAAGAAAATTGAAATCGTTAATTTAGTAAAGACTTTAATGAAGAACAAATATTTATTTTAAGATTACTAATTTTTCCCAGAAAATATATTTTTCACAGATCATACGGAGATAATATATATCGGAAGAGACTTTCACGCCTTTTAAATCTGTCCCGTCCCAAAATATTTGGTGATAACCTTTATCCTCTTCTCCGGGGCTGAAGCTCTGTATCAACTGCCCTTTTACATTGTAAATATCAAGCTTCACCTGACTGCACTTCTGTAAGGTGTAACTCAAAGTGACTCGGTGAATGAAAGGATTTGGATATGCTTTTAGTAATTTTGTTTCACTGATATTAGCGGGAGGAATAATATCTCCATTTCCAATCACTTTTACGCTTATAGGACCGTGAAAATCAGAAAAGCCGTTTAGTTCAAGACATTGCAGCCAGTAATAATAGGTTTTTCCTTTCTGCAATTCCCGATCAATAAATTCATAATTATGTTCTGTAGAAGAATTGGCGGGATTAATCAGTGCGGGAATTCTTTCAGCAGTTTCTAAATTATCTGTAGTGCCGCGATAGATATAATAACCGACTAAACCGGATTCAGACTGTGTTTTCCATTGTATATTGACAAATAATTCTTCCGTTAATGCTGCTGTAAAAGATGTCAATTCTACCGATAAAGGAGGATCCGGAATAAGTTCTGCTACATAACCGCCGCAGGAAACAATCTTCTTCTCGGCTCCGTTGGAGTTTATAATTATAGATTCATCATTATAATTGCCAATCTCTCTGTTTGCAGCTAATCTTACATAGATAGAAGTTGTATCCGCCGTTCCGTTTGTTGGCATTAAAGTAAGGGAACTTGAAAAGTCGGAATCAGGACTCAACGATATTTCATAATCTGCGGGTGCGGCAAGATTGAGATTGCCTGTTAAGTATTGTCCGCTAACAAAAAAACTCTGAGCAGGCGTAGAAGGTCCGTTTCCGTATACATAGTTAAATCCGATTAAGGAAGTAGCGGAAACGGTAATTTGAGGTGCCTCCCAAGCAAGAGGTATAGCATTTACTGATATATTATCAATAGCAAAACTCGGTATAAGATTTGAACCGCTTACTTGCCTCGATGCCAGTCTTAATTGAATAATTTCATTGTCATTGCAATTAGAAGGAAGGGTAACAGTTTTAGTGGATATATTTTGCGGAGTGGTAATTTTCCCTATTTGTTGAACATTATTGTTCTGATATGCTGTCTCCGTGAGATTGGTAAAAGATCCGTTGGTCCCTATTCTATATTGAAGGATTACTTCATTATACCGATTGCTGTCATAAAGCCCCCAAGGATTTCTGATTGTCATAATATCATATTGAACAATAATATTCTTTTTGCTTTTTGCATTGATAGCAAGAACTATTGATAAATCCCCGCTTGGTCCGTTTAAGAATCCTATTTTGCCGTCATAATTATAAACTTGAGTTGCAGTTGAGGAAGCATTACCTGTATCTACTAAAGATTTATCAGCTGTAGCTGAAGAAGTCACAAATGAAGAGCCGGGTTGTGAAGCTAAAATCCAGCCACACCAACCATCAGGATAAGTAGTTGATGTATAAGATAAATTGGAAAAATCCTGTTGATATGGCAAACTTTGAGGGGTGGGATTCGTTACTGAAAAGAGCTTAAAATTGATAAAGAGGAAAGCTATTATAGAGTAAATAATTTTGCGCATATATTCCCTTTTTAGATATCTGTTCAATTTTTGTTTTTGTAATTTAATTATCTTTATTTGTCAATTCTTTTTTGATTCTGTTTTAAAGTGCGCAATCCTTGAAGTCTGAAAAATAAAGATGTTACAAAAATAAGAGAATGCAAAAAAATAAAATGGCTAGTGTTTTGTCAATCATCGATTGTCGGATAAAGTCGTTTCAATTTAACACGCGAGTCTTGAGTAGTAAACTGCCAGTTAATACGGCACTCTTTGTTGTTTCTTGCTTTAGCCCATGCTGTTACTTGATTAGATAGTGCATCTATGTCAGGTATTCTCCTGTCCAAACACTGTTTTTGCATGACATTTAATTCGATTTCTGCCATATTAAGCCAACTGCCATGCTTAGGTGTATAAACAAACTCGAATCTATCGATCAACGCGTTAGCTTTCTCGGGTGGATATGCTTCATAGAATGAGCCGATTGTGTGCGTTCCCAAGTTGTCAATGACCAGAGTTATCTTGTCTGCGTCGCCGTACAATTCGGCAATTTCTTCTATGAACTTTGCCCAGTCTTTTCTTTTTTTGTATTCTGTAACCTTGGTATAGCGCTTCCCGGTCAGTGGCTCAGAGGCCATGAAGATGTTACAAACGCCGTTACGCTTGTACTCATAATCATATCTAATCGGCGCTCCGGGTCTTTGTGATATTGGCACTCTCTCGTCTCCTTAATCAGAGCTGGGTGCTACAGATTGTTAGATTAGACAGATTGAATAAGAATACAAGAGCCACACTTGTAAATGGTAGCCTGCACTATTTACTTTGTTCAAGCTATCGCAAAATGCATTTGTAATTCAAGGAAGGGGACTTACAGCAAATATAAGCATTGACTAAATCAATTCCTGATGAATACTTGAAGCAAAGTAGGATTAACGTGGTAGATGAAACATAATGATCCATAGTATGGAGGTATCATCTTGGACAATAATGGTATAAGCTCTATCCCATCAGTAAATATCTACTTGATTAGGGAACCGCTATATCAAGCAGAAAAGGACAAGCTAACCGCTGTTCGTCGATTGATAATCGATGATTATAATGAGTCTTGTCATGAAAATGAGTCATATCATCAATACGAAACAAATCAAGAAAACACTCAACTATTCCATCAAAAACGAAACGTTGCTTTAAGGTGGAGCAAATATCTTCAGCCTATAGCAAGGCAAAGTATTGACTTTAAAAATACTATTCACTCATTCATCCTATTCTTGCTGATAAACGACCGAGTTTTTGCTGTTGTGGGTGGGCATGGCTATCATGTTATCTCTAAGTACATCGACGGGGAGTTTAGTAAGTCGATTATTGAAAAAACATTCGATAAAACCTCAAGTGTATTTAAGTATCTACAAGATCGTAGGTTAGTCGGGAACGTTATTGGTACCTCCAAAATCTTCAGAAGCAATGCCAATCTCGCTGTCGAAGAAGACTATGGAAAATTATTTGATAAGACCATAGCGTCCATAGGGAAAGAACAACTGGAGCTTTTAGGGCTCAAAAGTAAAAGAGGTTGTAGCTGTTTTGCTGGATCTGGGTTTAGGTTGTCTGCATCGTTATCGATTCAAGAAACGATAGATCTATGTCGCAACCTAAGAGATAGGTTGGATGAGCCGAATAAAATGAATCTTAACGATATCGAAGAGGAAAACGATGAATCTACAGTAGCACGGCTTGATCATACTCTCTTTGAAATGATCAGGGAGATCGCATCAGGTAAACGTGGAGGAAGTGAATTTGATTTTGTAAACAAAGATCTATTTAAGTTCATCACTGCTGAAGCACTGTGCATAAGAAAAGGCAGAGTTGATCTCATGCAAGGATTGTCTCCTACTATCAGTACAGCCGATATACTCAGTGGCTTACTTACTGAAATCGATCAATGCGCTGATGATGTTGATTTAAAGTCCCTATTACAGTCAGTAATAGTGATATCTTACAATGAAAGTGCTGAGACTCCGGTAACAAAGGGAACGCTATTAGAACACTTGCATGGAGAGGTAACAATGAACAACGATATTTGGTTTCTGATCAATGGCAAATGGCTCAAACTCATAAGAGACATCGAAGTAGAATTGAACAAATATGTGGAGGATAACTTTAAGGACGTTAATCAGGAATGGATGGTAGAATCATACAAAAAAGAAAACCTTGAAAGTAAATACAAGGTCTTGATAAAAGATAAGTTATCTCACATGTCGGCCAACTCCAACATCCCATATGAACTAGTTTATAATCTACAATACTTAGAATATCCTGATACTCTGATTTTAGATAGAGTGTTTTATGATAACATTGAAAAAGTGGAACTATGTGACATCATGCAGATAAGGAAAGATATGCTGGTTTTAGTTCATGTGAAGAAGGATTTTGGAGCTTCTATGAGAGACGTTGCTGAACAGATTGTGACCTCAGCTAGTGTATTGCTTTCTTGGCGCAAGAACCCAAACTCAGCGAAAATCGATGCATACTATGACCAGTTAGCGAAAATGTACAAGGATAAATACAAGATCGGGAAACCCAAGATTACGAAAGCAGGTTTTAAAAAGGCATTAATCGAGAGCAAGAAAGTGCAGTACGGACTTGCATTTATTGACAGCAAGAAAGAAGTAGATTTTAAAATAGCAAAATACAGATCTGTGTTAGCTAAGATTGCGATAATGAACGCCACAAAGCGCTTGGTTGAAATGGGATTTGAACTGAAGTTAATTCGTATAAGAGAAATGTAGCTTATTCAGATAAGATGGAGAGATTATATGAAAGTGCCTCGAAATGCTTTATGCCACTGCGGATCAGGTAAAAAGTATAAAAAATGCTGTTTTCTTAATAATACACACCCATCTCCTCATGAATTCATCGAAGCCGCTCAAAAAGCCTTTTCGAAAAAATACTGCCTACATCCTGATAAATCAAAAGGACTATGTAAGGGTGACATAGTAAAAGCACATACAATATCGAAGTCTATGCTTAGAAAAATAACACCTAATGCTCATGTTTATACTCCACCTCAGTTTGGAGACTTATTGAGTCAGCTACAAAGAGGGGATGATATCACGCTGATTAAAAGAGGAATAGGTCAGATGTCTACATTCACTGGCTTTTGTGCTCATCATGACAAAGAACTGTTCTCACCCATTGAAGACTTAGATTTCGAAATTGATGCCGAAAGTATATTTCTGCTAACTTACAGAAGCGTATGTCATGAGTTCTTCAACAAAACTGCGCAATCGAATTCAGCTGAATTCAATTTATTGCACGGAACTAAAGATGCTGATCAACAGGTAGAGCCGTATATGCATCAATTACTAAAGGATTTTGTGGATGGGTCAAAAGCAGGGGAAAATGACATTGCTGTTGCTAAGAACACGCTTGATTTTATGTTAGTGGATAAAAATTATCATGGACTACGTTATAAGGCATTCCTGATCGACAAATCTCCAGAGATTGTCGCATCATTCTGTTCGATTCCGTATTGTGACTATCATGGTAATGACCTTATTGGTGAGAGGTTTCTCGATGTTGATACGATACTCCCGATTGTTGTTACTCAAGTCTTGCCCTATAGAACATGTGGGATGATCATCTTTTCGTGGATTAATGGGGATGAGTTAGTTGATAATTATATCAGATCACTATCAGAATTGGATTTGCAATCTGTCCCGAGCTCTGTTGTCAGGTATGTTTTCTCACATTCTGAAACATTTGCGGTCAATCCAGATTGGTGGGAGTCACAGAAACCAGATACAATAAGCTATTTGTTACGCTTGTACAAGAATAATTTGCCTGGTCATGGATTGGACAATTGTTGTTTAATCGGAGAAAGAAGGATTGTAGATTGGTCAGTAACTAAAATAATAGAGAAACTCAGTTAAAGCAAATTGTGGGTGGTAAAGGTAAAAAGTATCCCCTCTTAATATTCTTTCCTAGCAGATGCAT
>DAOPOH010000004.1:0-138240 GCA_035357855.1 Candidatus Cloacimonadota bacterium
CTAAACTAGAAAATAACCCTAAATATTTAATGCCCTAATTATTCAATGGTCTTTAAAAAGATACCGAACAGATAATATTGATATTTTTAATTAAAAAATTTGTCTAATGCCGTTAAAATTTCTTCCGGAGTCAAATTGCGCATACAATTAAAATGCTGTTGGGGACATTTATCACCACCATGAAGAGAACATGGCTGACAGCTTAGATTCTTACATAAAATAAAGGCTTTGTTATTTAGAGGAGCAAAACCAAGCTTGGGATGAGTAGCTCCAAAAATTGCAATTTGCGGTTTGTTCAAAGCTGCGGCAAGATGCATAGGACCGCTGTCATTACTGACTACCGCATCGCTTGCAGCAATTACATTTGTTAATTCCCTCCAATTAAATTGCCCGCATAAATTGGCGCAAGCCTCAGGGTTGCATTTATAGATTTGCTCGGCTAAAGCTTTTTCAGAAGCACTGCCTAAAAGCAGGAAATAATATTTACTGCTTCCTGCTTGGACAAATTGTTCCCATTGAGGAAGGGGATACATTTTAGTAAAATATGCAGCGCCTGGAAAAAGAGCTACAACCTTCTTCTCTGCTGCTTTAACCCATTTTTCTTTTAGCTGTTCAACCGCTTTGGGTTCCACTTCCAGTTTAGGATACGGCAAAGGCTCTGCCAGTGCTGGAATTGCCAATTTTTGAGCAGCTTTCTTTAAAGCGGATTGATACAAAATCAAGGTAGATTTTATCTCTTCGGAAGTTTGGTGTCTCACGATTTGGCGCCGCAAACTATGCTGCTTATCATAAGTGAAGATTGTCGCCGAAAAAGCAAAATATTTGAGCAGATACGAAGAAAACTTAGCGTGCAGATCAAAGACAAGGTCATAATGTGCTCGCCAAATTTCCCGATGTGCATAATATGTTTTTGAATAGGGAATTACATGTTTGACCGTGCCAAACATTTGCACCAATTCACAAAATTGCGGTTTCGTTATATAATCCAATTCCGCATCCGGAAACACTTCCCGCAATCTTCTCGCAATCGGTTCAGTAAGAACAATATCTCCCAGCGAACTGAAACGAATGATTAAAATCTTCATTTTGTCAAAAGATTTCTGGTTTCCTCTATTGCCATATCAAGTTTGGAAACATCTTTCCCGCTACCCATAGCACTGGTTGGATTGCCTCCTCCCTTGCCTCCGACAAAAGAAGAGATTTGTTTTACCAAATCACCCGCTTTGTATTTTGGCAATAAATCTTTACCGACAGCCACATTGATGACTATTTCATTATCTATTACGGCAAAAAGTGCGGAAATGCAATCCGGTTCAATAGCTTTTATTTTATCGCCTAATTTTCTCAATTCATCTTTGGAAGCAGCATTGACTTTTGCCAGAATTAATTTACCGTCTTTAATGGGAATGCTTGTTCGGATTAATTTTGCTGCCGTATCCTTAACTTTTTGCTCTTCATATTCTGCTAATTGTGATTCGAGCTCTTTTTGTAGTTCCAGAATTTGTGCTACTTTTTCCGACAACTTATTTTCGGGAGTATTAAGTTTTTGGGCAATCAGCGCCAATTTATCCTGCAATTCATAAATCCAATTTTCTGCCGTATCGCCGGTTACTGCTTCAATTCTTCTAATTCCTGCAGCTGAAGAAGTTTCAGACATAATTTTGAAAATGCCGATTTCACCTGTTGCCTGAACATGTGTTCCACCGCATAATTCTTTGGAAAATCCCTCTACGCTTACAACTCTTACTCTATCACCATATTTTTCTCCGAATAAAGCCATTGCACCATTTCTTCGGGCTTCTTCCAAAGTCATAATTTGCGTATTGACGGGAAGATTATTGCGAATTTGCTCATTGACTATTTGCTCAATTTTTCTCAAATCTTGATGTGAAACAGCTTCAAAATGTGCAAAATCAAAACGCAAATATTCCGGTGCCACAAGTGAACCTTTTTGCTGAACATGCTCACCCAAAACTGAGCGTAAGGCTTTGTGCAATAAGTGAGTAACAGTATGATTGCGCGCAATCCTTTTTCGCCTTACAAGATAAATTTCCGCAATAACTTCTTGCGAATCCGGCAAACCGAATTCCAGCTTTCCGTAATGGACAATGCTGCCGTTCATCTTTTTCACATCAGTTACGATGATTGATAATTCTTCGTTAAAAATTTTACCGACATCGGCAACCTGACCTCCGGCTTCCGCATAAAAAGGTGTATGCTCCAATTGGACGCAAATATCGTCATTTTCAAGCAGGCAGTATTTTGAAATATGGGTGCGAACTTTGTTATGTTCATAGCCCACAAATTCCGTTTCCTGATTTGGCAAAAGTTCAATCCAATTAAGCTGTAGATTATCGGCTTTGAAATTACTCCCTTGGCGAGCGCGCTGTTTTTGCTTTTCCATTTCTTCTTCGAAACCGCCAGTATCAATTTTTAAACCTTTTTCTTCTGCCATGAGAGCAGTCAAATCAAGCGGGAATCCATAAGTATCATACAGCAAAAATGCATCTTTGCCGGATATTGTGTCACCTTGCAGTTTTTGGATAACCTCGTTAAATTTCTCCAAACCTATGTCCAAAGTCTGATTAAAACGCTCTTCTTCCGCTTTAATAACGGCTTTTATATATTGCCTTTTCTCCGTTAATTCCTGATAGTGATGACCCATAATTTCAATTACGGTATCGACCAATTTATACAAAAAAGGCTCATGCATGCCCAACAAATGACCGTGCCGTGCTGCTCTTCTTAAAATGCGACGCAAAACATATCCCCTACCTTCATTGGAAGGGAAACCTCCGTCCGCTAAAGCAAAACACAGGCAACGAACATGATCAGTAATAACTCTGTGAGACATTCCGTCATCAGAACTATAAGGAACTCCGGTCAGTTCAGTTATTTTTTCCAGTAAAGGCAGAAAAAGGTCTGTATGATAATTGGAAACTTGACCCTGCAAAACTTGACAAATCCGTTCCAGACCTGCCCCGGTGTCCACATATTTATGCTTCAGATTATGTAATTTTCCTGCTTCGTCTCTGTTGTATTGAATAAAGACCAGATTCCAAAGTTCAATAAATCTTGCGCAGCCTGCATTCACACCGCAAACATGACCTTCGGTTCCGACTTTGTCACAAAAACCCTCTCCCCGGTCTATATGAATTTCTGAACAAGGTCCGCAGGGTCCTGTCTCCCCCATTTCCCAAAAATTATCTTTATCACCATGAAAACTGACATGCGAAGGCTCAATATCAGTGTCTTTGAGCCAAATTTCGTATGCTTCCTTATCAGAATGATGGACAGTCGCATATAATTTCTCTTTTGGGATTTTCCATATTTCCGTTAAAAGTTCCCATGCCCACACTATCGCTTCTTTTTTGTAGTAATCGCCAAAAGACCAATTGCCGAGCATTTCAAAAAAAGTATGATGGTAACCGTCTTTGCCCACTTCTTCCAAATCGTTATGTTTTCCTCCGGCACGAATGCATTTTTGGCTGTTCACCGCACGCGGAAAATCCGGTTCTTTCAGACCCAAAAATATACTCTTAAATTGATTCATCCCCGCATTCGTGAAAAGAAGGGTGGGATCGTCCTGCGGAATTACGGGAGAAGAAGGAACAAAAGTATGACCCTTTTGGATAAAAAAATCTATAAATTGCTGACGAATATCCTTACTGGAAATCATATTTCAGCTCCAAATTCATCTTCATGTTCGGTCACCCATTTTTCAGAACTCCAGGCCGCAATTGCACCGTCGGCGGCAGCAGTAATAACTTGCCGTAAAATTTTACTGCGAATATCACCTGCGGCAAAAACTCCCGGTATGTTTGTTTGCATGTATTCATCCGTAATGATAAAACCGGCGGAATCAAGCTCAACTTTGGATTCCAGTAAACCTGTATTCGGTAGCATACCTACATAAATGAAGACGCCGTCTACATGCAGCAGATTTATTTTGTCCGTTTTCCGATTGTAAATTTCAATCCCTTCAACTTTATTTTCGCCCTTAATTTCTTGCGGAACGGAATCCCAAACAAATTCCAGCTTAGGATTTTTGAAAGCTCTTTGCTGAATGATGTATTGCGCTCTGAGAGTATCCCTACGATGAATGATATAAACTTTATCCGCAAAACGGGATAAAAACATCGCTTCCTCAATGGCAGAATCACCTCCGCCTATAACTGCAACGGTTTTTCCCTTATAAAGAGCGCCGTCACAAGTAGCACAATACGAAACTCCCCTTCCGGTAAGCTTTTCCTCTCCGGGAACATTCAACCTGCGCGGATAGGCACCGGCACAAAATATTATGCTTTTGGCACGATAGTTGGCATCATGCGTCCCGATTATTTTGCAACCTCCTTCTAAGCCGATTTCCGTTACTTCTTTCGTCAAAAACTCAGTTCCGAAACGAATTGCTTGCTTTTGCATCTTTTCCGTTAAATCAAATCCGCCAATGCCTTCTTCAAAACCGGGATAATTTTCCACTTCTTCAGTGAGAGTAATTTTTCCGCCAATAACGGATTTTTCCATCACCAAAGTGTGCATTCCGCTACGGGCAGCGTAAATTGCAGCAGTCAATCCGGCCGGTCCGGCACCGATAATAATCACATCATAACGCATCTTTTACCTCAATTCCATGATTATGAAAAATCATTTTCTTGCTATGTCATAATTCGTCAATATCAAATTATTTAGAACCACCGATAAGAATAAAAGCCGGGAATCTTTTCTTTCGTATTGTAGCTATGAAACCATAAAACCGTTATGCTCCTATTTTTTTCTTAATTTTTCCCCTCTTTTTTATAAATTTAATCTTAATATCCACGCCGTATCCACCCCGAGTCCACGCCGACTTAGTCGGGGTGGACTCGGGGTGGATACGGCGTGGATATACAGGAAAAATGACTAAATTAAAAAATACTTGCCTGATTTATCATTATGGATATAATGGTTAAAAGTATAGAGATAATACTGTATTTGAAAGAGTGACTGTTCTGATATCAGTTAAGAGAATAAATTTTCATAAAAAATAAGATAAAGGAGAAAGCGGATGGATAAAGATAACCATCTGACTGATGAATTGGATTTGGAAAAAGAATTTCCGCTTCCAACTTGGGAAGAATGGCTGAAAGCTGTGGAACAAAATCTGAAAGGTGTCCCCTTCTCTAAAGCCATGATTACGAAAACTTATGAAGGTATTGATTTGCAACCAATTTACAGATATGAAGATACGGAAAATATACCTCACCTAAAATCCCTTCCCGGTCAACCTTATTTTCAACGTGGTTACCACCCTGCAGGTCATTTGCCATACGGTTGGAAAATAGCGCAGGCTATTGACATCAGCGATCCCGTTGCCGCTAATCGCATTTTATTGGATGAACTCAATCGCGGGTTAAATTCCGTCAATATCAAGATGGCAAGCTCCGCTAAATGCGGGAAAAACTTTTCTGCCTCATCTTTTGATGAAGACGGAGTCTGCCTATCAACCTTAGATGACCTGGCAAATTTGTTAAAAGATGTTGACCTCAGTGCCGTTCCTTTGTTCCTAAACGGCGGTTATGCTTCTTTGCCGATTTTGGAAGCTCTCATTACTTTTCTTAAGACCAACAATTTTGCCTGTGAAAAATTAGAAGGCTGCCTCGGTTTTGATTTCTTTGCCGAACTGGTAACAAAGGGAGAATCGCCGCTTTCCAAAGAGACAGCTTTTCAGCATATTTATCTGATGACAGAATGGGCTGAACAAAATGCTCCCGGTTTAAGAACAATTTTAATCAATGCTTCGGTTTACGGCAATGCCGGCTGTAATGCAGTTCAGGAATTGGCTTATGCTCTTGCTTCCCTTTCAGAATATATGCAAATGTTGACGGAAAAAGGTATAAGTGCCACCAAAGCCGCTTCCCATCTGCAGCTTAACCTTTCTATCGGACCGAATTTATTCTTGGAAATTGCCAAAATCAGAGCCGCCAGAATGCTTGTTACCGCCTTATTGGAAGCTTTTGGCGTTCCTCGTGAAAATGCGGAAATTTGGATTCACGGGGTAACTGCCGGCTTTAACAAAACATATTACGACCCCTATGTCAATCTTTTAAGAACTGCAACGGAAAGCTTTTCCGGCATTATTGGCGGGTTGGACAGCATAGAAGTTTTGCCTTTCGATTGCGTAGTGAAGCCCGCTGACGAATTTTCCAGACGCTTAGCACGCAATCAGCAAATAATTTTACAGCAAGAAGCTCATTTGGATAAGGTAATTGATCCCGCAGGCGGAAGCTATTATGTAGAAGTTATAACTTCACAATTGGCGGAAAAAGCTTGGCTGAAACTTCAGGAAATAGAAGCTGGGGGCGGTTTTTACAATACCTTGAAAGCGGGAAATATTCAGTCTGAAATCATTAAAACTGCCAATGAGCGGATTGAGAATGCGGACAGACGCAAAGATATTTTTGTGGGCGTTAATATGTATGCCAATCCGGAAGAACAGCCTGTGGATTATTCGCCTCCCGATTACGAAAGCCAAAACACGCTCCGTCTGAAAAACCTGCAAGCTTTGCTGCAAAAAGAAAGAAAGGAACTTCCTTCCCTCTTGGCAAAAATTCAAGCTGCGTCAAATTCCGCAGAATTAATTGATGATATTGCGGTTGCCTGGCAAGCTCAAGCTACTTTGGAAGAGATCTTCTCCGCTTTAACGCAAAATGAAAAACAGGAGAAAATAACACCTCTTCCCAATTTCCGCGTTACTGCACATATAGAAAATCTGCGCGGAAAAATCACTGCTTGCAAGCAAAAAAATAAAAAAGCGGTTTCAATCTTCCTCGCCAATATGGGTCCCTTGTCTCAACATAAAGCCAGAGCCGATTTTTCCGTAAATTTTCTGCAGGCAGGCGGTTTTGAAGTTATCAATAATGACGGCTTTGCTACGGTTCATGATGCGGTTGATGCGGTTTTGAAAGCAAAGGTGAAAGCTGTTTGCATTTGCTCCACCGATGATACTTATCCGGAACTGGTGCCGCAGCTAATTTCTCAAATCAGGTCAAAACAATCGGAAATGATTTTCATTTTGGCAGGTTATCCTCAAGATATGGTTGAAACTTATAAGACACAAGGCGTTAACTGTTTTATTCATCTTAAAGCCAATGCGTATGAAACCTTGACTGAAATTGCCAATCTTATGGGGGTGGAATTATGAAACCTGATTTGACAAAAATCAAACCTGATTTCGCAGCTTCCTCTCCTGATTGGCAAAAATATAAAAAACAGGTTGAACAGCAAGCTCGGCAAGATTTTGAAAAATTGCTCTGGAACACAAATGAGCAGATTAATGTTAAGCCTTTATACGCTTCCGAGGATGTAATAGATAACCCGCTTTTGCATTATTTATCAGGTTTACCGCCTTTTTTGAGAGGACCTTATGCTACCATGTATGTGCAAAGACCATGGACCATCAGACAGTATGCAGGTTTTTCCACTGCCGAAGAAAGTAATGCTTTTTACCGCAGAAACTTGGCTATGGGACAAAAAGGTCTTTCCATCGCTTTTGATTTACCTACCCATCGCGGTTACGACAGTGACCACCCGCGCGTGGTTAGTGATGTAGGAAAAGCCGGTGTGGCAGTTGATTCCGTGCTGGATATGAAAATTCTTTTTGACGGTATTCCGCTTGATCAAATGTCGGTTTCAATGACAATGAACGGTGCAGTCCTTCCCATAATGGCTTTTTACATCGTGGCAGCAGAAGAACAAGGTGTGAAACCTGAACAGTTAAACGGCACTATTCAAAACGACATCTTGAAAGAATACATGGTGCGTAATACATATATTTATCCGCCGGAACCGAGCCTAAGAATTATCGCCGATATTTTTGCTTACACTGCCAAAAATATGCCAAAGTTCAATAGCATAAGCATTTCCGGTTACCATATGCAAGAAGCAGGTGCCACTGCGGATTTGGAAATGGCATATACTTTGGCAGACGGCTGGGAATACATTCGCACAGGACTAAAAGCAGGCATTGATATAGATGTTTTCGCTCCCCGGCTGTCTTTCTTTTGGGCGGAAGGAATGAACTATTTTATGGAAGTCGCCAAATTACGCGGAGCGCGAGTTCTCTGGGCAAAAATCGTTAATAACTTTCATCCCCAAAATCCCAAATCTCTGGCTTTGAGAACACATTCTCAGACAAGCGGTTGGAGTTTAACCGAGCAAGATCCTTTCAACAATGTCACCCGCACTTGTTTAGAAGCTTTGGCAGCCGCTATGGGACACACTCAATCTCTGCATACTAATTCTTTGGACGAAGCAATTGCTCTTCCGACTGATTTTTCCGCCAGAATTGCACGCAACACTCAATTGTATTTACAGCACGAAACAGGCATCTGTAAAGTGATTGACCCCTGGGGTGGAAGTTGGTATGTGGAAACTCTCACTTATGAATTAATGAAAAAAGCTTGGGCGCACATTATGGAAGTTGAGAAATTGGGAGGAATGGCAAAAGCGATTGAAAGCGGCCTTCCCAATATGAGAATCGAAGAAGCAAGCGCTCGTCGTCAAGCTATGATTGATTCAGGCTTGGAAACTATCGTCGGAGTTAATAAATACCGTCTGCCGGAAGAAGTTCCCATTGATATTTTGGAAGTGGATAATGCAGCAGTACGGGAAGCGCAAATTGCTCGTCTGCAACAATTGAAAAGCCAAAGAAATGAAGCCAAAGTTCAAGCTGCTCTTGACGCTTTAACCAAGTGTGCCGAAACGGGTGAAGGAAATTTATTGGAATTATCAATATCAGCAGCACGGGAAAGAGCTACTTTGGGTGAAATTTCCTATGCCCTGGAAAAAGTTTTCGGCAGACATCAGGCACAAACCAAATTAATTACTAATGTATACAAAAGTGAGTATGGACGCATGAATGAGATTGAACAAGTCCGAGCTTTAACGGATAAATTTGCTGTCCGGGAAGGCAGAAGACCGCGTATTTTAATCGCCAAAATGGGTCAGGACGGTCACGACAGAGGAGCAAAAGTAGTCAGTACTGCTTATGCGGATATGGGTTTTGACGTGGATGTGGGACCTTTGTTCCAAACTCCTGAAGAAACGGCAAGACAAGCAGTGGAAAACGATGTCCACATCATAGGTATGAGCTCTTTAGCCGGCGGACACAAAACGCTTTTGCCACAATTAGTGCAGGAACTGAAAAAACTCGGCAGAGACGATATCATGATTGTCGTGGGCGGTGTTATTCCTCCGCAAGATTACGATTTCTTGAAAGCAAACGGTGCAGCTGCAATTTTCGGTCCCGGAACCAAACTTCCGGAAGCGGCAACTTTGATTATGCACGAATTATTTGCCAAATACGGTTTGGAGCAATGAACAAATCCGGCAGGAAAAAGTCTTTTCGCTTGCCGGAATGGACGCCCGACCAAGCAGGCAAAGCTTTTGCTTCCAGAATCGTCTCCGGCAAAACTGCAGACAAAAGAAAGAAAACTGATTTGCATAAATCTCCTGCTGCAAAAACTCCTGTATCTTACAATTTAGATGATTTGATGAAAGGTGTCTTGGCAAACGACAGAACCGTTCTTTCCAAAGCTATTACATTGTTGGAAAGTAATGCGCCAAAGCACTTTCTTCCCGCACAGGAACTTGTGAAAAAGCTTCTTCCCTATTCCGGAAATTCTGTTCGGATTGGCGTTACCGGTGTCCCGGGTGCAGGCAAAAGCACTTTTATTGAAGCTTTGGGACTTCTGCTCATCAGGCAAAATCATAAAGTTGCGGTTTTGGCGATTGATCCCAGCAGTTCTATTTCCAAAGGTAGCATTTTGGGAGATAAAACCAGAATGGAAAATTTGGCCAGAATGGAAAACAGTTTCATTCGTCCTTCTCCTGCTTCTGGAATTCTGGGCGGAGTTGCCAGAAAAACGAGAGAAACTATAATTGCTTGTGAAGCTGCAGGTTATGATGTTATTTTAGTTGAAACGGTGGGTGTTGGCCAATCCGAAATTACAGTCAGGTCAATGGTAGATTTCTTCCTTTTGTTGCAAATCACCGGTGCCGGAGATGAATTGCAGGACATAAAAAAAGGAGTGATTGAGCTGGCGGATTTGATTGTAATTAATAAAGCGGACGGTGATAATCTGCAAAAAGCGGAAGCTGCCAAAGCTGAAATTAATCAGATTTTGCCCTATCTTCAACCTCTTACCGAAGGTTGGAAAACGGTTGCTTTAACTTGTTCCGCTCTAACGGGTTATAATATTCAGCTTATATGGGATAAAATTAACGAATTTGTCAGGATCACAAAAAACAACGGAATTTTCCCGCAAAGAAGAAAGCAGCAGCAATTGGAGTGGCTGGATACTTTGCTGAAGGAAGAATTGCACAATTTGTTTTTCAGCAATTCCGTTATCAATCAAAACTATGAAGCTTATAAGCAAAAAATCTTAGCGGGAGAAACAACTCCCGTTTTGGCAGCAGCCGATTTAATAGAACTTTTTATAGAACAAGGCTTTTCCAAGCACAAAAAAGTATGATTTTATTACGCGGAGAATGATAATGAATTATCTGGAAATTGACGGAAACAGTTTAACTTGTGAAGATATAAAAGCTGTAGCCTGTAAAGAAATACCGGTCAGGCTGACAGCCCAAGCACGAAAAAATGTGGAACTTTGCAGAGCTTATGTGGAAGAAATCATTAGTGAAGGCAAAACAGTTTACGGCCTTACTACAGGCTTCGGTAAATTCAGCAATGTAAAAATTTCGCCCAAACATTTGGACGAATTGCAGGAAAATCTGATCAAGAGCCATGCCATAAATGTCGGCCAGCCTTATAGCAAAGAACAAACACGCGCCATTATGCTTTTAAGAGCCAATGTTTTGGCAAAAGGATATTCCGGAATAAAGTTAGAAACACTTCAGACACTGCTTGAACTATTGAACAAAAAAGTCCATCCCGTTATTCCGAGAAAGGGTTCAGTCGGTGCCAGCGGTGACCTTTCTCCGTTATCACATCTTGCGTTAGTTTTGATTGGCAGAGGGAAAGCAGAATTTAATGAACAAATAATATCCGGTGCTGAAGCTTTAGCCAAAGCCGGAATCAAACCTGTCACTTTATCCGCAAAAGAAGGTTTGGCACTAAATAACGGCACTCAAGTAATGACTGCAATAGGTGTTCTTACTTTGCTGGAAGCTGAAGAACTGGCAAAAAGTGCGGACATAATAGCAGCCATGACTGTTGATGCATTATTGGGAACACCTGCAGCTTTTGATCCGCTTATTCACAAATTGAGACCGCACCAAGGACAATCAGCAAGTGCGGCAAATCTGAAAGCTTTATTAAAACACAGTCCTTTAAGAGCTTCCCACATAAATTGCGACCAAGTTCAGGACCCGTATTCTTTACGCTGCACTCCGCAAGTTCACGGTGCGGTTAGAGACGCTTTAGCTTATGTGAGAAAGACTTTGGCAACTGAAATAAATTCCGCTACCGATAATCCTTTAATCTTTCCCAAAGAAAAGAAAGTTATTTCAGGGGGAAATTTTCACGGAGAGCCTTTGGCAATCGCATTAGACACCTTAGCAATAGCGGTTTCGGAATTGGGGTCAATTTCGGAACGAAGGATTGAACAAATGTTAAATCCGGCACTAAATAGAGGATTGCCTCCTTTCTTGGCATCCAGACCGGGCTTGGATTCCGGATTTATGATAACTCAACTTACAGCCGCTGCTGCCGTTTCGGAAAATAAAGTTTTGGCTCATCCTGCATCGGTGGATTCCATACCCACTTCCGCCAATCAGGAAGACCATGTCAGCATGGGCTCAATCTCTGCCAATAAAGCTTTGGAAGTGGTGGAAAATGTGAACACGGTTTTAGCTATTGAATTAATGATAGCATTGCAAGCATTGGATTATCGCAAGCTTCCTTCTTCTCCCGCTCTTGAAGCTGTTAGGAAGCAGCTGCGTAAAATAGTTAAACCTCTTCATCATGACAGGGAAATGTCCGCGGATTTAAATCAACTGAAATCCTATCTGAAAGAACATAGTTTGGCTGATATAGTCAGCGATTATGTGCACATAAAATAAGAAGCCACAAATGAAAAGCCGAACCCAAACAATCCTGCTCTTAATTTTTACCGTATCAGTCTTAGTTATCTCAAGCTGCAGCTATGACAACTCTCTTTACAATGCAAAGAAATATTTTAAGTCCGCACGCAAAAGACCATTAACGCAAGACGGCAGACCTTCTCCCCAAGCCGTTGATGAATATACGAAAGCGATAAAAAAGTGCGGATATATTTTAACAGAGAAAAAAAACAGCAAGCAAGTTGACGACGCTTTATTCATTTTAGCTCAATCACTTTACTACAAAGGGAACAGCATTTATCAGGCAAAAGATCAGTTTAACAGCTTGATAAATAATTTCCCCGAAAGTCCTTATGTGCCGGAAGCAATATTTTATATTGCACGCATTGACAGGGAAATTAATCAACCTGATGAAGCTGTCAGTATTCTAACAAAATTTATTCATGACCTTTCTAAAGCGAAATGGCATCCTCAAGCCTTGCTTCTTTTAGCCGATTTTGCCATTCAGGATAAGGATTTTCCGCAAGCTCAAATCTGGCTGCAAAAAGTCCTTACCGATTATCCGAAATCGGTAGCCGCCAAAGAAGCTTTATTTTTGAACGGGAAAAATTATTTTGCTCAAAATGATTATCAAAATTCTCTTATTCAGTTCCAGCGCGTGGTTTCTTATCGCGGTATTGCGAGACAAATAAAATTGGACGCCGAATATTACATTGCCCTAAATCTTTTCTACCTGCAAGATTATCAAAAAAGCCTTGCTGTAGCTAAAAAATTGCTTAAAAATGAATATAGACCGGAAACTGTTACGGCAACCAATCTTCTTATCGGCAGAATTAATTTGCATTTGGAAAACGAAGAGCAGGGAGTGGAGCAATTAACTAAAATTATCAAAAATAACAGCCGCACTCTTTATTCCGCTGAAGCTGCATATTGGTTGGGAGATTATTATTACTACAAAAAACATGACCTTGATAAAGCAACTGAGTATTACGGAAAAGTTCGAACCGAGTATACTTCCTCACCTTTTGTCTCTGCAGCAAATGATAAGCTGGAAGCATTAAATCTGATTAAGCAAAATCAAAATCTCAAACTCAGTGATGGAGCTCGTGCCTTTATTGATAAAAAACTGGAATTGGAAGAAAAATATTATCTTGTGCTGAATGAGCCTGATTCCGTTAATTCAGTCTACCAAAGGATTTTACGCACTCCGACAGAATTATCTCAAAAAATAGATTCTTTGCTGACGCAAAATACGCTGTTAATCCAAAAATTGGATTCTCTGGTCGTCATAAGCGATACCTTAAAAGCAAAAGCAGAAACTATCTCCGCACCGGATACCACCACTCTAAATCAGCAAATGTCATTTCCACCTGATTCTTTATCTTTACAAACAGAAGTTTCGGCTTATGATTCATTGCAATTTACTCAATCTCCAAATCAAAATACAGAAACGCCAAAACCCGCACCGATTTTAAGGAATCAAATATCCGTTTCGGACAGCGTTAATCAATTGCTGGCGCAATACAGGTCTGAAAGCAAAGTTCTTAATGAAACTATCACCAAATTAATTGCAATCAGAGACAGTCTGGAAACGGAATATATTCCCTATGCCATGTTTGCCGACGCTTCTTTACGGCAAAAAATCCGTCCCGATACCACGCTTCTGCGTCAGCGTTACAATGAAATGAATGAAATCTATCCGAACAGCAAATACACTCATGCCTTGAAATTAATGCTGGAAGGGAAGCCGGTTCGCATAGTCGATCTTGATTTTGATAAGGCAGAACAAGAATTGGATTACGCTTTAGGGAAAATTGAAACAGAGCCTGATTCCGCTCTCATTCTTTTGCAAAAATTTGCCAATTCCGATTATCAAGAACTCCGAGCAAGGGCAAATTTCGTTTTGGGTTGGTTTTATTTAACGCAGGAAGCTGATACCACCAAAGCAGCACCGTATTTTCACGAAGTTTTGCAAATTTCGCGGGACAACGATTTCGGGAAGATGACCTTACGCTTTTACGACGGTAAAAAATACTTATTCAAATCCGTAGAAGAAGATACTTTACTGACGGAACATGCTTTACCGGATTCACTGAAAGAAATTTTTCCGCCTGATTCTCTATCCCAAAACCTGCCTTCAGACTCTCTTAATCTTATCCCCGAAGAAGAAAAGAAAGATATTATCCCGAGTGATTTGAAATTTGAAGAGAAGCCGATAAATCAAGAAACAATGCCCGATTCGCTAAAACCTGAAATCATCAAACCCCAAAAACCCGAATAGACTGCATGTCTGCTCTTGATGATACCAATCTTTTCGTAAAACAAAATTTCTGGCTCAAATTAGCAGTCCTGATTACCGGTTCGGTTTGTGCGGTTATAGTTCCCCTTCAGAAATTGTTGATTTTGTTGATAATCTGCATCACATATTTGATGTTGTCGTATCGAATAATGCCTTTTGTCCTAAAGAGTTTGCGTCTCCTGTTGCCTTTTTTTGCAGCTTATGCACTTTTTGCTCTTCTTTTTTCCGTCCCTTATCCCGCTATGATTATTTTTCTGCTGCGTCTGATAATTCTCTCTCTGCTGGTTGTATATTTTACCGCAAGTTTATCCGTAGACAGATTACTGGGAGATTTGCAGCCTCTGCTCAAATCCAAATATTTCAATTCTGCAGCTTTTTTTTGTCTTTCCACCATACTTTATGTTAAGCAGTTCACTCATTATTACCAAAGCAGAAAATCACCTTCCGCAGATTCCCAAGAGACACCTAAAGGATTGATTCCCGCTATTTTGGAAGCAATCAGCGAGAATTGGAAGGACCGCGAGCAAATTCAAAAAGAGACGGAAGAGCTTTTGACAAAACAATATATTAGCCCCTCATTTTTGAATAAAAGCAATATTTGGGGCTGCTTATTTCTTACATTGCTGATTTTAATGCTGATATTTTAGAGCGCAAAAGGGAATAAAACATGACTGCACAAAGGTTTTTAATGAAAGTTGCTTATGACGGAACCGATTTTGGCGGTTGGCAGATGCAAAAACATCAAAGGACTGTGCAATCAGTTTTGCAGAAAGCCTTATATGAATTCAGCGGACATAAAACTCCTGTTACCGGTTCCGGGCGCACCGATGCAGGAGTCCACGCATGGGGCCAATACGCTCATTTTGATTATCGCGGAACTGCTACGGCTGAACAAATGCAAAAAGGTCTGAAGCGTTTTCTCCCACCGGATGTGCAAATCCTCAAAATAATTCCCGTCCCGCCCGATTTTCACGCTCGTTATGATGCCATGGAACGCTGCTATCAATATATAATCACGCTGAAGCCTACTCCCTTCAACCGTCTTTATGAAGGCAGTTTTCCCCGCAAAAAAATTAGGATTGAACTTATGCAAAAGGCTGCTCCTTTCTTTTTGGGAACGCATGATTTCAGTTCTTTCAGTAAAGAAAATCCTGCAGTTCCGGATCATGTCTGCACCGTCGTCCAATCCGATTTTGAAATTTATCAGGACCGCTATATTTACACGATCAGGGCAGACCGCTTTTTGCATAATATGGTGCGCAGGATTGTCGGAGCGTTAGTCAACATCGGTCACTTTGACCTTGAACCTTCTATCGTGGAAACATGGCTTCAGCAAAAACAGGCACGTCAGACATTAATCTTTCCTGCACCGCCGCAAGGGCTTTATTTAATGGATGTCCGCTATCCTGAAGAAAAATTAAATCCCGAACTTTTAAAATAAACAGAGGTGAAAAATGAACGCATCTTGGCAAGAAGAATTAAAAAGTAATGCCCTGAACTACTTTCTTAAGTATGTAAAAATTAACAGCAAGTCTGATCCTGCTTCCGAGACGCTTCCTTCCACAAAGGAGCAGTTGCAGTTAGGAAAAATCGTTGTTGCCGACCTTCTGGAATTGGGAATTACTGATGCGGAGCAGGATGAGCACGGTTATGTTTATGCAACTTTGCCCGCTTCAAACGGGGTAACAAAACCGCCGATTAGTTTTATTGCGCATTTGGATACCAGTCCTTCGGAAAGCGGAGAAAATGTTAAACCCGTTATTCACCCGAATTATCAAGGCGAAGTCATCACTTTTGCCGATGATCCGAATTTGATTCTTTCACCTCAAAACAGTCCCGAGCTTACAAAATTCGTCGGAGAAGACATTATTACCGCTTCAGGTTTAACCCTTTTGGGAGCGGATGATAAAGCCGGAGTTGCAGAAATTATGGCAGCTTGTTCTTGGCTTATCTCTCATCCGGAGAAGCGCCATCCGGAACTAAAAATCGTCTTCACTCCCGATGAAGAAACTGGTCGCGGAGTTGAAGCCATCAATCGTGCCAAAGTTGCACCGGTAGCATATACTATTGACGGCGGAGAAATTGGCGAATTGGAAGCCGAGTGTTTTGATGCCTGGAGCGTGAAAATAACCTTTACCGGGCGTAATGTCCATCCGGGAAGCGCTAAAAATATTATGTTAAATGCGGGCGCAATTGCAGCACATTTTTTTGCAGCTTTACCTGAATGGGAAACTCCGGAGCATACGGAAAAACGAGAAGGGTTTTATCATTTAGGTAACATTGCGGGTGATGAGAACAATTCCGCTCTTGATTTTATTTTGCGAGATTTTGCTCCTGAGCGGAATCGGCAAAGGCTGAATTATTTGGAACAATTGAAAAACCTGTTTCTCATCCGTTATCCGGGCTTAGACATCAATATAAAAGCGGCAAATTCCTACCAAAATATGTATTTTATCCTAAAAGATCATCCCGAAATTTTACAAAAAGCAGAGCAGGCATATCGCGAAGCGGGAATTGACATAATTCACAATGCAATCAGAGGCGGAACGGACGGTGCCAGATTATGTTATATGGGCATCCCTACACCCAATATTTTCGCCGGCGGATTAATGTATCATTCAAAACTGGAATGGATACCTGTCATCGCTCTACAAAAGGGCGCAGAAGTAATTGTCAATTTGGCGCAATTGTATGCTTGAGAAAATACAAAGATTTGACTGATAGAGGAAAATTCGAGAAGAGAAAAAATTGGTGCAGAAGGCGGGACTCGAACCCGCACACCCTTTACAGGCACAAGATCCTTAGTCTTGCGTGTCTGCCAGTTCCACCACTTCTGCTCTTATTCCAATTTATATTTTATTTGACTGATGGCAAAAAGCTATTTCTTGAGCGGAGCTTCCGTATTTATCCGCTTTTGCAATTCGGTAGTCTTATTGGTAGTTTTCATATTCTTGACTACAAAAGCCAAAAGCAGGCAGGAAACCAGAAATGCCGCACCCAAGTATTGCGTCCATTTTTTGAGAAAATTGGAAGCACCGCTGCCGCCGAAAACATTTACGGCAGCACCACCCAAAGTGGGATCCAATCCGCCTTTGGAGGTCTGCGCCAAGATTACCAAAACCAATGCCACGCAAATAATGACATGCAAGATCAACAATACGGTGTATAATACCATCTGAACCTCTGTTCAATCCTCTTATTTTCCTTATTTAGGCAACATTTCTTAACCGTCCTTTTTGTCAATTGAATTCTCTGCTAAAAATTGAATGCGCTAATACAAGAACCACCTTCTTATCTTTGAAAATTCTAACGTAAAATTTTTGAAAATCCAGGAAAACAAAATTGCAAATTTCAAAAACTTCCCCCTAAAAGTCTTAATCTCCTTTTCATAATTATCTTATTATCAATAAATTAATAAGAAATCAACTTCATCTCCTCATCTTTATTAACTTTTTCCCGTCTTAATAACAAATCTATGACAAATATAGATCAAATGTGTATCCAATATATATCAAATGTTGATTTCTATACATTTAACATACTTTTGATATACATTTGATATACTCTTGCTATGCTTTTGAACTTAAGGAAGGGAAAAGCTGAATAAAACAATAAATAAAGGTCACTCATAATAACGGAATACAGTTTATTATGCTATGAGTAACTCTTTTTAGTAGCTGCTACAAAAGGGATATGAATAGTCAAAACATCAAAAAGATTGACAAAAGAAGGCAGTTATTGGATGCAAAGTTTATGAAGCTGAAAAAAGAATTGCAAAACGAAGCGGAATATGTTCTGTTTATCGCTGCTTTAGCCATATTGAAATTGTTTCCCGCCAAAGTGAGGAAGACGATAGTTTTGTTCTTATTTGATGCGATAGGTTTCCGAATCGGCATCAGGAGAAAAGTGGCAGAAAGCCAAATTGCGGAAGTTTTTCCCATTATGAGCAAGGCTGAAATAAAGCAATTGGTGCGGCAAGTTTATCGCAATTTAGGCTTAAATGTCTATAATATTTATCTGACTAAAGCGGAAGACTTATACCGTCGTTCGCGTTTTGAGCACAAAGAAAATCTGGAAGAAGCGTTGGCACGGAAAAAGGGTGTGCTTTTAGCAGCGGGTCATTTCGGAGATTGGGAAGCGTCCTGTCGCGTTTTACCTATGGCGGGATTTGGGATGGCAGTGATTGTAAAGCGCCAGCGCAATCATAAATTTGATGATTATACTAATGCAATAAGATGTAGCACCGGTTGCAGTATAATTAATATGAATCAGGCTTTACGAGGCATTTTGGAACACACTAAGCATAATGATGCTATCGGTATTCTCATTGATCAGGATGCCGGCAGGCATGGTATTTTGACGGATTTTTTGGGCAAGCCGGCTTCGGTATGGAAGGGAACGGCAAAAATTGCGCTAAAATACAAAATTCCGATTGTGCCTGCTTTTGCTTTTCGCGATAAAGATGAAAATATATGTTTCCAATTTGAAAAGATGATAGACCCCGCACCTTTGGCGGATACGGAAGAAAATATGCTTCATTTGCTGAAAGAGATGAATGAGATTTTAGAGGAGAAGATTCGCCGTTATCCGGAACAATGGCTTTGGCTGCATAAGCGTTGGAAGGGCGCAAAATATTTTAAACCTGCAGCAGATTGATTAAAATCCGTAATGAATACTCAGACCGATAGTTGCCGGTTCCTGAGGAAGGGTTCTGAATATTGTTTTGCTTTTGGAAAGTAAATTATTCATTTCAATACATACAATCAAATCCTTTTGCAGAGCGTATTCCAAGCGTCCGTTAAGTTCAAGCGCTTCTTCCAGAAAATTGTCCAAATCATCTTGCGTGCGATAATACTGATTAAAGGAAGCAATCAATCTCCAGTCCTGCCAACTGTGCATAAAATCCGTCTTAAGAGTAACCAAAGGAATGTAAGGAAGTTCTTCATCGTTAAAGCCGTCCTTATAATCTTTTCTGATAGCGACTTCCTGACTAAATTTCGTTGAGCCGGTCGTATAGGTAACTTGCAAGGAGGCGAGACCTTCTAAAACATCTTGAGGTTTGGCAATCGGCAGGCTGTCTTCTGCTTTTTCAAGCCAGTAAACTGCATCGTCCATGCGATAATTCAACCCGATATCGAGGTAAAAATCAAGCGGCGCATTGTTCCGAAGCCCGAAACGCTTTCCCCAAACAAGATGAGCGTTAACAGGTTGAAAGGTAAAAAAGACATCCGATCTTTGCTTTTGCCAAGGTTGAGACAACAGTAAATCGTAGTTATCACGAACGCTTATTTCGGCTTTTTGGTAAAGATGCAAAGTATTGTTTGCCGGCAGGAAAAACCTTTGGGAAAGGTTAACAGCGGGACAAACTTTGTTATCAGTAAGGTAAAAAGCGAGGCTTTTGACAAAATCAAAAGCTTCGGGAGATTCCCTTTCAGGAAAATTAAAACCGATTGCTAATGCCGGTGTGTGATAAGAATAATAGCCGTCAATAAAATATTCCGCTCCCTGACTTAATTTTCCTTTCAATCCAATTTGATGATTATAGTGATAAAGGTCGGATTCATCAGTTTCATTAATATATTGAAAACGGTTGTTTTGCAGTTCTCCCTTTAAATAAAGCTTGGCGGGAGAGGAAAATAATTTCAGTTGCGAAAAGTTAAGATTTAAGAATAAAGTATTTACGGATTGGTAATCAAGAATGAAATCAGAAGAGGAATTTACGGTATTAAAGCCGGCAGACCAACTTAAATATCCGGTTTCCTGCCCAATATCCAAACCGCCTATAACCTGACGCCAATCATTTTTAAGGGAAGATCTTTGCAGTTCTATTCGCGAAAACAAAGGCAAACTCAAAACACTGTCCGCCAAGAAACAGGTTTGATAATCCCAATTACTCGTTGCTTTTGCATAAAGCCAATGTCTTTTGGGCAGAGGAACAACAGTTTTTTCTGCGGGAATTGGAGGTAACAAAGGAGGCAGGGAATCGGTTATATCAGGAATTCGCAGATAATTTCCCGAAAGTCCTTTTTTCTCTAAAATGCTTTTTAACTGAGAAGGACCGGTAATTTCAATATCGGGTAAATCTTCTTCGGCAGCAAAAATCAGGCTGAAAATAGTGAGCAATAAAAGTAGGGAAACGGTTTTCTTCATATCGTTAATGTTGCTGTTGATTTAGCAAAGTGTCAAAAGAGGCAGCTTCGTCCGCGGAAAGATCTGCTCTGATTTCTTCCAGAACCGTTCTCGCTTCAGATATGCGACTGGTTTCCCAATATGCTTTAATGAGGTAGCGTTTGGCTTCTAATACAAGTTCAGGTGAGTGGGCATAAAGATAACAGGTGCGATAGAGTTCCATAATGGCATTATCGTAATCTTTCAAACGATAAAGTGAAACTGCGTAGATTAATTGCGCTTGGGAGCGAATGGCATAATCGGGGTTCAGAATTAGATTTTCGGCTAAATTTTTGGCTTCTTGCCAGTTTGATTTGTAGTATTTTGATTTTAGGAGAATGAAGCGAGCTTGGTCAGGTAGGGAATCGACTTTTGCGCTATACTTTTTCCAATATACTTCCACGCTGTCAGGAGCGTTATCCAAAGCCGCATTGAGTAATTTAACAAAGCGCAAACCTTTTTTGTCGGTAAGAAAAGCCTGCTCAAGTTTGGCTAAAGCGGAAGAGTAATTTCCCGTTTTTAGTTGAAGTTCAGCCCATTCGGTAAGAATATCGGGAGTGGGTTCCAAAGCAAAAATTTGACGATAGACGCTATCCGCTTCTTCAGTTCTGTTCAAACCGGCTAAAGATGCGGCAACAAGGCGTCTGATTTCATTATTTTCCCGCTGGGGAAATTCCGCTCTCAATTCATCTGCCAACTGCAGAATATCGCTCCATTCTTCAGTTCCGTAATATACTTTCAAAAGTAAATATTCCAATTCAAACTTGATATATTCGGAGGAAAAGCTGTCTATCATATTATTGATTTCGTCCAAGATGCGTTGATCTTTAGACTGAAGAAGACCCCATTGCAATCCGGTAAAGACATTTGCCAGAATTGCCTGCTCTTCATCTGTGAAATATTTATTTTTTTGATATTTATTCAATAAATCCAACCACACGGGAAGAGCACGAGCATAGTCTCCCTGATTGTAATAAATATTTGCAATATTCGCCAGCGCGTAATTCGTGTTTTCACCTTCGGGATTTTCCTGCACATATTTTTTGAACAGGACAAGAGCCTGCTCATAATCTTTTGCATGATAGGAAGATTTAGCTGCCATTAATAAATAAGCGCTTGCAGATTCGGGTTCGGACGATAATTGAAGGTAAAGATCTTTGGCTTCGGAAAAGCGCTGAAGCCGATATAAAGTCAAAGCAAGGTAGCTGTTCACTTCTTTTTTCTCCGTTTCATCTTTGGCGGATTGCAAAGCCGAACGGTATGCATCCAGTGCTTGTGCGTAACGGAGTAAGTTGAAATATATGTTCCCTTGCAGCATATAAATTTGATAGGCATTATCGGAATTTATTTCCAACTTTTGGATATAAGAAAGTGCGGTTGCGTAATCTTCCAAATAATAGTAACATTGTGCCCGCCGGTAATCCAGATTTACCTGATTGATAAATTTTCCCGCAATTTTATTATAACCCTGAAGAGCTTTACTGTATGCGGCTTGATAAAAATCAATTTCCGCCGAAAGGTAATCCGCTTTTTCCCTAATTTCGGGATCAGCTTCCATTTGAGACAGTTTCTGCAATTGTACTCTCGCTTCCGCATAATTTTTATTGTCATAATAAATCAGAGCTAAATTATAGATGGAATGCGCACGGAATTTCCCTCGGGGATACAGATTCAAATAATCGTTATAACTTTGAATTGCGTTATCGGTTACTTTGGCATTAAACCAAATGTCGCCGAGCATGATAATAACATTATGTTCCAGTTCCGGAGTTATGGCAAGCTGTTTGAGTTGGAGCAAGGTTTTTACCGCTTCTTGATATTGTTTATTTTGGAACAACAAAGAGCCGTAAGTATAAAGGACAAAAGGGTCCTGCTCAGAAAGAGGAAACTGAACCAAATAATTTTTCAGATTTTGTAGTGCCTGATTCGGGTTCTTCTGATACAAGATTTTGATTCTTTCCAGCCAGGCAGCGACCGCAAGGTCAATTTTAGCGTCCGGCAAAACATCCTCAGCTGAATATTCTTGATGCGTCAGAACCGCAAAAATAGAATCGGCTTTATTCACATTCCCCGTTCCAACTTCAATTAAACCGTTCAAATAAAGACGATAAGCAGGTGCAACAGAACAGGCTGCAACCAGAGCTTTTGCCTTTGGATAATCTTTTTGCAAAATATGCGCCTGGGCAAAACGCAGACGAAGAGAATCATGATACAGTTTTCCGTTTTGCTCCAATTGCTGTTCTAAAAGCAGAACTTGCTCACAATCATTTGTGCCGATTAAATAATCCAGCCAAGTATTAAAAACGGAAGTATAAGAAAGCAATGATGCATTTTCAGAAATCAAGCCTTTTATTAATTCTTGAGCTTGCTCCGGGTCATTGGCAGACAAATATGAATTTAGCAATTGCTCTAAAGCTGCAGGGTCGTTATGTTTATAGTCCAACGCAAGCTCAAATTGGTCTATAGCTTGCAGGGGATTTAACATGGCAAGATAGATTTCGCCGCGTTGATAAGCAATTTTATATTTTGCATCATCAGTGGCAGCGAGTCTTTCCGCGGAATTTATAAAATCCAGCGCCGGCAGATAATTCTTTTGCTCGTATCTTATTCTGGCCCGATTGAGCAAAACTTCCGTCAGCATTAAATTATCAATTTTCCTGGTCATTAAATCCGAATATATATTGTCCGCAGTTGTAAAATCATTTTCTTGAAAAGCAATATCGGCTTTGATAAACAAAACTGTCGGCAACTTATCCGAGGTCGGATAATCTTGTTCAAATCTGCCAATTTGTTGTTTTGCCAGATTGTATTGATTATGCTCATATAAATTTATGATGAACAGTAAATCGTTATTTTCTTTACTTACCGCAAAAAGGGAGACGGAAAATAAGAACGGGCAGAAGCACAAGAAGAGAAAGATTATTTTTTTGTTCAGCATTTTCATCTTTTCCACCGTTTATTTTTCCTGTTTGAGGGGTAATCTGATAAAAACAGTAGTTCCTTCATTTTCTTTACTTTCAATCCAAATATTGCCATAATGCAATTCAGCAATTCTCTTAGCAGTAGCTAAACCTAAACCCAAACCGCCTGACCGGTATTCTACGGTTCCGGATTTATGAGAGTAGATTTCGTTTAATTCGTAAAATTTACGGAAGGCATTTTTGATTTGGTAAGGCGGCATCCCGATTCCGTTGTCCTGAACATAAATCACGAGAGTTTCCTTGTTATTGATTTTCTCGTCTTGAAAAGTGGAACGGCGGGCGCCGATTTTTATTGTTCCGAAGTCATTAGTAAAACGGATAGCATTCAAAGCGATATTATATATCATTATATGTAACGCTTCCCAATTGCCTTCAATTTCAGGCAAGTCTTTGGGAACTTCTACTTTGATAAACATCTTACGCTCGCGCAAGGCTATCTCTATTTCATGCTGAATCAAAGTCAGTATTTCGCCTACATTGATTTTCGTCATCGGTAGTTCGTTTTTCAAATTATAGTTATTCATCGTTATAATATCATTAGTGGTTAATATCAGCTTTTTGACGGCAGTTTCTATTTTACTGATGATATCATTTCTTTCTTCTTCATCCGCGAAAAGATTGCGTTTTAATCTGGATACATATCCCTGTAATGCCGATAAAGGAGTATTCAATTCGTGGGATACGATAGCCATAAACTCATCTTTTAAGGATTCCAAAGATTGCAATTCCTGGCTTTTTTGAATTAGAGACTCATATTGAATTGAGTTTTTCAAAACGACGCTTAACTGGTCAAAGAGCAATTTGATAAGTTCTTCATCTAAATACATACTCTTTGTATTATCAAGAAAATTATCCAGATAAATAAACCCGTAAATTCTGTCATCCAGCAGCAAAGGAGCACAAAAAATCGCGTGCAGTTTATAATCCTGCACACTGATCGAACTCTTAAACCGATTATCTTCCAGAGCATTAAAGGTGGAAACGAAAGTTTTATTCGCCTGACAGTAACTGAGCACGGTTTTACTGATGGCGGCAACATTGGAAAGAGGAACTTTTTGCGCATCCAAGGCAACCTGATAAATGTTGTTGCCGTCGGCATCTTTTTTAATCAAAAATCCGCGTGAACTGCCGATAAAATCTATGCACGCAGATACTATCTCAGTTTCTAATGTCCGTATTTCCATGGTTTTCAGCAAATTATGCGTAATGTTCATCAATTGATTCATCATTTTTATTCGCTGAGTAATTTCTGCATATTCCTGCATGCGAACAATCAACCCGGATAAATGCTGTTTTATTGAACGCATCAGTGAAAGTTCAAACTTGGTGAATTTAGCTTCACCTTGGTCGGATATAATGAGAAAGCCTATTTTTTGATATCTTATTTGAAGCGGAATAATCATTAAATGAGCGTCTTCGTGCTCCACAGTTACCAAAGCGTCTATCTTAAAAGCTCTTTCTATATATTTATATAAATTGGAGGAAAGGCTCAAATCTTCTTTACTGTTTTCGGAGAGATAAAGCGAATAAGTATTCAGCTTTTCCGAATAAAGGAACAACTGATATCGCCAGGGAGCAATCAGTTCTTTGAGGCTTTTATCAATGAAAAATTTAATCCTGTCAGCATCATGAATCCTGATAAAACCGGCTTGCAGCTCATGCCATTTGTTTCTTATGTTTTGATAACGGGAGGCAATTTGGTCTGATAAAAAGTCTTTTGCTTCTTTATTGTAAAAACCGTTCAAGCGTAAGTAATTTTCTCTGTCGTCGTTTTGAATTCCTTTGGTGACTTCCTGCAAAAGGATTTTATGCTTTGCTAACCATTCTTCAGCTTCCGCATCGGCATTTAAGGCAACTAATGAGGAAATGATTAAGCTTGATAATTTTACTGTTATCAAATAGTAGGAATTGGATGTTGACTCTTTATAAGCGGCTAAGAGATCTCTGATGATTTTCCTGAGAGGAATTTGCCGGTCTGCTAAATCAATTACTGCTTTAAAATACTTCAGTTTGGAAATCCAATACGAATATTGATATTTTTGAGCAATTTCCATCGCTTTGGAGACTATCATTGTCGCTTTCGCATAGTCCCTTAATCCGATATAGCATTCTATTTCCGATAAATAAAATACGGTAATAGCATAATGATTATTGACTTCGCCCGCATATTTTTCCGCACTTTTGAGGTAATCCAACGCCTGACCGTAATCTTGAGTCAGAATAGCAATCATACTGAGGGTATTGTAATAAAACTCGTCTTCGTGGATTTCGTGATAGTCAATATGCGTATTTTTAGAGAGCAATTTTTTCATCTTTTTAGGCAGACCTAATTCAAATAAATAATAGAAATAGGTCTTGACCAAGGGATTAATTTCTTTAATAATTCCTGATTTGAGTTCAGGCTCCTGTTCATTGATGAAATCGTAATAATATTGAAAATTCTTAATTTTACTTTTTGCGAGAGCCAAATTAACATTTATGGCACCTTGGAATTTACCGCTTTTAATTTCTTCCATGAGTGCTTTGGCTTTCAGTAGATAATCTTCCGCGGCTAAGAATTTGCCCATTTTGATATTTGCTTCACCCAGATTTAATAAAGCTAAAGCCATAATGGCAGTTAAACCTTGTGCAGCAGCAAGTTCATATCCGGTTTGAGCGTAAATTTGTGCTTGTTGTGTAATTCCCTGTTTCAAGTATAGGTCAGCCAAGTTATTATCAATTAGGCCCAAATAGCGCTTAATATTAAATCTTTCCCAAATTGAGAGAGCGATGTCAAAGTGCTCTTTGGCTTCGGGAATATTTTTCACCGAACTGTATAAAACACCGATATTATTATGCAAAGACGCCAGTCTGAGCAGCACTTTCGTATCTTGAACAGAAGGCATAGCAGTCAAAAAATCTTCTGCAACTTTAATAGCTTTCAGAGTATCGCCTTTAAGGTTAAGATAAACGGTCATCCTGTCTATATAAACAATTTTGAGTTCCAGCGGGAGATTTTCGGCAGACAGAAGCTGTAAATATTCAAGCATTTGATCAGGATTTTTCTGTGCATAGACATGGACAAAATATAACCAGGTAAGAACTCTTTGCTTGCCTGTTATAATATATTCGGAAGCCTTCTTAAAATGGGAAAGAGCAGAGTTCAAATCTTCCCGAATAAAATAGATAGTGCCCAAGATATAGTATTTTTCAAACATGGGAGGCAGTCTTTTTAATTTAGCAAGCAAATCATTTTCAAAGGAGCAAATGCCGGTCAATTCCGTTTTTTCTTGAAATAGCATCAGATCTTTTATCAATTGAGCAAGAGGAAGTTTTTGCCGAAGTTCAAAATCAAGCTTGAGGACAGAAAGAATAACCTGATAAGCATTATCTTGATCATGCATTTCGTCAAACAACTCAAATAACCTGAAAGTATACTTTCTTTCAGAAGGAATATCTTGTGCAGCAATTGCATTTTTGATAATGCCTTTACATAAAGAAATATCGGTAACGTTTCTTTTTTGGTAAAAGGAGAGCACTTGTTTTGAGACTTGTTGAATTACATTTTTACCGTTTTCTTCTCTGAGTTTGGTTTTGGCTTCGAGATATACAAAAGCGTAATAACCGGGCTGTTTGACTAAGACTTCATTATAGACCGCATCATTGATAAAATCGTATAAGGCTTTATCGTTAATTTTTAAGATATAAGAGATCAAATCCTTTTCCAGCGGGCACTCAACAACCGCCAGAAGTTTCAGATATTCATAATGCCGGTGCGTCAAATGATTCAGCCTTACATTAATGACATTTACCAATTTTAGCGGCAGATGATAATCATCAAAATTATAATTTAGTTTAAGTTTTCCTTCTTGGACAATCAGTTTTTTCTGAATTAAATCCAGCAAAATTTCTTTGATAAAATAGGGATTTCCGGCAGAAACCGAATAGATTTTATTGATAAAATTCTCATTCACATTCGCATTAAGCAATTTACTTACATATTCTCCTGTTTCTTGATAAGTTAATGGCGGAATTTGAATAATGACTGAATGAGTTATTTGACCGACTTTGCCGTAATCGTCAAAAGACATCAGAATTAAAATGCGCTGTCCACTGATAAATTCAGATATGTAATTTACAAAATCAATTGTGTATTTATGAATATAATTAGCGTTTCTGACAATGAAAATGATGGGTTTTTGCTCAGCTAAACCCGCTAATAAGTTTTTGACGGATTCAAAGTCTATCATCAATTCTTTTTGACTTTGTGAAACTTTTTTAGCTTCTTCTTCAGATTGGAAGAGGTAAAGACTAAATTTAGTGGAAATATGCGCAGCCTTTTCCAAATCCGAAATTTGTTCCTTATTTAAGGATTGCATAAATTCCTTGATTAGAGCGAAGAACGGTTCGTGATCTTTACGGTTGCAGGCATAATCAAAAAGGAAGTATTTTCCAGTCAGAAGATGATATTTGAACAGGGAAAGAATATTATCTTTTCCCATGCCCTCACTTCCGACAACAGATACGACTTTACCATTACTTTTTTCCGCACTGTCCAGATAATCCAAAAGTTGATGACTGTAATTAGCACGGGCTAAGTAGCTGTTAAATTTCATTCTATTGACCATCGACCACTCAATAGAAAAAGGATATTGTTTGGATTGAATTCTATTTATATAGTTAATAATCTCGCTTGCTGATTGGAATCTGCCTTCCGGATTTTTTTCCAGGAGGCGTAAGATGAATTTTTCCAAAGCGGGAGGAATATCCTCATTCAATTCGGAAGGAAACTTGGGAATGAAGTAATGATAAGTATTCGTAATCAGGGCATTGATCTGTTCTATGGAAAAGGGAAAACTTCCCGTTGTAAGTTTATATAGCATAACTCCCAAAGAGTAGTAATCACTGCTGGGCAAAGCTTTATGATTTAAATACACTTCCGGAGCCAAATAAGGTAAAGAGCCGGAAACGCTTTGCTGGTCTTTGCCGGAATCTACTTTCGTAAAGCCGTAATCAATGACTTTGACATCAATTTTATTGCCTTCAATCTTATACAGCACATTTTCCGGTTTCAGGTCTTTGTGAATAATATCCTGAACATGAAGAGCTTCCAAAGCGTAAGTAATCTGAACAATTATACTGTATAGGATTTCCAATTGAGATTTTTTAAATTTATAAGTTGAAAGCGGCTCTCCGTCATAGTATTCCGTCAAACTGTAAATATGATCGCCTACATGACCGAAATCAGTTATGTGTCCCAAATTCGGATGTTCAATTTGGGTAATGTGATGCATCTCTTCTGCGGAAAATCTCTCATAAAAATCCGCAGACGAGAGATATTGATACAGTTTGAGAGTAAAGAGCTTCCCTGTTCTTTTATCCACAACTTTGTAGACATTGCTCCAAGCTCCTGAACCTATGCTCTCTATAACTTCATAACGATGGTCAATTATCATAGCCAAATCATCAGCTCCTTTTCCTTGTGCCGAAATTGTCTTTTATCGGCTAAAAAAAGCGGAAATATTCCTCCCTCTTTTTAAGGCTTAAAAATCAGCCAAACCGTTAAGGTTCATTTCTGAAATAAACAGAGCTTTATCACCCTCAAAACTTTGCCACAAATCATAAATCTGAGCATACTCTTTCAACCCCGGAAGTGACTGCATCGGATTAAGGGCAGTATTCAGTCCGTCCAGTTTAAGAGAAACGGAAAATTTCTTACCTCTGGGAGTAACATTCACCGTTTCCACCTCACCTTTTATTTTGGCTAATTCTTTCAGCTTTTCGGTTGCAGCTTGCATTCCGCCGATTTCATCTATAAGGCCGTTTTGCAAAGCCTGTTCACCTGTCCAAACTCTGCCTTGAGCAATGGCGTCAATTTCCTCTTTAGTTTTATTTCTGCCGGCAGCGACTTTTTGAACAAAATCATCGTAGGAAGCGGCAATCAAATTTTGCATCATCCCTTTTTCTTCGTCTGTCCATTTTCTGGTGAAATTACCAAAATCGGCATGCTTCCCTTTTTTAACCAATGACCAATTTATATACAATTTATGAAACAGCTCTTCCGCACTGATCGTTAAACCTACCACACCGATGGAGCCGGTTAAAGTTCCCGGTTCCGCACAAATGTAATCGGCATTGGAAGAAATATAATATCCGCCTGAAGCAGCCACACCGGACATAGAAACTACGACAGGTTTTTTGTTTTCAGTCTGCGCCAATTCAATCTCCTTATAAATAATATCGGAAGCTTGAGCAGAACCGCCACCGCTGTCTACGCGCAATAAAATGCCTTTATAATCTTTATCTTTTCTGACTTTGCGGATTAAATCGGCAGTATTTTTCCCAGAAATTACTTTGCCTATCGTCCCCTCCCCCATAACAATATTGCCTTGAGCATAAATTACCGCCACTTTAGCTTGTTTGGGACGATGCCATGCGTAATCATAATAATCGGTTATTTCGTTAGTTTTGTGCTTCTTCCCAAAATCAGCCTTCAGTTTTTGATCAAATTGCGCTCCGTAAATCAGTCCGTCCACCAAGCCGTCTCGTAAAGCGTCTTCCGCTAAATAATAAGGACCGTTGTCAATGATTTCTTCTGCCGATTTGGCTAATTTATCGCCTCTGCCGGAATGAATTGCTTCGCACATTTGAGCATACAAACTTCCCAAAAGGCTTTCATATTCGGCTCTTTCCGCATCCGTCATTTCAGATTCGCTGAACATATTGCCGGCACTTTTATAGGCATGACTGCGAAAATTCATCACTTCCACCCCGATTTTATTAAGAGCCTCACCCAAATACGGAGAATTTACGGCAATACCTCTCAAATCTACGGTTCCCTGAGGATTTAAATAAATTTTATCAGCAACCGAAGCAGCGAATACATAATCCCCGTTACCGATATTATCATAGTAAAAAACAACTTTCTTGCCGGTGGATTTGAATTCCTTAACCGCATCAGTCAATTCCTGACGCAAAGCGAAAGAAGAAGTGAAATTCTTGTTTTCAAAAACGAGACCTTGGATTGTCGGATCCTTTGCTGCCGCATTTATTTCATTTATCAAATCTTCAATGCAGGTTTGTTTGCTGTCCATAATGTTAACAGGACCGATTTCATACTTAGGCGCTTTGTAAGTGACCAATTCGGATTTTATGGTCGGAGTATACCATTTACTGTTGCAAGGCGTGAGCAAAGACTTAAAAGCTTTGTCCGAAAGATAGACAAATCCGAGATTGCTATCCTTATCATCAGTAGATTGATAAATATTTCCCAATTGAAGTTTGGGCGCGCTAAAACTGAAGGAAAGCATCCAATTTTCCTTTTCCCAATCATAACCTCCGCCGATTTTTACACCGTCTAAAAGTTCTGTCTTAATTCCGACAAAAGGGTTGGAAAATTCATAATCTTCATCTTCTTTGGCATAATTGCAATCTGCCGTAAGTTCCAACCGATAATCAGACATAAAATCAAAATGCGCCAAAGGACGCCAACCGATACCAAATTGATAAGACGGAGAGCAATGATAGGAATTATCCCAAGTAGCGGCAAAAGATGAAAAATTCCATGGTCTGAAAAGTAATCCGGAGCGAAAAGCGCCTTCGTCAAATTTGTCGTTTACCCATTGATAGGAAGTACCGGCATAAAGATTGGAAGGAAACAGGTTTCCCATAAGTTCAAAGCCGGTCGCCAAATGATGCGTATTGACATCTTCATCGTTTTTCTCATAAACATAAGATAAATACTCGCTATTAAAGAAAAGCCTGTATTGATCTTGCCATTTATCGTTTTTAATCAATTGCTGCCAACCTATTCCCGAACAGTTTTCGAAACCAAGTAAAGCAGGATTGGCAAGAGGTGCCAGCATCGGATCCGAAACTGCAATTGCATAATTTTGATTAAATTGTGCCTCTTCCGCCGATGCACAAAAAACAGACACGGACATTAACGCGATTAGGATAACCAAATATCGTTTCATTGACTCCTCCCAAGTCTTTTTATCTGTTTATAATACATTTTTTTCATTAATAACCTTAAAATATAATCCCAAATAGTTGTAAAGTATCTTGTCAATTTTAGTTTTTTCTTTCCAACTACCTTTGGCATAATCATTTCTTATGAACCACGCCGTATCCACGCCGGGTCCACGCCGGTAAAATCGGCGTGGACCCGGCGTGGATACGGCGTGGATATAGTGTAAAAGTCATGCTTTTTTTAAATATAATCCAAATTTCAAGTAAAAAGTGACTCGCTATTTTGCAGAAAGTTACAGAAGGTTAAACTGAGCTAAGGCTTTATGGTATAGACTATGCCTTCCGTCACAACTAATTTTTGGAAGCGATTAGGGATATCGTGGATGAAACTAATTCCATCGTAATCCTGATCGAAAGTAGAATTCCAGGGATCGGTTGAACCAGATTAATGAATATTACTTCGACAGATGTAACTTCGATAGCTCCTTATTAATTATGGAGCTAAAATAAAATGCGTAATTTAATTGACAAGAAATTTATAGATATATTATTTGTCCATTATTATGCGCAACAGTCTTTTATTTTAAACTGTAGCTATGAAACCATCTCCCTGTATACCAACAAATCAGGTTGCCTAAGAATGCGAAAGAATTTTATTGACAACTCTTAACATTTAATTTTTAATATATTATATAGTTCATTTCTATATCTGGTGAGTATTTGTTTAGCGGCTTGTTTTGAAAACATTATATAGTTAAATTTGTGTTGTTGATTATATAACTTACCTTAACTAAAAGGAGAGAACTATGAAAAAGACTGTGACCTTATTCCCGAAATTTACACCACCGGAAGAGTGACACATTGGTAAGCGCGTGTCGTTTTTTTTTGATCAAAAATTTCCCGCTTTACAACAGAAGTTTGCCGGAATTCATCGTCTGTGACAACTACCCCGAATTTCGTAGTTCAGTAATGTTCAAATGGGCTCAGGATAATAAGATTGATCTCAGCTTCATTGCTTCCGGTAAACCTCAGCAGAACGCTTATTTAGAAAGCTTCACCGGCAAATTCAGAAAAGAATATCTTGACTTGAATTGTTTTGGAGATTTATTGAAATAAGAGATGTGATTATGAATTGGCGGTTAGATTACAAACAAAATCGCTCCCACAGTGCCCTAAATTACATTCCGCCCGCAAAATTCCGAGAATACTATGAAAACAATGTCGATAGCAAAAGTATCACCTTACACATGGTGTAAAAATGGGACATGGTCAGACACGGTGAGGCTTACAGTATATAACATTAAAGGGCAGAAGATTAAAGAACTAGGCAATATGACTAAACTTGCGGGAAAACACAAGATAGAATGGAACGGTAGAGATAACAGAAATAACATTGTCTCTTTAGGACTTTATTTTATCAGGATTGAACAAGATAATACATCTTCGACCAAAAAAATGATGTTGTTGAGGTAACATAGAAAACCAGGAGGTTCTGTATCAACGAAACCTCCTTTCATCAAATACTTTATGAAAAAGACAATTTTATTTATCATCGCCTTAACAACACTCTACCATCTCTTCTCAATAAATGTGGGCGGTCATCTTACACAAAACACCACCTGGAGTCCGAATAACAATCCTTACGTAGTGACCAGTTTCCTATATGTGGATAGTGGAGTGACTTTGACCATCCTGCCGGGTGTGCAGGTCGAGATCGTGGCTACCAATATGAACAACTACTTTGCCTTTTGGTGGAATGGTAATACCCAGCCTCAAGCAAAAGGTATTGTGGTAAACGGAAGGATTATAGCAAATGGAACAAGCGCTAATCCCATCACCTTTGACAAACACGGTACCGCTGACAGTCTTAAATGGGCTTCCTTGCAAATTAATGCTCAAGCACAGAGGTGCAGCTTTGAACACTGCACATTCAGTAATTCCCTCGGTTGTAAACAGAGTAGTGGTGATTGGAGCTTTGGGCCTATATACTTCCTCAACGGAGGTATCAACGTAAAGCACTGCAATTTTTACAATAATTTCGCTGCTATCGAGGGTTTTAATCTCAATGAAGAATTAGTCATCTACGACTGCCGTTTTATTGTGGATGATGAAGACTATCCACCACCATTAACAGATTGCACATATATCGTTCTCAGGGGCGTTACAAACCCTGTGCCGGAAGAATGTTATAATATCACGATTGCGAATTGCTATTTCAGTGGTTTTGCTGACTTGTTTAGTATATATGGCTATACAAAGTTGGTGTTTTTAAACAATAATTTTGAGAACTTCCGGGATGCTAATTCAAACAACATAAGACCCACAACAACTGGCTATATTTCCTTTTATGGCAATAGAATAAGGGGACAGAGCGATATAGAATTGATATGTGCTGCTGTGAATGACACTGCTTATTGCCGCAGAAACGACTTAGATACATCAGTTTATTCATCTGGTTTGGGTAGTGAAGGCACATTGAGTACATTAGGAACCCCTGTATATTATTTATCAGATAATCGATTGGGTGAACATAGGATTATACGATTGAGCCGTGTTTCAACAGCAATTAATTTCTGCTACAACAACAAATTGTATTCGGGCTATAATTTGAGGAATGATTATCCTGATTTTGGTGGTGAAGTTCACTTATTCAACAATGTCTTTGTAAAAGCGAGTACTAGCCCCTCTTGCATGATGAACTTGTGGGAAGTATATCCAAGTGTATATAACAATGTGGGCGTCGGCTTTAACGGTATTCATAGTGGTTTTTATACTGGTATATGGGCAAACAATATCGCAACTGGTTTAACCTTAAATCCAAATTATGGAGTTGATTCCCTTCATTATGCTTACTACCAATCTAACTGTTTCAATCTACCTTTGCTGGATTTACCATACATTATTGATTTAGGAGGCAATATTGTAGCCGACCCTGTCTTTGCCGACACTCTCAATTCTGATTACCATCTGGCGGCAGGCTCTCCCTGCATTGATACCGGAGCACCTTTTCCAGACAGTTTGGGAGTAGCGGGGCTTCCTCCTTTTGATGCAGATTATCATGTAAGGACGGTGGGTGCTGCAGCTGATATGGGAGCTTATGAATATGGCTCTGTTTATATTGGTGGCATAAGAGCATATGTATACGACTCTGCCACTAATCTTCCTATTGATTGTGCAAAACTGGAGATATCAGGAAAATTACCTGAGTTCAGCGACAGTCTTGGCTACCAGTCCTATCCCACCGGAGCGGGAACATTTACTCTAAAAGTCACAAGATGGGATTACCAGGATTTGATTATTCCCAATATACAGATAAGTACCGGAGAGGAATTACAACTCCAGATACCATTGGTTCCCAGTACCGTGGGTAATGAAGATGATACCCAAACTCCTTTAATCAACACCATTAACCTTAGCAACTACCCTAATCCTTTCAGCACATCTACCAAACTTAGTTTCATACTTCCGGAAAGTGGAAAGACCAATCTTATTATCTATAATGCCAAAGGGCAGAAGGTCAGGACTCTGCTCTCCTCGCTTCTTAAAAAGGGATATAATGCAGCGGATTGGGATGGCAGAGATGATAATGGCAGAATGGTCGGTTCTGGACTGTATTTTAGCAAAGTAACTTATAATGGCAGCTGCTCAGCCCATAAACTTTTACTATTGAAATAATAACAAAGTGACTACATATCTACATAACAACTCATGTTATAGTCTATCGGAATGAGATTTCTGTTATCGTCCTGCATTTTCAATGGAACGGTGGGAAAGGAGTGTGGGTGACCAAGTGTCACTTTTTGCATATTGGTTTGTCACATTTTATCAAGTTTTCATTTGACAACAGAGGCATTCTCTCCGTTTTGCCTAATAATTAAAGTTGAAAATAAGGAAAACGAGTTGAAGACAAAAATTCTGATTAAAGGTGCCCAGGAACATAACCTGAAAAATATAACTCTGGAACTTCCGCGTAATGAGATGATAGTGTTTACGGGCGTCTCCGGTTCCGGCAAATCGTCCCTTGCATTTGACACATTATATGCTGAGGGTCAACGCCGTTATGTGGAATCTCTATCCGCTTATGCGCGTCAATTTTTGGGACAAATGGAAAAACCGAAAGTTGATTATATAGAAGGTCTCTCACCGGCCATAGCCATTGAACAAAAAGCTGCCAGTAAAAATCCGCGTTCAACAGTGGGAACCGTCACTGAAATTTACGATTACTTGAGGATTTTATTTGCCCGCATAGGAAAGCAGTATTGCTATAATTGCGGTGCTGAAGTTGGCGCTCAAACCATTGATCAAATGACAGATAACCTGCTGAAATATCCAATTGGTGCCAAACTGCAAATTTTGGCTCCCATTGTGCAAAACCGAAAAGGCGAACATAAAGAGGAATTAGACGCTTTAAGACAACAAGGGTTTGTGCGTGTTATCATTAACGGTAAGCAGCGTTCGCTGGATGAAGACATCGTTTTGGACAAAAAAAGCAAACATAATATTGATGTAGTAGTAGATCGCATAGTCATTAAAGAAGGTATCAGATCCCGATTGACTGACTCTTTGGAATTGGCTCTGAAACTGACTGACGGCTTTGTCAAAATTGAATATCAGGATGAAAATTACAGCGAAATCCTTTCCGCCAAAAATTCCTGTCCCAATTGCAATATCGGATATGAAGAATTAACGCCCCAGCATTTTTCCTTCAACAGTCCCATTGGGGCATGTCCAACCTGCAGCGGTTTGGGCTATAAACTGGAATTTGACCCTGATTTGATAGTTCCCGATCCGGAAAAATCATTGTTGGAAGGAGCAGTTGTCGCTTGGGGCAAATTGGAAGATAAGCAAAGCAGTTGGACTATGCAATACATTCGCAACCTGGCGCGCGAGTTTAATTTTTCGCTCAGCACCCCTTGGTATAAATTGCCGGAAGAGATAAAAGACCTGATTCTATACGGTTCAAAAGGCAAACGCTTCAAAGTTAATTGGCAAAGCAAATACGGCTCAGGTCAATTCAATTCCAGATTTGAAGGCATCATTCCACAATTGAATCGCCGAATGATGGAAACAACTTCGGAAGAAATGCGCCGTTATTACTTACAATTTATCAGTGATAAACCTTGCCCGGATTGCCAAGGCAAAAAGCTAAAACCGGAAAATTTGGCAGTTAAAATTAACGGGAAGAATATCAGTGATGTTACCGAAATGAGTATCCAAGCAGCTTATGAATTTTTCTCTCAATTAAATCTTACAGGCAATCAAGCCATTATTGCAGCGGAGGTTTTGAAGGAAATCAAAAACAGATTGGGTTTTTTGCTCAATGTAGGCTTACATTACTTAACTTTGGACAGGCGTTCTCCTTCACTATCGGGAGGTGAAGCTCAGCGGATAAGATTAGCCAGTCAAATCGGCAGTCAGTTAGTGGGTGTAATGTATATTTTAGACGAGCCGAGCATTGGTCTTCACCAAAGAGACAATCGTAAGTTAGTCAATATGTTAGTGCAATTGAAAGACCTTGGCAATACAGTAATTATTGTTGAACATGATGAAGAAACAATCAGAGCCGCAGATATGATAGTGGATTTTGGTCCCGGTGCCGGAATTTACGGGGGTGAAATTGTCCATGCGGGCGACCTTACTTCCTTGCTGCAAAACAAAAAATCTTTAACTGGACAATACCTTGCCGGCAAAAAAACAATCAAAATTCCGGAACACAGGCAAAAACCGGATAAAAGAAAACTCGTGATCCATAATGCGCGTCATAATAACCTTAAAGGCATAGATGTAGAAATCCCTTTAGGAATGATGATTTGCGTTACAGGCGTATCCGGTTCGGGAAAAAGTTCTCTGATAAATCAAACCCTCTATCCATATCTGCACAATTATTTTTACCACACTTCCCACCGTGTCGGCAGTGTATATAATATAACTGGAATTGAAGAAATCGATAAAGTCATTGCCATAGACCAACAACCAATTGGGCGCACACCAAGATCAAATCCCGCCACTTACATCAAACTGTTTGATTCCATTCGCACATTATTTGCCGAATTACCCGCTTCCAAAGTGAGAGGTTATAATGCCGGACGCTTTTCTTTTAATGTAAAGAGCGGAAGATGCGAAGCATGTGAAGGTGCGGGCTTAAAACAAATTGAAATGCATTTTATGCCGGATATTTATGTAACATGTGAAGTTTGCAAAGGAAAACGCTATAATAAAGAGACTTTGAACATTCGTTACAAGGGAAAGAATATTGCCGATGTTTTGGATATGGATGTCCAAGAAGCAATTGAATTTTTCGGAAACATCCCCGCCATTTATAACAAACTGTCCCTTTTGCATGAAGTAGGTTTGGATTACATCAAATTGGGTCAGCCTTCTACTACTTTATCGGGAGGAGAAGCTCAGCGCATTAAACTAGCCAGAGAATTGAGTAAAGTCAGCACGGGCAATACACTTTATTTGCTTGACGAACCGACTACCGGACTACATTTTGACGATATGAATAAATTGCTTTCTGTTCTGCGCAGGCTTGTAGCGATGGGTAACACGGTTATCGTAATAGAGCATAATTTGGATGTAATCAAATGTGCGGATTGGATAATTGACCTTGGCCCGGAGGGAGGAGATGAAGGGGGTTATATTGTCGCTCAAGGCAGTCCGGAAAAGGTAATGGAAGTTAAAAAATCTTATACGGGACACTTTTTGAAAAAGTATCTGGAGACTGCAGGAAAAACAGAAAAGGAGAAACAATAAAATGAAAAATCAAAAAATTATAATAATCACAACAGCGTTAGCCGTTCTTGTATTCTTGATTCCTACTTCCGGTTGTAAGAAGAAGACTCCTCAGGATACAAAAGTAACGACTGATTCATATGATACAACTTTTACCGAAGATTATGCTGCAGATTCAGCGTCAATTGCAGCAGATTTCAAATTAACGAATTATGATACTCCTCCTCAAGCTGTCAAAAATCCCATGCCGGCTTACCCAGAACAATATAAATCAAGCGGAATTCAAGGTGTGGTTGTGCTGGAAGTTGAAGTAACTGCAGAAGGGAATGTCCGAAATGTAAAAGTAATGAAATCTCTTTTATCCGGGCAAAATGCTTTGGATGAAACTGCAGTAAACGCGGTCAAGAATTGGGTTTTCAAACCGGCTCTTAAGAACAACAAGCCGGTTGATGCCAAAGTAACAGTTGCAGTGCCTTTTACCCTGATAGATGATAAATAAAAAATGCCGGATACAAAAATCCGGCGCTAATCATCTTTTAGCTGAATTATTATTCTTGAGGAGCGGATTGTTTGTTGATATAAGCAGCTAATCTTGCTTTACGTCTGGAAGCGGTACGCTTGTGAATCACACCTTTCTTTGCTGCTTTATCCAACTGAGAATAAATTTTATCCAAAATTTTTTGCTTTTCTTCCAAAGGCATATCTTCTTTTATTTTTTTGGATAAAGTTCTGATAGTCTTTTTAACATAATTATTGCGCGCTTCTCTTTTTTTATCTGTTTTCATGCGCTTCATTGGTGATTTATGCTGCGGCATAATTTCCTCCATCTATGTATTAATGTAATTCTTAAATAATTAGTCGTTGTTATTGTCAATAAATATTTTTCTAAGTTCATGTTATTTTATTGTCTCATTGTCAATTATCTGCAGCAGAGTTTTAATTTGTTGCTGAACTGACCAAAGGCTGCAATCATAGTCATTTCTGACAGGCTCTCCGTGTTTCCAATTTTGATATAAAGTTTTAATATACTCCCAAACCTCAGAGTTTAATTCGGAAAAGACTTTTCCCGCTTTAGAGCTTGTTATTACATTTGCTGCTTCACCCGCAACAGGTCCTAAACACATAATCGGTGTTTGTGAAGCAAGATATTCAAATAATTTAGTAGTCAAGATACCGAGATTATCGGCAGTATCATTAATAAGCAGGATAAGCAATTCGCTGTTAATCATTTCTTCTATGGCAGAAGCGTGATTGACAAATCCCGTGTTATAAACGGGAAAATTATAGTTTTTTGTCTCCGGTTTAACATTTCCTACAAAAGTAAAAGTAATATTAGTGATTTTATATTTTTGCACCTGCTCGGATAAGAATATTAAAAAAGGCTCAATATCTTGTCCGGCGGTAAGTTGCCCGATATATTTAATCCGGAAATCGGAAGCTGGGGCATAATGCATATCAGTAAAATCTGAAGGGTCAAAGCCGTTATAAAGAACCTGTTTTCTGCCTTCGGGTAAACTATCTGCAATTGCTTTAGAAATAATGAGATTAACATCCGCATTACTTACGACCTGCCTTTCCCAAAATTGATTTAGCTTGCGGATTAAAGGATTTTGCTTCTCCAATTGCAAATAGTGAATTTTGGTCCAAGGATCGCGAAAATCGGTTAGCCATTTAACTTTAACTTTTCTTTTCAGGTATAATCCAATCAGATGAGTCGAATGCGGCGGGCCCGTTGTAATAATCAAGTCGCTACCGCGTTCCCGCAAAAGAGAAAGAGCTTTTTTCTTTGCAGACGGGTTCCAAACTATTCTGGCATCGGGAGCAATCAAATTTAACCTCAGCCAAATAAGCAATCTTTTGGTAAAGGACGCGTGCTGACCACCCTCTATTTTTCCATAAGGCAAAGCTTCATTTTTGCCTGTAATTTTTTGCCACAACTTTCCTAATTTCGGTACTGAAGTTCTAATGACTTCAACTTCCGGAGGGATTTTTTCCAACAAAGAAGGATCTAAAACGGGATAGTCTCCGTCTTTTGTAGTCAGCACGCTTACTTTATTACCCGCTTGCACAAGCAAGGGTAAAAATCTAAGCCAGCGTTGAACAGGTGCCCCTCCGCACGGTGGAAAATAGTATGTAATTAGCAATATATTCTTCATTTCAGATATGCCAAAAGTTGATCGGTAAAAGCATCCCAAGAGTAAAGCCGATTTTGCGCTCTGATGTTTGCTTTGAATTTTTCCCTATCCTGACGCGTAAAAAAATCAACGATTTTATCCGCTAAAGCTTGAGGATTTTCAGTCTCTGTCAAAAGTCCGTTAACACCGTCAATAACTTGTTCCTTAATTCCTCCGACACGTGTTGCTATTACGGGAACTTCATAAGCAAAAGCAAGCTCTGCAACTCCGCTTTGAGTTGCACTTCTGTATGGCAGAACACAAACATCACACTCGGAAAAATACTTCTCTACTTGATCCTCAGAAATAAATTCAAAAACTGTTTTAATCCGATCTGAAATTCCCAATTCATTAATCAGATCGTAATAGACTTTTTTATTGCCGTATACATCGCCAACTATGGTTAGCGTCAAGTCTGGAAGTTTTTCGCCAGCAATGGCAACGGCTTTTAACAAAATATCCAATCCCTTGTAAGGTTTGACAAATCCAAAGAATAAAAGGCGTTTTGCAGATGAATCATCATTTGTGTTCTTTACCGCGGATTTTTGATAAACAGGATGAAATAACAGAATGATATTTTTCCGCTTGTTTTCGGGAAGAAGAGATTTTAGTTCCTCAACCGAAATCTTAGATAAAGCTAAGTAATCATTTGCTACCGTAAGTGCGTATTTAGTTAAAGTTGAACTGAATAACCAGCGTTCATGAGACTTTACATTATGGAGCAAATACATAGTCCTGACCTTTTTCAAGCGCCTGAGAATAAAACCAAAAGCAGGTGCCATGAGCGGAATCCAATAAGAACAAATCAAGACATCCGGTTGCCAATTATTAATCGCTTTTATTGTCGGTTTCCATGTCAAAGGATTGTAAGGGGTAAGAATTCTTAATGTTTCTATTGAAGAAGGATGTGCCTTGTCAACAAGTTGATTGCCACCCGGAAATAGAATTTTTGGATATTGGCTTTTGAAAGTGAACATAAAAACCCTGTGTCCTCTATCGGCTAATTTTTCCGCTAAAGTTTGAGCAAATTGAGAAATGCCGCCTCTCCATGGAAATGAAGGCCCCAAAAATCCTATTCGCATTTTATCCTTACCACCTCCTGTTCACTAACATGTCAAATTTCATAATCATATTGTTAGTTAGAAATAAATAAGCAGGGTAATTGTCAATTATCTTCTGGAAAAAATTGATTTCACCTCTATTGTAATGCATTATAGAAAAATGTCGACTTAGACCAAATTTTATGGATTTTTAAGAGTAAAACTTATTTTTTAATGGTGGGCAGAAAAGTGCTTGACGAAAAATTTAGAATTAAAATTAAGGAAAAAAAATGAAGCTGTCTGCTTCTTCCTTATGGCTGAAAATGCTTGTAAGGACATATAATACAGATTATTATGTTATGTAGCAGGCGGATAAATTCCGCCTTTTTTATTTCCGGAGCAAAATTCGGAATTAACCTTTAACAAGGAGGTTTACAATCATAAGGTTTAGAAAAGGCAAAGCCAAAACAAAAGAGACTGTTCCCAAGGAAAGGATCAATCAACAGATTACCGCTAATGAGGTTAGATTAATTAGTGCGGATGGAAAAATGCTGGGTATCTTTAAGTTAAAAGATGCTTTGAAAAAAGCTGAAGAAGCTGATTTGGATTTGGTGGAAATATCGCCGAACGCCAATCCTCCCGTATGCCGAATCCTTGATTTCAGCAAATACTATTACCAGAAAGAAAAGAAAGTCAAAGAATCACGTAAGAAACAACATGAAGTTGAAATTAAGGAAATTAAATTCGGGCCTAATACTGAAGAACATGACTATAATTTTAAGAAGAATAACGCTATTAAATTTCTTAAGCAGCATAACAAAGTAAAATTCACGGTCAGGTTCAGAGGACGGCAAATGGCTCACCAAGAACTGGGATACGATGTGCTTGAACGATTAAAAAATGATTTACAATATCTTGCAGATCCCGATACTGATCCGTTCAGCGATAGAAATCTTCTTTCCATGATTATGACTCCCAAAAAAGATATTGACCGTATTTTAGAGAAAATGGAAAAAGAAAAGGCAAAACAGCAAGCAGCACCGGAAAGTAATCCCCAGCCAAGTCAAGCTAAAACTGAACCGGATAAATCCGATACAAAGGAATAACTTCTTAGCAGATTAATCTTTATAGAGAACTAAAAGGAGAATAAAGATGCCAAAGATCAAAACTAACAGATCTGCCGCTAAACGATTTAAGGTTACAGCCACGGGAAAAGTCGTTCGGCACCATGCTAAAGCGGCACACATTAAAACAAAAAAGAGTCCCAAGCTGAAAAGACTGTTGCGTGATGACGAAATATTGAAGCAGTGCGATAAAAGCCGCGTGAAAAGAATGCTGGGATTATAAAGGAGACAATCATGCCGAGAGCAACTAATAATGTAGCAGCAAAAAGACGCCACAAAAAATATTTACGCGCCGCAAAAGGTTATTACGGTGCCAGAAGCAAGACCTATAAAATTGCCAGACAAACCGTGGAAAAAGGTCTGACTTACGCTTTTAGAGACCGTAAAGCTAAAAAACGTGATTTTCGCCGTTTGTGGATTGTCAGAATTAATGCCGCCTGCCGTTTAAATGATATCAGTTACAGTAAATTTATAGCCGGATTGCATCAAGCCAATATTAAGATTAATCGCAAGGTTCTGGCTCATCTTGCTTGGCACGACGCCCCCGCTTTCGCAAAATTGGTGGAACTTGTTAAAAAATAATCAGGCTGATGAATTAATGCAAGACTTAACCGCCTTGACAGAGGCTGCCCAGACTGAGATTACTCAATGTTCCAATCTGAACGAACTATCTAATCTTAAGGCAAAATATCTGGGAAAGAAAAGTTCTTTAACCGCTTTTTACGGCACATTAAAAGAACTTCCTCCCGAAGAAAGACCCGCTTTCGGACAAGCCTTAAATGAAGCCAAACAAAAGTTGGAAGCAATGGTCCAGGAGCAGGAAGAGAAAATTCGTCAACGATTGTGGAATGCTCAAAGCCAAAATCAGATAGATTTGACGCTTCCGGGAATCTGTTCAGACATAGGAAGTTTGCATCCTTTGACTTTGGTCATGAGAGAGATTGAGGATATCTTTCTGAGTATGGGCTTTGAGATTGCCGAAGGATATGATATCGAGGACGAATTTCATAATTTTGACGCTCTGAACACACCTCCAGATCATCCTTCTCGAAATTTGGCGGACACTTTCTTTCTCAGAGACGGAAACCTTTTAAGGACACAGACTTCTACCGTTCAGGTCAGAGTGATGGAAAAATATGCTCCTCCCATCAGAATTATTTCACCCGGACGATGCTATCGCAATGATAAAGCAGACGCTTCTCATTCGCCCGTGTTTCATCAGGTAGAAGGCTTGGTTGTAGATGAAAGAACTACTTTGGCTGATATGAAAGATGCTTTGCAGAATTTTGCCAAATTGATGTTTGGGGAAAAGGTGCGAACGCGTATCCGTCCTCATTTTTTCCCTTTTACGGAACCCTCCGCCGAAATGGATATGAGCTGTACTATCTGTGAAGGAAAGGGATGTCGAGTTTGTAAAAATACGGGCTGGTTGGAATTGTGCGGGGCGGGAATGGTAGATCCTGCCGTTTTTGATTTCCTGAAAATAGATTCCGAAAAATATACCGGTTATGCCTTTGGTTTGGGAATAGACAGAATCGCAATGATGAAATATGACATTCCCGATTTGAGAATTCTCTACGAAAATGATCTGCGTGTCTTACGCCAATTCAGATAAGGGGATTGGTAATGCAAATTTCTCTTGAGTGGCTGAAAGACTATCTAAAAATAAATCAAACTGTTGAGAATATTAGGAATTTACTGACTTTTTCAGGAATTGAAGTAGAAAATCACTTTATTTACGGAGAGCTTCCGGAATCCGTTATCACTGCCAAAATTACTGAATGTGAGCCTTTAAGCGGAAGCGATCATCTTCAAATTTGCCAAGTCGATACCGGCAAGGAAAGAATTCAAGTCGTTTGCGGAGCTCCAAATTGCGCTAAAGGCGCTATAGGCGTATTAGCATTAGAAGGAACAAAATTAACCACATTAGAAGTTAAAAAAACAAAAATCAGAGGCGTAGATTCCTTTGGAATGTTGTGCTCCGAAAAAGAACTCGGCTTATCAGATAATCATAACGGCATAATTATCCTTCCGGAAAATACTGAACTTGGTGTATCATTTAAACATCTGTTTAATCTTCCGGATGATATATTTGAACTGGAAATAACGCCAAACAGACCCGACTTATTAGGCTATCAGGGTTTAGCTACCGATCTTTGCGCTAGTTCCGATTCAATATTAAAGATTCCGGAGCAGCCTGATTTAACCAATAAGGAAAATCCTGCTATGCCCATCGGAAATTACCTTAATTTGGAAAATCAAGCGTCGGATTTATGCCCGCGATATGTTGCCCGCGTAATTCAAAACGTTAAAATTACCGAATCTCCTTTGTGGCTGAAGTTAAGATTAATCAAATCCGGTTTAAGACCAATTAATAATGTGGTTGATGTAACTAATTACATAATGCTGGAAACCGGTCATCCACTTCACGCTTTTGACTATCATTCGCTATTAGGAAAGCAAGGCAAGCCTTCAATTGTGGTCAGAAGGGCTAAAGATCAAGAAATGTTTCCGGCTTTAAACGGTGAAGTTTATACCCTTAATACCAATAATTTAGTGATTGCGGACAGCGAAAAACCTGTCGCTTTGGCAGGTATAATCGGAGGTCTTAATTCTCATATCACTGAACAGACAACAGCTATAGTATTGGAAGCTGCTTGTTTTAAAGCTTCTTCTATCAGAAAAACTGCTTATGAACATAAGCTTTCAACTGATTCATCCTATCGTTTTGAACGCCATCTTTCTCCCGCTTCCTGTGAATATGCAAGCACAAGAGCAATAGATATGATTCTTAAATTAGCCGGAGGAGAACTATGCAAAGGTTCTCTTGATGATTGGAGAGAAAAGCAAGAGGCTTTAATCGTTACGCTCAGACCAAAAAGAATTGAGAAAGTTCTTAACATCTCTTTAGAGAACTCAATAATCATCAATTACTTATCAAAATTGGGACTATCTTATTTAGGCAATGGAACTGCGGGAGAAGACTTTAATACATCCTCCAATAAAGAGCCATTAGAAGAAACACTGCTTTTCAAGATTCCACCTAAGAGAATAGATCTTACCAGAGAAATTGACCTGATTGAGGAAATAGCAAGACTTTATGGTATGGATAATATCCCCCAGACAAGCAGTTGTCCAGCAATTATGGACAGGCATGCTTTTAAGATAAAAAGAAAATGTTGTGATTTTCTAAGCCAACACGGTCTTTATGAAATTGTGAATTTGAGTTTTACAGATCCCAATCAAATCAAAAAATTGAATCTGGAAGAGAATGATATCCGTTTGAGGCAAATAGAACTGCTTAATCCGCAAAATAAAACTTTCTCAGTGATGAGGACTTCTTTGCTCCCGCAATTAATCAACACTGCTTTATATAATATCAATCACGGAACTAAGCAATTAAAAATCTATGAACTGAATAAGGTATATTTTGAGAATAACTCTCTTCCCAAAATTGAATCTTTGCAATTAAGTATTTTGTTAACAGGCAATAGGTATGACCTTTCTTGGCGAGAAAAAGCTCAACCGATAGATTTTTATGATCTTAAAGGATTAATAACTTCATTATTGGAAGATTTGGGGCTTGAACAAATCGAGAATTCCGATAAGGTTTCCGGTTATTTTTTAAGCGGTGAGGCACAGAGTATTTTTTATCAGGGCAAAATGATTTGTGAATACGGAAAACTAAATCCTTCCATAGCAGCAGCCTTTGAGCTTGATATTGCTGAGTTAAAACAAGATATTTGGTTAGCTGATTTAAACTTAAATGCCATAATAGAAATAACCAGAAATAATTTAAGGAAATATCACGAAATTCCGCGTTTGCCGGTAATTGAAAGAGATATTTCTTTCACAATCAATAAGGCAATACAGCATGCTCAAATTTTAGATTGTTTCAAATCTATCGGGTTAAAATCAATTTACGACATAATTTTGATTGATGAATATGAGGGAAAACAAATTACTAAAGGCAACCGCAGTTTAACTTACCGCATTATCTTTTATAATCCGGAAAAAACATTGACAGATGATGAGGTTGATGCGGAATTTGATTTTATAGTTAAGACATTGAAATCAAAATGGGATATAGAATTAAGGTGAACTATGGAAACGACGACATTACAACTTCACGATAAAGTTCAGAAACTGATTGAACAATATACTGAAGATAAAAAACGACTTTCGGAATTGGAGCTTTCATTAACTGAAAAAGAAAAAGAGAATAAAGCCTTAAAAGAAGAAATAGCTAAGTTACGACAAGAGCTCCAGCACGCGGATTCAAAGCAAACGGAAGAGATAAATAATCTGAAAAAGAGAAATCAGGAACTTGAAAAACTCCTTGATCAGATTGAAGGCTTTGCTTTGGAATTAGATACTCAAATAGACAGGATTTTACCCAAACTGGGGAAACCGGTTAGTTAAGTAGAAAAATGAATTCGGTAGAAGTTGAAATCTATGGCAGAAAATATAAGCTAAAAGGTGAAAATGCCCAAAAGTTGCGCCTGATAGCAGAAAAGCTGAATGAGAAGCTCATCCAATTAGGCGAGAATTATGAGTTCACTGATTTCAACAAATTATTATTGCTTTGCAGTTTGCAACTTCAAGAGCAACTGCTTGATTTAACTCAGGCTAATCAAGGTTTAAAAGATGAGCTGGAACGAATGAATGAAATGATTTCCACATTCATTCGGGAAAGCGGTAATAATTAATTGCCTGCGATATGCGTGATTTAATTTGTAGTAGAGTCACAACCGTCAAGGGAATCAAGCCATTGGTAGCGCGCAAGCTGTCTTTGTCACAGACACGTAAAGCCAACAAGGTAGATGCCCACCTTGAATTTGACTCTTGACGTTCAAATTAACACGGTATTCGCGGGCATTATAATATAGAATATGCGCCAAGCTGAATTTGCTTCAGCGGGATAATAAAGTGAGGTATAAATGTTTACAGATATAAATCTTCTTTCCATCGGAATAGGTATTATTCTCGGTCTTATAATTGCTCTGGTGATTTATCTTATCAGACGCAATTCTTCCTTCAAAATGATTTCTCAAGCAAAAACCATTGCCGAATCCATAACCCAAAGCGCTCGTACCGAAGCGGAAAATGCAAAAAAAGCCGCTTTACTGGAAGCGAAAGATGAGTGGTTCAAACAAAAGAACATTTATGAGAAAGAAATTAAAGACAGGCAAAATGAATTAAGGATTCAGGAAAAGAAATTCAATGACCGCTTGAGTAATCTTGATAAGCGATTAGAAAACTTGGATAAAAAGGAAGCAGCGCTTACAGAACAAGAAAAGCAGTTGAAAAGCAGAGACGAAGAAATTAATCGCAAGTTAGAAGAATATGATCATATAATTTCAGAAGAAAAGAATAAATTAGCAGAAATAGCGGGAATTAGCAGAGAAGAAGCCCTGCAGAAGTTACGCGAGGAATTAATTGAGCAAGCCCGTCAAATTGCTGCTAATGATGTTCGTCAAACTTTGGAACAGCTTAAGCTCGATGCAAATCAAAAAGCTGCTGAAATCCTATCTACGGCCATTCAACGTATGGCAGTTGATCATGTCTCCGAAACAACTGTATCAGTCGTTTCACTTCCCTCAGATGAAATGAAAGGTAGAATCATAGGTAGAGAAGGACGCAACATTCGCACTTTTGAAAAAGCTTCAGGCGTTGATTTAATAATAGACGATACTCCTGAAGCCGTAGTTTTATCATGTTTTGACCCCGTTCGCAGAGAAGTGGCAAGGTTAGCATTGGAAAAATTAATTGCGGACGGCAGAATACATCCCGGCAGAATAGAAGAAATTATTTCCAAGACCAACAAAGAAATGGAAGAGAATCTCGTTAAACTGGGTGAGAAAGCAGTTCTTGATACTAATATTCACAATATTTCTCCCAATTTAATTAAACTCATCGGCCGTCTGCATTATCGCACCAGTTACGGACAAAACATATTACAGCATTCAATTGAAACAGCTTGGCTATGCGGTATTTTAGCCGCCGAATTGAATCTGGATCAAGAAATTGCTCGCAGAGCCGGTTTGCTGCATGATATAGGTAAAGCAATTGATCATGAATTTGACGGCTCTCATGCTATCTTAGGCGCTAACGTAGCAAGAAAAAACGGAGAAGGCAAAATTATTGTCAATGCCATTGAAGCTCACCACGAAGAAGTTGAACCCATATCAGTTTACGCTGTTTTGACTCAAGCTGCGGATGCTATTTCCGGTGCCAGACCCGGCGCTCGCAGAGAAATGTTGGAAACCTATATGCAGCGTTTGACTAAGTTGGAAGAAATTGCCAATTCTATCGACGGAGTAAATAAGTCCTATGCCATCCAAGCGGGAAGGGAACTGCGTATTATCGTAGAACCCACTTTAATTGAAGACGCCCAAGCTTCTATCATCGCCAGCGATATTGCAACAAAAATTGAAAAGGAAGTCCAATATCCGGGACAAATTAAAGTAACAGTAATTCGGGAAACTCGTCAAGTGGCAATCGCAAAATAATGAATATAATATTTTTAGGTGATGTTTTCGGTAAACCAGGTCGGGAATTGGTTTTAAGTCAATTGGACAGTTTAAGGAAAAAATACAATCCGGATGTGATTATTATTAACGGAGAGAATATAGCAGACGGAAAAGGATTAACGGAAAAAACCACTAAACCTTTATTGGAAGCAGGCATCACATCTATAACAAGCGGAAATCATCTATGGGACAGGTCGGAGGCAATGGAATATTTAACAAGAGAAAAAAGAATTATCAAACCTTTAAATTATCCGTCCGGTGCTCTGGGCAGTCCTTTTTTCCAAGTTAAAACCGATGTTATTAATCTGACTATTTTATGTCTCACCGGTCAAGCATTTATGCCGTCTTGCGATTCACCCTATACGGCAATGGAAAATTTCCTTGCCTCGCACAATGATTTAACCGGTCCAATTCTTGTTGATTTTCATGCCGAATCCACTGCTGAAAAAAGAGCTTTTGCCTTTATGTTTGAAGGTAAAATCAGTGCTGTCATAGGTACTCATACTCATATCCAAACTGCCGATGAAGAAATTTTACCTCAAGGAACCGGTTATATTACAGATGTCGGAATGACCGGACCGCATGATTCAGTAATCGGAGTAAAAAAACAATTGATTATAGATAAAATGAGAACAGGTATGCCGGTCAGGTATGAAGTAGCAAATTCAGGTATGCAGCTCAACGGCATATTTCTTAACATAAATCAGAGAACACGTCGAACAGAACAAATAATACGAATTAGAGAGATTTTTCAGGATTAATTATGGAAAAAATATTATATGGTAAACCCGTAGCACATAACCTCAATGAACAAATAAGAATAAAAGTTGATCAATTATCCTTAAAACCGGGTCTATCCATCATAAAATTCGGTTCCGATCCGTCTGCCGTTTTTTATTTCAACAATATTATACGCCGATGCGAAAAATTGGGTATTCAAACTTATTTGGAACAATTGACGATGTCTGTATCTACGATTGAGCTATCAGAAATTTTATCGCGAATAAATAAAGACCCTCACATACACGGTATCATTATCCAGAAACCATTACCACCGCAAATAGACGAACAAGCCATTTCTAATTTAATAAATCCTTCCAAGGATATTGATGGAATTAGTCCGATAAATTTAGGTAAAGTTTTTTTGGCTCAGAAATGTTTTACCCCCTGCACAGCAGCGGCAGTGATAGAAATTATTAAATATTACGGAATACAAACTCAGGGAAAACATGTCGTGATCCTTGGAAGAAGTCCTGTCGTAGCCAAACCTTTAGCAGGATTATTGCTGCAAAAAAATGAACTTGGGAATGCTACCGTGACAATTTGTCACACTTATACGGAAAATTTATCTGCTTTAACTCAATCTGCAGATATATTAGTAGCTGCTATCGGAAAACCTGCATTTGTAAAAGCAGATATGATTAAAGATGGTGCTATTTGTTTAGATGTCGGAATCAATAGTATTTTAAATTCTGAAGGAAAATCTGTATATATCGGAGATATAGATTTTGACGACTGTCTGGAAAAAGTTAAAGCTATCACACCTGTTCCCGGCGGAATAGGTTCAGTTACCACAGAAGTATTGTTGGATAATTTGTGTAAAGCAGCTGCTTTATTTATAGGAGAATAAATTTATTGACTTTTTTATCCATATTAATTCTAAGGATTAAAGAAAGAGTTATATTATCTATAAGTGGAGGATAAATGTATAAACAGTTGAGGTTGATCTTCACCTTCATAATGAGTTTAGCAATTTTAACTTTATTAATATCCGGTTGCGGGAAGCAAGGTTCTCGCTATGGTAACAACCCTCCGACAATTGCTATTACTTCCTTTGAAGGATATAGTGCCGATAATCCATATTCCGATTCCACGGCGATAACATCTTTTCAGCAAAAAATTTATTGGCACGCTACCGATACGGACGGTATTGTAACAGGCTATGCATATCGTATTTTAGATAGTTTGGGTGTTCCCATTTCTACTGCCAGAAATGACTTTATTGATACTGACGGTTCAGTAACTCCCAGTAATGTTCTGGAAAAGTTCGGGGCAGGTTGGGTATTGCATTATAAGTCAGGTGCTGATCAAAGCATTCCTCTTAATAATCCTGAAGCAAAACGAACTATTTGGACAAAACAAAAATATGCGACTATTAACTTTATTGCCGCAGATTCTTTAGGTAATCCTTTAGTTACCGTGAGCCAATTTGAAGTAATTTGTATTGATAATCGCGGAGCTATTTGTGAACATTTAGCTTATAGAAAATTCAAATCGACTTCTGCAAAGCCTTCTTGCTACCTTTCTACTACACGAGGCGATCCGGCAGGTGCTCAGGTTGGAACAGGTATTAAGTTAGATTTTAAATTAGAAGATTATGATCCCTATCTTCAAGCTGCCGCTTGGTATTATGAATTCCAAGTTTGCAAATGCGACAAAAATACAAATCAACCAATCCAACCAATCGATCCGAGGTGGTATTCCACTAAAAACTTGCCTGATATTTCTAAATATAAACTGACAAAGCATACCACTCCCAATTTGAGTAGTGATTATGATGCAGCGGGCAATCAATTAACTTATACTCGCGTCATAGCCAGAGTTTATGATCTTGCCGGCGTGAAATCGGACTGCGATACAATCAAATTTATCGTAAAGGAAGGTTTCCATCCCAAAACCCTCATCTACTTGCAAAGGACTTATGCTGTCGGTTCTAACCATTTTGTAGAGTCTTCGGATGAGACAACTCCTGAAATATGGCCTTATACTGTCGTTGGCAATAAAAATTTATATGCCACTCACTTCTTTAAAGATATTGCCGGTGATTATACAGTTGTTCAAAGTGAAAACTTAAAAGTTTGGATTCGTTGGGGCTGGCATGGCGAATATGCTAAGGTATCAACAGTGGGCTCTTCTACAAATTATGATTTTTCTGAAGATAATCCCTATAATAAAAAAGTTGATATGCTTTTGGATGAAGATACTAACCAAAATTATTATAGTGAAATTACTCATTTTGATCTTAGATTGGACGGTGCACCTTATAATTATCCTCCCTTAGCGGATAGCATTATAACAGATCCTAATACAGGCTTAAGGTGGTTAAGAGTACCGGTTCACAGTTCTTTGGGTCAAACAGTTGTGCTGAGTAATCTTTCTGCCAATACTGCAGCAAATCCGTATCATACTTTTGAAGTAAGAGCAGTAGACTTACAGGATGAACCTGATCCTACGCCTGCTGTTTTTAATTTTAAAGTTGTGCCTGCTGTTCCTCAAGCTTCTAAATCCGGAGTATTAATTATTGATGATGATACTAATCATCCACAATATTCACCTGCAGCTATAGTAGATTCTTTATGGATGAGTTATTTTAACGGAACTGGAATTACACCTTCAGTAATTCATTACACTGATTTATCAACATACGATAACAGAAAATTAGCTCTAAGCGATATTGAAGCATATAAGTTAGTCATTTTCCATAGTGAAAGATTGGACCAAGCTTCTAATTTGGATTGTGAAAATGATTGTATTAATATTTACTTGAAACAGGGCGGAAATTTATTGGTTACTTTAACTGGAAAATCCAAACAAACTGTGGATAACTATTTTATAAAAGGGTATTCAACTCTTAATCAATACTTTGGTATTCCTTATCGTAACTGTCCCGCCATTACAGGCAGTATAACGAGTCTCAATCAGCCCTATTTTATCGGCGCAACAGGGCAAACTGCAGGTGCAATTACTTTTAATAATATTCCTTTACGTCTTCCAGGTTTCAACAATTTTGTTAATAGTCGTAACGGTCTATATAGTGTAACCTATTTTACTTTTGCAGAAGCTGAAAATCCAAATTTAAAATTCATTTATACTTTTAATTGTAAACAACCTAATACTGATAGTTATTCACCCAGCCAAAGTGATTATAACCAGCTCAACAATAAACCTGTCGGTATCCGAAAAGTAAATCCCAAAGTTGCCCATACAGTAGATAATTGGACAAAAGACAGTAAGTGTTACATGTTGGGATTTCCATTAAGCTATATGGATACTGAGCAAGTTAAAGCTTTCATTGCCAAAGTTCTGGCTGATGTTATGTAAACTCATCTTTAGCGAAAAAGCAGGAAGCAATTCCTGCTTTTTTTCTTGACTTCTAAGACTATAATTCTCAAATAGTCAAATAAAATGTTAGTATAATTCTAATTCATTGATATATTGAGTGTTAGATATTTTACCATACTCCTATACTGATTGAATGTATCCTACTATTAGGAAAAAGATAAAATGAGGAAAAGGAATAAATTTATTAAGGAGATATTAGAAAGAGGGTAGCAAGGAAGATTATATGTTAAACGAACAAGAAAAAAAACGACAGATAATAGATGCGGCTGATAACTTATTCTGCCGTTTTGGCTATGCAAAAACATCGTTAGAAGATATAGCCAGAGAAGCAGCTTTAGGAAAAGGCACAATCTATTATAATTTTGACTCCAAGGAAGAGATCTTTTTTGAAGTTGTAAAGAGGCACTATCAGATTTTTTATGCTTCATTAAACAAAGAGCTTACAAAGAAAGAAAATTTTGCGGACAAATTCTCCACTGTCATTCAGCTTCCTCTAAAATTGATTTACGAACATGCACCAATTCTGCTTGATGCAATGAAAAACTTAGCCGATAAATATATGCAAAAATTATGCGCTTTTCGTAAGGGCAACCGTGAAAAAATGACAGGGCTATTAACCGACATTTTGGAATACGGAATCAACAGAGGTGAAGTCAATCCTTCTTTACCAATTAAGAGAATTGTTAATATTATTTTTGACTGGTTCCTATTAGGAGATTCCAATATTATAATCAAATCACCGGAAGAATTTATAAAAAAAGCTGAAGAAGATTATGATTTGATTGTCCAAATCATGCTTCAAGGCTTATTGTTAAGAGGATAATAAAGATGAAAATTATTTTGCGTATCTTAACACCACTGCTTATGGTGTTAGTATTCCCCTTGTATTCACTCACGTTGGAACAGAGTATTGAATTGGCTAAGCAGAATAACAAAGCATTGCTGGCAGCCAAAGAAGATGTTATCATAGCTGATCAATCCTACTATGAAGTTCGAGGTTTGTTGTTACCTCAACTTAATTTGCAGGGAGCTTATCAGTTAAGTAAAACTTGGATGCCTGAATCCACGCAATTGGATAAAGTAGATTTTTCTACTTATTTGGATGATAATGCCACATCCAATGACAGTATTTTGGCAGGTATATGCTCAAAGCTTACTAATAGCATGATTCCGGATAAAACCGTAAAGGAAGGTTCAATAGCCGGACAGTTGAAATTAGATCAAATTATTTTTTCCGGCGGAAAGCTTACTAACGGATTACATGCTATAGGTCGATATCGCTCTATTCAAAAACTTAGATATAAACTTAAGGAACAAGACCTGATTGCCGCTACAACTGATATGTTTTACCAAACACTGTTAGCGCAGAAAGTGAAAGAAATCCAACATGAAGCTTTGGATATAGCCATTCGTCATTTGAACCAAGTAGAACTGCTAAATCAGGAAGGGCAAGTCTCGGAATTTGATCTTTTAAGAGCTCGTTTGGAAGTGGCAAAGCTTCGCCCCAATGTCGTTCAAGCACAAAACAATTATGATTTAGCTTTGTCAGCTTTTAAGAAACAGATCGGCTATGCTGATTCAGTAATTATTTTGGAAGGAGAGTTTTTACTTCCGCAAACATGCGAAGAAACTTTGCATGAAGCTCTCTCTCTAGCTGAAAAACAACGCATTGAGTTGCAATTAAGTTCAATAAATACGGAAATTATGAAAATAAACTATCAGGCTGAAAAGGGGAATTATCTTCCCAATATCGCATTAACTGCAGGTTATTCTCTTTTCACGGCAGCAGACGAATACGCTATAGAAAGAGATGATTTCGGTACTGCTTTTAATGTTGGAATCGGTTTTAGCATCCCATTATTCACCGGTTTAGCCAATACCGCCAAACGCAATCATGCAAAACACACATACACTCAGGCAAGAATTAATGAAACAGATACGCAAGAAATGATAGCTTTGCAGGTAAAGCAAGCCTGGCAGCAATTACAAAGTGCTTTGGAAAATTACAATGTCCAAGTGGAAAATACGAAATTAGCAGAACGAAGCTTGCAACTTGCTCAAGTCCGATATGAAAGTCAAGTCGGAATTCAATTAGAAGTTTTTGATGCCCAAATATCATTAAATAGCGTTAAACTTGCATATTACAATTCAATTTATAATGTAATCAGTTCTAATCAACAACTTAAAAAAGCCATGGGCTATAATTTATAATGGAGAAAAGGAAAATGAAAAAAATCATCATCATACTTTCAACAGCCATAGTCATAATGTCATTTGCTGCCTGTGGCAAAAGGCAAGCAAGCAAAAACATGGAGCAGATTCAAAGAGAAGAAGGTATTCCTGTCAGAATTCAGGAACTTCAACCGACTACTTATGTACAATCCAATACATACAATGCTACTTTAGCAGGAATTGAAGAAAGCGTTGTCTCTGCAAAAGTCAGTGATGTGGTTGTGCAGATAAACGCAAAGGTAGGAGATTATGTTAATAAAGACCAAGTTATTGTCACATTCCCTCAGGACACTCCTTCCGCGCAATTTATTCAAGCATCTTCCGCTTATCAAAACGCTAAAGTAACTTATGAACGTATGCAACGCTTATTTAGCCAAGGCGCCATAAGTCAGCAGGATATGGATAATGTAACAACTGCCTTTAATGTATCTAAAGCCAACTATAACACTTCCTATAATTTAATTAATGTTAAGGCTCCCATCAGCGGATATATTACGGCAATATATGTTAATCCCGGTGATTTAGTAGGACCCGGAGCTGATCTTTTTACAGTATCAAATACAAGTAAATATAAAGCAACTATTTGGATTCCAGATACGGAGATCAAGAGCATGAAAAAAGGCTTAAAGGTCACAGCCAAATGGAATGATGATACTTTAACCGGTTACATTTCTTCCATTGCCATGGCAATGGAGCAAAGTAAAAAAGCTTTCCGCACCGAAGTTATTTTTACCAATAAGCCGAAATATATAACCAGCGGCGTAACGGTAGAAATTACAATTAACACAGAGACTATACCGAACGCAATTGTTCTGGACAGATCAGCTATGGTTGAATCAGCCGGGAAAACTTACGCATGGATTGTCGTGAACAACAAAGCTATACGTAGAGAAATAAAGATTGGTCATAATAACGGAATTGAATATGAGATTACTGCTGGGCTAAATCCCGGAGATCAATTAATAACTGAAGGCTTGACCATGATTTATGAAGGTTGTCTGGTTAAGGTAACGGAGTAAGGAGAAACAGCGAATGTTCCTATCAAAAATATCAATTGACCGTCCTGTTTTGGTCATCATGTGCTATCTTGTTTTAATTGTCTTTGGTATTTTGGCTTATATCGAATTCCCCGTTAATCTGATGCCGGAAATGAAAATACCATTCATCAGTATTTCCACTGTTTATGCTGGTGCAGGACCTCGAGAAGTGGAAACTCAAATTACCAAAGTAATTGAAGACGCAGTTTCAACCGTAAGTCAAATTGATTATATCCAATCCTATTCTCTTGATAATGTTGGAATTACATTAATTAAATTTGACATGGGTAAAGATGTTAATGTTGCCAGTCAGGAAGTCAGTGACAAAATAGATGCCATAATTGCTAATTTACCCGATGATGCCGAAAAACCTGCAGTTCAAAAATTGGATATTAATGCTTTCCCCTTTATGCATCTTGTGCTTTCGGGCGACTTGGATGGTAGGTCATTATATGAACTTGCGGATAAAAACTTGAAGGATAAATTTTCTCAGTTGGAAGGTGTGGCAACCGTTGATATAGTAGGCGGTTACAAGCGACAGATAAATGTCACCTTAAAAGACAGGACAGTATATGAAAATTCTCTCTCTTTGGCGCAATTAAATCAAATCCTGGCAGCTTCCAATTTAAATATGCCGGCTGGACAGTTTGTAAAAGGGACTCAGGAGTATTCGGTCAGGTTAAAAGGTGAATACAATGACTTGCAGCAATTGAGAGAAACTGATATTCCGACTACTTACGGGGTAAAGAAACTCAAACAACTTGCCGATGTTGAAGATTCTTACGCAGAAGTCAGAGAAAGAGCCATATTTTTTAATGCGCAAACAAATCAAGAAGATGACAATGTAATAATGATTTCTCTGACCAACAGTTCGGACGGAAATGTCGTTAAAATAGCCAAAAGCGTGAAAGCTATGCTGCCTGAACTGAAAAAAGAATTACCGCAAGGAGTTGAATTAAACATTACTCATGACCTTTCGGAATTTACTCAATCTTCCGTCAGTGATACCCTGAGTAATATTATTATGGGTATTATTCTAACCGGCTTGATTTTACTGCTATTTTTACACGATTTCAGATCAACATTAATTGTAGCTGTTTCCATACCTATATCTATGATAGCTACATTTGTTTTTATGCAAATGTCCGGTTTTACTTTAAATATGATGACCTTGATGGGGCTGTCTACAACAGTCGGAGTGCTCGTTGCCAACTCAATTGTGGTTTTGGAGAATATTTTCCGACATAAAGATATGGGTCATCAACGCATGATTGCTGCAGAAAGAGGAACTTCCGAAGTCGCTATTGCTGTTTTAGCTTCCACTTTAACCAATGTTGTTGTTTTCCTGCCGATAGCAACCATGTCTTCTATGATCGGACAGGTTTTTAAAGAATTTGGTTTAACCGTAACTTATGCAACCTTAATTTCCCTGCTTGTCTCTTTTACCATTACCCCGATGATGGCATCCAGAATTTTACCGCATAAAGTTACTCTTACAAAATTCGGAGTTATGTTCGAAAACTGGTTTAATAAAATAGCTATCGGTTACGAGCATACTTTAGCTTGGATCTTACGCCGGAAAAGAAGAGCGGCATTAATAATTTTAGCAACTTTAATTCTGTTTCTTGCCAGTTTTGGCGTTATCCCCATCATCGGTACAGAAATGATTCCCACTATGGACCAGGGATATTTGAATATTAATGTCGAACTTCCTCAAGGCGCAAGTCTTGATCAAACAGCAAAAACTCTCGATGATATTACTAAAAGAGTCTCTCATCATAAGGAAATAAAAAACATTGTTACCAGCATCGGTTCTCAAGGCAGAATTGATACGGGAACAAACTTAGCTTCTTCAACGGTTCAACTGGTTGACGCTACGGAACGCAAACTTACGACTATGCAGATGGTCGATATTTTAATCAAAGAATTAGCCAGCGTCCCCAACGCTAAAATAGCTGTCTCAACTTCAACGGGAATGGGTGGCGGTTCTACTTCTCCAATTGATTTTTATGTGAAAGGAACAGATATAGACAGACTTGAAGAGCTGCGTAAAGAGATTATGGATAAGATTCGTGATGTTCCCGGTTTAATTAATCTGGACACCAGCTCCAGAAGCGGAAAATCTGAAATTACCGTAATCCCTGATCGCGTTAAAATGGCTCAAGTCGGAGCAACAACTTATGACCTTGCTATGGCTTTAAGGACTTCTGTTAACGGAAATGTCATGACTCGTTATCGTGAAGCGGGTAATGAATACGATATCAACCTTTCTTTAGATGATACTTCTGTAGATTCTCCAGAAAAAATTCGTAATTTACCTGTGACAATTTACGGTAAAAATTACATTCTTTCGCAATTGGCAGATGTTACTTTCAGCCAAGGTGTAAATAAGATCATTCACAGAGATAAAGCTAAAGCGATTGAATTTATGGGATACGTTGCAGAGGGTACCACTTTGGGCGATGTCAATAATGAAATCAAACGACGCATTAGCACGATTAGTATGCCTTCAGGTTATAGCATTACCTATTCGGGTATTTCCAAAGAAATGGAAGATATGATGCATGATATGATGAGAACACTAATTTTGGCTATACTACTAACATATATGTTAATGGCAGCTATTTTGGAGAGTTTTTCCCAGCCTTTAATTATTATTATGACGGTTCCTATGGCTATGATTGGTGTGTTTGCTTCGCTGTTAATTACTAAAACAACCATCAATATAGTTTCTATGATGGGCATTATCATGTTGGTCGGAATCGTCGTTAATAATGCTATTCTGCTACTGGACTATGCCAATCAAAAACGCAGAGAAGGGTGGACGGTGCATGACTCCGTTTTGGAAGCCGGCAGAATGAAATTGAAACCAATAATAATGTCTACTTTAGCAATTGTAATAGGTATGTTGCCTATGGCGGTAGGAATGGGAGCCGCGGGTAAACAAATTCGTCAACCCCTCGGTATCGTTTCCTTCGGCGGTATGATTGTATCGACAGCTTTGACGTTGTATATCATTCCTGCATTATATTTCTTGACAACAAAAGCGCATCCGGAACAAGATAAAATTATGGGAAATGTGGATAACCAAAGTCCGGAACCTGATAATAACATAGCGGCTCTAAGTGATGAGAATTAGAATGTTAAGCTCGGTAAAAATAAAGCTAAGGAGGTTCCCATGAAGTCCATCATGCGTCTAATTGCCCTGTTAGTTGTAGTTGTTATGTTAGTTAATGTAGCAGGCTGTTACGGCAGTTTTGCATTAACTAAAAAGGTTTACGAATGGAATGGAACTTTCGGTGATAAGTGGATAGATTCCATTGGTATGTGGGTTTTGATGATGATTCCCGTATATAATTTCGCTAATTTTATTGATATCGTCATCCTAAATCCCCTAGAGTTTTGGACTGGTTCCAATCCTGTAACAATGAAAGAAGGACAGCAACTTGTTAAATACGCCTCGGGTAAAGATGCCGTCTACAAAATCGTCACTACTAAAAACAAATTGTCCATAATAGAGGTTAAAGGCCCCGATAAAGGAAAAACTTTAACTCTGACTTATGTGCCGGAAACTGGTAACTGGACTATGAGTGACGGCAGCAATCAAGCTCTCATTGCCAAGGTTACCAATGATAATTTGAAGCTTATCTATCCGAACGGCAATGAAAGAGAAGTAAAAGTTGCAAGATAATTATATCAACAAGGAGTAACAGTGATTGATAAAGAAAAGGTGAAAGAAATCCTGGATAAAATTAGGCCTTCCATTCAAGCAGACGGCGGAGATGTGGATCTGGTAGAAATCAAGGATGACGATGTTGTGGTCGTTCGCTTGAAAGGAGCGTGCGGAAGCTGTCCGATGGCTACTTTGACTTTAAAAGCAGGAATTGAGCGAGTCTTAAAGGATGCAATCCCGGAAATTAAAGAAGTGATAGCAGGTTAAAAAATTATATTGAAAGGGGATGGCAATAAATGCCGTCCCCTTTCTTTTTTCATAAGCATAGCAGGAAAAATAGGGGAACTTGAATTTGATTTCCATCATAGCAGCTTTAGACAAAAATTATCTCATTGGCTTTAATAATCATTTACCCTGGCATATCAAAGAAGATTTGCACCACTTTCGAAAGTTAACCTACGGTCATCCCGTAGTAATGGGAAAAAATACTTGGATGTCATTGGGAAAGCCCTTAGAAGGCAGAACTAACATCATTCTCACTCACGATAAAGATTTCCATATTGACGGTTGTATTACTCTTAATTCTATTTCCGAACTGGATAATATATTCAGGGAAGAAGAGATTTTTGTTATAGGCGGTGCAAATATTTTCCGCCAATTTTTAGCTATAGCCGATAGAATGTATCTTACCCGAATTGACTATGCTTTTAGCGGTGATACATATTTTCCGGATATAGATTGGCAGCAGTGGAAACTAATTTCTTTTGAACAATTGACATCCGAACAAGGCTATAAACTTGCCTTTGAGCAATGGGAACGACAAACCAGATAACGCCGATACTGCTTAAGGTTTAATCAAATGTAACCAATCTCCTAAGAGAAATTGTAATCTGCCGATTAAAAGAGATATTCTTGCCATTACAGTATAACCGAAAGAAGCTCCGAAACTGATCATCAAAAACCAAATGCCAATTTTGGAAGTAGCAGCCAAAACTCCTTCCTGCTTGCGACTGAAATAAAAATACATAATCACGCAAATCGTCCCTATAATCAAAATAAAGCTGCCGATAATTGCGTCTATTGAGCCTTGCTTTAACGGATTCATCATTGTAGCAGTTAACTGGGATAGCACATCCGATTTCATATAACGCAGAATACTAATTCCGGCTGAAGTTCCGATTACTAAAGAAATCGGGTAAAGACTCAGCCATTCCAGTTTAGGTATAAGCCTCAGCAACATCATTACTCCCAAAATACCGGGAATTAATAATATGGTGTTGCGCGAAAAATCAGTTTGCAATTTTGTGAATAAATTGGGGATGAGAATGCTGTAAATTGTGTAAATAAACCAATAACCGGCAGAAAGACCGACAAAAATCTGTTCCGCCAATTTGTAAAAAGGATTATCTTTATACAGAAAACTGAAAATACAAAGAGTGAAAAATGCCCCCAACCAAACTCCTAAAACTGTCATAAAGTGCGCCATATTTTCTTCTGCCTTATATTTTATTGCTTTTATTTAACGAAAAATATTCCTCTTGTTATAATGCTCTTTCTCTTCTTCTCAGATACAGAAATGATAATGAACATATACTCGGGAAAAAGGCTGTATTTTTTGACAAAATCATCCGAAAGAATGAAGATAAACCCAGGAAGAGGAAAGTAAGAAAAAGAACCGCTAATGATGATATTGTGAATTTGCCGTGTTTCTGCTTATGAATAATCATACTATGCCTTTGCGCTACTTTTTCTCTTTGTGTTTTGCCTGATTTGATAAGCTCTGTAATTGCCCATAATAATGAAAACAATTATTAAGACATGAGCAATTGATTGAGCGTCCATTCCGCTTGTGGCAGTTCCCTTTACTTGAAGTAAAGATTCGTATTCAGCCGCCCCTTTTAAGCCACCCAATAAACCGTATAATTGATGAAGATTATTAACATAGGGCAAAAAACCTGGAGTGGAAACAGCGGTAACTCCTCCCGTAACTTTAATACCAAACATATCATGCGCCGCCATAATATATTCTTTCAGACCGGGGTCACCTGCTGACAAAGATGCTATATAACCGATTTGTTTAAAGCTTTTCACATTTTTCATCATTTGGATCTGCTCGATCGGCGTTCCTTTAAAATCTTGAGGAAAAACTTCCCTGAAATTGCGTCCCATGGCTTGAATTGTTACCATTCCGCCTGTCTTGTAACCCAGATTCACATAATCCACTCCATATTTTTTATCCGGATATTTGACCAAAAGTTCATTGAATGCCTGCTCTGCCATTTGCACACCCTGCGGCCACAAAGCAACAGCAATAACTTTTTGCCCTTTTCGCCAAGCATGCTCAATCAGCACTTTAGACATAGGCTGCAACTCTGTGACGGTGGATGGATCATAATCAAAAGAAATCATGACATTTGAACCCGCAGGAGTAGATTCCACCAAGTCATAGACTTGTTTTACCAAATCAGTAACCTCAGAATGAAAGCCCAAAGGCACAATTAAAGGAATTGCCACGCCAATCAGTAGAATTAAGTAGATAATCCGTCGGTCAACTTGCCTGGGAACTTTATTCTCACTCAATCACCGCCTCCCAGATATGACCTTTCTATTCCCAAAAGAATGCGTAAACTGCTTCCCACTATTCCTAAAGCAGCACTGATCATAATTGCACGCTGAGCCGCATTATTGGGATAATTCATAATAAAATCAGCAATATTTGGTAAATGCACCCACCGCCATCCCTGAGGCAACCAAGCAGTTAACGAAGTCCCTATACTTGTTCTTCCCAACATTACCACAACTGCTGCAAGCATTAACAAATTGGATTCAAAACTGCGGATAATAAAAGCTCTGTAAGCTGCTGAAGCAATAAAAAAGGCAAGCAGAGCAAACATAGTGGAGGAAAGGTGCTGATAAATATTGCTGAAGAGATATTCAAAAGGCTTCTGACCAAAGAATGCAATCAGTTTATCACCGTTTCCCGCCAAACCTTTCGCATCTTCCGTTCCCCACAAAATTCCGCAAAGTACCATCACTCCGAAGCTGATCAATCCGACTAAATAATATTGCCAATTCTCTACTTTTTCTTTGACTTTACCGCTGTTGACTTTAATTAAACTGAGCTGGCCTAAAATAATGGCAAAACTGGAAATTATCAAAAACCAATTTTCCAATCCTTCGTTGATGTAATTGAAAGGCTTGTGAGGAATAAATTCCGAACTGATAACGATTAGGCCTACCAGGAAAGTTATGCCTAAGGGAACTGTTTTTTTCATCTTTATATCACTCCAAAGTCAAAAGTGTTTTGAGCCACGGAATTCCAACAATTTCCAATACAACACCCAAAATAATGAAAACCACTATAACCAGCTTGCCCAAATCCTGACCTTTCAAACTTCCCAATTGATCAGGCGCTTTGGATAAATAAGCTGAAGCGGCAAATAATTCTTCCCCGATTAAAGTGTAATCACAAGTGACAACGAAAAAAGGCAATTGATGAGGTTGAGCAGTACCAGCGGTTTGCATGGCTCCCGTTCCAAAACCGGTTTCCGCCAAAATTAATGCTTCAGCATAAAAGGTTCCCAAAAAGAAATTTGCCGCCGGTTGTTCTCTAATCATAATTCCGTCTATGCCTGCCACATAACCGAATTGATCATCGGTTAGATAAAATATCTTGTCCTGATTATACATATCCGGTTTGCCCGCTTTCAAATATGCTTCCTTAACAATTTCTCGTGCCGTGGACAGTACCATTGATTTACTGACCGGCACCAACAGATCGGCATTATATGTGGCAGCTTTGTAAGCCAATTGACTTAAAATAGTAAGACCGGCAATAGTTTGAATGTCATCCAAATCACCTATACCTGGAACAAAGAGAATGGGCTTTCCCTTTTCCGTAGCACGTCCGACCGCTTCGTCCATAGATTCCAAGCCGTTAATCTTTCTGATGAATAAATCCCTACCCTTTTTTGCAGCCAAAATGTAGTATATTACAGCTCCGCACAAAAGGACAATCATAATCAGCAAAGGCGTTTTCTTGTAGTCAAACCATTGGGCAAAAGAAACTGTTTGCGCTTCAAAAGTTAAGGGTTGTTTCAACTCATGAGCATAAGCCAAAAAACGATAATTGAAATTCTGACCCGGGGCTATATTGTCGGAATCTGTATAATGAGTTTGCTCGGGATGCAATTCTTTTAATTTAATCCAATTTCCCAAAGAATCCTGTTTTTCTATCACGAAGGAATTGTAATGCAGGAGAACTGGTTCTTGTTGAGAAGCAGTTTTAACATACCTTGGAAGTTGCCAGAAAAGATCTATCGCAGTGCCGTTATCGGAAGGATGATCTTTCGCTTTAAATTCCTGCACTCCCCAAACAAAGCTTCCCTCAAACAAAAACAAAAAAACAAAAATCAGATTTCGCCTCATTTGAATTCCTCTCAATCCGCTTCTTTGCCGCTAATCAGCTGCCAAAGATCTTTTTAATATCGGCGGTAAGTGAAATCAATTGTTCTACCTGCTCTCGGGAATAGGTATTATCAACAGGCTTGTCTATAATCCGCTTAATCTGAAGCAGTTTCTCGTATGAAGGTTTAAAATAGGAAGCAGATTGAATAGAAGGTGTATTAATATATTCCATATTGCTGATTAAATGATTCAAAGTCCCTTGCTGATTTAACACTTTGGTTTTGTCTTTCTGATAATTTCTGCTCACAAACCAAGCAACGCGATTTGTCCCTTCTATCCATCCTCCCAATTGCATTAAAGTAAACTGATCATATTGTTGAGATTGGTAAAGCGAGCCTTCAACTTCACTTTTGTAATACTCTAAGGCTTTTTCGAGTTCTTCCCATTGATCGTTATTTACCAATTCCTTCAATTGATCAGCCAAACGCAAGATACTTTCATCTAAGCCCAAAAAATTGGAAAGGCGTATCATTTCTTCCGCTATTGCATTAAGTTTGGATTTGTTATGTCCACGCACGCTGATAATGCCGTCCGCAGTCAACACTCCCAAAGCGAATGCAGCATGCCCCGTTTCCTGCTTTGTCCTATATACCTTAGTCGGAACTGCTTGATCGTAATCACCCAATTTAAGATAATCCAGAATCTCAAAAATCGTGTGAAAAGGCGGTAACGAAGCATAAATAAAAGGGGTAGTTTGAGTATCCGGCGGCGGTAATTTTTCTTTCTGGCTTGATTTACAGCCGGATAAAATGACTGCGATAACTAAAATCCCGACTATGATAACTTTTTTCAACAAAATTTGCCTCCTAATCATAATATTTTAATTTTATCAACGTAATAACATTAAATATAATAATATATAAAATCAGAATTATCGCGTTGAAAGACCAAGAACGCACAACTAAACCGCCAATCTTTTTATAGCTGGATAGAAATACATTCTTGCCGACATTCATAAATCTTCCATCCATCAGATTTACGCTAACATTCAGATAAGAATTGGAATATTTCTCTTCAGGCCAGCGTTCAGCTATTCTCGTTTTCAAAGTATACAGAGCATCTAAACTTTCCATATATTTTTTATAATCAATTTCTCTTTCATGAAAACGGTGCTCTAATGTCAATCTCTTTTTTTCCACTTTTTGAATTTTTCTTTGGTAGACATTTTCTTTGGCAACAGCGGTCGTAAGACCCTCAAAAAGCCAGCGGGAAGGAATGAATTGAACGACTTCGGGAATGGGATTTTGTTTTATAACGGTGAGGTTACGGTTCATCTTTTCAAACTCAATGACAGCCCCGCCAAAGATTATCTGTGGAATTAAGATTAAAGGCATAATATTTATAATTGCGCGATTATCTTTCAGAAAGGAAGAAGTCATCAATCCCAAAGAAAAACCGATTACGGAAGCGAGAAAATAATAGCATAAGGTGGCAAAAGTCACTCCCCGCATGCCTAAAACAAGCCATGTCACCAAATAATAAAGCAGGACTTGCAAAAAAGAGAAAAACGCTAAGGTTATCAGTTTGGAGAAAAGGTAAAAACGCATTTTCAAGTTCATTAATTTCTCTCTGATTACCATTTTGCGTTCATCTAATATTTCTTCCATGCTGTTTGATAATCCCAGAAAGATAAAGACGATAATAGAGACAAAAATATAGATCCCAACATTAATGTTTTGATAATAGGAATAGTGCTCTCCCGGAGGAGCAAGCCGCAAAATGAAACTGATAATCAATGCCAAAAGAGGTGCCTCCAGAAAAGTGATGAAAAGATTTGTCCGGTTACGCATCTTCATTGTGAAATTACGCATAAGAAAATACCAAAATTGGGTAAATAACGATTTATAGTCAAATTTATAAGCTACTCTTTTGGGAACCGGTTCATTCTTCTCTTTTTTTGTTACTTCCTGATGGATAATTTCATAAAGGGTTTTCCGCTTAAACTTATCACGCCAATATTCGGGTGTAAATTTGCGCTTTACGGATAATGTTTTATTTCTTTGCTCATATATGACTTCACCATTTTCACCGTATTCCGGATAGGCAATTACTTCATACATAAAATCGGTAGCCTGAGCCTGCTTTTTTTGCAGGATTTCGGTTTTTTTAATTGTTATTTGCTCAATTTCCTCATCAAAATAACTGAAGCATTCATCCGGAGTGCCGTAAAATACTTGCTTTCCGCCCATGTCCATCAGCAACACATTATCAAACTGTCGGAAAACATTAGTTGTCGGCTGGTGGATAGTCATAATGACAATATTACCTTGGTGAGCAAGATTTTTAAGAATGGCAAAAATTTGTTCCATATCGCTGAAAGGCAATCCGGAAGTAGGTTCGTCGCAAATGATGACAGTCGGTTCAAACAATAGTTCCAACGCAATATTTAATCTTTTTCTTTCACCTCCGCTCAGATATTTTGTTTTGAAATCACCGACCCTTGTGTTTTTTCTATGGGCTAAATTTGTTTGGCTGAGGATATTATTGATTTTCATGTCCAAAAAGGATTTGGATATTTTTGGCAGACGCAATCTTCCCCTGTAATACAAATTTTCATATACTGTCAGATAGGGATAAAGCAAGTCATCTTGTGGCACATAACCAAAATGCTGAGTGTAAAAAGTTATATTATCATACAGATTTTTCCCGTCCAATCTTATTTCACCGAAAGTTGGGATAATTTCCGCACTGATCGCTTTTACCAAAGTAGATTTTCCGCAACCGCTTTGGCCCATAATGCCGATTAACTGACCTTTCTTCATATCAAAAGAAATGCCGTCCAGAGCAATTTCTCCGTCTTTAAAATAATGCCTGAGGTCTATCACGGAAAGCTGCTCCAGTTCAAAAGGAATTTCCACCAAATCATAGAAATTATTCAGCCGGAAATTGTGTTTATTGATCGTAATTATATCCGTATTTAGTTTTAATTCTGTGGTATCTGTTACTTTTTTCTCATTCAGATATACATCCCAACCGCGTTTTGGCGGATAAAGAAAAAACTTGCCATCTTTAATTTCTATGTAAGCTAAGGTATGAGATGATTCTATGCGCGAAATATAATAATAGTCATTTTCAAAATTAATAAACAGCTCATTGGGAACAATGTTGTCAACCCCGATTCTTAAACGTTCTCTGATTAAATCCAGTAATTGAAATTGCGAATATCCTCTAATCTGAAGGGTATCATCAAAGAAGATGTGATAATCACGATTCAACTGCATGATTCTGTCGTTCAAATAAATTACTCCTGAATTCACGCGTAGACTGTAATGATTATATTCATTGGTAACGACAAAATCGTAGTCATCTTTCTGAAAGGTTAGTTCGTCTTTTTTCTCTCTTCCTTCATATATTTTCCACAGCACATTGTGCTCGAACAAAATATCGCCTATGCGCAGTTTTGCCTCTTTCGGTAAAAAATACAAACGCCCTGATTCTAATTTTATTCCGTTCATCAGAACATTGGCATTCACATTTGCCGCTGCAAATTGATATAAATCAATTGTAACCAAAGCCATTTCATAACCGGAGACTGCAGGATTGCGGAAACGAATGTCCGCTTCACTATCTCTTCCAAAAATCAAATAATCGGAAAAAAGAGAGTTAAAAATGCCTGTAAAAGGTTGGTCAAAAGGAATAGCAATAGGTTCCGGTATTTTGTCTTCAAAGTAATAGACAAAATTCATAAAGCCTTCTGTCGGCAAATGAAACTTATTACACAAATCAAGTATTGTATTGATTTCGGAAATTGCAAATTCGTTATCTGTATTCGCCATAATAATCAAACTCAGCACTATCCGGATTTTATCTATTTGGATCAGGTTCCGGTTCAAATAATCAATCACGACGTCAATGTCATAAGGGTGCTCCATTATTTCTCTGACATAAACTTCCCATGAAATTTCCATTCCTCGAAACAAGTCTATCAGCAAATTATATAAAATTGCCACTTCCTGATCTGTAATTTCATGTTCAGTTTTCAGCATATAGACATACAGTCGGGTAATCATATCAATGGTTTTTTGCCTTTTCAGCAAATTGCCGTGACTTAATGTCCCGATATCTCTTAACATTTTTTCATCTTCCTGATTTACATATTCTGTAAAAGTTTTTGTCTCTCTGCCAAGCAAAGTTCGCACAAATGATAACTGCAATACTTGTAATACAAATTTATCAGACCTTGTTGCTGAGCATAAGAATTAAAATTGGAAGAACGCTTTGGCAGAGCCAGTTCGTTTCGCATAAATTTTGTGATATAATTTTCATTTAAATGCGGGAAACGAATATACATCTCTCCGGTTTTATTTTGCAAAGTCGGATTATTTACTTTTGCGGCATAAAGATAGACAATCGGCAGAATGATATTTCCCGTCAGGGTAAGGATTAAATTTAAACCCGGTTGACCAATTTCCCTATAATTTGAAGGTTTTGGAGTTAGAACATCATATAGGCTGCGGATAAATTTATTCATTTTGCTTAATTCCGCCCTCTCAAAAACCGGAAGAAGAGTGGAAAGAAAGCCTTTATCCGCCAAAGGAGTAATTACATAAGCAGCTTGAAGCAAACGCCGCAGCGGATGATTGGCGGGACGAATGCGAAATAAATTCCACTGCAGCTTCGCTTTGTCGATAGACCAAGTCTGCAATTCAAATGCTTTCTCCAAGTCCCCCTTAAGTTCCGCACTCAAAAGTTTACTGTTTTGATAAGGCAAGCCGGAATAATTCAACCAAATTGCCGCCAAAGTTATTGCGTCCATACCTTCCTGACGCCATTTGGTCAAAAGTTCCCAAGGATAATGATATGCTATGGAAAGAGTGTTAAATTTGTTTTTGTCATAACCCATCGCTTCCATAAAACCCGTGTACAACAATTGATCAAAACTGCTGAATTGAAGTTCTGCGTTGAATCTGTTACCCTTTCGCAAAAACCTCTCCCAGGAATTTTCCCGCAATAAAATAATTAATTGCTCGTCAGAACTCAGCTCACCGAAATCGCATAAACCATATGACTGCAAATCAGGATTGGATGTATAATCTTGAAATAATTTGGCAATATTGCCGTCTATCTGATTTTTCAATTCCAAAATTTCTATTTCTTGCGCATCCTCTCTGACAGTGAAAGCGCTGTTCCCTTTGTGTTCCAGAACTACATGTAAAATTGTTTGATTGTATGCAAAATCCTCTTGATGCTGATGCGCAGTCCAGTCGTATGTTTTTTGATGGATTTCCACATCCCCCTGGAGAGTCTCTCCTCCAACATTAATAACGGCATGCCGGAAATCAGGTCCGTTAGATGTATTATATTGTCCCTGATAAATTATTTTTACCGGTTTTCCGCTGACGGTAAAAAGTTCGGGTAAAAGGTGACGCTGATCCCAAATATGGTAAAGGAATTTTTCGTTGATTTCCATCTTAATAGACCTTTTGCAGCATATTATAACGCTGCGTAGCTGACCTACTTTTATAATAAGTTTGGGGTGAATATTTAATCGGATTGGTCATAATGGAAACCAATCGCATAGTTTGTTCCTTATTTAATTGTTTGATACCGGTTCCGTAATAATATCGAGCCGCAGTTTCAATTCCGTAAATACCTTTCCCCCATTCAACATAATTAACGTATAATTCCAACATCCGTCGTTTGGTCATTATAAGCTCCATAATGACAGTAACTTGAGCTTCCAAATATTTACGGAAATAATTCCTGTCGGTAGTTAGAAAAAGAGTTCGGGCTAATTGATTACTGATCGTGCTTGCGCCCAATTTAATTCTACCTGAACGCTGATTTCGTTTCCAGGCATGTTTTATTGCTTTCCAGTCAAAACCGAAGTGATGATAAAAATTTGGGTCTTCCAAAGTCATAATCATATTGACACTTCGCTGGGGTATCTTCTCCAAAGGCACATAATAACGCTTATGCTGGTCATAACCTCGCACCAAATATCGCTGTAACATTAAAGTGGTAACCGGCGGATTTACAAACTGATAAATTATACAGAGACAAGCAATTATCCCCCAAAACCACAAGTGCAGTCGAACAATCCATATTAGTATTCTTGCCGGAAGTTTCCTTCTCTTCTTTTTCATTACTCATATTCCTTTTTCATCAAGTTTTAAACAATTAATCAAGTCAACTCTTTTTTCCAAACTCATGATCTTTAATAGCCACGCCGTATCCACCCCGAGTCCACCCCGACTTCACCGGCGTGGACTCGGCGTGGACTCGGGGTGGATACGGCGTGGTTATTAAGGAAGGAAAAGATTCTTTATGTGTGTTTTGTAATTACGGAACAATCAGAAAAATAGTAAATTAATTCCTTCTTGACAAATTGTGGCATTAAAAATCAGGGTGATATGTCAAATTTTTAAGTCAGATCTGAGGTTAAAATGGCAGTGCAAGTAAAAGAGATCATCCATCAGTTTATTCTTGATCACTTTTTAAACTCTCCTCTTTATGAAATATTAAAGAATAACAAACAAAGCCACTTGATAGAGATTATCGGTGGTCCGGGCAGTGGTAAAACTTTTTTTATCGACCCCATGCTGGAAGCGCTTAGTGATTATTATCAAGAAATCATTAAGTTTTCACCCTATCCTTTTTTGGATAATCATCTGCAAATACTCCTTTCCAAACTTACGGTTCTCTCTCGCCAAGAAATCGTTTCGCTCTGCCTTAATAAAAAGAATATTCCTTCTTCCGGAAATAAACACGACTTCTTCTTCTATCTCTCCGAAAATCTTAAACCTCAAAATGCCTTTAAACCTTGCCTTCTGGTAATTGATGACTGTGATATATTGGATAAATACAGCAGAGATTTTTTGCAATATCTTATTCAAGTTGAAGAAGATACAGGCATTCAAGTAATTGCTTTATCCCACCAAAAATTGTTTCCCTTCTCCGAAGTAGAATATGTGTATCCACTGACTACCGAACAAATTGAATCTTTGCTCCGTAAATCTTTTCCCAATCAAGATTACGGTTACGCCAAAGAAAGCGAAATCATTAGAAATATCTCTGAAGGTAATTTATTGATTATCAATACAATACTAACCGAATTGACACATCAAAAATCCAAGCGACCCGATATATCAAACTTCCTTGCTCGTCAGTATAACGCTGAAGATATTTACTTGCAAAAGATTAAAAATCTGACCGAGGCACAGAAAAAAACTTTGATCTGCATTTTTACCATGGACGGAATATCTACTGCTGAAAACATTCAAAAAATAACGGGAAGTAAAACTCTTTCTCAAGATTTGGAAAAATTGCTGAAAGCTGACTTAATTTATAAATTAGATAACAACTGGACTGCGCACAAGAAAATTTCCTGCGCCAAATGGTTAAACAGCCTGGATAAAGAATATGTGGAAAAGATATTCAGCAAAATTTTACAATATGGCGAAAAAAAAGATTGCTGTGTTCAAATGCGGGAAAAACTTACCCGTTATTTGGGACGCTACGATGAAAGATTGTTCACAGATGCTGTTGAAGAATTAAAACAACTTTGCGATAATGATGCTTTATTGGAAATCTATCAATATATTTTACCTTTCCAAACTGCTCCTGAAAAGCAATTGGAAATCAATAAAGCCATAGGTATTACATATTCTCGCACCTACCAAAAAGATAAAGCGGCAGAATACTTCAGACATTGCCTGCAAATATGCTCGGATAACGATTTACCGGCAGAAGAAATTGTCTATCTTTTGGCAAATAATCTCTATGCCATAAATGTTTCCAACTTTGCTTTAGAGGTCATCAGCAAATATTCACCCGCCAATATAGATCCGCTCTGGCAATGCAAAATCTTGTTGCAAAAAGCCGAAATCCTGAGTGAAATGGAAGAATTTGGAGAAGCTGAAGAAGTATTGAATCAGGTTATGCATAACATGGTTAAAATTGATGATATGAAAGCACGCTATTCCATTCAAGGTGATACCCTAAAAATAAAAGGACGCATCCATTACTACAAAAATGAATATGACCAGGCGGACAGTGCTTTCAATGAAGCTGAAACAATATATTCCTTAGCTAATAATCAGGAAGGTTTGGCGGCTGTTTATAATAATCTTGCGGTTTTGTATATGTTTCAGGGTGAGTGGACTGAAAGTGAACAATATTTCATCAAAAGCTTGAATTTGGAAAAGGCAAATTACAATCTGAACGGAATATCCGTCTGTTATAATAATTTGGGCGGTTTGATGGATGATAAAGGTGATAGAGAAAAATCACTTTATTATCTGGAAGAAGCGCTCAAAATTCAAAAATTACTGAGCGAACCGTATAACATTACGAATATTTATAATAATATAGGCGTCACTTGGATGGACGCAGGTAATTATGATAAAGCTGAAAATGCGCTGAAGAAATCATTGGAAACTGCCATTAACTTCAAGTTTTATCGCAATATAGTGGCGTCTTTGAATAATTTGGGGGCGCTGTATTTTAAGAAGGGAGACTGGAATAAAGCGATAGATTATTACGAACAAGCAATTGATAAATCGCAAGAAAATAACTTTGTAGAAGGGTTACTCCGGTCCTATAACAATTTAGGTGAACTCTACGAAAAGCAGGGTGAACTGAATTTGGCTAATGACCTTTACTTCAAGGGACTGGAGATGCTGCCCAATGTGCATGACGATTATATCAAAGCCGAACTTTACGGCAATTTGGGTTCAGTGCTCACAAAGCTGCATCGCTTTAAGGAAGCTTACGGATATTTAGTGGAAAGTTTTGACTACTTCAAATCCATAAATTCTAAAGAAAAAATCATTGAAGGTTGTCAGAAACATGCTTATTACTTCATTCTGACCCGCAATTATGAAAGTGCTGATTATTACATCTCACAGTCAATGAAGCTGGCAGAAGAATTAAACAATTTATTCGCTTTGGGACGTGCTCACTATCTACGCGCTTTATTGGAAAGAAGAAATTTGGAGCAAGCGCGGCAACATTTGAATGAAGCGATAAGACTATTTGTTGAAACGGGAAATAACTATGAACTTTCCCTTGCTAATTATGAATTGGCAAGTGTTTTGAATGAGCAAAAAGAATGGGAACAGGCTCTGCAAATTCTGAAAAACAACCGTAAAATCATCCAGCAGTTCGACTCTATCAAACTTCTTGAACAGAATGATATCCTCCTTCAAAAAATCAATCGCGACTATTCTGACCAAGTAAACGAAGCCAAAACAGAAGAAACTTTATTAAATCAATTCTATGAAATTACTCAAAAACTGAATGCAATTACGGATTTGGATGTGCTGATCGAACAAACCCTAAATTCCTTAGTTGATATTTCGGAAGCGGACGGAGGTATTCTTTGTCTGTATAACAATCCCACTATTCCCGAGTCTTGGGATTATAAAGTCTATAATGAATACTCGCAAACCGAAAAATCCTATGAAATGTTTATGGACCTCTTGCGACAGTCATGGTCTGAAAACACGATGCTAAATATCAAGCAGCCTCATTATGCTCCCGAATACAACAACATTTTGGTTCTGCCTTTGGCAATGCGAAAAAATGCATTAGGCGCGGTTCTTTTGTTCAGTAAAAGCGGTTCTTATTATTTTCCCGAAAGAGTAATCAACCTTTTAAGCGCATTGGCAAATCAAGTTATAGTCATCATCGAAAACATTCGCGCAACTAATTTGGAAAAATCACATGCTATAATTCGCGAACAACTTAACGCAGGTAACATCTACGCCAACATAATAGGTCGCAGTCCAAAAATGATGCAAATTTTTGACATCATAGAAAAGGTTAAAGACGCACCCACGACAGTTCTTTTGGAGGGTCCCAGCGGAACCGGCAAGGAATTGATAGCCAGAGCTTTACATTACAGCAGCAACAGACGCAACAAAGCTTTCGTTGCTCAATATTGCGGTGCTTTACCCGAAACTTTATTGGAAAGCGAATTATTCGGTCATGTAAAAGGTTCCTTTACGGGCGCCACTTATGATAAAAAAGGCTTGTTTGAAGTTGCGGACGGAGGAACATTTTTCTTAGATGAAATTGGCGATATCAGTCTTTCTACGCAAACTAAACTTCTTCGCTTTCTGCAAGAAGGAGAAATAAAAAGAGTAGGCTCCACTAAAACTGAAAAAGTCAATGTGCGCGTAATTTGCGCCACGAATACCCCTCTTTTGGAAAAAGTGAAAAAAGGAGAATTTAGGCTGGATTTGTATTATCGCCTGAATGTCATTAAAATAGAAGTTCCGCCTTTGTCGGAAAGGCCAGGTGACATTCCTTTGCTTGCCATTTTCTTTTTGGATAAATATAATAAAAAGATGAATAAAAATGTGTTGGGTATTTCGGAAGAAGCGATGAAATGTTTGGAGAGTTATGAGTGGCCTGGTAATGTTCGCCAGTTGGAAAACGAAATTGAACGTGCGGTGACTTTGGTGGAAAATAATACTTTTATTAATCCTTCCGATTTCTCAGAAGAAGTCTATAAATATGTGGATAATACAAAAACCATTAATCTGCTGCAACGCAAAACTTCTTTAAAAGATGCAATGGAAGATTTTGAACGGAAAATAATTTCTGATGCTCTCAAAGCCAATAATTGGGATCTGGCTGCAGCTTCTCATGCCTTATCTCTTTCTCCTCAAACTTTAAGTAAAAAGATAAAACAATATACATTGGAAAGAGATGACCAATCCTGATTTGAAGACTTCTCCCGCTCAGAAACAGCCTCCCGATAATTTTAACCTGCCGGTTTTTTCCGTCACTGATTACACTGATATTGTCTCTCTGGATATTGAAACAACTGGCCTCGATGCCACCCAGGATGAAATTATTGAAATAGCTGCTGTCAAATTTTCCAAAGACAATAAAAAAATTGCTTACAACAGTTTTGTTCACCTCACAGGTGAAATTCCTCACTATATTGAATACCTGACGCATATTACTTCTCAAGAATTGCGAGACGCTCCGGAATTAAAACAAGTGTTGAATGAATTAAAAACCTTTGCCAATGATGCCGTCATAGTTGGTCACAATATCAGTTTTGATTTGGATTTTATCAATGCTAAACTTATCAACCAAGGTGAATTACCATTATTTAATCAGTGGTGGGATACAAGCGAATTAGGCAGGATTTATCTACCCTTTAGCGTAAATCACAGGCTCGGTTCATTATGTGAAGAATTCGGCATTTCCCTTACTCAGGCACACCGAGCTATCAATGATGCTGAAGCTACGGCAGAACTTTTCTTCCAATTGATAGAATATATCCTCCATAACTTTGGCGTCACGATTAATTCAAGAATTTTGGGATTAAGTCGTCAAGCGCAAACTGGAAGCAATTTAAGCGGCCTTTTACAAATGATAGTTGACTTTCAGAGAAAATATGCTTTAATCGGAGGTAAACCTCATCCGGTTTCTGCTCCCCGCAATAATATCGTAGAAAATAAATGCCTCAAACCCGAAGTTTTCTCTCAAGAACAAATATTCTCTCCTAATGGGATCCTGCAGCAAAATTTTCCCCAATTTGAATTTCGTGCCGGACAATTGGAAATGGCAGAACTTATAGAACAAGCTTTTGATGATAATCATTATCTTTTGGCGGAAGCCGGAACCGGCGTCGGAAAATCATTTGCCTACCTTATTCCTGCTTTGCAATTCGCTTATCAAAAGCAAAAAAAAGTTGTTGTTTCCACTAATACTAAAAATTTGCAAGAGCAACTCTTCTATAAAGACCTTCCCGTGTTGAAGAAAATTCTCCGCATTCCTTATATAGCAGTTTTGGTCAAAGGACGAGAAAATTACGTCTGCATGCGCAAATGGGAAGAACTCATGCAGGAACAAATCAGAGGAATTACTCCCTACGAAGCTGCAGGTCTTTTGTATCTGCAAGTTTGGAAACTGCAAACTAATACCGGTGATATTACCGAAAATTCTTCTTTTGACCGCAACAGATTCAGCTTCCTGTGGCATCGTATAGGTTCAGACCGTTATACTTGCGCAGGGAAAAAGTGCTCTCATTTCAATCAATGCTATGTTATGAAATTACGCCGCATTGTGGATAGCGCAGATTTAATCGTAATTAATCACTCATTGCTTTTGTCCGATTTGAAAAGTGATAATGCCAGCTTGGGAAAATATGAACATTTAGTCATTGACGAAGCGCATAACCTGATGCAGAATGCCTCACAGCAATTAGGTCTGGAGCTGAGTTATGCCGATTTAATCAACCAACTGAATCAGATTTCCAAACTCTCCAAAGGAAAAAATATCGCTCTGCTCGGGCAAATAGAGAAAGCACTGTCCAATAGTGTGCTGTCTGATACTGTCAAAGAGCAAATCCGATTTCTCTGCTCAGCTTTATCTGAATTGATAGAAAAGCATAAAAAAACGGTTTTGCAACTGTTTGAATATATCACTTCAGAATTGGAATTACGCGGCAGTTTTGGCAAATTGCGAATCAAAAAGGAAGAAGATTTTACCGCTTTAAACCGATATTTAACCGACATCGTCGCCTTCTGGAAAGACCTGCTTAAAAACTTGCATGCTTTGAATAATGTATTTTCCGGCTTAAATGCTCAGCAAATGCCTTCCTATGATCTTCTGTATGAACATTTGCAAGGAGTGGAAAAACGAGCAGCAGATACTGAAAATGACCTTCTGGTCTTGTTAAATCCTGATCTCGAAGATTACACTATGTGGCTCGAACTTGCTCAAAGACAAGATAAAAATATACCTTCCACAATCATTTGTTATACTCCCATTGAAGTGAACCGTCTTCTTAAAGAAATTGTCTATGACCGGATTCCCTGTATTGTTTATACTTCCGCTACTCTTGCTTTGCGAAATTCTTTCAAATTTTACAAACATCAAGCAGGTTTGGATTTGCTAACAGACAAACAAATTGTTGAAAAGGTAGTGGATTCTCCTTTTAATTATCATACTCAATCAAGACTGATGGTAGCGGGTTTTCTGCCCGAACCGAGTGAAGAAAAATACTTTTTGCCTCAAGCTTTGGATGTAATGGAATTAGTTCTTGAAGGTGCACCTGTGGGAACTTTGACTTTATTCACTTCGTATAAAGACCTTGATGCTGCATATTTACGCTTAAACGATATTCTTTACCGGAAAAACCGTCCTCTTTTTGCACAAGGCAAATGGAGCAGCCGTTCCGGAATTTTGGATGAATTTAAAAAGCATAATAATGCAGTGTTATTGGGCACTAATTCCTTTTGGGAAGGCATAGATGTGCAAGGAGAATCCCTTTCTTTATTGATTATTTTCAAGCTGCCGTTCCAAGTTCCCACCGAACCTGTAGTTGAGGCTTATATAGAAAAACTGCAAAAACAGAATCTTAATCCTTTCTTACATTACACTTTGCCTAATGCCTTATTAAGATTACGACAGGGTTTCGGTCGTTTGATAAGAAGCAAAACCGATACAGGCGTAGTTCTGATTTTAGACCCGAGGGTCGCTACCAATAAATTCTACGGACATTTCTTTCAAGAAGTGCTTCCTGCCGATTGTGTGATTGTTGATGATGCCTTAACACTGCAAAGCAACATTATAGAATTCTTTAAGCGCAACCACTCCTATTTTAATCAAGATTAATATGTCTGTTTCCAAAAATCTTATAGAACAAATCTTTACTTTAATCGGGAAAGATAATCTGAAAATAAATGAACCGATGCGCCTTCACACGACTTTTCAAGTCGGCGGTCCCGCTGATCTGTATTTAACACCTAAGGGAATTCGTCAACTTTGCGCACTCTTATTATGGCTAAAAAAGTCTCAGATACCGGCATTTGTCATCGGCAGAGGTTCCAATCTGGTAGTTAGCGACAAAGGTATTCGCGGAGCAGTAATTAATACCGACAAGCTTAATAGAATAAGACTGAAAGATGATTTAATTCAAGCTGAGTGCGGAGTAAATTTATCCTCTTTAAGCAAGTGGAGTGCAAAGCACAGATTTACGGGATTGGAATTTGCATGCGGAATTCCCGGTTCCATCGGCGGAGCTGTTTATATGAATGCGGGAGCTTATGATGGTGAAATCAGTCAGGTTTTAGAAAGCAGTCGCGTTCTGGTTTTTGATGATGAAAAAGAAACTTACCGAATTATAAATCTGAATTGGGATGAACATGCCTTTTCTTATCGCCACAGCATATTTCAGGACAAGCCCCTAATCCATCTTTCTTCCTCTTTCAGATTAAAAACTGAGCAACCGGAAAAAATATGGGCTGCCATTGAAAGCTATACTCGCGCCAGAGAAGAAAAACAACCTTTGGAATTTCCCAGTGCGGGCTCAGTTTTTCGTCGGCCCCAAGGATATTATACAGCAAAATTAATTGAAGAATGTGGCTTGAAAGGTTTTAGAATCGGCGGAGCTGCAGTTTCCGAAAAACATTGCGGTTTTATCATAAATTTGGGAAATGCAACGGCACAAGATATCTGCAAAGTTATTGAACATATTCAAGAAACCGTATATGCAAAATTTGGCGTAACCCTGCAAACGGAAGTCAAATTCATAGGCGAATGAAAAGAAATAATTCATCTCGGCAAGTTATCCTTCCTTTATGTTTTGCTTTGTTTTTACTGGTGATTTGGACTGTTTGGACAAGTGCTAATAAACAGATCCGCTGGATTCTTCCCACTCCTTTTTCTGTATTCCAAGTTTTTTACAAATATCCGTCTTTACTTTTTTCTCACGCTGCTGTTACTATTTTGGAAACTATGCTGGGACTTATTTTAAGTATTATTTTGGGAAGCTTGCTTGCAATCGCTATGGACCGATGGAAACCTGTCCGCCAAACTTTTTATCCGTTTCTTATCGTCAGTCAAACTATCCCTATAATGGCTCTGGCACCGCTTTTTATCTTGTGGTTCGGTTATGGAATAAGCGCCAAAATCTTCATTGTTACTTTAGTGTGCTTTTTCCCCGTGGCAATAAACCTCTTTGACGGTTTCCGTAAAGTGTCGGTGGAATATTTGCGTCTTTTGCAAAGTATGAATGCCAAACCTCGGCAGATCTTTTATCTTTTGAAAATTCCTTCCGCTTTGCCTGATTTTTTTACAGGTTTGAAATTGGCTGTTTCTTACAGTGTAATGGCTGCCGTAATCGGTGAATGGTTAGGAGGAGAAAAAGGCTTGGGAATTTATATGACCCGTGCTACAAAGTCCTATCAGACCGATCAGGTTTTTGCCATTATCATCATCATTGTGCTTTTTTCTTTGCTTTTATACGGAATTGTAATTCTGCTGGAGAGAATTTTTCTCAAATGGCATTTCACTCATTTAGCCGAATATATTGATTCTAAGTAACTAATAAAGGAAAGTAACTTTATCTTTTTTACTAAATTTTCCCGGTAATTACTTTGCTTTTTGATATGTCGCTCAAGAATAAATAAGCGGAACTAAAAAACATATTTTACGCCCAGCCCGAAAGATCTTTTAGTTTCTCTGAGCCAATTTATCTCACCGCTGTTGTCTTTATCCTTATAGCTTTCCTCATATTTTCCGATTACATACCATCTTTTCTCAGAAACGCGAAAAGTTAGACTGGTTCCGATTTCCGTGTTAGGCGAAGGCAATTCCAAAGCCAAATCGTTCACTTTAGTTTTATTATAATACAGTGAAAAATTCTCCAACCGCTTGTATTGGCTGTCCACCCACACTTTAAACCACATGGACTTTGCGTTTTTAATCTCATCTCCGAATGTATTTTGCCAAGCGAACATAGCTTTTAATTTTTTACCGATAATGCCTTGTATCTTTCCTGACCAACCTTGTGATGCTTTCAGCCCTCGCAAAGTGAGTTCTTTATACATCGGATTAAGCTCAACCGAACCGCTTAAAGAATCGTATTCCGGATTGATTATTCCGCGTTCTTCTTCATAGTCGCTGTCAAAAAAGCCGGGAGTAAACTTATCGCTGTAAATTCTATACTCCAAATTAATTTTGAGGAAATGGAAATCGGTATAAATTCCGGGTAAAATGAAGCCTGTGCCGTAATCCTGAATATGCGCTATTTCAGCATATTGACCCAAAATAACTTTTTCCGTTTGAATGAGCGGAAGCGTATATCCGAAGCCGTAAGCGCAAGCAGAACGCGCGGGAAGATTATCCGCCAAATCGGATAAAGAATCCGGTGCAATATATTTCAGGTTCCCGTATTGATTTCTGTCAAAGACGAAGGACATACCCAAAACTATCTGATCCAAAATCTTCACCGTCGAATCCGGAAAAGGTTTACACTGCGCCGCAAAAGACATAATCTGGTAATGCCTGATGTCATTCATAAATAAATCAAAAGAAGGATTAGTCGGTAAATTCGGTTTTATTCCGATTTGGACACCAACATTATGCATATCGGGATACAATTTCATATTGGAATAGTTGTTCATAATCAAACCGTTCCCTTGTGTCAGACTCGGAAAACCTCCCACATGACAATAAAACGGATCTTCATTCAACCCGTATTTGATATAATATATTTTGTCTACAATATTATCCAGATTGTCCCAATCATCCTCTTTCAGATGATAATCTTTATCAAACAAAAAGTCCAAATCCAAACCCACTCCGACCTTCCATACATTAAATTCCTGAATTAAACGCAACTTGTAATATTTGACGGAATCCACTTTTTCATAACCGACAAGACCGGAAACATTAAACTGTGTTTTTGTTCTTACGGCAAAGGGATCCGCTTGTGCTAATAAACAAAGCGGTAAAAACAATAAAATCACAGCTACAATCTTTTTCATAAATCGCCTCCCAAAACATTGAATATATTAATGATATTCCTTATTATTCTTATGTAACTTGTCAAGATTTACTTATGCCAATTTTCAATACGACATGATATAACTAAGCCTTGAATATGGTATCTCATTTTTCAGGGCAAGAAAAAAGGCAGGGATAAAGCCTGCCTTCATTTCTAAAATAATAACCGGATTTTACAGATACTGTTTAACCCTGTCTTCAATTAATTTTTGGATTCCCAGCATTCGTTCTTCGGTTTGAGCTTCAAAGCGCAGAACCAAAACAGGGGTTGTATTGGAAGCGCGAATCAGACCCCAACCGTCAGGAAAAGTTATTCTGGCGCCGTCTATATCGTTAACATCATAGCCTTCATCCTTAAAAGATTGGCATACTTTTGCCACAACTTCAAATTTGCGCTCGTCAGGACAATTGATATGAAGTTCGGGAGTGTTATACATTTTAGGCTGATCCGCCAGAAATTTACTCACCGGTTGCTTGGTTTTGGATACAACTTCGGCAAAACGGCAGCTGACATAAATAGCATCGTCATAACCCAAATACCGATCCGCCAAAAAGATATGCCCGCTCATTTCTCCTGCAAATTTAACTCCTTGCTGCTGCATATAATTCTTGATATTGGCATGACCCGTTTTATACATTATAGCCTTTCCGCCTCGTTTTACTATATCGTCAAACAAGTTTTTGGAACATTTCACATCGGCAATAATGGTTTCTCCGTAATTGGTTTTGAGAAAATCCCTTGCCAAAATGTTCAGAATCTGGTCTCCGAACAGCATTTTACCAGTTTCATCAACCACTCCGATCCTGTCTGCATCTCCATCTAAACCGATACCGAATTCAGCTTTTTGTTCAACTACGGTTTTAGCTAAAATTGTCATATTTTTCTCAATTGTAGGATCGGGATGATGATTGGGAAAGTTTCCGTCCGGCTTACAAAATAGTTCCGTCACCTCACATCCCAAACGGCGAAGGATTGGAGGCAGATATATCCCGCCCATACCGTTTCCCGCATCAACAACAAGTTTTACTGGTCTGGCTAAACTGATATTATCTGCAATATAATCCATATAATCAGAACCGATTGTTTTATTTTGGACTAATTTTCCCTCTCCGGAAACAAAATCTTCCTGCTGAATAATCTTTAAAACTTCCTGCAGTTCTTCTGCATAAACACTCGCCAAACCCATATTTAATTTAATGCCGTTATATTGAGGAGGATTGTGACTTGCAGTAATCATTGCCCCTCCGTCCACAGCCAATTTCCAGATTGAAAAATAGAGCACGGGAGTTGCCACAATGCCGATATCCGTCACTTCACAACCGGTCTGCAGCAAGCCTTTGATGAAATTGTCCTTAAATGCGGGAGTGCTTAAACGGGCATCACCTCCCACCACTACAGTCTTTTTTTCTTTTCTGCGCAAATAAGTTCCGAAACCTTTACCGATTTCCAGCAGAACTTCATTGGTAAGATCTTCACCGACAACCCCGCGAATGTCATACTGGCGAAATATTGTTCCGTTAATCATTTTAGACCTCTTTATTTTTCATCATCATTAAAATATTCTTTTAGAACCGGCAGAATATTGCTAAAAGCTTTCGCACGGTGGGAACACAAATTTTTCTCTTCTTCATTCATTTCCGCATAAGTTTTTCCCGTGCCGCTCACTTCAAAGATTGAATCGTAACCGAAGCCGTTTGAACCGCGCTCAAAAGTCGTGATTTTCCCCCGCATTTTTCCTTCGGAATATGCTATAACTCCGTCGGGAACAGCCAAAACGACAACAGTTCTAAATTCCGCTTCCCGCTCATTTTTTGCTTGCAGCAGAGACAAAACTTTTTTGCGGTTATCGGCATAGGAACAACCCTTTCCCGCAAAACGAGCGGCATAAACACCGGGTGCACCGTTCAAAGCGGAAATAAATAAACCCGTATCATCAGCCAAAGCAGGTAGACCTGTTGCTTTTGCCGTCTCTATCGCTTTTTTGACTGCATTAGCCAAAAGCGTCTCCTGATCTTCAATAACCTCAAAATCCGGCAAAAGTTCTGAACTGAGGATAAATTCAAGATTAAGCTCACTCACCAAAGCCTCGATTTCTTTCAGCTTGTCCCGATTGCGTGAAGCCAATACCAAGCGCGTCATTTCAGCTTCTTTTGGAGAGCCATTTTTTAATTCTGGCATAGACATTTTTATCCAAAGTTTGTTTAGCTTTGGCGGAAATAGTTTGCAGTAATTCCAAAATATCGCCTTCTCCGCTCCAGTTATCAATCAGCACCTGCTTGTCTATCTCGTTCAAAATCATATTTAAGCCCAGCACTATCAAGACTAAATCATCCACATAACCTATCCCGAAAAAGAAATCCGGAATAATATCAAACGGCATCATAACATAGGCAACAATCGCACCAGCCAAAACTTTCTTCTGTGCAGGAACTCTTTTATCCATTGCCAGGCGCGTAATCAGGACAAAGAAGTCGGGAAGCAGGAAAAGATATTCGGTTAATTTACCGGTCGTTTTATTCTTACTGCCGGAATAGTTACGCACTTTTTTCCGCAATTTCTCATAAAACTGAAGTTTACGCAGGTCATCGGTAAAAACCTCTTTTTTACGCGCTTCTTCCGCTTCTCTTTCATTCAATTCTTTAGCATGAATTTCTTCCGTATCTAAAGATGCACTCATAACTTTCTCCTTCATGGATTAACTTTATTTAGCACTAAAGGCTGCCGTCAATATCTTTTTTAAGTTTTTCAGATTTTCCGTATGATTAATTTGGTCACGCAATTTAGCACTTCCCGCCAAACCTTTGGTATAATGACAAAGATGTGCCCTGATTTCTTTCACGACTAATTGTTCGGGTTTAACGGCAAGAAAATAATCCAAGTGCCGGAAAATTATCTCTAACTTTTGTTCGGGTGTCGGAATCGTTATTTCCTCTTTGGCAAAAGCATCCTTCAATTGACGAAACAACCAAGGTTGACCCAAAGCTCCTCTGCCGATCATCACTGAAGCACATCCCGTTTGCTCAAACATTTTCAGCCCGTCTGCAACTGATTTTATATCGCCGTTGCCGATAACGGGAATATTTAATTTCTGCTTCAGTAGAGAAATATGTTCCCAATTACTGCTTCCGGTAAAACCTTGTTTAACCGTGCGCGGATGCAAAATGACAAAATCAGCGCCCGCATCTTGCACAGCTTTTCCGAAATCAAGAAAATTAAGATGCTCAAAATCTATTCCGGAGCGAAACTTGACGGAAAGAGGAAACTCGCTCGGAAGAATATTTCTTACTGCCCGAACAATCTTTGCAGATTTATCAAGATCAGCCATTAGAGCACCACCAGCACCTCTTTTAGTCACTTTTTTCACCGGACAGCCCATATTCAAATCAACAAAGTCAAACTCATAACTCAGGACAGCTTCCGCCGCTTTAGCTAAAGTGGCAGGTTCAGAACCAAAAAGCTGCACTCCCAACGGCTTTTCTTCCGGCAGAAAATCAAGATAGGCTAAAGTCATTTGTTGCTTTCGGATAATCCCGTCCGCGGAAACCATTTCGGAAACCATAACATCAGCTCCGCACTCTTTACAAATTCTGCGGAAGGGCTGATCGGTATAACCCGCCAAAGGAGCAAGCCAAAGTTTCTTCATTGTCAAATGCGGAAAGCGGTCAGTCAATTTTATCCTCATGATAAATCTTTTTGATTTCAGAAATTTCTACTTTATCAATTTGCTCAGATTTCATAAGTCGTTGAGCAAATTCCAGATACAATCCCGAGTCCAAGATCAAATCCAAAATATCGGCATCAATTTCATTCTTTTTTGCGCTCTGCGCCATGATTTTCAAAGTTTCTCCGAGGCTGTTACTCTTTTTATACGGTCGTTCCGGAGAACTAAGTGCCTCAAATAAATCGGCAACGGCTATAATCCTTGACTGAATAGGAATTTGATCGGCTTTCAGACCGAAGGGATGTCCCGAACCGTTTAATTTCTCATGATGAGAAGCTGCATACAAAGGCACATTTTTATATTTGGACGGAAATTTCAATTTTGAAAGCATCTCCCAAGTAATATTAGCATGTTCATCGACAATTTGCCGCTCTTGCGCAGTTAAAGTGCCGCCTCTGATTTGAAGATTATGAGCTTCTTCGGCAGTCAGCAAAGTCCATGTCTCACCTTTCCAATTCAAGGAAATTTTACCGATCGCCGTTATTCTTTCCACGCTTGCATCGGATAAATATTCCGCTCCGTAGTTAACTTTCTCCAAAAATTGCCTGTCCTTCTCCAAATTATCAAATAACTCAGCAGCATCGGAAGGCGGCTTCTCCGGATACCATTTCGTCGCTTCTTTCAGTAATTTTTCCTCACCTTCCACCAATTTATACAATTGCAGAGCTTGCTTAAACAGCTTAAAGCGTAAATTGACAAGGTCAATACGGTCAGTTACACTTTCCAATTTTGTCGCTTTATTGATGAGATGCTCGGGAGTTATAATCTTGCCTGCATCATGCATCAGACCTGCCATTGTAAGTTCCTGCAATTCGTCAGAGTTGAATTTTACCCGACTGAATTTACCTTTTTCGACCGCATTGATTTTTTTTGCTATCATATCCGTCAAAAATGCCACTCTTGTAATATGATTAGAGGAATAGGCAGATTTGAGCTCAATCCCTTTGACAAAAGCCTGCATAAACTGAAAGAGTAGAGCCTCCAAGTCATTGATAAGTTTGCGATTAGTCATTGCAATGGCGGCAAGTGAGGCAAGAGATTCTAACATAAATTTCTGTTCATCATCAAAAGCGACAATCTCTCCCTTATCATTCATCGCATTAATGACTTGCAAAATGCCGAGAACTTCTTCTTCATGGCTTTTCAATGGAAGTGTCAACATGGATTTCGTGCGATAATTATTTTCCGCATCAATCGCTTTAGTGCCTGAAATATCATAATCCACAGTCAAATAAACATCTTCAAAATTCAGAGCTTTACCGGTGTGATAAACATATGCCGCTATATGCTTAAGATTTGGTTTGCCTTCATTGTCAAATAAGGGAATTTGAGTCCAAGTTATGGGATTTTTCAATCCGCCCATATGCAGTTTGAGAGCCCGGTTATAGACAACGACAAATTCCAGAGCTTTTTTGCCCTCCGAAACACGATAAATCGTAGCTCCGTCAGCATTCGTAAAAGCAATCGCTTCCTGTAAAATCAGGTCAAATATTTCTTCCAAAGAAGCGGCGGATGAAAGAGCAACTCCAATTCGCGTAAAATTTCTCAAATGATCTATATTTTTATCTCTCAATGCAGAGTAATCAGCATTTTTCAATTTTCCCTTTTCCCCTTTCTTTTTCTCTTCCATAAAGCTTTTTCCCGAACTGATAAAAACTATATCCTTCATTTTCAATAAAATACTGTAAAGAAAATTCCCTCTATTTTGTCAACTGCTGTCTTTCTTAATAACCACGCCGTATCCACGCCGAGTCCACGCCGACTTCATCGGCGTGGACTCGGCGTGGATACGGCGTGGTTATCAGGAAAGAGAAAATAATAAACAAATTGACATCACAGACAGGTTAAGCAATTTGGCATATATGATTAGAAACATAATCCCCAAAAGACATAAATTTATTATTCTTGTCTTTGCGCTTTGTCTTTCACTCGGATGGCTGACCGCTGACGAATTGGACGACAAAATGCAACAGTTGCGTCAAATTGAACAACAAATTGACACTATCCAGAAAAAGGCTAAACAAGCCGAACAAAAGAAACAAAAAACTCAAAGTGAACTCCAAGTTTCCCAAAAATTAAAAGCCGAAGCTGAACAAAAAGCCTCCTTACTCAAGAAAAAAGAAACTGTCGTCTATGATTCTTTACAAGCAGTAATTCAACGCGTGCAAACAAATGAAGAAAAAATAGCGGATTTGAAAAAAAATGCCAATTTTGAATTTTTACGCCTTTTTTACATTGATCAACAAGACCAGTTTGTCGCTAAAGCCACTCCGGATAAATTTTTACTTTCGCTCATGATCAGTATTACGCAGCAAAAAATACGCGATTTGACCAATTATCATCAGCAGCTTGTGAAAACTGAAGAGCAGCGCAGAAAGGAATACCTCACCGTAAAAAGCAGCCGTATTCAACAATTTAAAAAAAGCCAACAATATCAAAAGAAAATCGTCTCTTTAAATAAACAGACAAAAAAACTCGAACAAGAAAAAATGTCTTACGACCAACAAATAGCACAATTGAAAAAGGATGCGGCAGAATTAGAAACCTTGATTGCCCGCCTGAGTGCTTTGTCAGGCAAGCAAAGTAAAAGTTATCAATTTTCGGGACCCCGCATTCCCTGGCCTGTAAAAGGTAAAATTATCCGCGATTTCGGTGAAGAAAGTCGCGGTAATAATACCAGCGTCATCAGCAACGGAATAGATATAGCGGTTCCTGAAGGCACAAGTGTTAAATGTATAGAGGACGGTGAGGTTGTTTTTTCCGAACGTTACGGGGGCCAAGGTAAACTGATCATCGTTGACCATAAAAACGGATTTTTCTCTGTCTACGCTTACAATAGCGAACTTTTAGTCAGCAAAGGCGCTTCGGTAAAAAAGGGGCAGGTAATTGCTAAATCCGGAAAAACAGGTTCTGCTCAACAGCCTTCTCTTCATTTTGAATTACGCAAAGACGGCAGAGCTGTCAATCCTCTTAATTATTTAGAATAAGGGAAAATTCTTTTGAAGCTTTTTAAAAATCCTTCTCCCGAAAAATTGGAAAAACTGGTTAAAAAATACTGCGGACCGGACAACACTATTCTACATTACACAGGTCACATGTTCGGTATCGGGTGCAGGCTGAGCAGTCTGAATGCCATTGATCGAATAAGCCGTTATAAGCAGCGTAAAGAAAAATCCGGTTACATAGCTTTGATTCCTGATTTGCAATGGCTTTACGATAATGAAATTTCTCCCCCGGTTCCGCTTTTGCCGATTTTGAAACAATACTGGCCCGGAAATTTGACTGTCATTTTCCCTCTTAGGAAAAAGGAATTTGAGCATATAGCGGTCAACGGTAAAGTTTCATTCCGCGTTCCTGCAGATGAGTTATTGCGTCATCTAATCCGCTGCTTAAATGAACCTCTGCTCAGCACCAGCATAAATATTAGCGGTTTGCCTCCGGCAAATAACCTAAAAGAAATTATCCGCCATTACGGAAAGTGGTTTGATGTGGGTTTCGTGCCTGCTAAAACAGATTTGGCGGAGCCATCTACAATTATTGAATACATCGATGAGGACGCTGAAGGCAAACCTCTCCCCCCTGCTCTAAAATGCCTCAGGGAAAGCACTATCCCTTTTTTCAATATCCGCCAAAATTTTCGGGAACCGACAATCCTTTTTGTCTGCACAGGAAATATCTGCCGCAGTCCTATAGCGGAATATTTATTCAATCATTACAACAAAACGCATAAACTTCCTTATGCTGCACGCTCTGCCGGCTTGTGTGAAAGCGGTGAACCTATCTCTCTCAGTTCCAAATTATTACTTGCCGAACAAGGAATTGACGCTTCCGAACATTCCTCACGCAAAATTAATCCGGAAATTATGAATAGCAGTTGGTTGATTTTGACTATGGAAGAAAGACATAGAGATTTGCTGCGCAATGCTTTCCCTGAGCAAGTGCATAAAATTTATACTTTGAAAGAATATATCGGCGAGGAAGGTGAGATTGCCGACCCGATTGGCAAAGATGTTGATTATTACAGAGATATCTATAATCAGATAGATACCGCTTTGAAAAAATTATTTGATAAACTGGAACACTTGCAATGAACGAAAAAATATCCGATGAAAATGTAAAAATCACTCCTCAACTCGTGCGGGAGCATGGCCTAAGTGAAGAAGAATATAATAAAATTCTGCAAATTTTGAGACGCGAACCCACTTGGGTAGAATTGGGCATTTTCAGTGTTATGTGGTCCGAACATGCCAGTTATAAAAATTCGGTTCTTTTGCTGAAAACCTTACCTAAAGAGGGCTCTTGCCTTTTAACCCAAACGGGAGAAGAAAATGCCGGCGTGGTAGACATCGGAGACGGCTTGGCAATTTCCTTCAAAATTGAAAGTCATAATCATCCTTCCGCACTTGAACCTTATCATGGTGCCGCTACAGGTGTGGGTGGAATCTTGAGAGACATTTTTACCATGGGTGCACGACCCGTTGCTGTTTTAGATTCTTTGCGCTTTGGAAATCCCGCTCAGCCTCATGTTAAACATCTGATCACGGAAGTTGTAAAGGGAATTGCAGATTACGGAAACTGCTTCGGAGTTCCCACCGTCGGAGGAGAAACTTATTTTGACGAATGCTATTCCGGCAATCCTCTTGTCAATGTCATGGCAGTAGGCGTGGTAAAACATTCACACTTGGCAAAATCAGGTGCCCAAGGTGCGGGAAACTTAGTCGTCTATGTAGGTGCAAAAACGGGAAGGGATGGCATTCACGGTGCCACTTTTGCTTCCGTGGAACTAACCGAAGCCTCGGAAGAAAAACGCACTGCTGTCCAAGTCGGTGATCCTTTCACGGAAAAACTATTGATGGAAGCCACCCTGGAAGTAATTCAAAAAGATTTGGTTGTTGCTATTCAAGATATGGGTGCAGCCGGTTTGACTTGTTCCAGTGCAGAAATGGCAGGAAAAACAAAAATGGGAATTGAAATCGATGTTGCCAAAGTTCCACAACGCGAAACAGGAATGACTCCTTACGAAATTATGCTGTCCGAATCGCAGGAAAGAATGCTGGTGATAGTTAAACCGCAAAATATAGCCGCTCTGCAAGAAGTCTTTCATAAATGGGATTTAAATGCCGTGGTAATCGGACAAGTTAATTCTTCCGGTTTGCTGACAGTTAAATGCGAAGATGAAATTGTCGCTCAAATTCCCGCTGAATATCTTGTTCTCGGAGGAAAAGCTCCCGTCTATAAAAGAGAAGCCGTCAAACCTGAATACTTTGATGAAGTTAAATCTTTTGAACCGAACTTTGTTTCCGACCCCGGTAATTATTCCGAAATCCTTTTAACATTATTGCGTTCGCCGAATATCTCAAGTAAAGAAAAAATCTACCGGCAATATGATCATATGGTTCAAATTAATACGATAACCGAACCCGGCTCCGATGCAGCAGTAATCAAAATTAAAGGCACAACCAAAGCTTTGGCACTTTCTACTGACTGCAACAGCCGTTACTGTTATCTTGACCCCTATGAAGGTGCGAAAGGAGCCGTAGTTGAAGCTGCACGCAATGTAGTTTGCTCAGGGGCAAAGCCTTTAGCCATAACCAATTGCCTAAATTTTGGCAATCCTTACAAACCTGAAGTGTATTGGACTTTTCAGGAATGCATAAGAGGAATGTCTGACGCATGCCGCGTTTTAGAAACTCCCGTTACGGGTGGAAATGTCTCTTTCTATAATGAAAATCCACAGGGTGCGATTTATCCTACTCCCGTTATCGGCATGGTCGGTTTGATTAATGACGCCGATAAAGTTATAAATCAATATTTTCAAGAGGAAGGAGACCTTGTCTATTTAATCGGTTCAGAATGCAATGAAATCGGCGGTTCGGAATATTTATCTATAATCCACGGTTTAGAAACCGGCAAGGCTCCGCATGTTGACCTTGAACAAGAAAAAAGTTTAATCTTATTGATGGAAGAACTTACGGAAAAAAGATTATTGGCAAGTGCTCATGATTGTTCGGAAGGAGGTTTGCTTGTCAGCTTGGCAGAATGTTGCTTCCACCCGAGTAAAAATTTCAGAGGCATCAATATTCAATACGAACCTTACTGGAGAAAAGACATTGCCTATTTTGGAGAAACTCACGGAAGGATAATTGTCAGTTTGCACCAAAATCAGGAAGCTTATTTTCTTCAAATCGTGCATGATTACGAACTGGATGCTCTCCGCTTAGGAAAAGTGGAAGGCAAGAATTTTATTCTTAATCGTGATATAAATCTTCCCGTCTGCGAATTGTATCAAGCATGGAAAAACGCAATTATATAACTAAGATGTTCCATAAATATATATTCCCGGTTGCAGTTATCCTTTTATTTATACCAAACTTGTTTGCCGTTAAAATTGGTTATGCATTCAGTGGTGGAGGAGCAAGAGGTATGGCTCAAATCGGCGTCTTAAAAGTAATGGAAGAAGTCGGTTTAAAGCCGCAATATATTTCCGGTTCAAGTATAGGAGCCTTAATCGGCGGTTTGTATGCTATGGGATATAACGCAACAGAAATTGAAAGCATCTTTGTAAATACCAATTGGACATCCCTTTTTCAGGATAATTGGAACAGAGAAGATTTATCCATTGCACAAAAACGCTGGGCTCCTTATGGGAATGCAACTTTCCGTATTGATGAACATTGGAATTTACAACTCCCGCAATCCGTCATTATGGGCAACAAAATCAATCTGGAACTCTTTAAATTATTTGCTCCCGCTTCCGAGATTAAATCATTCAACGATTTGCCAATCCCTTTTTCTGCCGTCGCTACAAATTTGGTAAACGGCAAAATGGTCGTCTTTCAATCGGGTTCACTTATGCAGGCAGTTAGAGCTTCACTTTCCATTCCAAGCATTATGCAGCCCTTTCCTTTGAACGGAGAATTATATATTGACGGAGGAATTTCACAAAACTTACCGGGACGGCAAGTCAAAGACCTTGGAGCTGATTTCGTAATAGGAATAAAAGCAAATTCGTCTTTGCATGATAAAGATGACCTTGATAACCTGATTAAAGTTTTAGACCAAACCGTCAATATCGGTATGACCAATCGCGTGCAAGAGGAATTGGCATATTGCGATTATATTTTAGAACCGGATTTGGATGCTTTTTCCGCAACCGATTTCAGGCGAGTGAAAGAAATCATTCAAACCGGAGAAGATTATGCCCGTGCTCATATTGACGAATTATATACTCTTAAAGATTCAATTGGCGCACAGGAAACCATCACTACTCCAAATACATTACCTCTGCATCAGAAAACAAAATACAAATTCAATCATATTTCCATTCAGGGAAACGAGAACATTTCCTCTTACATAATAAAAAACTATCTGGCTCTTAATCTGAATGAATCATATTCGGTAAATGATATTATCAGAGCCGTCAACCGAGCTTGGAATTCGCAGCTTCTGGAAATGATTTATCCCGTTATCCAAAAAGACGGAACCGATTGCCAGCTTAACATAATAGTAAAAGAGAGAGAAAGAAAGCATTTGGTAATTGATTTTTGTTATGATAAGGAAAACGAATTTGTAGCGGGTGCAGTTTTATCCCTGCAAAATTTTCTGATGAAAAATTCGAATCTGCTGGCGGAAGTAAAATTAGGTGGAAAAAATGAACTGAATGTGGATTTCGTAAAGAACTTCGGTCAACTTTTCGGAGCTTACTACCGAATCTTTCCCTATCTCAATGAAAAAAGGATTTATTTTTATGATGACAATCACGATAAAGAATCCAGTGTCCGTTCACTGGAATATGGATTAACTTCAGGAATAGGTATGTTTGCCGGAAAGGCTATGGTGCTTGAAGGTTATGGCTTTTCATCAGCAACCAGACTATACAAAGAAGTTTCCCAACCTGATTCCATGGAAAACAGGTTAAAAAAATCAACCATAATTTCAGGTCTCGGGCTAAAAGCTTATCACGAAAGCTTGGATGATTACACATTCCCGACCAAGGGGACCAAAATGTTTGCTCAAATTTCCTTCGCCCGCAACAATATCCTCAGCGAACAAAATCTGAATAAACTCAAAATTGACTATGAGATATATCATCCTCTTTCTTCTAAATTCTCCGCTTGTTTGGGAGCAAAAATCGGCTCTCATTTCAAGCAAAATGATCAGAACAGTTTAGATCCTTTCTATTTGGGCGGGTTAAGTAATTTTGCGGGATATGCTTTATACGATAAAAGTGCGCCGTTTTTTGAATTGTTGCAGACGGAATTGACTTTCAAATCAAACAAGAATTTGTTTTTGACGGCAAAAGCACAAGCTCTGAATTATAATGATACAGACGCTTTTATTCCGGACAAGGGATTTATCACCTGCGGAGTTATACAAGCAGGATATAAAACTTATTGGGGACCGATAAAATTAGCTTTTGCCGTTTCGGAAGATAACTCACCTCAATATTATCTTGAAGTGGGTTACACTGACGATATTTTTCACTTTTCCAGGCGATGAATATAAGCTAAAAATATCTTTAGCTCAAGTCAGAAGTTAATTTGCCGATTGTTTCTCGGCAGAGTTTTTTGGATTTATCGTAATCATCGCTTTCCACATAAATACGGATCACAGGTTCAGTTCCGGATTTGCGAATATGAACCCAAAAGTTATCACCCGAAGCTTTTATCCCATCTTGAGTATCAAGCTGCAAACCGTCAAAACAGGTGCTTGCTTTTTGCATAATTGCTTCTATCCGGTCCGGTGAAGAGCTGATTTTATCCTTATAAGTATAATAATGCGGCAAAGAATTCACTATTTCACTGAGAGGAACTTTTTGTTCAGCAAGGAAGCCAAGCACCAAAGCCATTCCCGTTAAGGCATCTCTGGCATAATTAACTGCGGGACAAATGACGCCTCCATTGCCTTCACCGCCAATCGGACTTTGAATTTCCAGCATCTTTTTCCCTACATTGATTTCGCCTACTTTCGTTCTGTGGACTTGAACTCCAAATTGAGCGGCTATATAATCGGACAGCATTGAAGACGATAAATTAACGACAATATCGCCTTTTTGCTTCGGCAGGACAAAAAGTTCCGCCAGAACAACGGTATATTCTTCCCCGATGCAATTTCCTTTTTCGGAAACAATGGAAAGCCTGTCCACATCAGGGTCGGTGGCAAAACCGATATCCGCACCGGATTTTTTGACCGCTTCTTCCAAAGCTGTCAAATTTTGATTCAAAGGTTCTGCCGGATGACTGAATATGCCCGTCGGTTCAGAATTAAGTTCAATTACTTCGCAACCGAGTTTTTTCAGCAAAATTGGCGAAATTAATCCTCCTGCACCGTTGACGGAATCGATTACAACTTTGAAATTGCGTTTGCGAATTGCCTCCAAATCCAAATAAGGAAGCGATAATATTTTATCTATATGTGTTTGAACGGCAGTATTGTCACTCGTAAGATAACCTATGTGACGCCAATCTGACCAAACAGGTTCACGCCTCATTTCCGAAATAAATTCTTCCGCAACTTCGGGGAAGAGAAACATTCCGTTCGCACCGATTAATTTTAATGCATTCCATTCAGGCGGATTATGAGAAGCTGTAAGACAGAGCCCTCCCGCAGCATTCAGATTTTTCACGGCAAGTAAAGTTGTGGGAGTGGGGACAATCCCGAGGTCAATAACATCGCAACCAACGCTCATTAATCCTGAGGTTACGGCTTGGAGTAAAGCAGGACCGGTCGTCCGACTGTCTCTTCCGACAACGATTTTCTCCCTCTTACAAAAAATGCCGAAATTTGCAGCAAAAGTTAATGCCCGGGCAGCGGTTAAAGAAACTCCGTAAATGCCTCTGATGCCGCTGACGCTAACCATCAAATCATTCATTTTCTTCTCGCAGGAAAGGAACCTTACTTTGCCGCTTAGAAATTAAAATCCTGCCTGTTATCAACTATTTTGACATTCTTCATCAGATTGTCATACCATCTGTTCCAAGCCTGCTCTTCCATGCGATCTTTATACTTTTTCTGCGCATCTTTATCCTTCAGGAAAGCGTTAATATCAGGTTTCACTCTCTTCTCGCAAATCACGATAAACTGTCCGTCTTTCGTATCCAACAAAGAAGAAATCTGTCCCGTATTCAATTTAAGAGCTGCCGCATTGACTTCTTTGACGGTACCGACACCTGCAATGGAAGTGTCCATTTTGAAATTCTGAACGGGAATTACGCGAAGCAGGGTATCGGAAGCGGCTGCAGTCAAATATTCATTCGGTTGATACCGTTTTACGAATTCTTGAGCATGGGGTTTGATTGCGGCAATTTTCTTCTGTTTTTCCAGTTCGTATTTTATGCGCATTTTGGCTTTGTCAAACGGCACATACGGATCTTTGGACTTTTGCGTAATTTGCGCAACTATATAATTTCCGCGTCTGTCTTTTTCCACATTGGAAACAGCGCCCACACCTTTTTTGCGCAGGAATTTCAATAATGCATCATGCTGACCGATACCCGGAATGTAATCAGAATCTTCATAAATAGCATCGGTATCAATTGCTTCCATTTTAAGCTGCTTTGCGGCTTTATCAATGCCGACTTTCTTAATCAAAGCTCTGGCATTTTCAGCTTGTTGCATCAATGCATCTTTCGTTTCCACGGAAGCTGTCACTTTTTTCAGAATGTGACTGACTTTAATTTGCGGCTGACCATCAACGCTTCCGACAGAATCTACCCGCACTATATGCCAACCGTAAGAAGTCTTAAACGGCTTGGAAATTTGACCTGCACCCAATGAAAAAGCCACTTGTTCAAATTCAGGCACCATTTGACCTTTACTGATTGTTCCCAAACTTCCGTTTTGAGCAGCACTTCCCGGATCGTCTGAATAGTCTTTTGCCATCTGGCCAAAATCAGCACCTTTAATCAAATCGGCATAAATATCGTCGATATCTTGCTTGGCTAAATTGTAATCTGCATCCGATGGCTTCACTTCAAAAATTAGGAACTTCATTATCGCAAATTTGCCTTTCTTTATCTCTTTGTCCGTATCTTTATTTTTCTCGTAATAGGCTTTAATTTCTGCATCGGTAACATCCGGCTTCGGCATTTTATTGTAATCAAAAAAGATAATCTTGCCGAACATCTCGTCATTATCTTTTATGTATTCAGCTTTGAGGCTGTCCAAAGTAATATTGGCTTTGGCTTTGACTCTTTCAATCAATCTGTCGTAAGGAACTTTTTCTCTGTAGTAGTTTTCCAGAGCATTAAAAAATTGTGTATCTTGTTTTAGAGCGGAGAGATATTTTTTCCGGTCGAAGCGACCGTTTGTCTGCAAAGATGGATTTTGCATCAATTCTTGAGGAGGATTATTTTGCATTTCGCGCAGAATATCGTCATCCGTAACTTTAATATGGAATTTTTTTATTTGCTTGTCTAACACTATTTGTTGCACTAAACGCTGCCAAGTTTGATCGGAAAGCTGGCTCATCAAGTCCGTATTTATTTCCGCGTTAGGATTTTGCTGCCGATAATTTTCCACATTTTTTTGCAATTCATTCATGAAATAGGCATAGGATATTTTTTTGCCGTCAATGATACCTACGGTTTCGGATTTTTTACTAAATATTCCGCTTACACCCATAATTGCCATACCGACTATAAATGCAAAAGCTACAATCCAAATTATATACTTTTGATGCTTTAGTATTTTATCCAGCATTTATTCCTCCTTCAAACGGATAAAACAGCTGTTTTCCAGAAATGCCATATTTTTAAACTTGCTTATTTGGGCAAGTTTTTTTCTTCTTTTAACTATCTTTATTTTACATTCAATTTATAAAATTACTGCTTATGAACCACGCCGTATCCACCCCGAGTCCACCCCGACTTCACCGGCGTGGACTCGGCGTGGATACGGCGTGGTCTCCGGGTGGATATTATGAAATAAGCAGTTACGAATTTTACGGAAAAAAATTCAACTTAAAAAAAGAATGAGCTTGCCTAAATTTGAGGAATAATGATTATTGCAATATGAAACCTTATGAACTTATAGCTGTTGTGCAGCCGGGTCTTGAAAAAATGGCGGAAAAAGAACTCAGAGAATTGGGCTATAATGATTTACGCATAATTCGCGGAGGAATTTTGCTAAAAGGTCATCAAAGCACGATAATGAAATTAAATCTGGCTTGTCGCTGTATCAGCCGTGTCTTAATCGGTTTAGCGGAATTCAAGGCAAAAAGTTTTGCCGAATTGGAAACAGAATTAGAGCAAATTCCTTGGCAGGATTATCTCAAAGACCAAAATATATGCATCAGAGTAACTTCTCGCCAAAGTTCACTTTATCATGAGCGCGCAATTGAAGAGCGTTTGCTTGCAACATTATCTTGTGTTTTGGGAAAAACCATTTCTTTTGTTGGCAGTCCGGACGAAGAAAACACGCAATTAATCGTGATTCATGCCCGCCACGATGTTTTTTCCGTGCGGTTAGACACTTCCGGTGCACATTTGCATAAACGCGGTTACGGACTTTACAAAGAAGATGCTCCTTTGCGGGAAACGGTTGCTGCCGCTTTTCTTAAGAAGATAGGCTGGAGTGAAAATATTTTTTGCTTATGTGATCCGCTTTGCGGGTCAGGAACAATACCTCTGGAAGCGACAGTGATGGCAGCCCGAATTCCTTTATGTGAATTTCGTCAATTCTCTTTTCAAAAATGGCCTTCTTTTCAGCCGGAGGTTTTTGTTAAAATCAGACAAACCTTTATGGATAAAATGATCCAGCAGCCAAAGGTAAAAATTCTCGCTTCCGATTTAGATGCCAAAGCCGTCAATTCCGCTATAGCCAATGCTCAATCCGCAGGAGTGGATAAGCTGATTCAGTTTGCAAGGGCTGATTTGAAAAATTTACACATTGACAAAAATTATATAGTTGTAACTAATCCTCCCTGGGGCAAAAGAATGGATTCCTCACAAATAAAAAATATTTGGATGAAACTGCATTCTATTGTCAAATGCGGTTCAAAGGTATATTTAGTGCTAGCGGAAAATCAAATTAGTGAATTTAGATATAAATTTAAAACTTTACTTCGCTTTACGGCAGGAGAAATGAAGCTAAGATTTATCAAATTGGAGGCATAAATATGTATCAAAAGTTGATGTTATTTGTCGGCATTATTTTATTGTTGCTTTGCATAACAGGCTGCGATGAAAGGAATTTGAAAGTTCCGTTTGACCCTACGCAAGTCAATGATGACGATGTAAAGCGGGTTTTGGCGTTCAGATATGACAATAGTTCCCAAAGCGGGGATAATTATTATATTGCTTTATTCAATACGGAAACGAAGGGGATTGACACGAATGACACACTTGTGCAAGTCGCTTTAGACGATAGCATGATCGATTTGCAGTATATTGATAACCCTCCATTTTACCCGGGATGGTATTCTGAATTCAGCTATCCTCTTTACAGCATAAGTAAAATCAAGCTTTATATTAATGACAAACAGATTTTTTCCTCTGACGTAAAGCCAGTCGGTCTGGCAAATGCAGCTTTTCCGCAAACCTATGATTACACAAAACCGCTGAAACTGAACTGGTCTGTCAGCAGCAAAAATCAGTATCAATTCGTGTTTGCCGAATCTTGGGACACATCCGCAGAAGGATTAATCCACCCTTACAGTTCTTATGTTAAGCAGATTTCAAATACAACCGCAAGTTATACTTTCCCTGCTAATTGCGTTTCTTTGGTGATGGGAGATTCCTTACGCACAAGTTTTGTTCTGGGCGTGAAAGAAGTGAATTACAGACTGATCGGAAGCAGTGCACTTATGGTTTATCAGGAAGAAATGCAAACTTACTACGCAGGGTCACCTTCTGACCTAAGAAAAAATAATATGTTTTGTGAACGAAAATTGCTTCCTTATTGCGCTGATAGAATTTTCCGTCTCCTTAATCCGGAAAACTGAAAAACACGGGTAAATAAAGATACAAAGCTATTTCAGTTAAAACTGATATTTTTTTAAAATAGAGAAAAGGCAAGGGGAAAAAATGCAAAAAATCGGAGTTTTAGTTTTATTATTGATGGTTTCCACTTTTCTGTCGGCAATGGTGGTGGAAACAGCTTCTTTTGACAATTTTATTTACGGTTCGGAACCGGCTTGTCAATACGACAATTGGATTTCACATTTAGCGGAAAAGGTCGCAATTCCCGGTTATAATGTCTATGCACCATGGGATCGTCAAACCGCGGGCTTCGGAAATTTCCATATTCCTACTACTACTGAATTAACTGAGTGGGGTGCAATTATTGAGGAATTCAGAGCTCAAAATTGGGAAAATGTGGATAATTTACTCGGTTTCAGCGTTTTTCCGTATCAACTGGTGGAATTTCATGATACGGATACGGACAGAACTTATTATATGTTGAGAGAAATTCCCGATACTACTGTTGACGATAACGGCACTCAGGATCCTTATGATGATGAACAAGGTGCCTTCACTTGGGGCTGGGGGTTATATGTTTTCAATCCCGCCGCTACGCGTAGAATTATAATAACAGTTCCCCATCCCTGTGACGATTTTCCCGCTCCTGTACTTGCAACTTACGCTTTCAAAACTTGGGATGCCGAATTCTTAATGATTGCCGGTGCAGGAAGAGAAGTGGCTTGGACGCAAGTTGGTTCCTTTACAAACAGCAAATCTCTCAGCGATCCTACCCGCACGACAAACCATCCTTTCTATCCGGCTTATACTAAATTCTGCGATAAAATCAGAACCGATACCGGCAAACGCGAATTTTCAGCTCAAATTCATACTTATGACTCCACTCTGCATCTGGGCTTTGCTAATGTGCAAATTTCCGCCGGCTACAACAGAACTTGTCCCAACTTGCCAATCAGAGACCTTTCCCGCTTTAAAAACGACTTGATTAATCATTCCGATTATTTAATGATTCCCGCTAATACAATCGGCAGTAACAACGATGTCTATATCAATGATTATTACACTGTCCAATGCGAAGTCTATCCTTTTACCTATAACCATAACGGCGAACAAATTCCCGTTAATAATTATATGGACTTACCTGCTTATTCGCAAAATGTCCTGATGAATTACACAATCAATGACTGGACAGATTACGATACCTATGAGCCTTTCTTTCATGCCGAGATGGATGAATTACCGAATTGCTATGTGCAAAATAATGCCAACTATTACTGGTTTTATAATTGGAATATACGGACGCAGCATTGGAATATGGGACACCTGTTCGATCACACTCTGCAATATTATTCCATTTGGATCAATAATATGAATGCCGTTTTGGATGACGCTCTTAATCCAAACGACGGCTCGGCTCCTTTGCCTCCGACTAACCTGACAGTCTTCAATCAAGCTTATGACTACATTACTTTGCAGTGGCAGAAAGCGGATGACTTTGATTTCGATTCCTACGAGATTCTCTATTCCAATTCGCCTATAGATTCCATTGGATACAATATCTATTCTCGCACGAATGATTCTTCCTTAGCCAGCCCCTATTGCCAACAAGTTAATGTCTACGGTCTAACCGTCGGTCATCAATATTACTTTAAAATTAGGGCACGCGACAAAAACGGAAATTATTCCGAACTGTCTAACGAAGTGAACGCCTATACAGCTCCTGTTCGTATCTCCAATTTGCGGGCTATTGGAAAAGACGACAGAGTGCAACTCAAATGGAATGTCATCAATCAACAAAATAATCAAGGTTTTAGAATTTACAAAATGACAGACAGCGGAAATTTCCAAATGCAAGCAGGTTTTGAGACCGATAACTCTTTAGCGGGCGGTGCTTCCTCTTACACTTGGAATGATGATTCCGTAGTAAACGGAGAAGCATATTCTTACAAAATCGCCTCTGTAAATGCAAGCAATGTGGAATTCTTCAATAATGTTGTTGTCACAGGATATCCTCGTGATTATTATACTCTCTATTTAACCAGTCAAAACACCAATCTTACTGATTCTTTATCCTTTTCTGCCAATCCCAATGCCACAACCGGAAATGATGCTGATTATGATATTATCAAAGCCAGTGCACCCTCTACCAACTATGTCTATGCAGCTTTTTGGGAACAGTATTGGAGCACAAACGGAATTTACTGCCAGCAAGATGTGATTGATGACTTTGATCCTCATTCCGTAATCAGATCATGGGCAATCCGCATTAAAACAGATCAATTGAATACTCCTTTGGCTTTGAGTGTCGATCCGTCTTTCACGCGATACAGCGAACGCCTGTTTTTAAGAGATTCTTCTACCGGAACTATGACTGATTTGGCTCAAGGACCTTATGTCTTCCAGGTTAGCAATACCAATTATAAGTCCTTTGTCCTTTATTGGGGCAATTTGCAACCAATTCCAAGCATCTCATCTTTACCGAATCGTGTTTTTCAAGGAAATTCCGGTCAAACTTTTTACTGGAGCAGCACTTACAGCTTCCTGGTTGATCATTACAATCTTTCCGTTCAAAATGATACAGACAGTATTCTTGTTGCGGAAAACCTGCCTAATTCCACAACTACTTATTCCTTCACTTTCCCGGACGGAATAACTATGCATAACTGCAAATTGGTATTGGACACTTGGTCTTATGACGGGCAGCTGATTAGAACCTATTCCAATTTCATTTTCGGAATTGCGCCTTCTTCCACAGTCTATGCTGTGGAACCAGGACTGAATATGCAAGCTAATACACTCCCGGGTTCGTCCTTAACTGTAACTCAAGTTTTCGGTGAAAATGCACAAGGTTGGACAATTGATACAAACGGTGATTGGTGGAATATTCCGCCTTTTAATTTCGGTTTGGGTTACTGGATCCAAAAACCTGATGCTTTTCAATTTTCCACAAGCTTACCTATCCAAAGAGACAGCATATCCTTCAGCTTAAGAACCGGCTGGAACATTATTCCCAATCCTCATATGTGCCAATACAGAGTAAAAGATCTGTGCTTCAGAATTTCTCCGACGCTTTATTCTTTTGCCGAAATGCTGGACCAGGAATTAATTTCCCGCGGAGTTTATGTCTACCGTGACAGTGCTTATATCTTATCCGATATAATTTATCCGCAGGAATCTTTCTTAATAAAATATTACGGAGATACGACTTTGCAGGCTTCAATTGTTTTCATTCCTTATAATTCCGGAACAAACATTCAGCCGCCAGATCCCCTCTGGGCTCTTAAATTAACTGCCGGTCAAAACGAAAGTGATAACGATGAACTAATTATCGGAAGCTATAGAAACAGTCTTGACGATTATGATTTTCGTTATGATCTTCCCGAACCGCCAATCAAACCGATCGAAAATCTCACCAGACTATACCTCTATAAATCACCTTCAGATGTCAATTTTATTGATCACGAACTCAATACTGAATATAGAAGTATAATGCCTGCGGAAGAACAAGCTGAACAAATCTATGATTTTCGTCTGGAAGCAGGAACGACTGAACCGGTGAATTTTACCGTTGATAGATCTTTATTCCCCGACAATTATGGTGCCTCTGTTCACATAGGTGATTTTGCTTACGATATTCAACACGGAAACACTTTCACTTTTGTTCCCTCACATACAGGAACTTTTGCCGGACAAATCATCATCCACAACTACTTCACCGGCGTTGAAAACCAGACAGCCTTACCGCCTGTAACCTCTGTTTCCGTTTATCCTAATCCGTGCCGTTCTACCGCAACAATCGCATTTAGTTTAAATAGAAAAAGCCCGGTTAGCATTGATGTCTATAATATAAAAGGCCAGCATGTTCGCTCTTTGCAAAAAGGACAGCTCTCCAAAGGCGTACAGCAAATCAAATGGGACAGCAAAACTGAAGCAGGTCAGAATGCCGCTTCGGGTGTGTATATTGTCAGAATTAAAGCAGCGGGAATGGAAAAAACTGTTAAGTTGATGCTGCTGAAATAACCTTCAAAGAACAAAAAGAAAAGCGGCGGTAAAATCAATTTACCACCGCTTTTTTCATTTATTCGAATTAAAATTCCGCTTTGAGCAATCCGCCTAATAAATAGACTAAATTCGTATCATGATCTATTTGTTCGCCGGTCTGCCCTATTGCTAAAACCGGATTAAATGTCAAATGGTCTATTACCTTATAATTCAAGCCCATATTCATTTCAAAGCCGATTAATTTATCCGCATTAGCCATACCTATTGCACCGTAAATATCTAACTTGTTATTAATCGGATATGAAGCAGTTCCGACCAATGATAAATATGCTACAGGATCGCCGTCTTCATCAGTCCACCCATTGTAATCAGTTGATATTTGGACACCGTCGTAAGGAAGCTGGTTTCCGAATAAATATAAACCGTTAACATAATATGGCGATAGAGTATGAATTCCGTCTTGCGTTACTACTAAGAAATCTCCGCCTAACTTGAAATTATTTTCATACTCCACTTTAGCTGAGACTGCCACTCCTGTCTTACTGTCATCATTATAGTAATCATCGTTATATAATTGCTCGTTAATTACGACCGTTAAATCAATATTAACAGGTGCCAAGTTCATTGTAATATATGGCATTAACCAAATATCGGAATATTTAAATAAATGATTTTGTCCGAACATGGCCATAACACCCCAATCAATGGGAGTCTTAAACACGATATTGCCAAAAACGGAATACTCGTCATCCTGCTTATCTTTCAAACCTTCGTGTCCTTTTACATAACCGAGTTCGATCGGAATTCCACTCAAAGTCAGGTCGCCGGTAATTCCGGAAAAATAATCATCCAAAATCAAACTGCGATGGTCATACCAATACTGCTGTCCCATTCGTATTTTCATGTCCAGACACTTCAGCTGATAATCCATATACAATTCTCTTGTTTCCAAAGCCGGTGGTTTGTTGCCAAAATTTTCCCATACAAAATCTCCGAGGTCGGTTGACCAGCCTAAGCCTATCTGCTGTCCCAATTTTGCAGCTAAATTAAACTGCAACCTATTATCTAACCACCCCCCGTCATTTTCAGCAGGGTCGTTATTCAGAATTGCTCTCGTTCTAAATTCACCGCCATAACTGAGATCTAAGCCGTTTCCCAATTCCATGGGTGTTAAATGAGTAGCTGTTAAGCAAGCTACAATCAATAAGGGAACCAAGGTGAGGATGATCTTTTTCATTCTCTTGCCTCCTGTTTTTTTTATATTTCATTTTTTATTAGCACTCAGCAGTCTGTCAAACTATTTTTCCGCTGATAGGTTTATAATATTCAAATCCAGCTCTTTTTGCATGGCGATTATATTCTTTTGCAGATTGGGAACCAAAGGTATTCCTCTTTGTCGCACCAACTTCTCCGACTCATATTCTTTTTCGCCCGCTACCCAAATTTTGTCCTTTCCGGGAGCGATTTTTGTAGCTTTAATAGTTCGCAAAATCTGACCCGTTGTGTGTTTGAAATCCGCTAAATCGGTAAAGAAATCGATATTTATCGCCAGAAAGAAATGGCCTAATTTATAAGGAGCGGGTTTACCGTCTTCAGTCGTGCCGTGTAAATCAGCTAAAAAACTGCCGTTTTGCAAAGCAGCACAAAGGATTTCCACCATTACGGAAAGACCGTATCCTTTATGACTTCCGGTAATTTCTTCTGAACCTCCAATCGGTAAAAGCGCTGCTTTGAGATCTAACAAATCTTGTAAAAGACGCTTTGTATCAGTATAAGGTCTGTTTTCCATATCAATAGCCCAGCCTTCGGGAGTAGGTTTCTCTTCTCTGTCCAAAACTTCAATTTTGCCTCTTTGCGTAATGGAAGTGGCTGCATCGTATAAAAACGGATAGGGCAAATCGGTCGGAGCTCCGAAGCAAATAGGATTTGTGCCCAAAATAGGAAAAACTCCGTTAGTAGGACAGACGGATGGGCGTGCGTTTGTAAAAGTCATTCCGATCATATCTTGCTGAATTGCCATGGATGCATAATATCCGCAAATGCCGTAATGCGTGGAATTACGAACTGCGACAGCTCCCAAACCGTATTGTTTTGCTTTATCAATGGCAGCTTGCATAGCTTTAACACCAATGACATGCCCCATACCGTGATTGCCGTCCCAAACTGCAGTGGCAGCTTTGTCTCTGATTACATCAATTTTCGTCACCGGTTGCTGAACTCCTTGTTTAATCCTGTCGTAATACATTTTCAAGCGTCCTATACCGTGGGATTCAATTCCTCTCAAATCAGATGCAATCAAGACTTCCGCACATATTTGAGCATCTTCTTCCGGAACCCCCAATTTGGTAAATACCGCTACCATCAATTGATGCGCCTGCTCAACAGGAATATATAACATAAAAACCTCCAAATTTTACAATATTATTTCTCTTAAGGGCGGAAAGCCGTTGAAATTGACTGAACTGTAACTGGAAGTATAAGCACCGGCGGTAAAAATGTAAGCTCGATCACCGGGCACAAGGGTATTCGGCATCCGGTATTTGTAATGCTCATACAAAATATCCATGCTGTCACAAGTCGGACCTGCTAATATGATATCTTCCGCAGTTCCTTTTTTGTCAAAATAGATGGGAAACTTAATTGATTCGTCAATCGTCTCAATTAACCCGCCAAATTTGCCGATATCAAGATAAACCCAATCATAAATATTATTCTTGGACTTTTTAGAAATCAAAATTACTTCACTGACAATAACACCGGCGTCTGCTACTAAAGCGCGTCCCGGTTCCAAAATTATTTGCGGAATGTTATCGCCGAAATCTTCTCTCAAAAAGCGTGTCACTTCTTCGGTATATTGTTCAAGGTCAAAAGTGGGGTCCATATAATTTGCCGGAAAGCCGCCTCCGATATTGATCATCTTGAGTTCGATTCCTTCTTCGGCAGTAGCATCAAAAAGATATTTGCAACGCGCTACAGCATCATCCCATTGGCCTATATCCCTTTGTTGAGAACCCACATGGAAAGAAATGCCCCAAGGCTGAAGACCAAGTTTGACGGCTTTTTTAATCAAATAATAAATCATATCGGGATGTGCTCCAAACTTACGTGAGAGAGGCCAATCCGCACCTGTGCCTTCAGTCATGATACGAAAACAAACTTTTGTTCCAGGAGCTTTCGCTGCCAAATTCTTCAAATCATATTCCGAATCCGTGGAAAAAATTTCCACTCCTTTTTGATAAAAATATTCAATGTCTTTAGCCTTCTTAATCGTATTGCCAAAACTCACGCGTTTAGGAGAAATCCCCATCTGCAATAACTGATCAAGTTCATAACGACTGGCAACATCAAAATTGGAACCCAGATCATTTAAAAGCGTTAAAATCTCGCTCATAGGATTGGCTTTCAGCGCATAGTAAATAGTCGCATAAGGAAGGCAGTTTTTCAGCTGCAGATATTTATCCTTGATTTTGTCTAAATCAATTACTAAAATTGGTGTTTCTAAATTTTCCGTTCTTCGCTTCAAAATTTCAAATTTCTCTTGGCTGATGAATCTTTCCAAAGGAAAATGATAAGGCTCTTTATACATTGAACAAACTCTCCTGCAATAAAATTCGGTTCCGATAATTTTGCTGATGACGAAATTGTGACAATTGTCTGCGTGTCAAATAAAAATCTTTACTTGAAGAAAAACTATTTTTCTTTCCTTAAATAAATTCCCCTTTACTGTCACTTAATAATCCAATAATAACAGTCAGAAGGTAATATCCGAAGAAATGAAGCAAAATGTTGAAAATGTATTTTTCCGCTTGACGAAAAAAAATAGCTTTTATTTTAGGTTATTTAATATGCCGAAGTGGTGAAACAGGTAGACGCAGTGGACTCAAAATCCACCGAGCTTTTGCTCATGCCGGTTCGATTCCGGCCTTCGGCACCATATTTTAAGAGGAGATAGAAGGGGATTTTGTTCTCTGCTAAATCATTTGCGTTGAGCGCAATATTAATCCGGAATATGTATATATGCTTAAGGGTTGTATTTGTTTGATTAAGGAAAAGCATTATACTGAAAGTGCAGGAATTTTTGCGGCAGTCCTGTTTAACAGAAAATCCAAAAGGATATTGGATGGAGGTAATTAATGTTCCGATTTAACTTTAAAGTGTTGACGCTGAGTGCGTTGATACTAATCCTGATGATAATTCCTTTGGCTATAAATGCTATTTCCCAAGGGACTATGACTTTTCTGACTATCGAACCCGGCTCCAGAGCTAACGGAATGGGAAACGCTTATGTAGCTGTAGCGGATGACGGATATGCCGGTTGGTGGAATCCCGCAGCTACTGCTTTTAACCGTAAAACCCAATTCGCCGGTATGCATACCAACTGGCTTCAAGGCTCCGGTATTAATGACCTGTTTTATGAATATCTGGGCTGGAATCAGTATTTTGAAAATATCGGCAGTTTGGGACTAAATGTAGTGTGGATGGAATATGGCGATCAGGAACAGACAGACGAAGACAATAATAATCTGGGTATTTTTTCCAGTAATGAATTTGCCGTTTCTGCCATTTACGCTTCTGAAATCGTAAAAAACAAAATAGGCCTCGGTCTCGGTTTCAAATTCCTCTACAGTAATTTGGGACCTGGCACGGAAGATTCTAACGAAAAAGGCAAAGCAATGTCCTATGCTTTTGACGTCAGCTCAAAATTCAAAGACATCCTTACGCCCAGACTTGATTTTGGCGTAGTTATTCAAAACATTGGTCCTAATGTCACTTATTTAAATGACTCGGACAGCGACCCGCTTTGCATGATGCTGAGAGTCGGTGCAGCTTATCGCGTGTTTGACTCAATCAGCGATCCTGAGCATCCGGGACTTTTTATTTCACCCGGCTCCTTCAAACAAAAATTAACCCTTTCAGCTGACATGGCAAACGAACTGGCAAACGAAGATCCATTACTCCAAAGATTTGTCACTTCCTGGGACGGTGAAGAAATTTTCAGTGCTGGTGCGGAATATAACTATTTGGATATAATTTCTCTCAGAGGCGGATACTTCTACGATCATGCCGGACACATCACAGGACCCTGTTTCGGAGCCGGCTTCCATTATACATTCGCACATAAATATCGCATTTTTGCAGACTTTGCCATGCCCACCGGCGGTGAGTTGACAGATTACAATAAAACTTTCTCACTCGGACTGGAATTCTAAATCTCCCGAAAACTTAAATTGCCAATCCGACATTTGAATAGCAAAGTGTCGGATTGGCTCAAAAGAGCTTTCAGACTTGCTAAAGCATAATTTTATGCATAAAATAATTCTGTTATTTATCCCGGTTTTGATGCTGCTTTTAATAGTGACACTGCAAGCCGAAAAAATAACAGTGCAAAGAGTTGATGCTGTTCAACCGCCTAAAATTCATCCTTTTACTTCATTGCTGTCTGCTCAAAGCGAACGCTTCCCGGCAAATAAAAAAGCATCTAACTATGAAAGATTGCTCGTCATTTTAGTTGATTTTCAAGAAGAGAGTCCCGATGATCCTTTTACTACAGGAAAAGGAAAATTCCTTTTGGAGCAGGATCCGACTTATAGAACTACGGTAGGCAGCCCTCCCCACGATCAAAATTATTTCTTAGCCAATCTTGAAGCTTTGCGTTTTTATTATTTAGCTGCCTCGCAAAACAGTTTTAACCTGCAATATGACTTATTTCCCGTTTCCGGACCAGCATATACTTTACCCCATACAATGAGTTATTACAATCCTGTCGGCGCTTCTTCCGATTTGTTTGTGCAAAGAATGCAAGAATATTTTAAGACGGCGTTTGAATTAGCAGATTCGCTTACTCCGGCAATTGATTTTTCTTCATACAGTCACTTCATGATTATTCATGCCGGTTCTGATTGGCAGCATGATTTAGCGGGAAATACGCCCTGCGATTTACCTTCTTTCTTTATCAAAGTGCCTCCGGGTAAAGAAGCCTTGGTTGATAACGGTTCAGTTCTTATCAGTCATGCCTGTAATGTCCCTTCCACAATTTCTCAAGACTTTGACAGCTATGAAGCTGACGGAAAAACATATTATACCGGCTACGGAGTTTTGAACGGAGTTATGGCACACGAATTTGGCCATTCTTTAGGTGCTTTGGACTTGTATAATGTCAAAAATTCCAATCCTATGATAGGACAATTTGATATTATGGACAGCGGAGGTTCTGCAGTAACGGAAGATCCGTATAATCCGGGCGTTTTAGTGGAAGGAGAGTTGCCTTGTCTTCCGGGCGCATTCACGCGGGAATTAATGTTTGGCAATTACTTAAGCCATCATGGTTTAATGGTTGTTTCTACAGATTTAATCGCTGCCGGAGGTTGTGACCAAAAAATAAAAATATCGGCTTCCAGCCAATTTCAACCGGAAAATAACATTATCCCGAACATTATAAAAATTCCTTTAACTGCCAAAGAATATCTTTTAGTGGAAAATCGCTCCGTTGACCCTGATAATGATGGCGGCACCACATTACAATCAGCCCTCGAGCAACGCGTAGTTCTTTATCCCACTCCCGCCGATGACCCTGAAAGCAATCCTACTTACGAATATGATTATCTGTTACCTTCTTTCGTTGATCCGAATTATCATGCCGTAGGAGGCGGACTTTTAGTCTGGCAGATAAATTCCGATGTCATATATAATCAAGGTCAGACAGATGCCGAAGGCGTTTTTACTTCCAATTATCAAAATAACAGTATCAATACGGATTATAATCATAGAGGCGTTAAAATAATAGAAGCGGACAATTTAAACGATCTTGGTAACCCCAATTCTTATTTTTGGACCGGAACTCCTTACGAATATTTCTTTAGGCACAAGCCTATGCTAAATGCGTCCGGAGAATTTATCACTTGGTCATCTCTTCCTTGGCGTCCAAAACTTAATGCACAAAGTTTTCCGCCCTTATTAGACGCTAGTCATCACCCTTCTTTTTACGGCTTAAGCGAAATCAGCCAACCGAACAATGTAATGACCTTCAAGCTTACCGCCGGAATGTTTTCATCTTGGCAGGAACTCGGTTCTGTCGCTCCTTATCAACAACCATTACCAATCATCAATTCTTCTCTAACTGATTATATTTTGCCTGTCTTGAAAAATCACGCTCTCCGACTTTACTTTTATGATGTCGCCGGTAATGTAATCTGGCAGGAACTGCTCAATCCTGTTAATTTAAACATTGATTCCTTAGCTTACGCGCCCGTTTCAGCAGATCTTAACCAAAACGGATATAAGGAATTATGCATTTGTTCAAATAATATTTTAAACATTATTGAATTTGCCGAGGACGCTCCGGAAGTTACAAAAATCACTCCCGCACCCATATCCCCCCCTGTTTTTGCGGGAGGAAAACTTTACGGAGCTACTTTAAACCCGCCTCATCAGCAAAACATCGCCAATTCTGAACGCTTAAAATTTAACATAGAATGGGTGCGAGCGGATAAATTAGCTGCTTCTGACAGCTTGCTTCTCATCTTATATAATAAAAATCTGATTCTTATGAATCTCTTTTCATCGGAGCAAAAAAGAATTCCTTTACCGGAAGATTTTACTCTTTATGAACCGATTATTGTCAAAAATGAAGACACGCAGCAAAATAACTATTTTCTTATTTCCGATAAAGGCAATATTTATTCCTCCGAAGGAAGTTCTCTAAATCTGATTTTCACAAATTCCAAACCAAAATTGAAGTTAACAAATCTTGCCGCTGCATGTATAGGAAAATATTCTCCTTGTCTCATTTTCGGACGCGGACATGAATTATTTATTCTCAAAGCAGACGGAAGTTTGCTTCCAAATTATCCTCTTTACCTGGAAGATTATCAAGCGGAGCCGTTTTCGCATCTTAAAATCAGTTCGCCTGCTACTTCAGTGGACGGTGTCTGTTACATTTATTTAAGAGTTGAGGGTGGAGGAATTTTGGCTCTTGCTGCTGAAACTGCCACTTTGGATTATCTGCATTCCATTATGGCCGTAAAATATCAAACTTACGACCAATTCTGCTATTTGCCTTCAGAGCAAAAATTGTTCTGGTTCTTTACCGCCAATGATAAAAGCCTGATTGCCGCAGAACTGGACGGGCAAAATTCACAACCTTTCCAATGGTCAGGTTTCAGGAATGGTGATTCAGGCCTCATAACTTTGAAGTATTCATCGCCTGCACCCTTATCGCAAAACATTAAAATAGCAGTTTTCCCCAGTCCGGTAAAAAGCGATTTGGCAACAATCAGAATTGAAAATCCCGCCTCTTCCGTGGCAATCAGAATTTATGATGTCGCGGGAAAACTTGTGTATCATTCGCAAAAATTCACTGCTCCGACGGATTATCTGGACATTCAATTGGATGTCTCTAAAATGTGTTCCGGCGTTTATATAGCGGTAGTGACCTCTAAAAACAAAACTGCCAAAACTAAATTCGCCATTGAAAAATGAAGAAAATTTTAGGAGGTCTTTTATGCGTAATTTCTTAATTTTTGCTCTGATTGCCTTCTTCTTGCTTCCTCTGGTTAAATTATCCTCAAAAGAAGAAAATCCTTTAGATAAATCTTTATCCAATTCTAAAGATAATTCTTCAAGTGAGAAATTAGACCTGAACAATGCCAGTGAGATTTTCAAAGTAAAATACAACCGTAAAAATCCCCAACTGGCAATGGTGATGTCTTTTTGCGTTCCCGGTGCAGGCCAATTTTATGCCGATAAATCTTCTCTTACCACATATATTTTCCCCGTTTTGGAAGCCGCTTTAATCGGCGGAATTATTTATTTTGACAATCAAGGCGACAAACTGACCAAAGACTATAAAAAATTCGCTACGGAACAAACAACTTTAACCATCAACGGTCATGATTATTCGGGCCCGCGCTACAACCGTAAATTTCAGAAAAAAACAGCAGAATACTTAATCGGAATCAGGACTACTGATATCTATATACCCGACTTGTTTAAATTGGATGAAACAAATACTAACACCTTTTATCAAGTAATCGGAAAATACAATAAATTTATATTCGGATGGGTGGATTGGTATGCAACTTATGCTGATCCTACAATGTTAGACCCCGATCTGTGGCCAGATAATTACACGGGTTTTGCTCCGCAATTTATTTATGAAGTAGGACCGAACGATCCCAATTATGAGTCAATTGACAACACTTGGGCGGAAAACTATGTTTACGGAAGCACGACAGAACACCATAAACCTTACTCCGAACTCCGATACAAATACAATGATCTTCGCTCTGATGCCAAAAATAAATATGACAGTTCCCATTATATTTCTTTCGGTTTAGCCGCAAATCATATTGCCGCCGCCATCGACGCTGTCATAGTTACCAACAATGTAAACCGCTATTATTTGGCTTCCGACAAACTGCATTTTAATTATTATGCAGCTGATTGGAACGGAACACTGACGCCCATGCTGGCTTTAAATCTGGATTTTTAAACTTATGAATTTCAAAATAGGATTGTTTCTTCTGCTTGCCCTTATTCCTTTTTCAGTTCCTTTTGCCGTCAATGCAAAGTCTCTTCCGCAAGCGATGTTTATGTCTGCCGTTTTACCCGGAACGGGTGAATTGTATAACGGAAGTATGACACGCGGTGTCGCTTTTATTTCCGCGGATTTAGTCATTCTTTTTAGCGCCTGCAGATTGGGAGAAGAAGTGCAATTGCTGGGTAAATCTTATCGCCGATACGCAGAAGCAAATGCAGGGGCTCCTCATCATCAAAATTCTGATTATTATGACCTTTTGCAAAAGTATTACTGCAGCGCGGATTATAACGCGGATATGGAACTTTATTTTCGGAATCTGGGTTTGATGCAATATAACAATCCGGACTATTATGCTAATGAAATTTCCGCTTACAGTATCCCCGATTCGGTAGCATGGCAATGGTCAAATCATCAAACTTGGAAAAAATATAAAAGTATCCGTCGCGACAGACAAAGAACTCTAATGAACCAAAAACTCGCCATAGGGGCGGCTTTCGCCAATCGTGCAGTCAGTATTTTGGATGCTATGTTTCTCACTCGCAATAATAATGAAAAAACCAAATCAGGCATTATCCTCGCTCCGGACTTCCAAAGAAACGGAGCTTTCCTAATTTATTCTATGGAGTTTTAATATGTTCATCCGCTTGAAAAATTTGAAAATATTCCTTTTGCTGCTTGTCTTTTCTTGCCTATTTTTTGCTCTTCCGGCAAAGATTTATACACCCAATCCTCTGTTGAAATCGGCATTAATTCCCGGTTGGGGACAGCTTTCCCTCAATCACAGTTACGGCTATGCAATGTTGACTGCAGAAATATTATGCTGGTCTGATTACTATTATGCCACCACCGAACAGGATTTGAAAGAGCGCTCTTCCTATGAATACGCATTGAAATTTGCCCACATCAACCCCGGAAAATACTCTTCTCAATACTACAGAGATTTAGCTAAATTTAATTCCAGCGGGTTTGACGCCGGAGGTTATAACGCTATGGTCAGACAAGAAGCGATAAATCTTTTCCCCGCTGATTTAGCAGCTCAGCAGCAATATATTGAAGAAAAAGGCATTCCGGCAGATAAGGCTTGGAATTGGGATAGCATCTCTAACCGAAATAAATACGCAGCTATGCGTAAAGATATTCTGGAACTAAAAGACCAGGCACAAATCATAACCGGTGTCCTCATCGCAAATCATATCTTCAGTTCCATAGATATGCTGCGCTTAAAGCCACAGTGGAAAAATGTTCACGCTTCGGTCCGCTACCATAATTCCCAACCTGAACTTAATTTATCGGTAAATTTCTAAAGCGGAACCTGCCCCCTCAACCCTCTTAAGGCATAATTTATCTCATTGTGACGATTTTTTTTTACTATCTCTTAAATTTCGTTCGTTAATAATTCATAATTCAGAACGGATGGCAAATAACCGGTATCCACGGCTGCTCTAACTGATATGCAAGGTAAATGCTGTGCATAAATTTGTTCCCTTGTCAAAGTTTTCAAATCGCACAAACCGTCCTTCTGCAAAGCCCACAGCATTGAAATATACAGATTATACCAACCTGCAATACTTTTCTTCGCTTCAGGCAATTCTTTGTAAAGCGCGGTATAAACCTTAAAATCCTCTCTGTATGCGGAAGAAGGATTAATCTCTTTCAGATTTTGCGCAATCATTTTATAGTCTTTATGGTGCTCTGAAACGGTGAAATGACCGGGTCTGCGCCGTCCTATCAGCACATCACAATTCGGCAATGTGTAAAAAATCATATCATCCACGTTGCCGGTATAACCTGTTAACCCGTATTTTGATTTTGCTTTCATAACTTTCTCCTTTTTAGTATATTACTTTGTCTTTTTTCTTATATAAATTCTTTTTACCTTTTGACCAATACCTGATCAAAAGCAGATCAAAAGTATATCCAAAGTATATCAAATATTGATTGGAATACATTTAATATGCTTTAGATATACTGTCAAGATATATTTGATCAAGAATTGAGCAAGAGGAGAAAAAGAAATTTATATGAGTATTCTTGAAGATTGGCGGGAAATATTTAACTTATGCTAAAATAATGAATGATATAAATATAATATTTATTATATAAGGTAAAATATTTTTTAATAGTGCTATAAGTGAAATTACGTATTCACTGAAAATGAATATTTTATGCCAAAAAAATGCTTAAATCAAAATAACTGATTTTCCAGCCCTAAATATTAGGAAAAAAAATATGTGAAATCACTAAATTATGAAAACGGTATTTATATACAAAATAGTAAAATACATCATTGATGCAAATTTTTGTTGACAATAATTTTATTGCCTAAACTATTACAATGTAGAGTGATGATTATGAGGTCAAAGGAAGTGCCCCGTCCGATTGACATATTTTATAGATAAAAGCAAGAGGGGTAAAGGAGTTAATATGAATGCCAAACCAAAAGCCAAACCCGTAGCTAAACCCAAGCCTGCTGTTAAGCCAAAACCAAAACCGGTTGCAAAACCGAAAGCTGCTGCAGTTGCTAAATCTAAGCCTGCTGCGAAGCCAAAACCAAAACCGGTTGTGAAACCGAAAGCTACTGCGGCTGTTAAACCAAAAGCCGCTCCGGCTGCAAAGCCTAAACCAAAACCGACGGTAAAGCCGAAGGCAAAGCCCGTTGCGAAGCCCAAAGCTGCTCCGGTTACAAAACCTAAAGCTAAGCCTGTGGCGAAGCCAAAAGCCAAACCTGTGGCAAAACCTAAGCCAAAGGCAAAGTCTGTGGTTAAAAACTAATCATATAACCATCACCCCTAATGCGAAGCCCTCTGAAACGGGGGCTTTTTTGTTTCTCTCCAAAGTTTATTTTATTTTATCATCATCCGCAGAAATAATAAATATATTCATTCCTTTGTAATTACTTATCTCAGTTCAGAATTGAGGTAAGTTAAGTAAAAGAAATTAACCTCTAAGTAATACTACTATAAAGTATAATGCATTTGGGGTAATAATAAAACAGTAAAATTTCTTTACTAAAAAAATACTGCCGCCAAAAATGGCATTAATTGATTTTGACATGTAAAATTGAGATACAAAAGGATAAAAGAATGATAGATGTAATTCACTTGAGCAAGACATTTCCGCAAAAAGACGGTTCGCTGCTGGCTGCCGTGGACGACCTTTCCTTTTCTGCTCAAGATGGTGAAATTGTTTGTCTTTTGGGAGTGAACGGAGCAGGTAAAACAACTACTATGCGAATAATTTCCACTTTGTTAAAGCCTACATCGGGAACAGCAAAAGTCAATGGTTACGATATTTTGCAAGAACCTCAAAAAGTGCGGGAAAATTTGGGGTTTCTTTCCGGTGACACAGGTCTTTATAATCGTCTTACGGCTCGCGAATTTATCACCTATTTCGGAAGACTTTACGGAAAAGATGACAACTATATTGACGCTCGCATTGAAACTATGGCTGAATTGCTTGATATGAAAGATTTTCTGGATAAAAAAATAGATTTCCTTTCCTCGGGAATGAAGCAAAAAGTGTCCATTGTGCGCTCCATAATTCACGATCCGCCAGTGATGATTTTTGATGAACCTACAGGCGGTTTGGATATTTTAACCGCAAGACATATAGTTTCTTTTATCCGAAATTGCAAAACTCAAGGAAAATGCGTATTATTCAGCACGCACATTATGCGCGAAGCGGAAAGAATTGCCGACAGAATTGTGATGATTCATCGGGGCAGATTATTGGCTGAAGGCACATTGGAAGAACTTCGAGAAGTATCTTCACAACAGGATTTGGATGACATATTCGTTTTCTTTATCAATAGGGAAACATCGGAAACTGAGGTTAAAGCCAATGAATTTTAGCAAAGCTCTCGTCGTTTATAAAAAAGAAATGCTGGAAATGTTCAGAGACAAACGGACAATTTTTTCCACCATTATTCTCCCCTTTATCCTTTATCCGCTTATATTTATCGGCGTTTCTTCCCTGATGGTGAGGCAAACTGCCAAACTGGAAGAAAAAGGCGCTGTTATCGCTCTGGCGGATAGCGTGCAAAATCAAGATTCACAATTCCTGATTGATAAACTTCAAACAATTGAACATTTTCAGTATATACCCTATTCCGTAAATGCCGACAGCCTTTATCAACAAAAGAATATCCACGGCATAATTGTCATTAGAGATTCTTTGCAAGAGAGCGGAATTCCCGTATTTTTGGTTTCAGTTCAATTGGACCAATCAACAGATCAGGGCAAGTTAATTTCCGCTAAAGTAAATAAAGTTCTGCAACAAGCCAAAGATGAAATGGTAAAACAGCGCCTTTCCGCTTACGGTCTAACAACACAAATAGTAAATACCGTTCATTTAACGCAAAAAGATACTTCCAGTCCGCAAAAGAAATTGGGTTCGCTTTTGGGTGCAATTCTACCTTATCTGCTCATTATGCTGTTAATTACAGGCGCTTCCATCGTTGCTGCAGACCTTGTTGCCGGCGAAAAAGAAAGAAAAACTTTGGAGACACTTTTGGTGTCATCTACACATAGAAATGAAATTGTTCTGGGAAAATATCTCACTATTATAACTTTTGCTCTGATCAATGTTTTGGTGAATTTATTCAGTCTTTATTTTTCCATGCGAAGTATGGTAAGTCAAAGCGGTCTGGAAATGACGGGCGTAAAATTTCCGTTCCAAAGTTTCTTAGTTTTATTTATAGCCTTAATTCCGCTGGCAACCTTGTTTGCAGCTGTTTTACTGTCCATTTCAACTTTTTCCAGAAATATGAAAGAAGCGCGCAGTTATGAACAACCGGTTCTTTTGGTGTCAATGCTGTTGGCGATAGTGAGTTTTTTCCCCGCGATAGAACTTAACAACGGTTTGGCGCTAATCCCCATAATCAATATTTCTTTACTGTTCAAAGCGGTGATGATTTCTGATTACAAAATAATCCATCTGCTTTTAACTATCTGTTCCACCTTGGTTTTGGATGTTTTTGCCGTGATTTTGACTGTTAAGTTATTTAACAGTGAAAATGTCCTCTTTCGCTCGGAAGTTGATACCGGCATCAAACAGTTGAGAAAAAACAAACGCAAATTCTTTTCTCCTTATTACGGTCTGGTGTATTATGTTTTGGCACTTCTGGCACTATATTACATCGGAAGTGCCTGGCAAGGAAAAGAGATTGTTTCCGGAATGCTGAAAACGGAAATTATTCTTGTTCTCCTTCCTGTTTTGTTAATCCTCGCAGTTATGAAGTTGGATGTTAAGTCCACTCTCCGCCTCAATTCCACCCGTCCGTTGAATTATTTATTAGTGTTACTGATTGCTGTTCCCGCTTCTGTATTAGTGACTTTAGTTTCTCAATTGATTAATTTGGTCTACCCCATCCCTCCCGAATACTTGGAAAAAATGTCGGAATTATTAAATCTTCCTCAACTCAAACTTTGGCAAATAGTTACGTTAATTGCAATCTTACCTGCTATCTGCGAAGAGATTATGTTTCGCGGATTTATTTTCCGCTTTTTTGAAAAAGGTTCAAAATGGTTTCCAATCCTTGTCAGTGCAGGTCTTTTTGCCTTATTCCATCTTGATCCCTATCGTTTTGTGCCGGTTTTATTACTCGGAATTCTGTTGGGTTGGCTTTTATACAAATCAGACAGCATTTATGTGACGATGCTATTTCATGCGACAAATAACACATTAGCAATTTTAATTTCACAATTCGGGACAGCTGCTTGGCTAAAAAACTTCATGCTGGACCAAGATAACTTGCAATGGTGGCTGTCAATTCCCGCTTTGATTTTATTAGCTTTAACGTTATATATATTCAACCAGAATAATAAAAAACTTTTAACTGCTTATTCTGATTAAGGAGAAATTTATGTGCGGAATTGTCGGATACATAGGAAAAAGAAATGCAATGCCTTTACTTTTGGAGGCAATTAAACGGTTGGAATATCGCGGATATGACTCTTCAGGAATTGGAATAATCCATGAAGGAAAGCTGATGGTTATTCGCAGACAAGGCAAAATAGTTGAATTGGAAAGAGCTATTCCTGAACCGAATAAGGGAACAGGCAATATTGGTATAGCACATACCAGGTGGGCTACTCACGGTGAACCGAATGAGCTGAATGCCCATCCCCAAGTTGATTGCCATAACAGCATTGCTTTGGTTCATAACGGAATAATAGAGAATTATAAACCGCTCAAGGAAAAATTAATTCAGCTTGGTCATAAATTTACCAGCGATACGGATACAGAAGTGGCGGTTCATTTAATTGAACAGTTTATATCCACGGGTTTAACCTTGGAGAGTGCCGTCAGCGAAACGATGAAACTGATAGAAGGCACATACGGTATTGTAGTAATCTGCACTCAATATCCCGATCGCCTCGTTGCTTTTCGTAAAGGCAGTCCGCTAATTATCGGCATAGGTAAAGATGAATATTTCGTTACTTCCGACGTTGGTGCCATCATAATTCACACACAGAAAGTGATTTATCTGCAAGATGGCGAAATATGCACAATGACTGAAAACGGTTTTGACATACGAAATTCAGATAATCAAGTGGTCTCTCCTCTTATTTCAACCGTGGATTGGGATATTTCTGCCATTGAAAAAGGAAATTTCAAACACTTTATGCTGAAAGAAATTTTTGAGCAGCCGATAACGGTGGGCAATGCTTTTCGCGAAAGAATTAACGACCAAATAGCATCAACTCGCTTGGGAGGCATAAATTTAAGTAACAGCGACCTCAGAAAAATTAAAAAAATACAGCTTGTAGCATGCGGGACTTCTTATCATGCAGCTTTAATAGGAAAATATGTAATAGAAGATTTGGCACGTGTTCCGGTGGAGGTTGAATACGCTTCCGAATACAGATATCGCAATCCTATCGTTCCGGAAGACACTTTAGTTTTCGTCATCAGTCAATCGGGTGAAACTGCAGATACATTAGCCGCTTTAAGAGAAGCAAAAGCAAAAGGCGCTTTGGTGATGGGTATTACTAATGTTGTGGGCAGCACAATAGCACGCGAGACTGACGGAGGGACATACATTCATGCGGGCAGCGAGATCGGAGTGGCTTCCACAAAAGCTTTTACTTCACAGGTTACAATTTTGGTTCTGCTGGCAATTTTATTGGGCAGAATGCGCAATCTTCCTCAGGTTAAGGGATTGGAATACACTCGCGAATTGGAAGCAATTCCTTCTAAAATAGAAAAAATCCTGCAGCAAAACGACGCTATCAGAGAAATTGCCAAGCGCATTAAGAATTCCGATCACGCACTTTATTTGGGACGCGGAGTAAATTATCCCGTGGCTTTGGAAGGTGCTCTTAAACTGAAGGAAATATCTTATATTCATGCAGAAGGTTATCCTGCAGCAGAAATGAAGCACGGTCCTATTGCTTTAATTGATGATAATATGCCCGTTATCGTCATTATCACGAAAGATTTATTATACGACAAAGTGTTTTCTAATCTGCAAGAAGTCAAAGCCAGAAAGGGAAGAATTATTGCAATTGCCACAGAAGGAGATACCCAAGTGGAAGCAATTTCGGAAAGCGTGATTTATATTCCCGATACATTAACTAATCTGCAACCGCTGTTGACCGTAATTCCTTTGCAGCTTTTAGCTTATCATGTTGCTGATTTACGCGGTTTGGATGTTGATCAACCGCGTAATTTAGCCAAAAGTGTCACAGTAGAATAAGCATAAAGGTCTTGCAGCTTTTCCTATGACTTCATATAATTTTGAGCAAGTGATGAATGAATATGCCTTCACACATTTGATTTGTGACGGAAATCAACCCCTTATCACTAACGCTTCTTTGGAGGAAGAAGCCATGCTTTATAACCTTAAACCGGAAGTTCTGCATAAAGTCATTACTCTTTTCAAACAAATTACCGATAAGGAAATTACTCCGGAAACCGATATTTCTCAACTTTCAGGCGGACAAAAAGTGGTTTTGATGATTTTATTGGCTATACATTCCAAAGCGGATAAAATTCTTATGCTCAATGCAAAATCTGCTCTCGATCCCGAACGTTCTGATGCAGTTCAAACTTTGATTAAGCAGTTCCAAGCTTCCAAACAAGAAATCTTGCAGCTTGACTTATGATGTGGAAAATAGCAGCTTCAGTTTATGAAGTGTGGAAAAATTTCAATCTGGAAGTAAAGGAAGAGTTTGCTCTGCAAACCGGCGGAACTTATCATTTAACAGGTGCGAACGGAGCGGGCAAAACTTCTTTTTTGAAACAAATTTTAATTCCTCAGTTGCAGTCTCAACCTGACCAACAATACATATTGTATTTGGAACAGCAAACGCAAAATCAATTGGATGCAGTAAAAGCCTATTCCGCCTTGCAAAAAACTGCAGTTGAAATCAACGATTTTGAACAAATGCTAAATTACCTGCTTGAACTTTACCAAAATGCTTTGACAGATGCATTTCGTCCGCTGCTGATAATCTCTGACGAAAATCCTTATTCGGAAAAATTGGCTCTTTGGCTGGAAAAATTAAACAGAGGAGATTATTGCCTGATTTATGTTTCTCACGGGATTTGCGCTTTTGACCAAAGTTCGAATTTACGCAATATAAGCCTCACTCTGGAAAAAGCCGGACAAGCAAATCTCACATTACTATGAAAAGTTTAATTAAATTGCTTGTTCTTTTACTGGTGCTAACCGGCTTCATAATTCTCACGGGATTTGTTTTAATTCAATCTTTAGAAGCGCAAATCATCATTCTTATATTGACTTTCCTTTGCTTTGCGCTCAAAATTGATTTTCGCAAACTGCTTGCCGAGTTCAAGCTTATTTTGCCTTTTGTCATCTTGATGCTGGTTGTTTATGCTCTGCTCGGACTTTGGGGCGTAAAATTTGACCGAAATTTACAAGATGAAAATAACCTGCTGCTTGCAGCTCTAAATTACGGTGGAATCCGTTGTTTACTCTTTACGTGCACAGTGCTGTTTTTCCAATTTATCCTCTCATTTATTGAAATGAAAGACATCCTTTCCCTTCCCGTTTCCATGCGAAGCAAAAAAGTCATAATATTGGGGAAAACGCTTTTTGTATTGGCACTGGACAGCATAGGCAATCTGGATTTGCATTTGAGACTTATGCCGGAGTATCAGAAAAAAAGATTGACTTTACGACAGTATTTTTTTCTCAAATTGCAATTGTCTCTTGCCCTGATTATGCTTTTATTGAGAGAAGCAAAATTGAAGGGAGAGCTGATTGACAATCGGATTTTGCATTGTTTTAATATATAGGAAGATAGAAATATGAAGTGGTATTATGTCGTCGGTTTAACAGTAGCAATAACTATCATAACTTATCTGATCAAAATACCTTTGCCCAGCAAAGGATATTTTAATTTTGGTGATGTAGCAGTCGTTTTCAGCGGTCTTTTTTTAGGCTGGAAGGGCGGCGGTATAGCAGGAGGAGTAGGTTCCGCACTTGCAGATTTAATCGGAGGTTTTCCTTTGTATGCACCTTTAACTTTAATTGCCAAAGGAGCGGAAGGATTGCTTAGCGGTCTTGGCAAGAACAGAAAAGGGTTTCTGCATTATTTCTTTCCTCTGTTGGGAGTAATAATGATGGTTGCCTTCTATTTTGCGGGTGAAATTTATATGCCGCAAATCGGGATCGGGGGTGCAATTGCAGAACTTCCTTCCAATTTAATCCAAGCGGGCGTAGGATTAGCGGGCGGTATTTTGCTCGATAAAGTCATCCGCGATTAAGAAATTCATTTGACAAATTTCGCCTATACATTTATTAAGAAATAAAGAGGTGAACAAATATGATCAACATAAACTCCCGCTTTTAATGAAAATTCACGCAGCCCAATTCCATTTTGTCATTAAGAAGGAGTTTATATGTTAGAAGACGATTTTGACAATTTTGACGAACTTGACCTGGAAGAACAATTAGAAGAATGGAGAGAAGTTTCCCCATCCGAGGAAAGTGCTTTTCTTGCCGCTTTGGGAATGCAAGCAGATAAACCCGAAACTTTGCAAGCTGAATTAGCAGAATTGGAACGCTTAGCGGATACTGCAGGCATTACTGTTTTGGGCAAATATTATCAAAAGCGCAGCAAACAAGAAAAAGGAACTTATTTCGGAAGAGGCTGGTTGCAGGATATCAGTCAAAAAATGAAGCAAGCAGGCGCTTCGCTTTTGATTGTAAATGATGAACTTGCTCCCATGCAAGCCCGCAATATTGAAGAGCTTTTTGAGATCAAAGTGGTGGACCGCACGGAAGTCATTCTCAATATTTTTCACAATCATGCCAAAACTCGCGAAGCAAAGCTGCAAATAAAATTAGCTGAACTGGAATATCAATTGCCCCGTCTAAGAAGGATGTGGGAGCATTTTGATAAGGAAAGAGGGAGTGTTCGCTCAACAGGCGGGACTGCAACAAGAGGAATGGGTGAACAGCAAATTGAGATTGATCGTCGTTTAATTAAACGAGAAATCGCTAAAATCAACCGCTCCTTGAATCAAATCATGCAACAAAAGACAACCCAGCGAAAGCAACGGGAAAAGACAAAAAAGATTTGCCTTATAGGTTACACAAATGCGGGAAAGTCCACTCTCTTTAATGCTTTGACCAAAGCAGGAGTGTTAGTGGAAGATAAATTATTCGCCACTTTGGATTCTACCACTCGTCAAATCAAACTTGATTTAGGTGGAACTGTTGTTCTTTCCGATACAGTGGGCTTTATTTCCAATCTTCCGCATCAGCTGATCGCATCATTTAAAGCTACTTTAATGGAAGTTCAGGATGCGGATTTGCTTCTGCATGTAGTAGACAGTTCCGATGAGCGATTTGAAACTTATATTGATGAGGTGAATAAGGTTCTGGAAGAAATCGATGCCCAAGACATCAAACAGATATTAATTTTAAACAAAATTGATTTACTATCCGCAAGCAGCATAAGTATTTTGCGCAAACGCTTTCCTGACGCTGTTCTGATTTCCGCGGCAAAACAAGAAAACTTTGATCAGCTGTTAGATATGATTGATGCCACACTTTTCAAAGCAGAAAAGTTTTCTCTGCTCCTACCCTATTCTGAAGCACGCTTAGTTTCCCGTTTGCATCAAACTGCTCAAGTTCTAAACGAAGAATATTCAGAAGCCGGAATTAAATTGGATGTAATTTTGAGCAGCGAAGAAAAATATCTTTACGAAAAGTTCATTCTGCCTGCATAACTCTTTATATAATAGTAAGTTCCATTAATATTTTGCCCTAAAAAGAAATATCTGCCCCTTAATATCCACGCCGTATCCACGCCGAGTCCACGCCGATAAAGTCGGGGTGGACTCGGCGTGGATACGGCGTGGTTCATTTCCAAAAAACAGCAGTCTTTCTTTCCATAGTGATAACAATTTGCAAAATCAATGAATAGGAATAACCCCAAAAGAAGCGTTGACTTTATGCTTGACAGAAAAAGGGAGGAGAAAAAGAAGAAAAAAAGATATGCATCTTTAGCTCAGTTGGTAGAGCAACTGACTCTTAATCAGTGGGTCCGGGGTTCGAATCCCCGAAGATGTACCAAAAAATAAATTGCGGTATAATTTACTTAACTTTTAGTTAAGCAGATATAAACTGCATAAGATATAAGGCGGTGATTTGCCCTTTGCTCCGCATGTAAAATGTGCTAAAGTGCTTGCTTTGCAGCCGGCTTTAGCGCCGGCTCTTTTTTTTGATATAAAAGGAGATAAAAATGGATTCAGACAAGGAACTTCCATGCAGACGGCGAAATGAATTTGTCTTTACTTCGGAATCTGTCTCTGAAGGACATCCGGATAAGGTATGTGACCAGATTTCTGATGCTATTTTAGACGAATATTTAAGCCACGACCCAACTTCCCGAGTAGCTTGCGAAACTATGGCTACTGCCAATCACCTGATTATTGCCGGGGAAATTACTTCCCGCCACAAAGCCAATTTGGAAAAAGTTGCGCGCCAAACTATTCGCGAAATCGGATATACAGTTCCGGGAAAAGGGTTTGATGATAATTGCGAAATCACTAATTTAATGCACAAACAGGAATCCGCATTAAAAAAAATCGGGGAAAGCAAAGTATTGGGAGCAGGAGATCAGGGTTTGATGTTTGGCTACGCATGTGATCAGACCCGGCATTTGATGCCGATTCCCATTGCTATGGCACACAAACTTTTACAGAAATTAGCCAAAGCACGAAAAGACGGTTCGATTCCCGAATTGCTGCCGGACGCCAAATCTCAGGTAACCTTCAAGTTTTTAAACCGTTTACCCAAAGAATTAATGACAATCGTGATTTCCACGCACCATCATAAAATAACCGAAAAGAAATTCAAAGCAATGAAAGACGCCATTATAGAATTAGTTGTCATACCTGCCATTAACGAAATTGAAGAGGAGAGTATCCATTCTTTTCAAGTAAAGAATTGTGAGATTAAAATCAATCCTTTGGGGATGTGGGTAGATGGCGGACCGGCTTTTGATACGGGTTTGACGGGACGCAAAATTATAGTGGACACTTATGGCGGTTGGGCTTCTCACGGCGGTGGAGCTTTTTCGGGAAAAGATCCCACGAAAGTTGATCGCAGTGCATCATATATGGCACGCTACATAGCTAAAAATATCGTTGACCAAGGTGTCGCTAAAGAATGCCTCATTCAATTCAGTTTTATTATCGGAGAACCCAAGCCGATCTCTCTGATGGTGCACACTTACGGCACCGGTATCATGCCCGATAAACAAATCGAACAATTGATCTTGGACAACTTTGACTTGACAGTTAAAGGAATTATAGACCAACTGATATTAAGAAGACCAATCTATAGACAAACCGCGTGCTACGGACATTTTGGTCGCTTAGATCTTGATTTGAGTTGGGAAAAATTCAAGAAATTAAAATTTTAATGCTTGCCCGTCCTGATTGAAAAAACAGAAGGAATTATGTCTAACCTGTATTTTGAACTCAAAAATGCGGAACCTTTTTTCCTAATTGCGGGTCCGTGCGTAATTGAGACCGAAGCCATAATGTTCCAAACTGCCGAAACTTTAGTCCGGCTTACGGAAAAATTTCAAATCCCCTTGATATATAAATCTTCTTTTCTGAAAGCAAACCGCACTTCCGCATCCTCTTACAGCGGACCGGGAAGAGAACAAGGTCTGAAACTTTTACAGAAATTGAAAAACGAGTTTGGCATTCCTATTTTAACCGATGTACACGAAACAAGTGATGTTCCTGCCGTTGCAGAAATATGTGACATTATTCAAATACCCGCATTTCTTTGTCGTCAAACAGCATTACTGCAAGCTGCGGCTTGCAGTAACCGTATCGTCAACATCAAAAAAGGTCAATTTTTGGCTCCCGAAGATATGAAAGCTGCGGCAGAGAAAGTTTCCGAACAAGGTAACAATCAAATTTTGCTCACGGAACGCGGGACTTCTTTCGGCTATCATAATCTGGTTGTGGATTTCCGCGCCTTCACCGTATTAAAGGAAATGGGCTATCCCGTAGTCTACGATGTTACTCACAGTTTACAAAAACCATCTGAAACATCCGTTTCCGGAGGAAATCCGCAATATGCAAAAATTATGGCTCAAGCCGCTCTGGCAACGGGCTGCGTGGATGGTTTATTTATAGAAACTCATCCCGAACCTACTAAAGCTCTAAGTGATGCTGCCAGTATGCTTCCTTTGGAGCAAATGGATAATCTGCTGGAAAGTTGCATCAAAATCAAAAATGCTTTGGAGTAAAGAAATGGAAAGAGTCATAAAACCTCCGGTAGATTGGCAGTCTGTTCAGTTAGTTATTTTTGACTGTGACGGCGTTTTGACGGACGGAAAAATGATATACGGTCCTTCCGACACATTTCATCCTATGGAAATTAAAAACTTCAATGCTCACGACGGATTGGGTTTTACTTTGTTGCGTCAAGCAGGGTTGCTTATGGCAATTATCACGGGACGCTATTCTTCCGCACTGAAATACAGGTGCAATATCCTAAAAATCAAATATTTATATCAGAATGTTGAACACAAGCTTAAAAAAGCAGAAGAGCTTTTAACCAAGCTAAATTTATCTTGGCAGCAAGCTGTGTATATGGGTGATGATTATAACGATGTTCCGTGCATGCAAATGTCCGCCTTTTCGGTCTGTCCTGCAGATGCAGTATTAGAAGTTCAAAAGCTTGCTGATATGGTCACGAGCAAAAAAGGCGGTGACGGTGCAGCGAGAGAATTAATAGATTTTATCTTGAAGAAAAAAGGACTTTATGAGCAAGCAGTTGATGCTTATCTGCAAAGTATTTCCTCGTAAATTATCAACAATGAAGCCGGCACTTCTCATTGCTTGTTTTACTCTTTTAATGCTGTTTCAGGGTTGCGGAAAAAGTGTCCTCAATCAAACTACAGAAGTCCTAAATCGAAGTCTTCCCGACGAAATCAGCAATAATGTCAGTATCTATGCATACAAAGACCAAAAAGTGGATTATTTATTAACTGCAGCGCAAATGGAACGCTTTTATGATACGCGGCAATTACACGCATGGAAGGTGCATCTTGTTACTTACGATAAAACGGGAAAAGTTAAAAGCACGATTACTGCTGATACCACCTTTGTTGATGAATCAAGGAATCTTATTCAGGCTCGCGGAAATGTTGTCTATACCACTTCCAACGGTATTATTAAATCCGATGTCATTAATTGGGACAGAAATATTGATGAAATTTATTCTCCCACTCGAGTAACTTTGCTCAGAGAGAATAATGTTCTTACAGGAAGCCAGTTGCGAACTAATTCCACTCTCAGCTATGCGGAAATGGATTCCATTTCGGCAGAAGGTATAGTTAAACCCAATGAAATTAACTGGTAAACTGTTTTTTTCGCTTTTCTGGTTGGGAATATTTTGTTCTCTTGCCTTAAGTCTTCCGGCAAAAGGTCAAACAGCCGCAGCTAATGAGAAATTCAGACTTATCCATTCCGATAAGTTATTCCTCAGCAATGTTAACGGTGAAAATATTCTGGAATTATTCGGCAATGTTCATTTTTTTTATGGAAATACAGAATTTTACGGTAACAGAGCCACAATTTTCAACACCCAAAAAATAGCACGCCTTATCGGAAATGTCAAAGTCAGTAACGACACTATCAATGTCCGAGCAGACAGCATTTCTTATTATCGCATTCCGGACAAACTTTCACTGGGCGGCAATGTCATCATAACCGAGCAAAAGAAAAAAGGTTTATTCAATACATTTAATTGTAACGCGGGAAGTTACGATAAAGCGAACGACATTGTGACAGCCACGGGCAAAGTAACCGGTTACAGTGAAGAAGAAAAAGTCCGCGGAAACTGTAATTACGCATATTGGGACAGGAAAAACGGTTACGGCTACATGATAGAACAGCCGGAACTTTGGTCAGAAGACAAAGATTCACTGAATATCAAGTCCGGCAAAATGGAATTTTTTGATGCCGATCACAAAGTCATTGCCACTTTTGAAGTGCAGGCAAAAACAAAAGATTATTTGGTTACCAGCGATTTTTTGCTCTATTTCTTAAAAGAAGACAAAGCCATTTTTCAAGGAGAACCGCGTTTTGATTCAGATTTTGCGGAAGCGGAAGCTACAGAATTTTACTTGTATTTGAGGGATAGGAAATTATCCGGGGCGGAATTAAAAGACAGTTGTATAGTTTATTTTGCCGAAGAAAGAGGAAGACCAAAAATCAATTGGGTGAAAGCCGATTTCATTACAATGAATTTTAATGACGATTATCTGAAAGATTTTACGGCAGAGAATCAAGTTACATATTATTACAAACAGGAAAAAACGGAAGAGAAAGATTTTTTCTCCAATAATGCCGCGGGCGATTTTCTTTCCGCATTTTTCAATTCGAACGGTAAACTGGACATAATGCATATGCGGAATAAAATCACAGGCGTTTACAGATTTGAAAATACAGGGACAAAATAGCTTTTATTGGTTCACGTTAAAATAAAACAACTCACGCTCGTCATTCACCCAACTGTAATGCACTTCACCGATATAAATTGTGTGGTCTCCGCTATTAACTTGTGTGACAATTTCACATTCAAATACGGCAGCACTTTCTTTTAAAACAGGAAGTTTGTGCAGTTTTCCGGGAAGCCATTCCACCATACTTTCGGCAAATTTATCCGTTTCGCGTCCGGAATTTGAGCCGGCAAAATTACACAATTGGTGAAGCTCTTTGGAGGGTAAAACAAGATTAAAGAAACGGTTTGCTTCCAAGCACTCGTGCGTAAAACGAGAATGTCCGATTGAAATAGCAAACATGCGCGGCTCCATAGAAGTGCGCATAAACCACTCAATAGTCATTATGTTATAACCGCTTAAAGGCTTTTCCGTCACTACCAGAGCAACCTTAGAAGGCAAATGTACTTTGGAGTATGCAACGGCAAAATCCACTTGTTTTATCATTCCCGACCTCCTTTCCTCCTTTTTATCTTTCGGCAGAAAATATTATTGACACAAAATCTAATCTTCCTGAGTAATGATTATTGTCAATAAGGAGCATACAAGAAAAGAAAGGATTTTCCCTTTCTAACTATAAGGAGTAAAAATGAAAAAAGTTATTTTGATCCTTTTGCTGACTATCTTTTTGCTGTTTAGTTTTTCGTGCGGGAAGAAAGCCAGTTCTACCAAAATGACAATTAATTTTTGGCACGGTTTGGGCGGACCTTTAGGCGATGCGCTTACTGAAATGGTCAAAGAGTATAACAAAACTCATCCTGATGTAGAAGTGGTGCTCAACGGTGTTTCTACTTACGAAGCTCTGTCCCAAAAATTGATGGCTTCCATTCAAGCAAATAAGCAACCTGACATCGCTCAAGTGTATGAAAGTTGGACTTCTAAATATATTGAAGCCGATGTTCTTGCCTCAATTGATGAATTGATCCGGGAAGATAAAGAATTTCAGGACAAAAAACTGGAAGATTTTTATCCCGTATTTGTGCAAAGCAATACCTTCAACGGCAAAATGTGGTCTTTCCCTTTCAACAAAAGCGTTCGCATGATTTTTTACAATAAGGATGCTTTTGTCCGCGCCAATCTTGACCCCAATAAGCCTCCCGCCACATGGGATGAATTTCGCGCTTATTGCAGAATTTTCACTAAAGATCTGAACGGCGATAAATTACCTGACACTTACGGGACTAACTTCGCTCCTAATGCTTGGCAATTTATCAATCTTTTGTATCAAGCCGGCGGAGAAGTAATCAATTCCAACGGCAAAGTGGTGCTCAATCAAAAGCCCGGTGTGGAAGCTTTGACTTTCCTTACCGACTTAATCAACAAAGACAAGACAGTGTATCTCGTGACAGGTTACAACGGTCAAAATGACTTTTTGGCCGGTAAAGTTGCTATGTATGAAGGTAGCAGCGTCAGCATTACCCACATGAAACAACAGACCATAAACTTTAACATGGGCTATGCCCCTCTGCCTGTCTACAAAACTAACAAGAGTGCAATCAGCGGTAGTAATGTCGTAATCTTTAAAAATAAAGATCATACCAAGGAAGTGGCAGCATGGAATTTTATTAAATGGTTTACCGATACTGAACAGACGGCAAAATGGAGCGCTTTGACAAATTATATGCCCGTCCGCAAAAGTGCAATGCAGACAAAAACCATGCAAGATTTGATTACCGCTACTCCTCAACTGAGAGCCATTTATGCGGAATTGGATAATGCTATTACTGAACCGCAAATCCCGGAATGGTTTGACGCTCGCACGGACTTGGAAAAAGCTATCGAAGCCGCATTACTGCAAAAGAAAACCCCTCAACAGGCTTTAGATGATGTTGCTAATAAACTTTCCGCAGCTATAGCTGAAAACAAAAAGCCAAATAAGAAATAAGTCATCAGAAAAAAAATGAACCGAAGTTTAGAGCTTCGGTTCATTTTTTAAGTAATACTTTTATATATTAAAAAATCCCTTGCCTAATGCTGAAGAACAAGTAAATAAAAGATTTATTTTTCAGCAGTTATTGGCTCTGCCGGCAGCGAAAGGATTAAGAGACTTTTTTTCCGTGTCCTTTTCAATTTGAGATTTTCCCGGAAGAGGGATAATGCAGAGGAACTTGAGCGTCTCTGTTCCCGTGTTTTTGAATTGATGCATTTTATCCGGGTCGACAAAAATAGCATCATTAGCGGCAAAGGGATATTCGTTTCCTTCAAAGATTAAGACACCTTGTCCTTCCAAACAGTAGACCTCATGTTCCCACGCGTGTTTGTGATAAGGTGTATGTCCTTCCGGTGCAACTTCAAACATTCGGAGCGCAAAATTGGGGGCACCGTCCTTTTCCGCTATCAACCAACGAATATTTGCTCCCGCGGCTCCTTCCTCGGACACCGGCTGAAGTTCCACTTGATTGTAATGTGCTACTTTCATTATCGACTCCTTTTTTGCATGACCTTCAAAAAAAAATAAGATAAAAAGCGGATACAAACCGGAATTGCATCCGCCTTGAACTAATGTTTCGGACTACCTTCTTTTCGGCTGTGACTTACTTGTCAGTGCTTGTAAAGAAGATCTTTCCTTTTTAGTAACATGATAATATTCAACGACCAAACTGCTTGCCACGAAAATGGAGGAATATGTTCCCAATATCAAACCGAGCAGCATGGCAAAAGCGAAATCGTGAATGACGCTGCCTCCGAAGAAATACAATGCCAACAGAACAATCAGAGTAGAACCTCCTGTTACGATGGTTCGTCCAATAGTTTTGTTGATGGCATTGTTGAAGACAACTTGGTAAGGGTCTTTTCTGTATATCCTCAAATCCTCGCGGATACGGTCATAAATTACTATTGTATCGTTAATGGAATATCCTACAATCGTTAAGAGTGCAGCAATAACCTCAGTGGTTATCTCCTTGCCCGTTAGAGCAAATATACCGACGATGCAAAGCACATCATGGAAGAGGGCGATGATTGCCGCTATTCCAAAAGTGAGTTCAAACCTTATCCAGATATAGATAATCATCAAAATGAGCGCCACGATAACCGCCCAAATCGCTTGCTTGCGCAGTTCGCTTCCCACTTTGGGACCGACTTCATTAACCTGAAGTATGACATCCTTGCGCAAATCCTGTCCCTTTATATATTGAGGAAAGTTATTCACCAAAATTTGAATAATCTTATCTCCGGCTCCTTGAGCAGTGCCTTTACCTTTAATCAAAAAATGGGAAGCGGAAACGTCCCCGATGTTCTGAATTTCAGCATCCTCAAAACCGTTGTCTTCCAAAACTTTCCGCAAATCGTCAATTTGGAGCGGAGGCAGAGATTCATCCGAAGGTGAAAGGTTGACTTCCAAAGCAACACCGCTGGTAAAATCAACACTCCAATTCATTCCTTTAACAAAGATGGCAATCAAACCGGGAATCAAAATCAGAAGAGACAAGATATAAGCGTAATATCTAAGTTTAATGAATTGTATATGTGTATTCGTTAGTAAACGCATCTTTCTCTCCTAAATGCTAATCTTTGTTTTATTGCTTTTGAGCACGAAGGCATCAAACATAGCACGGCATACGACGATGGCCGTGAACATTGAACCGATGATACCGATGGTCAGGGTAACTGCAAATCCCCTTACCGGACCGGAACCCATGTTGTAAAGGACGACTGCAGCTATTAAAGTGGTCAATTGGGAATCCCAAATTGTAACAGTGGCGCGTTTGAACCCTGCATCCACAGCACTGCGCGGTGTCTTTCCGTTATTCAATTCTTCCTTGATGCGTTCATAAATCAGCACATTGGCATCCACTGCCATTGCCACTGATAATATGGCTCCCGCAATACCCGGTAAAGTTAAAGCCGCGCCAAAAGCTGCAAGCATCGCTCCAATAAAAGCCGCATTCAAGAGTAAGGCTATGTCCGCAATGACACCGGCTCCTTTATACAGAATTACAACAAACAAGAGAACAATGATCAGACCTATCAAACTGGACATCATTCCGCTCTTAATACTGTCGGCACCGAGAGAAGGACCGACAATCATAGTCCGTTCTTCAGTTACGGGTGCTTTCAAATTCCCGGTCCGCAGGACAATTACTAAATCTCTAACTTCATCCAAAGTGAAATTTCCTGAAATTTGGCCTTCTCCGCGAGGAATACGATCTTTGATAACGGGAGCGGCATAAACCACACCGTCCAACAAAATAGCCAGTCGCTTGTTGATGTTATTTCCCGTAAGAACTTCAAAGCGACGAGCACCTTCGCGATTAAGCTTGAAGGAGATGTATGGCTTGTTGGCTGTAGAGGGGTCGCCGGAATTGGGATTGCCTATATTAACTTTGGCGTTGTCAATGTATTCGCCGGTAAGTTCGGTGTTCGAGTGCAAGATGTAGACATCCCTGTCCGCTTTGGGATCTTTCTTGTTTTCTTGACCCAAGGCAATCTGATAACCGGCCGGGATGTTATTGGTAAAAGTTGTATCTTTTATCATTGCCTCAAGAATATCTGCATCTTCGTAACCAACGGTAAAGCCGCTGCTTCCGCTGTTTATCAGGCTGGAAAATATTTTATCGCGACCGGAAAAAGAAAGGGAATCCGCCTTCGCAGAATCTCTTTCGGCAGTTTTTAGCGGTTTGTAGATATCCGCCAGAGCCGGATATTTTTGCACATTATTGGCAAGATAATTATCCAGAGCAGTAATAACTTTTTCCGCTTCATTTTGTTCCGCCACAAACTTAAACTCGAGCATGGCGGTTTTTCCAATCAAATTGCGTGCCCGATCAAAATCTTTAACGCCGGGCAATTGAACCATAATCCGCTTCTCGCCGATTCGTTGAATCGTCGGTTCGGAAACGCCGAATTGGTCCACCCGGCTGCGGATGACTTCTATGGCGTTATCAACAGCATCTTTGGCATCGGCTGCGGAGAGCTTGGATGTATCTACATCTAACAAAATCTGCATTCCACCTCGTAAATCCAATCCCAATTTGATTTTCTTCTCTCCCCACCAACCCGGTAAACCGGGAATAAACATCGGAGCCAAAAAAAACAAAGTAGCAAGGACAAAGATAAAGATGGATGCACTGCGCCAGCTAATATTTCTCATTCGCAATTGCTCCCTTTTATCATAATATATTCATCTGATTAGCTTAATTTATCCAGAACTTTAAAGCCCGCTTTTTCGTCAAGAAATTTGACTGCTTAACCTTCCGAGGGATGACCGGTCTTAAAACCCACAGTCTTATTGTCACCTTGCCCGATCAGTTTAATTTCGCCGAATTGGGCTTCATAATTTTCAATATTCTTCTCCAGCAACTGCATCAATTGCTTCGCATGTTGCGGAGTGGTCATTACGCGAGTGTAAATCCGAGCGTCTGGAATTCCGGGAACAACCCGTCCGAAATCCAAAATAAATTCCGACGGAGAATTGCTGATAACAAAAAAGTTCGCGTAGACACCTTCTCCGACTTTTTCGTCAATTTTCACATTAATCTGCTGTTGAGGCGGTGTGGGATGTGACATTTTATACTCCTTTTAGCGGTAATCGTCTATGCAAATAAATCCCGCTTATTGCTACACAGACTGTATGAGCCAAAAAAACTAAAGGAAAAATAAGTCAAGATATTATTCTGAACCAACGCTGTCTATTCTGATGATTTTACCCAGTTTTTGCACTATATCGTAGATGCGATAGTAAAATTCGGACTGAGTCAATATTTTGGAGCTTCCCAAAATAATCAGTTGTTCTCTGGCACGACTGACAGCCACATTCAATTTTCGGTCAACAGTCCCCAATTGATTTATGGATTGTAACATCGCTAATTCGTGACTATAACGTACAGGAAGAGACATAATAATGCAGTCCCTTTCCGAACCCTGAAAACGCTCGACTGTATCAACAGTGATGTCGTTGAATCTATTCTCCAGAGTTGAAATAATACACTGGTCCTGGGCTCTGAAAGGAGAAATTATACCAACTTTAATAGCAATTTCGTCCGCGGGCATGATTTTTGCCAAGCACTCAATAAACTTTTTAATCCATTTCGCCTGTTCAAGGTCCGCCTTACTGTGAAGAGAAGGTTCCGTTTCAACCCAGACAACTCTCGCCGCCAAAACCTCGCTCAGCCAAGTGTCTTTCACTTTAAGCCAGGGTTCTTTGGAATGTTGCCTCTTCGTATCGGGAATCAGTTTTTGTTCGTAGTTAGAGCTGACTAAAGCGGCAATGTCGTTATGCATCCGATAATGATGAGTAAGCATTCCGCAGCAGTTGGTAAAAAGCTTTTTATTGGCGTTGATAATCATTTTTTCTAGCACTGATTCCTTGCCGTTGTCTGTTTGTTGCAAAATGACGGGCGGAAGTTGATTTTGGTCTCCGATTAAGACTTTCTTCGGGATTTTGGACATCAATCCGATGATATGATGCTCCATAATTTGTGAAGCTTCGTCTATAATAATTTCGTCAAAATCTATTTTAGCAAACAAATCAGGAGCGGCGGCAAGAAAAGAATAGATTGTTGAAACGAAAACGCGATTGGTTTGAAAAGCCTCCGTTGTAGGATAGTTTTCCGAGACTAAAGTTATTTTCCCCAGTCGGATATAATGTATCCCTTCTTTGACTAAATAACCGCAAATTTCATCAACAGCCCGATTGGTGTAGCAGCAGAGCAAAATCTTTTTCTCAGTGTCATTGACCAGATGAAGAAGATACTGTATCAGGAGACAGGAAGTTTTACCAGTTCCGGGAGGACCTTGAACCAAATAATAATCCTTTGCGGCAAGCATGCCCTTCAGACATGCGGAAATATCTTCCCTCCATGAATTTCCCGCTGAAATATCCGTTTCCTCGCTTTCAGGAGGGGTTTTTCCCAGTAATTTATTACGAACTACGGGTTGTGCACATAAAAGAGCGAAACATTGACTGATGCCGCTGTAAAGCGATGATTCCATTAAGTCCTGCTCTATCGCCCAATATGTGTATTTATCGAAAAGATTTTGCCGATTGATTTTGCAGCGCGTATTGACTTCCACTTTTTCGTTGTCAAGATAACTCAGTGTTCCCCTGATAAGCTGCTGTTCGTTTATGGGCAACCCTTGTTTGTAAAGAACGACAATATCGCCAATGCGCAAATTGGATAATTCACCCCCGTCTTGCCTGTGAAAAGTAATTGTGTGGTCGTTCACTTCTTCAATCCAGAGATTTGCCAAAATTCGATACTGCTGCTTTTTTTCTGCCGGACTGCAATTCCAAAGGGAACTGAAACCGTAATTTCCGTTTTCGTTTTCGGCAAAAGCACCTGTTTTTAAGGCCCAAACTTCTCTGAAGATGAATTTCAATTTGTTTTCAAACCAAAGCAATTCATCCTCGCTGACGCTGTTAAGAACAGAGGAAATATTAATCGCTTTGGTTTGCAAGAACTCGTTGGAATAGCAGCGCCTATTGTTTTTCAACCAATTGACAAAGGACGCCGGCTTCGTTGCCAATCCCTGTAAAATACCTATAATACGGTTTCGGCACATCAAAAAGTCCTGCTCTAACTGGATATTGTTGACTACATGACGGAGCGGAGTTTCATTACTTTTTGAATAAAAGATAGAGCTGTTCGCCAATTTGGCTGCACCGAAGATTTCTTTCAGAACCAAATTATAACCCACAACCTGCATTTGATGTGCTTTCCAGACATCGTAAGGATGAGCAGAACCACTTTTCAATTCCAAAATAGAATATTTATCTGTTTCTGTATTTGGAAGGGAAAGGGCATCTAATCTACCATGTAAACCGTATTTGACTGATATGAAAGAAGGTTCTAATTGGCAATTTTGCTTATTCAGCCGTGCTGCGACAGTTTTCAATTGAGTATAATGCTCAGCTATAATTTGGTCGTAAATCTGGTTCCAAGCTTCTTCGCCCAAAGCGAAGACATGTTGAGGATTCTCTTGCAAGTAATTCCGGAAAATGGTTTTCAGAGGTTTATCCGGTTCGGCAACCAGTTCGTCAAAAATGTAGTTAACGCATTTTCCGCGTGCTAAAGGAATAGTTATAGTCTCCGTGAAAAACTTGCTGATAATGAACATCTCCGGAAAATAATCATTATTTTGAAAGCAATCCGCCACAGCGGAAACATCCATGAGAAAATCCGGTTCCAAAATGACTAAAGTATTGTGAGTAGATTGGAAACGATTTGCTACACCTTGAACCAAAGAAAGATTGTAAAAACTAATATTGCAGTATCGCCATAAAGCTTTGTCCAAAATCGTCCAACGCCGCCCTTGATTGATATTTTCCATCCTCTCCCACAGAGTAACTATAATCTGTGTTCCTTCAGAAGTTTGGCAGGTGATTTCAAGATAAGAATTGTTCGCTTTAGCGGGTGAGCGTTTCCACTCTGTTACCACACCGAAAATATGCTCAATTGTCTGCTCCGAAACTGTTCTGAAAGGCTGTAACGGTTTAGCGTTTCGTTTCCTGATAAATTCTTCCAGCTTGGGATTTAGTGGTTGAGCGTTTCCGGAAAGATATTGAACGGTTTCGTTCAGGATACGAATTGCGCTTGCAAAATCTTCTTCCCCAAATTCAAAATCGTCATGATGAACGACTTTATTAGTCAAAAGCCTCAAAAGCTGCAATTGTTCATTTAGTTCCGGTGATAGAACAGAAGCTTCATAGGCATATTGCATACGCGCATATAAACCCGTAAAAGCGATATTAGTGTCTGCCGTGACAGCTTTAAATATCTCCTCCATAATCTGACGACAACGAAATAAACGGTCAGTCAGACTCGCTTCAGAGGAAATTAACTCTTCCAGTTGTCCCTGAAGACGCTCTGCCAGCGCAGAACTAAGACTTGAACGCTGCGAACTCACAAAGCCGCAATATCTTTTTTATCTTAAATGTATTGTTACTTTTTAGGAATTTCTTTTGATTTTGGTTTCGGTTTTATACCAAAAACTTGAGTTTTAATCCAATTCCAATTCAGACTGATGTGCACAATTGCTAAAAGAATAAAGAGCCCTCCTGCAACTTCATGAACTTCGGCAGCTTGTTCCGTGCCCCGTAAAGACGGGAAAAGAGGACTCTTATAAAGCAGAAGACCGATGAGAACTATGATGATTAATATAAACATTATGGGATTGAGTATTTTCAAGATATTTTGCTTATTCATATTAATTTTCCTTTCCCTGATATTTAACTTTTGCATTTGTAGGATATGCTATTGTTTTGTCAATAAAAAAGCTTTCCGAAGTTCATTCATCTTATGAACATCCGACATTTAAAGGTTAGAAATAGCGGTTAATTGAACTAAGTGCTTCGTATGAATTTAAGATATAAGACAAACTATTCCTTATAAAAAAATTCAAGCTTATAAATATCCTGCTTATACTAAATTTTGCTTTTCGCACAACTTCATAATTTAGAATTTAGAATAATCTAATAAGTCTAATTTAGTTAAGCAGCTTCAAAATTCATCGCAAATGTGGAAATCTGACAAAAAAATTGGAGCGGGATACGGGGCTCGAACCCGCGACCCTCAGCTTGGGAAGCTAATGCTCTACCACTGAGCTAATCCCGCATTCTTAAAATCTATAAATTTTCGCCTGAGGCTTTTGTCAAGTCGGTTGTGTATTCTATTTGGGTGGTAAAGGTAAAAAGTATCCCCTCTTAATATGCTTTCCTAGCAGATGCATATAATTGTCAACAATAATTGGAGGAATCAGAGG